>NZ_JABDVY010000001.1:0-669824 GCF_019685025.1 Rhizobium sp. NZLR8 | reverse complement strand
TGGCGGCGATTTCGAGTTATCTGGCCGACAAGGGCTGCAACATCATCGACAGCTCGCAGTTCGACGATCTCGATACCGGCAAGTTCTTCATGCGCGTCTCGTTCATCTCGGAAGAGGGTCTTTCGGGCACCGAGATCGGCGCCGATTTTCCACCGGTCGCCGCCCCCTTTTCGATGGATTACGAATTTCACGACAGCGAGAAGCGCATGAAGGTGCTGCTGATGGTGTCGCGCTTTGGCCATTGTCTCAACGACCTGCTCTACCGCTGGAAGATCGGCGCGCTGCCGATCGACATCGTCGGCGTCGTCTCCAACCATTTCGACTACCAGAAGGTCGTGGTCAACCACGACATTCCCTTCCACCATATTCCGGTCACCAAGGCCAACAAGGTTCAGGCCGAAGCCCGTATCATGGAGGTGGCCGAGCAGACCGGCACCGAGCTGATCGTGCTCGCCCGCTACATGCAGATCCTGTCGGACGAGATGTGCCAGAAGATGTCGGGCAAGATCATCAACATCCACCATTCCTTCCTGCCGAGCTTCAAGGGCGCCAACCCCTACAAGCAGGCCTACGGCCGCGGCGTCAAGCTGATCGGGGCGACGGCGCATTACGTCACCGCCGATCTCGACGAAGGCCCGATCATCGAGCAGGACACGGCGCGCATCACCCATGCGCAGTCGCCCGACGACTACGTCTCGATCGGCCGCGATGTCGAAAGCCAGGTGCTGGCCCGCGCCATCCACGCCCATATCCATCACCGCACCTTCATCAACGGCAACCGCACCGTGGTCTTCCCGGCAAGCCCCGGCAGCTACGCCTCCGAACGCATGGGTTGATCGCGGGGATCAATCGGCGGCGCGCAGAGGCTACAGAAGTTTTGGGGAAATGCATGGCGGGCGGGGTTGCCATGGCGCGAAAGACTTATATACTCAGGAAATAAATATTCCGTAGAAGAAATAAGAGGGAACGGGAATGGCTCTATCATGGCGTTTCTCAGTGCTAGCGGATCGGCATCGCGCTCTGGGATCGAAGCTTGAGGACTGGAGCGGCATGGGAACCGCCTGGACCTACGACAAGGACATGTCGGAAGAGCATGTCGCCGTCCGCACCAAGGCCGGCATCATGGATGTCTCGGGCCTGAAGAAGGTGCACCTGGTCGGCCCGCACGCCATCGCCGTCCTCGACGCCATGGCCACCCGCGACCTGACCAAGATCTATCCCGGCCGCTCGGTCTATGCGACCATGCTGAACGAGCGCGGCCACTTCACCGACGATTGCATCGTCTATCGTACCGGCCCGAACTCCTGGATGCTGGTGCACGGCTCCGGCTCCGGCCACGAGGAGATCGTCAGGCAGGCGGCAGGCCGAAATTGCGCCGTGCTCTTCGACGACGACCTGCATGACCTGTCGCTGCAGGGTCCGCTCGCGGTCGACTATCTCGCCAAATACGTCCCGGGCATCCGCGATCTCAAATATTTCCACCACATGCAGACGACACTGTTCGGCGCACCGGTGATGATCTCGCGCACCGGCTATACCGGCGAACGCGGCTACGAGATCTTCGTGCGCGGCCAGGACGCCGTCATGGTCTGGGACCGGATCGTCGAGGAAGGCAAGGAGATGGGCATCATCCCCTGCTGCTTCTCCGTGCTCGACATGCTGCGCGTCGAAAGCTACCTGCTGTTCTACCCCTACGACAATTCGCAGATGTATCCCTTCGCCGACCAGCCGCCCGGCGACAGCCTCTGGGAACTCGGCCTCGACTTCACCGTCAGCCCCGGCAAGACGGGCTTCCGCGGCGCCGAGGAACATGCCCGCCTCAAGGGCAAGGAACGCTTCAAGATCTTCGGCATGCTGATCGATGCCGATGGACCGGCCGATCTCGGCGACGACGTTTTTGCCGATGGCAAGAAAGTTGGCGTCATTACCTGCCCGAGCTATTCGTCGCTGACGAAGAAATCCATGGCGATTGCCCGTCTTGACGTTGACAAGGCGGTGCATGGGACGAAACTCGAAGTCCGCGGCAAGACCGTGAAGGCAAACGCCACCGCCCACACGCTCCCCTTCGACGATCCGGAGAAGAAGAAGAGGACTGCCGTAGGTTAAGGAGCACGCAAATGCTCGTTGCAGGCATCAAGAGCCGACCAGTCTACACGGGCCTGACCATCCAGCCGCACGCCCGGCGGCACATTTTCGCACTCGAAGGGGAGGGTGCCAAGGCTCTCCTCGACCAGCGGCCGGCGCTTGACGAAACCGCCCTTTCCCGCAGCGAAATCCTCTATGTCGCCCGCGGCTCGCAAGGTTCCGGCCTGGACGAGGCACTGCGCCAGCTCGGCGCCGACATGTTTTTCACGGCCCCGACGATCGCAACACTGCTCTTCCGATTGAAGGGCTCGCTTGCCACCGCCCATATGGGCACGCGGCTTTATATTGCGGGCACCGAAGGCTTCATCGGCCAGTCAATGCTGGTGGCGCTCGACTACGGCATGGACCACGCCTCCGTCATCACCGAGCACCGCGGGTCGCTCGCCAGACGCGTGCAATGCGTTCATTGCAAGGGCATTACCGACGACGTCACCGCCAGTCCCTTTACCTGCAGCCATTGCGGGTTGACGCTTCTGGTGCGCGATCATTATTCGCGCCGGCTCGCCGCCTTCCAGGGCGTCAATATCGATGCGGAAGAACCGGGCAGCGCGCCCGACCCCGAGGAGTTGTTCCTTTGAGCGGCGGCACAGAAATTCCCGTCCGCGTGGCGCGGATCACCCCGATCGCCGAACGCGTCAAACGTTTCCGCTTCGAGCGCCTCGACGGCAAGCCGATGCCTTATTTTTCCGGCGGCGCGCATATCATCGTCTCGATGAACGATGGCGGCCATATGCGCCGCAACGCCTATTCGCTGATGTCGCCGCCGCATGATTGCGCAGCCTATGAGATCAGCGTGCTGCATGTCGAGGATTCACGCGGCGGCTCCACGTTCATGCATGAGAAGGTGAGCGAAGGCGACGAACTGAGGGTCAGCTACCCCGTCAATCTCTTCCAGCCGGACTGGCGCGGACGCAAGCATCTTCTGATCGCCGGCGGCATCGGCATTACCCCCTTCATCGCGATGATGGAGCAGTTCTCCCGCGAGGGCGCCAATTTCGAGCTGCATTATGCCATCCGCACGCGCGATCGCGGCGCCTATTGGCGGCAACTGCTGGAGCGCTACGGTTCCCATCGCATCAAGATCCATTGCGACGCCGAAGGCGCCGCCATCCCCCTGACGCGCCTGCTCGACAGCCAGCCGCTCGGTACGCATCTCTATGTCTGCGGCCCGTCCGGGATGATCGATGGCGTGCTGAAAACCGGCGTCAATGCCGGCTGGCCGGAACAGAATCTGCATTCGGAACGGTTCCTGTCGTCGCTGCCCGGCAAGCCTTTCACGATGGAGCTGATCCGCTCCGGCAAGAGCGTGAAGGTCGGCCATCACGAAAGCATGCTGGAGGCGATCGAAGCGGCGGGCGTCGACGCACCCTTCCTCTGTCGCGGCGGCGCCTGCGGTCAATGCGAGACTGGGGTCGTCACCTGCGAGGGCAAGCTGCTGCACAATGACGTCTATCTGACGAGCGAAGAAAAGGCCTCCGGCCGCAAGGTGATGATCTGCGTTTCCCGCTTCGAGGGAAACAGGCTGCATCTCGATCTTTGACGGCATCGGATGAAGCGGAACAAGGAGACCGATATGGCAATAGCCTTCAAGCAGGAAACCTTCCGGAATGATTTCAGCTACGGCAACAGCCCCGAAAACATCCGGCGCTTCCCGTTTCCCTTCGAGCGCGACGAATACATGTATTCCGTCAACATGGAGCCGCATGTGCGTGGCCGGGCGGGCACCGTCTTCGAAAACCTGATCGACGTCGACGAACATTATGTCGCCGAGATGCACGACCGGGCACTTGTTTTGAAGGAGGATCCGCTTCGCTATCAGGCCCTGCCGCACATGATGAGCGCGCAATGGGATACGCTGGAACTGCTGATGGAAGAGCAGGCGGCGGGTAATCCCGACCATTTCACGCTGATCCGCAACGGCGACCAGTGGCGCTGGATCAACCGCCCGCTCGGCATCGACGACAGCTTCACCTTCGGCGATGCCTCGACGCTGCCCTATGAGCCGTTCGAATACATCACCCGCCAGGCCCAGGGCGATTTCTGCATCGTCGACCAACGCGACGGCAATCTGTGGATGGATGCCGGCATGGTAACGACGCAGGCCGACTGGTCGCTCGATTTCGATATCGGCATGAATTTCATGGAATGGCATGGGCCGGTGCCGCTCGCCCACCAGATCGGCGTCTTCGACCGGGCGCTGAAATTCCTGTTGAACCTGCAGCAAGGCAAGCCGACACGGCGGTTCAACTGGACGATGACGATCAATCCGCGGCTCGACACCAGCCCCGAGAATTATCACAAATGGGGTCCAGATCGCACCACCGTGACATCGGGCAATGTCGGCGAGAAGGTGTATCTGCGCGTCGAGCTGCAGAGCCTCTGGCGCCTGCCGCGTTCCAACGCCATCCTTTTCGTCATCCGTTGCTACCTGATGAACATGGAAGAACTCGTCACCGTGCCGAAGTGGGCGCGGCGCTTCCCGCGCGTGCTGAAGACACTGCCGCCAGAGCTCATCGATTATAAGGGCCTCACCCGTTTCCGCGAGACGACGATCGACTGGCTATCCAAATATGACGATGGCGCTCCGACCAGCCCCGGCATCTTTCCCGACTGAGGCGCCGCGATGCACACCAGCACCGCGCATCTCTCAGGCGCGGAAAACACCGTAACGATTTGAATTTCTTTCGTAAATCGATATCGCATAATCAAGAGGGGAATGCTTCATGACAAGAGTAGCCGTCATCGGTGCCGGTCCTTCCGGGCTGGCGCAGCTGCGCGCCTTTCAATCGGCTGCCCAGAAGGGCGCCGAGATCCCGGAGATCGTCTGCTTCGAAAAGCAGTCGGACTGGGGCGGGCTCTGGAACTATACCTGGCGCACCGGCCTCGACGAATATGGTGAGCCGGTCCATGGCAGCATGTATCGTTACCTCTGGTCGAACGGTCCGAAGGAATGCCTCGAATTCGCCGACTATTCCTTCGAGGAGCATTTCGGCAAGCCGATCGCCTCCTATCCGCCGCGCGCCGTGCTCTGGGATTATATCAAGGGCCGTGTCGAGAAGGCGAATGTCCGCCATTGGGTACGCTTCAGCACGCCGGTGCGTATGGTCCGCTTCGACGAAGCGACGAAGAAATTCACGGTGACGGCGCATAACCGCGTCGAGGACCGGATGTATGACGAGGAATTCGACTATGTCGTCGTGGCATCAGGTCATTTCTCGACGCCGAACGTGCCCTATTTCGAGGGCGTGAAGGCCTTCAACGGCCGCGTACTGCATGCCCACGACTTCCGCGACGCGCTGGAGTTCAAGGGCAAGGACATCCTACTCGTCGGCCGCAGCTATTCGGCCGAGGACATCGGCTCGCAATGCTGGAAATACGGCGCGAAATCGGTGACGACGAGTTACCGCTCGAAGCCGATGGGCTTCAAATGGCCGGAGAATTTCGAGGAGCGGCCGCTGCTGACCAGGCTCGAAAACCGCACGGCGCATTTCCTCGACGGCTCGACCAAGGAGGTCGATGCGGTAATCCTCTGCACCGGATACCAGCATCACTTCCCCTTCCTGCCTGACGACCTCCGGCTGAAGACCGCCAACCGCCTTTGGGCGGACAGTCTCTACAAGGGGGTGATCTTCGATAAGAACCCGCAGCTCTTCTATATCGGTATGCAGGACCAGTTCTATACTTTCAACATGTTCGACGTACAGGCCTGGTGGGCGCGCGACGTGATGATGGGCCGCATCGCGCTGCCGCCGCAAGAGGAGCTGAAAGCCAATTTCGACATGTGGCGCGCCCGCGAGGAGACGCTCGAGGATGCCGAACAGATGATCTGGTATCAGGGCGATTATGTGAAAGAACTGCTTGCCGAGACCGATTATCCCTCCTTCGACATCGAAGGCACCAACCGGACCTTCATGGAGTGGGAACATCACAAGGCCCACAATATCATGGGCTTTCGCGACCATGCCTATCGATCGCTGATGACCGGCAACATGTCGCCGAAGCACCACACGCCCTGGGTCGACGCGCTCGACGATTCCAAGGAGGAATATCTGCGCAACTGATCGGGCGAAGACTGCCGCGGGACAAGGTGTTCGCACACCTTCGTCCCGCATATTGCGGCCCACGCCTTTGGAACGTGACGACATAAATCCATCTGCAACTCTTCTCTTCGGACGTGGTCTTCATGGATTTTCAAACGAGCATTCTCGGACGCATGAGCGGCTTTCTCTATCGCTGCCGTGCCGATGAAAACTACACGATGCTTGAGATGACCGACGGCATCGAGCGCATCTTCGGTTATCCCCCCGACCAAATCGTCGGCAACCGCACGCGAACCTTCACCTCGATCATGTACGAGGAAGACGTGCCTTTGATGGACGAAATCGTCGGCCGGGCGCTGGAGAAGCGCGTGGACTGGACGATGGAATACCGCATCCGCCATGCAATGGGTCATCTCATCTGGGTGACAGAGACCGGCGGCGGCATCTGGGATCAAAAGGGCGAGCTTCTCTACCTCGAAGGCAGCATCATCAACATCGAATCGCTCTATCAGCGAATCGATGAACGGACCGCCGACATGCGCGTCACCGCTTCGAAGACCAACGAGATCCTGCAATCGCTGCGCTACCTGAAGCTGCTCGCCGTCAATGCCGGCATCGAGGCGGCCCGCGCCGGCACCGCCGGATCGGGCTTTGCCGTGCTTGCCGCCGAGATGCGCTCGCTCGCCAACTCCTCCGAAGAGGCCGCGCGCGCCATTTCCGAGGCACAACGCAAGGCGGAAGGCTGAGCGTTTCCCCGGCCAGCGAAATAATTATGGCTCGGGTCGAAGGCTGGATCGTTAACCGCTCTACGCCTGCTGATATTACAACACATTTTCAAGGACTTGCCGCAGTTTTGCGGTTGAAGTATCTTATCTCATTGTGGGGAATGTTAAGGCCGCGTTAACTTTTTGTTAACCATAGCCGCGCTAGACATGGTCAACGATTTCTTCACATAGATGACCAAAGTGCTAACAGACGCTCGCTCTATCCGCATCAAGGGCCGCTCTTTCCTCGCGGTCATGCTGTCCCCGGATCTTCCCATCGATGATTGGTTGATCAGGCTGGACGATCTGGCCGCGCGCTCGGCCGGCTTCTTCCTCGGACGGCCTGTCGTGCTCGACCTGACGGACCTGCAAATCGACCGGCCGCAGCTGAAGGACCTGATTGCCGAACTTGCCAAGCGCAATGTCAGCATCATGGGTATCGAAGGCGCACGGCCTTCCATGCTCGGCACGGGCATGCCCCCGGCGCTCAAAGGCGGCCGCTCGGCTTCCGACATCGAGGTTCAGGCGAATGAGCCTGTCGATCCGGTCGGGAAACAGGCAGCCGCCGAACCCCGTCCGGCGATGCAATCGATCGTCATCAGGGAGCCCGTGCGCTCGGGACAATCGGTGATCTTCCCGGAAGGCGACGTCACGGTCATCGGATCGGTCGCCTCCGGCGCGGAGGTCATTGCGGGAGGATCGGTCCATATCTACGGGGCGCTGCGCGGTCGCGCCATGGCAGGATCCATCGGCAACGCATCGGCGCGGATTTTCTGCCGCAAGCTCGAGGCCGAGCTGGTTGCAATCGACGGCATCTACAAAATGGCCGAGGACATGGCCTCCAATCTTCGCGGACAAGCTGTTCAGCTTTGGCTGGAAGACGACGCGATCATGGCAGAGAAACTGATCTGACGACAGCGCCGCGCGCTTTCATAAGATGCGCAAAGGACGTTGAAACACTTTGAATTGCGCCACGGCAAAGGAGAGAGACATGGGGAAAGTGATCGTCGTCACGTCAGGCAAGGGCGGGGTCGGAAAGACGACCTCGACCGCCGCATTGGGAGCGGCGCTGGCGCAACGCAATGAAAAAGTCGTCGTCGTCGATTTCGACGTCGGCTTGCGCAATCTCGACCTGATCATGGGCGCCGAGCGCAGGGTCGTCTACGACCTGATCAATGTCATCCAGGGCGACGCCAAGCTCACCCAGGCGCTCATCCGCGACAAACGGCTTGAGACGTTGTTCCTGCTGCCGGCCTCGCAAACGCGCGACAAGGATAATTTGACGGCCGAGGGCGTGGAGCGCGTCATCACTGACCTGAGGCGTTATTTCGACTGGATCATTTGCGACAGCCCCGCCGGGATCGAACGCGGCGCAACGCTTGCCATGCGCCATGCCGATGCTGCCGTTGTTGTCACCAACCCGGAAGTCTCGTCGGTACGCGATTCCGATCGCATCATCGGCCTGCTGGATTCCAAGACCGCCAAGGCCGAACGCGGCGAGCGGATGGAAAAGCACCTGCTTCTCACCCGCTACGACGCCAACCGCGCCGAGCGCGGCGACATGCTCAAGGTTGACGACGTCCTGGAGATCCTGTCCATCCCGCTGCTCGGCATCGTGCCCGAAAGCATGGATGTTCTGCGTGCATCGAACATCGGCGCGCCGGTCACGCTGGCAGACAGCCGCAGCGCGGCTGCGATGGCCTATTTCGATGCGGCCCGCCGGCTCGCCGGCGAGACCCTGCCGATGGCGATCCCTGAGGAAAAGCGGAATATTTTCGGCAAGATCTTCGGACGGAGGGCGGCATGAATATTTTCCGTCTTTTCAACAAGCAGAGAACCGCACCGGCCGCTCGCGAACGCCTGCAGGTGCTTCTTGCCCACGAGCGCTCTTCAGCCGGGTCGGACCTGGTCACGCTGCTGCGCGAGGAAATTCTCGCGGTAATCGCCAAGCATGTACAGCTCGACCACGACAAGGTGCAGGTGACGATCGATCGCAACGAATACGTCTCGACGCTCGAGATCGATGTCGAAATCCCGTTGAATGCAGCCGTGCAGGCCGCTTGAAAGAGGGCGCTGCCTGTTCAGACGACAGGCAGCGCTGACAATCACGACTTTCTGGCTTTTCGATTGGCGTAACGCAGGTCGCGTGCGGCCTTTCGGGCGGCTTCATCGGCAATCACGCGAGCGATCCGGTCTTTGTCGGCCGCTTCGCGCGCGTCGGCATCAGCACGTGCTTCGGCCTCGGCGGCCGCCTGACGTTCAGCTTCTGCGGCTTGAGCCCGCTCCAGTTCCTCACGCTTTACCCGCTCCCGCTCGGCGCGCCGTTCTTCCCGGGCTTCGGCGACGGCTTGACGCTCCGCCTGCTTTGCGATCCGCGTGGGTTCGGCCGTATCCTTGGCGGTACGAAACGCATTGAGGAGAGCCGCCTTGGCTTCGGCAGCGGCGCTGCGACGATCGGAAAGCTCGTTGTTTTTGGCGTGTTTCAAATCTGTTACCTGACTGTTTGACTGCGACACTAGAGCATGACGCCGAAACCGGTGGGGCTCTTCGGATGACCCTATGCTCTATTTCTCGATTTGGATCTGGACAGTATTATGCCAATCCGGCGTGTAATCATCTAGATCTTGAATCAAATTTTCTTTTTTCGCTTCACGGCAGGGCCGGCGGCCGCGCTCGCGCGATCCTGCAATTCCTTCGCTTCACGGGCTTCGCGCAGTCTCAAGGTCTTTTCCTCGCGGGCGCGAACGGTCTGATCGATCTCTTCCACCGCGCGGCTTCTCGCCAAGAATTGCGATTGTGCGTTTCCGAAAGCGATCTCCGCCTGTTGGCGTGATTTGCTGTGTGTATCTGACATATTCGTCCTGGATTTCATTTAAGCGCCGCGCGTCTTTTTAGCAAAGGACGGTGGAACGCTTGGAATTGCTGCGTCATTCCTTAAACCGATTCCGATTTAAGGAATGATGCAGTGTTCGCTCAGCGAACGCAACAAAAAGGCCAGGCAACTTGCCTGACCTCGCCGGTATCACGCTTTCAACAGTGCCAGTACATCCGTGGTCAAAGGAAAGCAGATATCAATTTAAGCAGCTTGAAGATTGCAAGCGGACATTTTGCCCGACTTGTTATCGCGCTCAAGCTCGTAACCGATCTTCTGGCCTTCGACGATCTCACGCATGCCGGCGCGCTCAACGGCCGAGATGTGAACGAAGGCGTCAGCGCCACCGTCGTCAGGCTGAATGAAGCCGAAGCCCTTGGTGGAATTGAACCATTTAACTGTGCCAGTGGTCATAACAAACCCTTTCATAGCAATTGACAGGCCGCACGTGCGAGATGCACGACGGATGATAATCTCGATTTTGAAGAGGGAAGTTCGTCCAGGGCACGTTGTCGGCGTGCGATAACAAAAGTCAAACAAGCAATATCGACTATCCGGATATAATCATTGAACTCGAATTTGTCAACTTTCAGTTCTTCGAAACTCGATATTCTCTAAATGGTTGTATCTCAGCGGCTTTACACATCGCCGCAGAGCCGGCTCTTCCCCCGTGGTATCGGGCCGATATTAAGCAGCAGACGAGCCGCTGCCTAACTCGGAGGAATGATGATCAAAGTTTGATGCAGCTACCGTCCGGAAAACCGGATCTGTGGGATCGGCTCACCTTTCCGGATAGCCGCAGTTGCAGCGGCCATTCCCTCTGCGCCATCCCTGGTGTCGAGGATACCAGCGGTGACTTGGAGGGTAATGACGTCTGCGGCCGACACACCGCCCGACGACCAGGCCCGGATGAGCGAGCGCATCTTCCCGTAGGCAAGGGTCGGTCCGTTCGCGAGGCGCTGCAGGAGATCTTCCGTGACCTTCTCCAGTTCGGCGTCAGGAGCAAGGTGGGTTGCGACACCCAGATCCAACGCGGCCTTGCCGGATATCATCTCCGAGAGCAGGACCAGGCGCGTGGCGCGCGCACTGCCGACGCGATCGGCAAGTCGCTGCACTCCGCCGGTCATGGGAACTCCACCGACCATTCCCTCCGGGAAGAAAAGGTGTGCCGACTCTGCCGCCACGAGAAAATCGCATGCGAGAAGGAGTTCAAAACCACCGCCCAGCGCCATTCCGCTTACAGAGGCAACCGTCGGTATCGGCAATTCCTCAATCGCGCGCAACGAAGCCAAAACATCGGCGGCGAACGCTTCCAGGAATTTCGATCCCTTGCCTCCAATGTCACCTGGGTTATCTGCTATGGCGAAGCTGCCGGACGCGGAAGTCACATGAAGAACGCGGATGTCGCTTTCGTATGCCTGACGCACGCCAGCCCTCAGCGACGAGGGATAATCGGCTCCCGGCTCGCTGGCCGCGTCACCGAGCAAGATCAGCTTGCCCACCATACCATGCTGCTCGAAACGGAACGAACTCATGTCTTATCTCCTAATTTACTGACACTTATAGCCAGGCAGGCAGAACGCCTGCTACAAAACGGCTGGTACCGCACGCCGCGCTTGGCGTTGGCTATCGAGCCTATTATGTTACGTACATTACAGAATGGTGGTTGGCAATGGCCCGTCCTCGTACGTTCGAAGAAAGTGAAGTGCTGGATCGCGCGGCGGACGTGTTCAGCCGCCATGGCTATCACGGCTCAACCATGGTGGAGCTGACGGCCGCGATGGGCCTGAACTCACCCAGCATCTACGCCGCCTTTGGAAGCAAACGCGGGCTCTTCGACGCCGTTCTCAGGCGCTGCAGCGCTCGCGAGGACGAGCACTGGGCATGGGCGCTCGCCGCTCCGACGGCCGAAGGAGTCGTCAAACGCTTGCTGACGACCTCGCCGGAGCAGACGTCGAGCCGCGTTCTCGTCCATGCGGGTTTGGCGATGGGAGCGGAGAATGCAGACATCCCGCCTGCGCTGCTGCATCGCCGCCAATCAGCAGAGCTGAAACTACGAGACCGGTTCGAAGAAGCGAAGCGGGCGGGCGACCTCCCGGCAGAGGCTGATACCTCACGGTTGGCGAGCTACGTAACGGCGGTGCTCGGCGGTCTCGCCATGAAGGCCGCCGGCGGGGCACCGCACGGCGACCTGCGAGAGGCTGCCGAGCAGGCGGTAGCGGCGTGGCGGGCAATCAGGGACGTCGCAGCCGCTACGAACATTCGTACAGGGGGTTCGCCGCCGGCGGGGGAGCGAAGCCGCGACCCGCGAAGGTTTAGTGCAGATGCGGCACTCGATGCTGCCATGAAGCTCTTCTGGACCAGGGGTTTTACCGGCGCGTCGCTCAGTGATCTCACCGAGGCGATGGGGATCACCCGCCCAAGTCTCTATGCCGCGTTCGGCAACAAGGAAGCGCTCTTTTTCAAGGCTCTCGACCTCTACCAGTCTCTTCGGAAAGACTACATGACCGAGGCACTCCAGACCCCGACGGCGCGGGGCGTTTTCGAGGCACTCCTCAGGGGGGCGCTACGCGACCAGTTGGACGAGGAACAACCGCGCGGCTGCCTGATGGTTCTTAACGCGATGCAGGGAGGTGACGAGGCGCAGGCGATCCGCATCGAGGTCCTCAGGCGCCAGGCCATCGGGCGCGACCTGCTCGCCGCAAGGTTTGAGCGGGCCAAACGCGAGGGCGACCTGTTGCCGACGGTCAATGTCGACGGTCTCGTGCGTTTCGTCCAATCCCTGATGCACGGCATTCTCGCGCAGGGAGGGGCCGGCGCAAGCCCAAGCGAGCTGGAGGCGCTCGTTGAGAGCAGCCTGACCATGTGGACCGCGTCGGCAGATTTATCGATCGGTAAAGATTAGGCCTATCGAAGGGCTGTTGGTATCTTTACCGATCGGTATAAAGCCCTTAGGCGGAGACATCATCGCTTTCCCAGGAACCAATCTGCGACACCACCGTCGAACGCATGCATTACGAGCGCGGTCGCGTCTTCTGCGGGTCGTAGTGCGAAAGCGGCACGATTGTCGCCGGCAGGCGTTTCTGGTGGCCGTCGAGCTTGCCGATTTCGACCTCGGTGCCGGGACTTGCATGCATGACGTCGATGCGGGCGAGCGCGATCGTCTTGCCGAGGATCGGCGAGCGGGTGGCACTGGTGACGACGCCGACCTGAGCCCGGCCGATATGGATGCAATCGCCATGGCCGACCGCCTCGTTGGCCTTGACGTCGAGGCCGACAAGCAGATGGCGCGGATGCTCCTTGCGCCGGATCAGCGCCTCGCGGCCGATGAAATCGTCCTGCTTGGATTTCAGCGGCACGGTGAAGCCGATGCCGGCCTCGAACGGGTCCGTCTGGTCGGTGAATTCGTGATGGGCAAAGATCAGACCTGCCTCGATGCGAACCATGTCGAGCGCCTCCAGCCCCATCGGCTTCAACCCGTGCGGCTGCCCCGCCTCCCAGACCGCGTCGAACACCGCCAGCGCATCCTTCGGATGACAGAAGATCTCGTAGCCGAGCTCGCCGGTGTAGCCCGTGCGCGAGACGACGACGGGCGCGCCCTCGAAACCACCGATGCGGCCGACAGTGAAGCGGAACCATTCGAGCTCACCGATCGTCGGCTGGCGCGGCGCCGTCCAGATGATCTCCTTCAGGATATCGCGGCTCTTCGGCCCTTGCAGGGCGATATTGTGCATCTGGTCGGTCGAAGAGCGAACCCAGGCCTTGAAGCCTTTTTCTTCGGCCTGCTGACGCAGCCATATGCCACTGAAATCATCGCCGCCGATCCAGCGGAAATTCTTGTCGCCGAGGCGGAAGAGCGTGCCGTCATCGATCATGCCGCCGTTTTCGTAGCACATGGCGGAATAGACGACCTGACCTGTCGACAGTTTGCGCACGTCGCGTGTCAGGCAATATTGTAAGAGCTCCTCGGCATCCGGCCCAGTCACCTCGAACTTCCGCAGGGGCGAAAGGTCGATGACGGCGGCGCGCTCGCGGCAGGCCCAATATTCCTCGACCGGTCCCTCGGCGGAAAAGCGGTTCGGCAGCCAATAGCCGCGATATTCGGTGTAATCGCGCGTCAGGGTCGAGAGGCGTGGATGGAAGGCGGTTTCGCGCGTCAGTTCGGCGTCGGCATCTGGGGTCATGCGATAGGCCACCGCTCGTGAGAATTTTTCTTTTCCGGAAAAGGTGCGGACATGGATATCCGTCGGATCCCAGCCGTTCGCCGCGTCGATATCGTCGGGGCAGGACGATGAGACGCAGACAAGATCGGTGAGCGCCCGCATCAGCACGTAATCGCCGGGGCGCGACCAGGGCTCGTCGAGATAGAGCTGGTTGTTGTGGTCGATATTGGTGTTGTAGAAATAGTTCAGCGCTTCCCAACCCTTGCGGCCGGCAATGCCGTAAGGCGCCAGCGCCGCGTTGAAATTGTCCGTGCAGTTGACGTGGCCAGGATAACCCATGTCGTCGTAGTAGCGCGAATTGCAGGCGGTCGCGAAAGCATCGTGGCGCCCGACCGTATCCTGGACGATTTCGACCAGCGGCTCGAAGTCCCGGTCGAAGGCCTTAGAGGGCAGGCCCGGCATAGGATAGCTGCGGCTGAGCAGTGTGCGGGTAACCGTCGAATCAAGCGCGAGATCGAGGCCCTTGTCGACCTTGCGGGCGGCGAAAGCTTGGAAATCGGTGCACTGGCGCCCATAAACATCGATGATCTGGATGAATTCGCCGGCACGCACGAAATAGGCCGCGGCGGTCGCCGCCCGGATGCGGATATCCTCGATGGGGTCGGCGGCCGGTTCCGGCAGGGCGGAGGCGTAGTCGCGGATCAACAGGCTGCGCTTGATCCTGATCTCGATCGGCGTCGCCGTATCTTGGGCCTCCGGCAACATGGCGCCGGCCGGTGCCGCGACGATCAGCAGGCCCTTCATGGAAATCGTGAAATCCGCCCGGCTGCCCGGGCTCGATCCCGCCCCGAAGATGCGGAGCGCTCCGGCCGCGGCAAGATCGGCGCCGCGCCGCTCAAGCGCTGCGCGGGTGCGGGCAGCACTCTCATCCTCCCCTTGAAGAATGGCCTTCAAACCTTCGGCTGAATTGCTGAATGCCGTTCCGAGACCCGCCGCCAGGAAGCGTCCCTTTTCGTTGAGGAAAGAGACCTCGCAAACCTGTCCGCCCTCGCTGTCGATGACAGTGACGCAGTCGCCCGGCTCGACACGCACCACGACCGATCCGCCGCCTTTTGCCCTGTAGCGCTCCGTTCCCTCCGGCAAGGTGGGAATGCCCGGATAACGCACGAGGCTCGCGGTTGCCGGCCGCAGGCCCGTCATAGCAGGATGAAGTTCTCGCATTCTGCCCTCATTGGGAGGATCGGCATGCCCTCGGGCACCACCCATACAGGTTACAAAATGTCTCGCGAAAGTAAAGTCATGTTGACTAAAAAGAAAATATCTTCACTATGCATCAAGGGCTGAGACTCGGGAATCCGTCGGGAACACGGATCGCCAAAATCATCCGGGCGGGCTTGAGACTGTCAGGGAGACACGTTCAGGGAGACGTACAAAGATACGTCCGGAACAATCGAATGGGGAATTTCACTGATGACAGACGTTGTGGAGGCCGGGATTTCATCCGGCACCGAAGGTAAGCTTGTACGCGCGCTCGACTGGAAGGGCGCATTCTGGGTGGCTGCGGGCGTGCCGCCGCTCGTTCTTTTCTCCATCGGCGGCATTGCGGGCACGACGGGCAAGCTCGCCTTCCTCGTCTGGATCATTTCGATGGTGATGGGTTTCCTGCAATCCTTCACCTATGCCGAAATCGCCGGCATGTTCGCCAACAAATCCGGCGGTGCCTCGGTCTATGGCGCCACTGCCTGGCTGCGGTATTCGAAATTCATCGCGCCACTATCCGTCTGGTGCAACTGGTTTGCCTGGTCGCCCGTGCTGTCGCTCGGCTGCGCCATCGCCGCCGGTTATATCCTCAATTCATTCTTCCCCATCCCGGCGGCGGATTCGCAGATGGTCCTCGACTGGATCTCCGCGCATGCCGCTTCCATCACGGCCGATAGCCCCCGCGTCGCCGAATATATCGCGGCTCATGCCGGCACGACGCCGGATGACGCCGTCAAGGCGTTGCTGAGCACCGACGGCGTCGCCGCGCTGACGCCGTGGATCCGCAGCTGGTCGCTCGTCAGCTTCGGCATTCCCTTTCTTGCCACCGCCAACGTCAATGCTACCTTCTTCATCGGCGGCATCCTGATGCTGATCATCTTCGCGATCCAGCATCGCGGCATTTCGGAAACCGCCAGCGTGCAGAAGTGGCTGGCCATCATCGTGCTCGTGCCGCTGCTTATCATCGGCCTCTACCCCATTGTCAGCGGCCATATCCTTGCCGCCAACGTCACCGGCCTGGTGCCGCCGACGGCCGCCTATTCCGGCGCCGACGGCACCTGGAGCAATGGCGGCTGGACGCTCTTCCTCGGCGGACTCTATATCGCCGCCTGGTCGACCTATGGCTTCGAGACGGCCGTCTGCTACACCCGCGAGCTCAAGAATCCGAAGACCGACACCTTCAAGGCGATCTTCTATTCCGGCCTTGCCTGCTGCCTGTTCTTCTTCCTGGTGCCCTTCGCCTTCCAGGGCGTTCTCGGCCATGCAGGCATGCTCGCCCCCGGTATTGTCGACGGCACCGGCGTTGCCGAAGCGCTCGGCGGCCTGATCGGCGCCGGCCGGGTCGTCACCCAGTTGCTCGTCGTGTTGATGATCATGGCGCTCTTCCTCGCCATCATGACGGCGATGGCCGGTTCCTCGCGCACGCTCTACCAGGGCTCGAAGGACGGCTGGCTGCCGAAATATCTCGACCACGTCAACGAAAACGGCGCCCCGACACGGGCGATGTGGACCGATTTCGCCTTCAACCTCTTCCTTTTGGCCATCGCCTCGGATACCGGCGGCTACTTCTTCGTGCTCGCCGTGTCGAATGTCGGATACATCATCTTCAACTTCCTGAACCTCAATTCCGGCTGGATACACCGGATGGACTCCGGCCATATCGAACGCCCCTGGAAGGCGCCGACCTGGCTGATCGGTCTCAACACAGCGCTTGCCTTCGTCAATGCTCTGTTCCTCGGCGCCGGCGCCAAGGTCTGGGGTTATTCCAATGCGCTCTGGGTCGGCTTCATCTTCGCCGCCCTGATCCTGCCGGTCTTTGCCTATCGCCACTATGTGCGCGACGGCGGAAAATTCCCGGCAGGTGCGATGGAAGATCTCGGCCTCGTCGGCCAGGATCTTGGCGTCAAGAAGGCCGGCATGCTGCCCTATCTCGCGCTCGCCGCCGGTCTGGCGATCGTCCTGATCGCCAACGTGATCTTTCAGCTTCCGGCTTAAAGTGCCTCCCAAGCAAAAAAGCCGCCATGGAAACATGGCGGCTTTTTGCATTTGTGGGCGAAGCTCAGCGGCCGCCTTCGATCTTGCGGTGGCGCTGGTTGATACCGCCCTTGCCGTAGGGGTAATCGAAAGGCTGAGGCGCGCTTACCTCATCCAATCTCGCCAGGTCATCGTCGGAGAGCTTGAGCTTCATGGCGCCAAGATTGTCGGCCAGTTGCTCCGGCGTGCGGGCGCCGAGGATGACCGAGGTGATCGCCGGCTGCGCCGCCGTCCAGCCGAGCGCCACCTGCGCCATGCTGACGCCATGCGCCCTGGCGATCTCCTCGACAACGCCGATAATCGCCCAGGTTCGCTCCATCGCATTGCGCGGCGCATAGGACTCACCGCCGCGATTGGGATTTTCGCCGAGCCGGGTGGCGCCAGTCGGCATCTCGTCGCGCTTGTACTTGCCGGTCAGCCAGCCGCCGCCGAGCGGCGACCAGGGCAACAGGCCCATGCCGGCATCCTGGCAGGCGGCGACGATTTCGAGTTCGATGTCGCGCACCAACAGGTTATATTGCGGCTGCAGCGTCACCGGGCGGGTATAACCCCGCGCCTTGGCGATTTCGGATGCCTTGGCGATATGCCAGCCGACATAGTTGGAGAAGCCGTAATAGCCGATCTTGCCTGATGATACCGCATCGTCGAGGAAGCGCAGCGTCTCTTCGATCGGCGTCAGCGCGTCCCAGGCATGCATCTGGTAGAGATCGATCTGCTCGAGGCCGAGGCGGCGGAGAGAATCGTCGAGCGCCTGACCGAGATGCCGGCGCGACAGGCCGATGTCATTCGGTCCGTTGCCCATCGGAAAACGTCCCTTGGTGGCGACGATCGCCTGGCGGGCTTCGGTCGGGCGGGCCTTCAGCCAGCGTCCGATGATCTCTTCCGACTTGCCGGCGCTATAGACATCGGCAGTATCGATGAAATTGCCGCCCCAGGCGAAATAATCGTCGAGCAGCTTGTGCGAGGCCGCCTCGTCGGCCTCCGCGCCGAAGGTCATGGTGCCGAGGCAATAGGCAGTGACGACGGTCCCGCTGGAACCGAGCTTGCGACAATCCATTTTTCCTCCTCATGCGGAGACCCACAGCCGACGTGCAAAACCGTCGGGGTAGAAGCCGGGGCTCCCGCAATCAATGTCAATATCGTGCTTGAGGCGGCCACTTGCCGCCGGATGACGTCTGGCGCCCTGGGCTCAATCTGGCGCAGGGGCGAGGGCAGCATAACCAATCCGACCGGTGCCACAAGTGGGAAAAAATATTCCCGCGGGCGCCACCGGCGACGGTTACGCTTTTCTCGAGAACGACCCGTCGAGCAGATCGGCTGCGGCGACCCCGGTCTCATAGGCGCCGTGCGCCGTCGAGTAACGCGAGCGAGAACAGGCCTCACCCGCAAAGAATATCCGCTGGTCATGCGGTGCAGCGAGACGGCTGCGCAGATCGGAGGCGCCCGGCTCGGCATAGGAATAGGAGCCGCCGATATGGGGTGCAGCGGCCCAGGCCGACATTGCCGCCACCGACAATTCCTTGCGGATATCGGCGCCGAATGCTGCCGCCAGTTCATCCCCAGCGAAGGCAAAGGCGGCCTCTTTTCCCTCCCGCTCCAGATCATGCGCGAGGTCGCCGGCAAAATAGGCTTCGACGACGGCAGCGCCGAGTGGCCGGAGCTGATAGGTGCCGGTCGCGCCGCGGCTGATGGAGCCGAGCATATGGGTATCAGCCGGCAGCGCCTGCTGATTTGCGAGCCTGAGGAAGAGCTTGTCGGCGAGCCCGAGCGGCAACCGCGCCGCTGCCTCGATCTTCTCGGGCAAAGGCGGGTCGAAAACAATCTTGCCAGCGGCAAGCACATTCGTCGAAACCGTCACCAGCACCGCACGGGCACTGAGCCCACCCTGATTCGTCTGAATGTCGATGCGGCCGGCATGGCGGTGATTTACGCGCGTCACTTCGACGCCGAGCCTCGTCGCAACCGGCCTGCCGTAACGGCAGATCAACGTCCCATAGCCCTGGCGCACCCGCCAATCGGGGCCAGGACCGGGGTCGTATCGGTTGTAGTCGAGGACCGACGAGCGTTCCAGCTCGGCGCCGGTGATATAGGTGCCGATCGCCCGGATCTGCCCGTTCCAGGAATTGCCGGGTTCGAGCATCTCGGCCAGATCGGTGTCATCGCCTTCATGGCTTTCAAGGCGTTCGAAATAGTCACCGATCGCCGCTCGCGCGGCGTGGGTCTCCGCATCGTCCCGCTGCAGCCGCCGGCCGCCGTTCCAGGGCGCCGGTGTATGGTCGACCGCCAGTCCGACCTCACCGGCGATCGCGGTCCAGGCGTTGGTCCGCGCCCCATGCAGCCAGCCGCAACCGAGATCGAGTGCGATATCGCCGGCTTCAGGCAGCCCGACGCTCCAGGCGCGGCCGCCGAGACGATCGCCCGCTTCAAGCAGCAGGATGGAAAGATCCGGGCGGATTGCCTGCAGGCGACGAGCAGCGGCAATGCCGGCGGCGCCAGCGCCGATGATGACGACATCCTTCTCGGCGCCCCTGCCGTTGTCACCAGGCATGCATTCTCCTCCCGCCGCTCACCGCTCACCGCTCAGCTAAGCCTCCGTGTCCCCGAAACGCAAGGGTGTATAGCGCCGCGCGCGATGGATTAAACTGCGTCTCCATGACATATAGATCCGATGAGCGTGAACAGAGATTCGCAACTCGACATGTTTGCCAAGGCATCGCCCGCGGTGGTCCAGCTACGCGACCCGTCGCGCCGGCGGCTATCGCAGCCGGCCGCCTATTCCGACGAAGAGATGGCGCGGGCGCTTGAAGAGAGCGGCAACTACCGCATCCTCAGGAAACTGACTGCCCGGCCGGTCGCAGCCGCCAGACGGCCGGAGTTTTCGCGGCTCGGCGTCATTCTCGATACGGAGACCACAGGTCTCAATCACCGCAGCGACGAGATCATCGAAATCGGCGCCGTCGCTTTCACATTCGACGACGGCGGTGCGATCGGCGACATCGTCGGCATCTATGGCGGCCTGCAACAGCCATCGCGGCCGATACCGCCGGAAATTACCCGGTTGACCGGCATCACCGATGCGATGGTCGAAGGCCAGGTCATCGATATAAGATCGCTAAGCGATCTGATCGAGCCGGCGGATCTGATCATCGCCCACAATGCCGGGTTCGACCGGCCGTTCTGCGAAGCCTTCTCGAAGGTTTTCGCCGGCAAGGCCTGGGCCTGCTCGGTTTCGGAAATCGACTGGAGCGCCCGCGGTTTCGAAGGCACCAAGCTCGGCTATCTCGTCGGCCAGGCCGGTTATTTCCATGACGGCCATCGTGCCGTGGACGACTGCCACGCGCTGCTGGAAATCCTCGATCGGGAACAAGGCGACGGCGAGAGCCCGTTCGCGGAGCTTTACAGCGCCAGCCAGTGCTGCCGCATCCGTCTCTTTGCCGAACACAGCCCGTTCGAGATGAAGGACCATCTGAAGGCGAGGGGTTATCGCTGGTCTGATGGAAGCGACGGCCGCCTGAAGTCCTGGTGGATCGAAGTCGGTGAAGACGATCTCGGCGACGAACTGTCCTATCTGCGCTCGGAAATTTACCGATGGAAAGAGGCGGAGCCGCCGATCGTCCGGCTGACGGCCTTCGATCGTTTCAAATCTTGAGCAGAAACGACTCCCAAATCTGACGACCCATGCAAGCGTCGCATAGGTGCAGTGATGCATTGGCGCTGCAACAATCGATCGGCTCGTATTATATACAAGTCATCGAAGCGAACGAAGCGCCAAGGACTGGCAGCTAGGCTTCGAAAGCCCATCGAAAGGGGATCATCATGAACGTAGCACGCTCTTTCAATAACTGGCGCAAGTACCGTCAGACGGTCGCTGAACTGGGCCGTATGTCCACGCGCGAACTGAACGACCTCGGCATCGGCCGCAGCGACATCAGCAACATCGCTCGCGCTGCCATCGCCCGCTAACGGCCCGCAGACTAAGCATTATCGACACTTGGCCAGCGCCTGCTTTCTCTAGAAGCGGGCGCTTTGCTTTTGGGCTCCCGGTTGATGGAACCACGGCGAGGGAGCCGCCCGCTTTTCGCATAGCGCATAGCTGCCTTGCAAAGAAATGCCTACCAACTAAGCACGAAATAAGTATGATTATTTCTATCGAAGCGATGCACCTCCTCCCGCATCCCTTCGACATGCGGGCGCCCCATCCTCCTCCTAGGGTCGTCTGCGGGAACGGCAGCACTCCTCCTCCCAGCTGTCGTTCGGTTTTTTTCGAAAGCCTGCCGCACCTCCTCCCGCGGCAGGCTTTTTCGTTTTTGGCCGATCGCGCCAAAACCGCCGCTCGCGATCCGTCGCCCGGCATTGGTGACTTTTTCCTGCTTATCGCTGATTTTACTCCCGATTCCTGCGGCCACCGCCCACTGCGACCCGGTGCTGCAGAAACATATTGACTTCGAATTTGTCGTACAACTATGTAACCATTCGGTTCATTGCCGAGCGAAACGGCCGCCGAGCGGATCCGGCTCTCGCGGGAGCAACGACGCTTGACGACAACGAAACTGAAGGAATTTGACATGCAGATCGACGTGAGGCACTCCTCCCATCCCGAGGCCGTGCGCGAATACGACACGGAGACGCTGCGGCGTCACTTTCTGGTGGAAACCATCTTTGCAGGCGGCGAGATCCGGCTGACTTATTCCCACTACGACCGCATGGTCATCGGCGGCGCGACGCCGCTGGCCGATGGACTGGCGCTGACGGCGCCGACGGCGATCGGCCAGGAAACCTTCCTAGCCGAGCGCGAACTCGGCGCGCTCAACATTGGCGGCGCCGGCCGCATCGTCGTCGACGGCACCAGCTACGATCTTGCCAAGTATGATTGCCTCTATGCCGGTAAGGGCGCCAAGGACGTCCGGTTCGAGAGCGCGGATGCCGCCAATCCGGCAAAGTTCTATCTGGTCTCGACGCCGGCACATCAAGCGCACCCGACGGTGCTGCTCACCCGCGAGAAAGCCCGCCACCTGACGCCCGGCGACGCGGCAACGGCCAACAAGCGATCGATCTACCAGTTCATCCATCCTGAGGTTTGCCAGTCCTGCCAACTGACCCTCGGCTTCACCATGATCGAGCCGGGCAGCGTCTGGAACACCATGCCGGCCCATACGCATGACCGGCGCATGGAAGCCTATCTTTATTTCGATCTCGAAGCCGAGCAGCGCGTCTTCCACTTCATGGGCGAGCCGCAGCAGACCCGGCATATGCTTGTCGCCAACGAACAGGCGGTCATCTCGCCGCCGTGGTCGATCCATTCCGGCGCCGGCACCAAGAATTACAGCTTCATCTGGGCAATGGCCGGCGACAACAAGAGCTTCACCGACATGGATCATATCGCCATTGCGGATCTGAGGTGATCGTGGTGGCAAACCCCTTCGACCTTTCCGGCAGGACTGCCGTCGTCACCGGCGCCAATACCGGCATCGGCCAAGCCATCGCGGCGGCGCTGGCCGGGGCCGGCGCTTCGATCGTTGCCGTCGGGCGCTCCTCGATGGACGAGACCGAGACGCTGGTGAAGCAGGCGGGAAGCCGCTTCCATGTCGTCAAGGCCGATCTCGGCACGATCGAACCAGTCAAGGGGATCGTCGCTGAGACCATCCAGACCTTTGGCGGCCTCGACATCCTCGTCAACAATGCCGGCATCATCCGCCGCGCCGATGCGCTCGACTTCACCGAGGAAGACTGGGACGCGGTGATCGACGTCAACCTGAAGACCGCCTTTTTCCTGTCGCAGGCGGCCGGTCGCCATATGGTCGACAAGGGCAGAGGCAAGATTATCAACATCGCCTCGCTGCTCTCCTTCCAGGGCGGCATCCGCATCCCCTCCTATACCGCCTCGAAAAGCGGCCTTGCCGGCCTGACCAAGCTGCTCGCCTGCGAATGGGCCGGCAAGGGCGTCAACGTCAACGCCATCGCGCCCGGTTATTTCGTCACCAACAACACCACGGCGCTGCGCGAGGATGCCGACCGCAATACCGCCATCCTTGCCCGCATTCCGGCCGGGCGCTGGGGAACGCCGGATGAACTCGGCGGTGCCGCGGTGTTCCTGGCATCGTCGGCCTCCGACTACGTGCACGGCACGGTGCTGCCCGTCGACGGCGGGTGGCTGGCACGGTGAGCGGTGATCCGCATTATCCGGAGCTGCCGTGACTTACGTCGTTTTGCCTTTCCTGCCGGCATGCGTTAGCAAAAGGAAATGAGGCTGGCGCAGCCGCATCGGGGGCAGGATCGACACAAGATGACGGATAGGGACAACGCGGTTACCACCACTCGGCAGCCGCCGAACCTGCGCAGCGGCCTTGCCGACACGCTGATGGCGCAGATCGAATCCGGCGATCTGAAGCCCGGCCAGCGCCTGCCGACCGAACAGGCGATCATGAGGACGACCGGCGTCAGCCGGACGATCGTTCGCGAGGCGCTCGCCACCCTGCGCGCCAAGGGCCTGATCACCACGCGGCAAGGGCTTGGCGCGTTCGTCGCGAACGATCCGACCCCCAGATCCTTCTCGATCATTCCCAACGACCTGCAGTCGATCGACGAGGTTCTGCGCGTGCTGGAGCTGCGCATGGGGGTCGAATACGAAGCCGCCGGTCTTGCCGCGCTGCGGCGCACGCCTGAGGATCTCGACCGCATGCAGGATCGGCTCGCTGCGCTCGACAAGGCGCTGGAGGAGGGCGGATACGGGGCGCAGGAAGACTACGCCTTTCACAGGTCCATTCTGGTCGCGACGCAGAACTCCTATTACGGCCGCCTCTTCGATACGTTCGGCGACCTCATGGTGCCGCGGCAATGGGCACGCTTGGACAAAATGACGGCGGCCGAGCGCAAGCGCCATGCGGCGCGCATGCGCCGGGAACACCATGCCATATTCGCGGCGATCCGCGACGGCGAAGAGGCCGCCGCCCGCCGCGCCATTCGAACCCACCTCTCGAAGAGTGCCGCCCGCTTCGAAGAACTGCGCGACGCCAGCACTTCGTCGTGAATATTACGCGTCGGGCTTCGGCTTCATTAGCCGCCGCCAAGCGGCATGATCCGTCCGCAACTCGACGGAGGCGTGAACCTCAGGCAACAGCGGTTTGCGTCTGCGCCGGCCGAAGCGCCGTTTGAAGCCGAGGATATTTTCGACAACGCTCCTGGTGTAGAGCCCGGGGCCGCTTGAATAGATCCGCCACCCGCCGTCGACGGCTATCTCTCCCGCCTTGACGCGCTCCCATTCGGCCGCGGCCTGATAACGGTCATGAAAGGCCGCATCGCTGCTGCTGAAATAGCTGTTGCGCTGGCGCAGCGAAGCATGCGGCAGCACTGTCGTGACCGAGATCGGGTTGACGACTGAAATCGCCTTCCAGAGTTCGTCGGCTTCGGCGTCCAGCGCCAGCGTTTCGCAATAGCGCAGATGCGCATGCACATACATCAGCCCGATCTCGCGACCGACGAAGGAGGAGGATTCGGCGCGGCGAAACAGCGTCTCCGGTCCGCCGGCATAGGTCGCGGGTTTCTCCATCAGCCGCACGCCGTCGGGGAAGCGCAGATGCTTGTCGATCAGCTTCATATGAGCGCGTCGCTGATCGGGTGTGAACAGGCCGCCGAGCATTGCCTGCGTCATCGAGATAAGCGAGTAGGACAGGCCGGTGCGCTTATCGCTCGGGTGCAGCAGCAATTCGACGCCGTCATGGGCGGGATCGAAGATGCCGTAGCCGGCAACGATGCCATCCCGCATCAGATGACGGTTGAAATCCCGGCGCATCGCCGTTGCTACCTTCCTCAACCCCTTGGCCTCGACGCCGTGGCCGAGTCGGCGCAGGATTGCGGAGTAACGGACAATCTGCTCGTAGAGCAGGGCAACGGTCCAACTGCTGACCATCCAGTCGCGCAGATGTGGATCGGCCGGCTGCAGGGAATCGTTCCAGTCTCCCTCGCCATAGCGGATCAGATGCGTTCCGGGGATGAAAGCTTCGCGGACGGTGTCGAGCAGTTTCTCGACATGGATCGCGATAGTGTCGGTTTGGGCCGCCCTCTGCATGGTTTTTTCATCGCGCCAGGAGAGCTTCTCGTCAAGGATGGCGAGATCACCCGTCGCTTCGATATAGTCGCAGAGCGCCTTCAGCGGCCAGACGACGATATCGCCGTGGCTGTCGCCCGCCCTGATGTTGGCATAGGGCTCCAGCATGAACCACTGCGGCCAGTCGCCCTTCTCAAGGTATTGTTCGCTGAAAACGGTCTTTAGCACCTCCTTGGCTTCGCGATCATGCTCATAGGCAAGCAGGAACTCGATCGGCCCCTGGCAGGCGTCGCGTGTGCCCCAGGCCGCACCGGTATATTGCTCGAGGCCGTGCGGCACGCTCACATGCACGATGGCATCATGCGCGAGCCAGGGCAGCAGGGTCGTCTGCGCGGCAAGGTCGGGCGAAGGGTCGCCGATCGCCAGGCCGCGCACGGTGTTGCGCCAGAATGTCGAGGCCGGCGCCAGCATGGCCTCATCGGTGACGCCGGCCTGATAACGCTCTGCCAGCCGCTCGGCTTCTTCGGCATCGGTCATCGAACCGACGACGGCCAGGGAGAGCGCCTGCGTCGGCCGGGATCTGAGCGCGACGAAGGCGCCGTTGCGCGTGACGCCATCGCCATAGAGCAGTTCGTCGCCGCCGATCTCCTCGATGGCATCGGGGGTCGCGCTCACCAGCCAATAGGCGGCCTCGGGATAACGTTCGCCCCAGAGCCAGGCCGGATCCGGCCGAAACAGGATGCGCTTGCCTGAGGTATCGAATTCGATCTGGCCGCCCGCGTCATATTCACGCTCGCCGAGCACGACATGGCCGAACACCAGGAAGCGGCACGGCTTGCCCTCGACCGAGACGGCCCACTGCATCGCCGCTTCCTCGCCGGAGGCGACCGCCGTTACAATGATGGTGCGGTCGGCGCACTTGTAGATCCAGCGGCAATCGCTGAGCCCCATTTCGAAAGCCGACGGCACCGCCAGCAGCTGCCAGCCGGCGCCAACATCCACCATGATGCGCAGCCCGCTGGCGCGCGTCAGGTTGTAGGGATCGCGGGAGACGGAAAACAGCTTGTGAAAGGAAGTGTTGCCGATCGTCAGCTGCGCGGCGAAAATGCCCTGCATCCAACAGGTGGCGGCAAGGGTCGAATCGTCGAGCAGCATATTCTGGCCGCTTCTGACGATCGCGCCGTGGCGGCGCGCCACCAAAAATTCCTTTTCGCGCAAGACGACATGGCGGTTGAGGACGCCGTCCGGCACGAAGAACGACAGCAGCTTTCCGTCGACGCGTTCCTCCAGGCTGCGCTGGGGATAGAGCCGGCCTATCGCCTTTTTGTCGAGCGGCTCGACCTCCAACAGTGACGCGTCCGGCAGCAGGCTGCGGGCCGGCGCCGTCTCCTCGATATCGGCGATCGCACCGTCTGCCGCCGCGAGCCCGCCGAGCCGCGCAAGATCGGCATCGCTCGAGGCCTCGAGATGATCGGCGGCAAAGAGCGCGAAGAAGGTCGCGGTCGCGCCGCTTGCGGTGACAGACAGCAATTTCGACTGGATGGCGGGGCAGGCCGTTTCCTGCTGGCGCCGTTTGCTCGGCAGGCTGGTGCCGAAGCGGCCGACCAGCCGGTCGTCGAGACGGTCTCTCGCCTGCACCAGTTGGATCGCATCCGTGGCATAGGCAACTGCCCCGTCGAGGCAACCCTGCGCCAGCCAAGGATTGCGGCCACCTCCCTGTTTGAGATTTTGCCGGTTCATCACCACAGGTCCGAATGCCTGGTGATCGGCGATATGGTGATCGACATATTGCGAGGCATAGGCCTCGCTGTTCATCAGGAAGCCGCGATCGCCGAGACCGACATCCTGGATCAGCACCAGATCGACCGGCAACGTTCCATCCTTCAGATGCCGGATGGCGACACGCCAGAACCAGGCCGTCTCGGAAGGATGCAGCTCGAGCCGGACGTTATAGTGAATATCCCCGGCCTCACCACTCCAGGAGAAGCTGGTGGCGTTATGTCCGAAGCTGCCATTGGCGCGCGGCCCGACGATTTCGACGACATCGGGCCGAGCGCCGCCGACCCGCAGGTAAAGGCGGCCGATACCACCGATGAGCGGCGAGCCCTGGATCTGGTTGACCTGCACCGATCCCTTGTCGTCGGCATATTCGATGGCAAACAGCGTGCCGTTCGGCAGCGCCGATATCGACAGGCCGGAGCCGTTGCTGATCGCAAGGAGGCCAAGGTCGTCGCGGCGGGGCATTTGAAGACTGCGGTCAAGGTCCGGGGCCATTGAGATCTCGTCGATTGGCTTCAGAGGGGAACTGGAGGATGACGCAAAATGATTGAGAGAAATCTTACCGGCAGCCGGTCGATCGGGCAACCTGTCGTCCTATGTCACGTAGACGCCGGCCGCCTGGCGAAGGGCACGCAGAGCAGGGCGCAACTCGTGAGGACGGCGACGACCATCCAGGCTTCGTTGATCGCCTGCGCGCTTGCCGCGGTCTGGATCAGCGGATCGAGCAGCGCCGTCGTATCGGCGTCGAAACTGCCGCTATGTCCCGATATCGCCGGAAGGGGAGCGCCGACGAAGGTCGCAACCTCGATGTCGCCGGCTTGAAGACGGGTCCAGAGGCTTTGGCCCAGCGGTTCCGAGCGGGTGTAGATGATCGTGTCGATCAGCGCGATGCCGATCGCCCCGCCGAGATTGCGCATCAAATTGAAAAGACCGCTGGCATCGGGAATGCGATCGGCCGGGAGCGTGCCGAGCGCCAGCCGCGTCGGCGGCAGCAGGCAAAACATGATGGCGACGCCGCGCACGACCTGCGGCCAGAACATCGCGTCATAATCCGAACGCGGATCCTGAAAGGCGCTCATCCCAACGCCGATCGCAAACAGGGCGAAACCGGCGGCCGACAGCAGCCGCGCATCCAAACGCTTCTCCAGCGCGACCGCGACCGGCGCCGTGATCAGCTGGGCGATGCCGGTGACCAGCATTGTCATGCCGATCTCAAGGGCGTCGTGGCCCCTGACGAAAGCGAGAAAGACCGGCATCAGATAGACGGAGCCGAACAGGCCGATACCGAGCACGAAGCTCAGAACCGAGCCGACGAGAAAGTTCCGGTCAGTGAAATTGCCGAGATCGACGATCGGCCGGCCGCGGTGCAGCGTTCGCCGGATGAAAATACCGCCCGACGCCAGGCAGACCGCCAGCAGGCTCAGCACATAGGTCGAGGTCCAGCCGCTGGTCGGCGCCTCTTTCAGGCTGAGTTCCAGGGTCGTCAGCGCGGTTGCCATCAGCAGCAGCGACAGGCCGTCAAGATGCCGGAGTTCGGACGGATCGGCCGCCTGTCGCGGCAGGAAGAGCGCCGCCAGGATTGCCGAGGCAATGCCCGGCAGGATGTTGATCAGGAACAGCCAGTGCCAGGAATAGGTCTCGGTCAGCCATCCGCCGACGATCGGCCCGACGGTGGGCGCCAGCACCGCAAGCACGCCGGCGATCGTCGTCGCCAGCGCCTGCCGCTCGTTCGGGAAAAGGATGAACACGGCCGAAAACACCGAGGGGATCAGCGTTCCGCCGGAAAAGCCCTGCAGTACCCGCCAGGCCACCAGTTCACCGAAACTGCTGCTGGCAGCACAGCCAGCCGAGGCCGCAACGAAAACGCTGATGGCGGTAACGAACAGCCACCGCATCGTCAAAAGCCGCGTCAGCAGGCCGGTCAGCGGGATCGCCACCACTTCGGCGATGAGATAGGCCGTCTGTATCCAGCTCATCTGATCCGGATCGATACCAAGCGCTGACTGGATAGTCGGCAGCGATGTCGCCACCACCTGAACGTCGAGGATCGCCATGAACATGCCGATGCACATGGCGATGAAGCCGAGCCAGACGATGGCAGGCCTCGCATCGGGATGGGCAGGCTCAACTCGTTCCATGCGATGATCCCGCGCGCGCGGCATTTTCTGCCCCGGTGAGAAGACCGATCATGTTTGCGGTCGAGACGATCGACATGTCAACCGGCAAATCAGGGCAAAAGGGTCACCAAATGCGATCGAGTCCGGCCGGGAAGGCTAGGCTCGATCGTTTGATCGGCGGAGGTGAGCCGGGCGTTTTATGCGCCCGGCTCCCTTCGCATCGGCGTTTGCGATTAGCCGCGGAACAGCGACAGGATATTCTGGGAGGACGAATTGGCGATCGACAGCGACTGGATCGCCAGCTGCTGTTGCGTCTGCAAGGCAGACAGCTTGCTCGATTCTTCCTCCATGTCGGCATCGACCAGCCGCCCGACGCCCGAGTCGATCGAATCGGACAGCGCGTCGACGAAATCTTCCTGCAGTTCGATGCGGGTCGAAACCGAGCCCAATTGCGCACCGGCGGACGTCATCGCCGATAGCGCGGATTCGATGGTCGAAAGCGCCGACTGGATCTGACCGGTGGTAAAATTGGTAATGTCGAGCGAGTAGACGGAATCGCCGTTTGCATCCGCCGTTCCGAGGATACCCGTGGAGGTTTCGATTGACCCGCCGCTCATGCCGAACAGCACATTGCCCAGGGAGGCAGTATCCAGAACGTAATCCGTCATCTTAACGGAAACGGCGCCGGAGCCGTCGCGAACAAATGACGATACGACGCTCTTCGTGCCGTCAGCGCCAGCGACCCAGTTTTCGCCTGAGAACGACGCCGACTGGGCAATGCTCATCAGCTGCTCTTGCAGCTGACCGATTTCTTCCTGGACCTTTGATTTGTCGACACCGTCTTCGGTCGCGGCCACCAGCTTGGCTTTGATCTCGTCGACGACGTCGATCGCACTGTCCATTGCCGTGTAAGCCGTATCGACCTTTGCCGCGCCGAGGCCGAGCGCATCGGACACGGCAGACAGCGCCTTGTTGTCGGAGCGCATCGTGGTGGCGATCGACCAGTAGGCGGCATTGTCGGACGCGGTGTCGACCCGGTAGCCTGTGGAGACACTATTCTGTGTCGTTTCGAGATTGGAATTGATGCTGCGCAGCGTCTGAAGGGCAGCCATCGCGGAATTGTTGGTATTGATGCTCGTCATGGGAAATTCGCCTGGTTCGGAGGTTGAATATGTTGAAACCCGGGCAAACATCCCGGCCGTGGCGAGCAGCCTCATGCTTATTGACCTGGAGTTTCCGATCAATTCGCCATCGTTGGATTAATTATCGTACTTAAAAGTACCTTAATGATTAACGCGGCGAGCCCGGCCCTTATTTTTTTGTTCACCATGAAATTGTGCATCTCGATGTCTGCCGAGAACGGCTCCGGATGCCGCCCGCAAAAATTTGAGATCGGCAATTGACGCACCGGCGGGAAACTGACTATCAATATTAAATCAATTTGATTGACTTCAAAAATAAAGAACGAGGGAACGTTGGAATGAGATCGAGCAAAAGCATGTTTCGCAACATTTCCGTGCGCGCCGGCTGGGCAGCGGCAACCGCTCTGACGGCGCTCGTCGCTTTCGGGACGGGCAGTGCGGCCGCTGAATCGGTGCTGACGATGCACATCGAGGAGCAGACCAGCTGGGTTCAGAACTTCAATCCGTTCGATCTTGCCGGCCGCCGGCAGAGCACGATGGATTTCATCTACGAGCCGCTGGTCATCTTCAATGCCGAGGATGGCGGTAAACCGGTTTTCCGCCTGGCGACCGCCTACAAATTCTCCGAGGATATGAAATCGGTCACCTACACGCTGCGACCCGGTGTGAAATGGTCCGACGGCCAGCCGCTGACGTCGGCCGACGTGAAATATACGATCGACCTCATGCTGAAGAACGCAGCCCTCGACACGGTCGGCATCGGTCAGACCGTTGCCTCGGTCGAGACGCCCTCGGCGACCGAGGTGAAGATCGATCTCAAGGCCGTCAACTCCGATTTCCCGGAAACGCTGGCCGACCTCGCCGTCGTTCCCGAGCATATCTGGAAGGACGTTTCCGATCCCGTCGCCTTCAAGAACGAGAAGCCGGTCGGTTCCGGCCCGATGACCGAGCTGCGCCGCTTCACGCCGCAGGTCTACGAGCAGTGCCGCAACCCGAACTATTGGGACGCCGCCTCGCTGCATGTCGATTGCCTCCGACTGCCGCAGATTTCCGGCAACGATCAGATGCTTGCCATCCTGCCTGAGGGTAACATGGACTGGATCGGATCCTTCATTCCCCAGATCGACAAGACCTTCGTCGCGCTCGATGCCGACCATAACGGCTATTGGCAGCCGCCGGCCGAAACCGTCGCTTTCCAGATGAATTTCAAGAGCGGCAATGAAGGCAACCTCGAAGCCTATAAGGATCTGAACTTCCGCCATGCCTTCAGCCTCGCCATGGATCGCAAGTCCATGGTCGATATTGCCGGCTTCGGCTACCCCGTCGTCAATGAGCATGCAACCGGCCTGCCGCCGCGCTTCGAAAGCTGGCGCAACAAGGATGCCGAAGGCGGCAAGGACGCCTTCGTGGGCTTCGATACCGAAAAGGCCAGCAAGATTCTCGACGATGCCGGCTACAAGAAGGGCGCCGACGGCTTCCGCACGACGCCGAGCGGCAAGCCGATCGCCTTCCCGATCATCGTTCCGAACGGCTGGACGGACTGGATCGATGCCGTCCAGATCGCGGTCGAAGGCCTGCGTGCCGCCGGCATCAACGCGTCGGTCGCGACGCCCGAATATGAACAATGGCGCAAAGAGATCATCGACGGCAGCTTCGAGGTGGTCATGAACTCCCGCGCCGACGGCGCAACGCCGTTCCGCGGCTATTACCAGAGCCTCTCGACCGCCTATGGCGGGCGCATCACCGGCGCGCCCTCGCGTTATTCGAACCCGAAACTGGACGCGCTTTTCGATCAATATCTGCAGGCGACGTCGGACGACGATCACAAGAAGATCTTCAACGACATTCAGCTGCTGATCGCCGACGACTTCCCCGTCGTTCCCGTCTTCAACGGGCCGACCTGGTATCAGTTCTCCAGCAAGCGCTTCACCGGCTGGGTCATCGACAAGGATCCCGTGATGAATCCGGAGGATCACGACAACAACCGCATGCGCCTGATGCATCTGCTGCGTCTCAAGCCGGTCAGCTAAACCTCGCGAGGGAGCAGAAATGCGCATTTCGAGCCGGCGCCTCGGCGTCTATGCGGTCGCGCTGGCCTTTGCCATCGTGGTGAACTTCATCCTTCCCCGGCTGATGCCGGGGAGCCCGGTCGATGCCATGGTTGCCCAACTCGGCCCGCGGGCAACGCCTGCCGCCGTCGAGGCGATCAAGGCGCGCTTCGGCGCGGTCGACCAGCCGATGCTTTGGCAATTCGCCGATTACCTGAAGGGGCTGGCAACCCTCGATCTCGGCGTCTCCGTCAAATATTACCCCCAGACCGTCGTGCAGGTGCTCGGCCGCTCGACGCTCTGGACCATCGTCCTTGTCACGACCGCGATTATCTTTTCCCTCTGTGTCGGTGTCGTGCTGGGCGCAGTTTCGGCCTGGCGCCGCGGCGGGCGATTCGACACGATCGTCTCGCCGCTCTCGGTGATCATGATTTCGGTGCCGCCCGTCATCGTGGCGCTGACGACGCTTTTCGTCTTCGCGGTCTCGCTGCGCTGGTTTCCGGTGGGTTATGCCTACGATCCCAATCTCGATCCCGCCTTCAATTTCACCTTTATTGGCAGCGTCTTCGCCCATGCGATCCTGCCGGTGCTGACGCTTTCGCCGTTTCTGATCGGCGAATTCCAGACGACGATGCGCTCGTCGATGATCTCGGTGCTCGGCGAGGACTATGTGACGATGGGACGCGCAAAGGGGCTCAGCCACCTCACCGTGATGTTCGGCTATGGCGCTCGCAATGCCATGCTTCCCGTGCTGACCAATCTGGCGCTGATGCTCGGCGCCGTCTTCGGAGGCTCGATCGTCACCGAAATCGTCTTCAACTATCCCGGCCTGGGGCTGACGCTCTATACCGCGAGCATCGCCCGCGATTACCCTGTCATCCAAGGGCAGTTGCTGCTGATGACGCTCGCGACCCTTAGCGCCAACTTCCTCGTCGACATCATCTACGGCTTTGTCGATCCGAGATTGCGGGAGGCCGCGTGATGAGCTTTACGCTGTGGCCCATCTTCAAGCAGAAGAAAGCGCTCGCTGGCCTGATCATCATCGCCATCCTCTGGCTGATGGCGCTGTTTGCGCCGCTCGTTGCCCCCGGTGAGCCGGGAGCGCGTGTCGGGCGCTCGCATCAGCCGCCGTCGATCGAACATGTTCTCGGCACCACGAAGATGGGACGGGACGTCTATCGCCAGTTCGTCTGGGGCGCGCGCAGCTCTCTTTCCGTCGGCTTTGCCACCGGCATTGCCATCACCGTTCTCGGCACGGCGATCGGGCTCGTCGCCGGTTATGCCGGAGGCAGGACGGATGCCTGTCTCGACCTTGCTACGAATGCCGTGCTCGTCATCCCGAACATGCCGCTTCTGATCCTGCTCGCCTCCTTCGCCGGCACGGTGGGGCCGATGACGATCATGACGATCATCGCGCTGACCTCCTGGCCATGGGGGGCCCGCATGACACGGTCGCAGACGATGGCGCTTCGCAATCGCGATTTCGTCACGGCGTCGAAGATGATCGGCGAGCCGGCCTGGCGCATCATCTTCGTAGAGATCCTGCCGAACCTGACGACGCTGATCGGGATCAACCTCGTCGGTAGCATCATCTACGCCATCGTCGCCCAAACGACGCTCGAATATCTCGGCTTCGGCGATCCGCTGAAAGTCTCCTGGGGCACGATGCTTTACAACGCCCAGAATTCCTCGGCGATCATGGTCGGCGCGTGGTGGGACATCGGGGTGCCCGCACTCGGTATCGCGCTCACCGGCCTTGGCCTTGCGCTTTTGAATTTCACCTTCGACGAGATCGCCAATCCGCAGCTCCGCTCCGGCCCGGCGCTGACCCGCTGGTTTCGCCTCAACCGCGCCCGCAACAGGGAACTGGAGTTTGGCCGATGAGCGACAATCTTCTCGAAATCGAAAAGCTCAATGTCGACTACCTCGTCGACAAGGGAGAATTCCGCGCCGTGAAGGAAGTCTCCTTCACGATCGGCCGCGGCGAAATCTTCGGGCTTGCCGGTGAATCCGGCTGCGGCAAGAGCACGATCGCATATGCTATCACCCGTCTTTCCAAGGCGCCCGCCTGGATCAGCGGCGGCAGCATCCGGTTGGACGGGCAGGATCTCCTGAAGCTGCCGGAACGCGACTTGCAGAAAATCCGCTGGAAGCGCATCGGAATGGTCTTCCAAAGCGCGATGAATTCGCTCAATCCGCTGATGCGGGTCGAGGCGCAGTTCCACGACGTTCTGCGCCGGCACACCGGCTGCTCGCATGCGGAATCCCGGGCGCGGGCCGAGGAAATGTTCCGCCTCGTCGGCATTCCCACGCATCGCATCGGCGATTACCCGCACCAGTTCTCCGGCGGCATGCGCCAGCGTATCGTCATCGCGATCTGCCTGGCGCTGAGACCCGAGCTGATTATCATGGACGAGCCGACAACGGCGCTCGACGTCGTCGTGCAGCGGGAGATCCTCGAACAAGTCGTCGACCTGCAGCGGACCTATGGCTTCTCCGTACTCTTCATCACCCATGACCTGCACCTGATGGCGCAGCTCTGCCGGCGCATCGGCGTCATGCTGAAGGGTGAACTCGTCGAAGTGGGCGACGTCAGCCAGGTCGCCCATGCGCCGAAACACGAATATACGCAGAAGCTTTGGAATGCCATTCCGCAGCTTCCGGACAATCGGCAGCTATCGGGAGTCGTGGCATGAAAGCGGAGGCAAATCCCGTTGTCGCTGAAGCGGTGATCCGGCTCGAAGGGATAGAGCGCAATTTCGGCGCGGTCCGCGCGCTGAAAGGCGTATCCTTCTCGCTTTTTCCCGGCCGGGCATTGGCGCTCGTCGGCGAATCCGGCTGCGGCAAGACGACCTGCGCCCGCATCATTGCGCGCCTGGACGGGCCGACCGACGGCAGGCTGTTTTTCCGCGGGCAGGAGCTGACTGCCCGCGGCCAGGCTGGGGCTGAGCATCGCTACCGCCGAGAGGTGCAGATGGTCTTCCAGGATCCATTCTCGTCGCTCAACCCGGCCTTTACCGTCAGCCATCATCTGGCGCGGCCGCTGCAATTGCATCGGCCGAGCGGCGCAAAGGCTGATCTCGCCGAGGAGATTACCCGGCTGCTCGCAAGCGTCGGGCTAGAACCCGATGTGACCAGACAGAAATTCCCGCATGAACTTTCGGGCGGGCAGCGGCAGCGCGTCAACATCGCCCGGGCGCTTGCCGTCGCACCGAGCGTGCTGGTGGCCGACGAGCCGACCTCGATGCTGGACGTCTCCATCCGCAAGGATATTCTCGATCTGCTCGCCAGGGTGAAACGGGAAAACGATCTCGCCATGCTCTATATCACCCACGATATCGCAACGGCGGCGCATGTGGCCGAGGAGATCGTCGTGATGTTTGCCGGCCAGATGGTCGAATGGGGGGACACCGAGAGGGTTCTTTCCGACCCGCGCCATCCCTATACAAGGCTGCTGCTTTCCGCCGTTCCGGACGGCAGCAGGCCGTTCGTGACGGGCGGAAGCGCACGTTTCCTCGAACAGGCCGAGAAGGTGCGTTCGCTGAGTCGCCCTGAATCGGCGGTGATCGAGCAGGTCGGCCCCAACCACTTCATCCGCGCGCTCGGCGTTTCCAATGCCGAAATGCCCAAGAGCTGATTTTCAAAGCCCGATTCTCAACAGGAAAGAGTGACCATGTCCACACCGCGACCGAAAACCCTGCGGCTTGAAACCCTTTGGAACCCGCCTGCCGACGGCAAGGAGTTCTCCTATGTTCTGCGCCTCAAGAACCTCGGCAGCGAGCCGCTTTCGAATTTCTCCCTCTGCATCAGCGGTCCGGGCCGCGTCGATCCGGCCGGGCGGGTCGAAGGCGCCACGGTCTCAAAGCGGCTCTCCAATTTCACCGAATTCCAACCGCCGGCCGATTTCGTTCTCGGCGCGGGCGAGACCTGGACGGTCTCCGTCTATGCACTGAGCTGGCAGTTCCGTCATTGGACGGACGGCGCGACGAGCGCCTATCTCGCGCTTTCCGACGGCAGCACCATCGTGCTCGGTATCGAGCCGACGCGCTCTTCGGTCAGCAATGCGCCGCTGAAACGCGGCGCCGAGATCTATCCGGTACCCGTCAATGCGCCCGTCCAGGTGTCGATCATCCCTTGGCCGAACCATGTGGCCGTCACCTCGCGCCAGCCGCTGCCGGCCGGTTTTGCGCCGCAGGCACGGAGCGGGGAAGGGGAGGAGGCGGCGCGAAGCTTCGCGGCGCTGGTGGAGCATCTCTTCGCCGTCGAAGGCATCGTGCGGACTGAGGCGGAAGGCGCGGTCCCGGTTGCCCTGAAAGATGCCGCAGGGCTCAGTCCGGAGGCCTATCGGCTGAGCTTCGAGGGTGAGACGATCACGATCGAGGCAAGCAGCCGGACCGGCTTTCTCTATGGCCTCGTGACACTTGGCCAGATCTGGCGCGGTGCAAGGCTGCATCCCGGTGTCTTCCGGTTTCCGGCCTCGGGCGAAATTGTCGACGAGCCGTCGATGAGCTGGCGCGGCCTGCATCTCGATGTCGCCCGCCAATTTTACGGCGAAGCCGAGATCAAGAAGCTGCTGGCGGTGCTGGCCTGGAACAAGCTCAATCGTTTCCACTGGCATCTTTCCGACGACGAGGCCTGGCGCGTCGAGATCGACGCCTATCCCGCCCTGACCGAGATCGGCGCCTGGCGCGGCCACGGCCTTGCCGTTCCGCCGCTGCTCGGTTCCAGCCCGGCCCGTACAGGCGGCTATTACACCAAAGCCTCTATCCGCGAGATCGTCGCCCACGCAAAGAGCTTCGGCATCGAGATCGTGCCGGAGATCGATGTGCCCGGTCACTGCTACGCGATGCTGCAGGCGATACCGGAGCTGCGCGATCCGGCCGAGGTCGGCAGCTATTATTCGGTTCAGGGCTTTCCAGACAATTGCATCAATCCGGCCCGCGAGAAGACCTACGAGATCGTCGAGACCATCCTTACGGAACTCATCGAGCTCTTTCCGTTCAAGACCATCCATCTCGGCGCCGACGAAGTTCCCCTCGGCGCGTGGTCCGGCTCGCCGGAAGCACTCGAGCGCCTGCGCACAGTCGCCGGCGGCGAGGTTGCCGATGCGCATGCCAAGCGGCTGAACGTCGTGACCAACACCCACGGCGCCGACGATATCCACGGCTCGGGTGCGGCCGTCCTGCAGGCGGAATTCCTGAACCGAGTCCAGCGCTTCCTGGCGAGCAAGGGCTGCATCACCGGCGGATGGGAAGAGGCGGCGCACGGCGATGTCATCGACAAAGCGAAGAGCTATCTCTGCAGCTGGCGCAATGTCGAGGTCTCGGCCGAACTCGCCGAACGCGGCTACGAGATGGTCGTCTGCCCCGGGCAGGTCTATTACCTCGATATGGCGCTCAGGCCCGACTGGGATGAGCCCGGCGCCAGTTGGGCGGGGACTTCGGATGCGGAAAAGCTCTACACCTTCGATCCCATCGGCGGCTGGACAGCGAGCCAGAAACAAAAACTACTCGGCATCCAGGCCTGCATCTGGTCGGAACCGATGACGGATCGCGCCGTTTTCGACCGTCTGGTTTTCCCGCGCCTTTCGGCACTGGCCGAAACCGGCTGGACGAAACCGTCATCCAAGTCGTGGGAGCGTTTCAAGGCGCTGGCAGGGCTGATGCCGCTGCTTTATGGGCTGCAGGAATCCTAAAGCGCGTCGCATCAAACTTGATTCATGCGACGCGCTTCAGGCCTTTGTTTTTATGCGTGTCGTTATCCCGGAACCGCTGCACACTTCCGGGCGACATGCATTAAGGCGAGGATTGGGACCGTGATAGAATGTTCCTGGTCGGCGCCACCGAGCCGTCTTTCATACGCTTTGAGTAGGTCTGCGAGGTTGGCGGTCGGCCGTTGGGGCACCCGATCGGGTTAGCGTGGTAAGTATTGTAGAATATGCGAATGTGCGCATAATTTCTGCGGCTGGAGCTGCCAGGCAAGAACGATCGAGGGCTCTGGGAGATCCCAATGGAAACAATCGTCGAAGACGCCCATGTTGGCGTCGTGTCGCCCGAACTCGTGGTCGATGCCCTGTTTGCATGCCGAAAGACGGCGGCGATCAAGGCGGCCATCGAGCTTGATCTCTTTACTCATATCGGCGAGGGCAAAACGGCAGCCTTGTTGGCCTCGGCAACAAGCGCCTCGGAACGTGGAGTGCGCATCCTGTGCGACTACCTCGTGGTACATGGTTTCCTGACAAAGGAGAGCGGACAGTACCGGATGACTCCCGCGACCAGAATGTTCCTCGATCGCAATTCGCCGGCCTATATGGGCTCCGCTGTCGAGTTCGTCGCCGCACCCGAAATACTGGATAATTTTCTGCGCGATCCGGCCGCCGTCGTGCGAAACGGCGGTTCGGCCGGGCTTGCGAACATGTCGTCAGACAATCCCGTCTGGTTGAAGTTTGCGCGCGGCATGGGCTCCTTTACCGGGCTCAGCGCCAAAATACTGGCCGGCGAAATCTCCGGCTGGCCGAGGTCTCCCAAAAAGGTCTTGGACATCGCTGCAGGTCCAGGCATTTTCGGGATCGAAATTGCGAAAGCCTTTCCATCAGCGGAGATCGTCGCCATCGATTGGGCCGCCGTATTGGAGCTGTCGCGGCAGAATGCGGAAAAAGCCGGCGTGGCTGACAGGTATCGGACGATCGCCGGCAGTGCCTTCGATGTCGATTGGGGCACGGGTTATGATCTCGTCCTGCTTCCAAATTTTCTGCACCACTTCGATCTGCCGACATGCGCAGGGCTGTTGCGAAGGATCATCGCCGGTCTTGCAGAGGATGGTCGGATCGTTGCGGTCGATTTCGTGCCGAACGAAGATCGCGTGTCGCCACCTTTTCCGGCAGCCTTCTCCTGGGAGATGCTCGCCAGCACGCCGGCGGGCCAAGCCTATACGCAAAGCGAACTGACTGAGATGGCAAGACTGGCCGGCCTTGCCGGCGTCACAGTCAAACCGATGCCGCCGACTCCTTCAAGTATCATTCTGTTTGAATAGCCGGTCGACCGTCGCTGTGTCGCCGCGCGCGCCGTAGCCCGGCTCTACGACCAAGCCGGCTATCGGCTAAACTCAATTTAGCCGACCGGCTTTTGCAGAACGTCGAAGCGCGGATTGGTTTCGGAAAAGATCGGCAGGGCGGCGGCGCCGAGGATGGCGGTATCCTTGCCGGTCATGCCGATCATGACGCGGGGGATGGTCCGCTTCTGGCCGGGATCGATCGGGACGTGCAGCGGCTCCAGCCGTTCTGCGAGCCGGCGCATCAGCAAGGTCGATACGCTGCCGCCGAGCACGATGGTCTGCGGGTCGAAGGCAAGTTCGAGGAAGTCGAGCGTCTGCCGCAGCGGCTGGACGGCCTGGTCGAGCCAGGCGTCCAGACCTTCGCCGCCCTTGGCGATCCGCGCGTCGAGATCGTCGGAAGACAGCTCCTCGGCATTGGCAATGCCCATGAATTCGTAGGCGACGGTCGGCGAGATGTAGCGGTCCAGGCAGCCGCGCTTGCCGCAGCTGCAGAGCTTGCCGTGCGGCTCGACGATGATATGGCCGATCTCGCCGGCATTGCTGCGGCTGCCCTTGTAGAGGTGGCCGTCGAGGAACATTCCAGCGCCGATGCCGCCGCCGCCGGCAAGAAACAGATAGACGAAGCTGCCCAAACCGCGGGCGACGCCGTGGAGGCGCTCGCCGATCGCCGCTGCGGTCGCGTCGTTTTCGACGAGCACCGGCACCTTGACCCGCTGTTCCAGTTCATGCCCGACCGGAAAATCCTGCCAGCCCGGCAGATTCTGCGGGCTGAGAGAGGTGATGCCGCCATCGGCATAGCGGCCGGGCAGGGCCATGCCGACGCCGAGCAGCCGGTTTCGGTCGAAGACGAAGGCCTGTTGAATGTCCTCGACAATGGATTGCAGAACCGGCATCGCCCGTTGCGGATCGGGATGTTCGATAGGACGCTCGATGCGCGCGCGGACGGCGCCGGAGAGATCCGTCAGAACGCCGCTGGCACGTTGACGGCCAAGTTCGAGGCCGATCGAATAGGCGCCGGCGGGATTGATCGAATAGGGGATGATCGGCTGGCCGCGCGCCAGCTTCTGCGCCTCGGCCGGGACGAGAAGGTGCGACCTCTCCAGTTCCTCGACGATATTCGACACGGTCTGGGCGGTCAGCGCCGTCATCCGGGCAATCGCCGCGCGCGACAACGGACCGTTCGTCCGCACAGCCTCGATCACCACACGCCGGTTGTGAGATTTGGCCTGCTCGAGATTGGTGCCGGAGATCGCCTTCATGTCGCCTTCAAAGCAAATGGTGCCCCACCCTTGTCACAAGATGGAAAACGATGAAAGCCGCATTCTTCGTCAGGCCTATTGAACCCCGGCGTCAACCGGCGCAACGGCATTGCGTCTCTGCAGCAGGCCGAGGATCGTTATGCCCGACAGGCCGGTGACAGCGCTGAGGATGGCGGTCCCGGAATAACCTGTCATCCAGGTGCCGGCGGCAAAGACCAGCGCGCCGATCCCGGCGCTGGCAAAGATATTGACGGAGATCAGCGCGCTGCCGAGGCCCGGCCGATCGGCGATGAGATCCTGCAGATAGGTGATCGGAATGCTGATGATCGCCGCGGCGCCGATGCCGGCGATCAAGGTCAGCGCATAGAGGTGCCATGGCTCAGAGGCAAAGCCGAGAAGGCTGAGGAACACCGCATAGATGACGGTGCCGGCGGCAAGCGCCGTCATCTGCCCGGTTTTCCGTGCAATCCGCGACCAGACGATGATGAAGACGATTTCCAGCAAGGCGACGATGCCGACAAGAATGCCGACATCGCTGAGCGCGCCATGGGCAGCACCGGTGGCGATCAACGGCAGAAGGGCGTCGTTCAGATGCAGCGTGCTGGTGATCAGCGCCACACCGGCGATATGCGCTGAAATCCGCGGCGAAATCACCTGCCGCAGGGCGCCGAGATAGGTGAGATGATGAACCGCGGCCATCTCCGTTCCCACCCGTTTCGGCAAGGCGAAGAGGATGATGCCCTGGCAGAGAAGGCAGGAGATGGCGGCAAAGAGATAGGCCGGCAGCATGCTCGATGCGCCCGAAAGCAGCAGGCCGGTCACTCCCGGAATCAGCACCCAGGAGAGCGAGATCATGGCGCGCACGCCTGAATTGGCCGTCACCATGTCGCTCCGGGTCATGCCGTGCATCGCCGCGCGTGCATTGGCAAACAGCAGCGAGTTCAGCGCCCCGTAGATCGGCAGCGGCAACAACCCGCTGATGATGAAGACCGCCGCGCTCGGAAAGGTATAGACCATACCGTAGCCGACGATGCCGAAGATGCAGGCGCCGATCATCGCCGAACGGTACTCGCCGAGCCGATCGGCGAGATTGCCGAGCAGGATGCTGATGACCACGTTCACGGCCGCCGAGGCGAAGCTCAGCACGGAATAGAGGCCGTCGCTCAAGCCCAATTCGCGGATGCCCACGATCGAACGATAGGGCGCGGTCATTGCGCCTGCCATTCCGAAGGTGAAAATGGCGATCATGCTGGCGCGGATCGCCGGATTGCGGAAGACGTCGGGGAAAAGGCGGCTCATGCGCTCATCTGAATGTCAGTAATGTTCCGATTGGGAAAAGGTCCGCGCCAGCTCGGCCTGGCCGGCCGTCAGGCCGCAATCGACAGGCAGGCAGACGCCGGATATGGCGGCGGCGAGCGGACCGGCAAGAAAGCCAACGGCATTGGCGACATCCTGGGGATCGACGACGCGCTGCAGCGGATACCAGCGGCGGGCTTCCTCGAAAACATTCGGATTGGCGGCAGCGCGTTTCTCCCAGGCCTGCGTCTTCACCGTGCCGGGGGCGACGGCGTTGGAGCGGATGCCGAACTTGCCGTATTCGACGGCGACCAGCCGGGTGAAATGCAGAAGCCCGGCCTTGGCGGCGCTATAGGCCGGGTGTCCGAAGACATTCATGCCGTTGACCGAGGCGATGTTGACGACGGACCCTTTCGACGCCTTCAGCATCGGCTCGACGGCGCGAAAACACAGGAATGCCGCTTCGAGATTGAGCGCAATGTCCGCTCGCCAGATTTCGGGCGTCGTCTCGTGAAGGCTGGTGGCGCGGGCCGCCCCGGCATTATTGACCAATGTTCGCACCACGCCGGCGTCGGCGGCGCGTCTGACCAGTTCCGCAATGCTCGCCTCGCTGGTCACGTCACATCCGACGGCCACGAAGCGATTGTCCGGCCCGAGCTTTGAGGCCACCGCAGCCGCAGCGGCAGCATCGATATCGGCGAGCAACACGACATCGTGGTCATCGGCGAGCCGCGCGGCGATCGCAGTACCTATATCGCCCGCAGCGCCGGTGACGATCGCTATCGACTTCGTCATTTTCTGTCGCTCCCGTTCATGAACCTCAATCTCCAAGCAATTGCCGGTCGTCGCCGTCGCGGTGGAGGACGAGCTGCTGCTTGATGCGCCTGAGCGTGGTCGTCGCCTTCGGCTGCACCGCATAGGCGACCAGGCTCGACAGAATATCGACCGTCGCGATGTAGGCGATGCGTGTCGAAGTCGGGCGATAGATGTTGTTGCCTTCGGGAAGGTCGATCGGCACGACGATTTCGGCAGCCTTGGCAACCGGGCTTGCCGTCTGGGTCAGGGCGATCGTCTTCACCTTGGCCCCGCGGGCAAGCTCGAAGGCCCGCACCAGCTCCATATTGCGCCCTGAGAAGGACGAGCCGATCAGCACGTCGCCCGGCCTTGCCGCGGCCGCCATCATCAGCTGCATGCTGTGATCGGAACTGGCGGTGATGCGAAGCCCGAGACGGAACAGCCGGTTCTGCAGCTCGTCGGCGATCATCGACGAATTGCCGCCCGAGCCGAAGGCATAGATCATATCGGCCTTGGCGATGTGAGAAACGGCGGCTTCGATCGCCGCAAGATCGAGCGACCTATGCAGCAGAAACAGCGCGTTCTGGGCCTTGGTGATGATATCCTGGGCGACATCGGCCGGATCGGTGCTTTTCGATTCCGGTTTCAGATAGCGAACGCCGATATGGGCGGTCCGGGCGAGCTGCACCTTGAAGTCGGAAAAACTCTCGCAGCCCAGCCGCCGGCAAAAGCGCGTGACGGTCGGCGGCGATACCTCGGCCCGTTCGGCGAGCTCGATGATCGAGGCGTTCACGGCGAACTCGAAGTCGTTGACGATGATCTCCGCGATGCGGCTCTCGGAGGGGGAGAGCTTGCTCTTGTCTTCCTGCAATGTCGAAAAGATATCCAAGCCCGTTCCCACCCTTATTCCTCAAGCATCCTTCTTCTTATAGGCCACGCAGTCGATCTCAACCTTGCAATCGACCATCATCGACGATTGCACACAGGCACGCGCCGGCGGATGCTCGCCGAAATACTCCTGATAGATCTTGTTGAAGGTCCAGAAGTCGCGCGGATCGTCGAGCCAGACGCCGACGCGCACGACATCCTCGACGCCGTATCCGGCCTCCTCGAGAATCTCAAGAACATTGGCGATCGTCTTATGGGTCTGGGCGATGATATTGCCGTCGATGATTTCGCCGTCTTCCATCGCAACCTGGCCGGAAACATAGAGCCATCCGTCGGCTTCGACCGCACGCGCGAAAGGCAGCGCCTTGCCGCCGGCGCCCGTTTGAACAGTGCCATAGCGCTTGATGGGCATGCCGATGTCCTTGCAAATTATTTTCTTGATAAGTTGACAAAGGACCATAGAAAGCAGAATTTGACCAGTGAAAAACATGAATTATGAAAAGAATTTCAATCCGGGGCAGATATGCGCGATCCTTTCCTGAATCCTTTTCCCTCCGACAGCGCCCGGCAGGTTATCTGGGAAATGCTCGTTCCGCGCGATATCGATGCTTTTCTCGCCGCCGATTGGTCGATGGTGGAGCATGATTTCGTCGAAGAGGGCTTCATCGGCATCGATGCCCAGAAGCAGGTCAGTTCGGACAGATGGCGGCTCGCCTTCCCGACGCTGTCGGCCTATCGCCAGGAATGGCTGAGGCAGGCGAAGGATTTCGCCGAGCAGAGCTTCGCGGAAGATCCGCGCACGGCGATCTTCACCACGACGACGCTTGAGGATATCGAGATCGAAGGCGACATGGCGCTCGTTCGCAAGAAGTTCGACGGCGGCATTTCCAAGTCCGACGGCACCCGAGACGTCCTGCAATGGCAGACGCTTTATTATTGCAGGCTGCACCAAGGACGCTGGAAAATCTCAGGTTTCACCGGCTACCTGCCGAACCCGATGGGGTAAAGCAGGGGCCGATAACACGAAGGCCACTTTCTTGCGCATTTTCACGGCAGCACTGGCGACCGAGACCAATACCTTTTCCCCGATCTGCGTGGATCGCCGCGCGTTCGAAGCCTCTCTTTATGCCCCGCCCGGGCAACATCCGGAAACGCCGACGCTCTGCACCGCGCCGATCACCGTCGGAAGGCGCGTCACCCGAGAGAAGGGTTGGCAGCTGATCGAAGGAACCGCCGCCTGGGCCGACCCCGCGGGCCTCGTCAACCGGACAACTTACGAAGAACTGCGTGACGAAATCCTCGGGCAGCTCCGCGCCGCAATGCCTGTTGATGCCGTCGTCATGGGCCTGCATGGCGCCATGGTGGCAGCCGGATACGAGGATACCGAAGGCGATCTTCTCCAGCGCATGCGCGAGATCGTCGGGCCGGACGTGCTTATCTGCGCCGAGCTCGACCCGCACAGCCATCTCACGACAAAACGTGTCGCCGCGCTTAATTTCGCCGTCTATTTCAAGGAATTTCCGCATACGGATTTCGTCGACCGCGCCGAGGATCTCTGGCGCATCGCTGTCGACACGCTCGAAGGCCGGGTCAAGCCTGATATCTCGGTGTTCGACTGCCGGATGATCGACGTCTTCCCGACATCGCGCGAACCGATGCGCTCCTTCGTCGACAAGATCATGCAGATCGAGAAGGATGATCCCGATATCCTGTCGATCTCGGTGATCCACGGCTTCATGGTGGGCGACGTTCCCGAAATGGGGACGAAGCTGCTTGTCGTCACCGACAACAAGCCGGAAAAGGGCGCGGCCCTGGCGCGCGAACTCGGCCTCGAGCTGTTTTCGAAACGCGGCACCTTCATGGTTCCGCAGATCGACGAGAAGCAAGCCGTCGCGCGGGCGATGACTGCCACCGCATGGCCCGTCGTCATCGCCGATGTCTGGGACAATCCGGGCGGCGGCACGGCAGGGGATGCGACGGTCATTCTTGGAGAGCTTCTGGCCCGCGGGGTCACGAGTGCGGCGATCGGCACCATCTGGGATCCGGTGGCCGTGCAGATCTGTTTTGCGGCGGGCGAGGGGGCGGAAATTCCGTTGCGCTTCGGCGCCAAGTCGGCGCCCGGCACCGGCAATCCGATCGATGGCACGGTGAAGGTCGTCAAGCTCTTGAAGAATGCCGAGATGCAGTTCGGCGAAAGTCTCGCCCCTTTCGGCGATGCCGCGCATATCGTGCTCAACGGCATCGACATCATCCTCAATTCGACGCGCGCCCAGAGCTTCGACCCCAGCCTGTTTTCGGCGATGGGCATCGACCCGGCCAGGCAGAAGATCCTGGTGATCAAATCCACCAACCACTTCTTCGCATCCTTCTCCAGGATTGCCGCCGAGATCCTTTACTGCTCGGCCGGAACGCCTTATCCCAATAATCCGGCGACGACGCCGTACCGGCGGGCGCCGAAGACCATATGGCCGATCGTCGCCGATCCACATGGTAGAGAACGCGGAGCCGCCTAGATGCATGATGCCAGGTTTGCCGTCGTCGCTAAGGCAGGAGACAGGATCGCCGATCTCTCGACGCCGCGGCCTGTCATCGACGAAGACCGGCTGGCTGCCAACATCACCCGCGTCCAATCCTATATGGACGAACACGGGTTGAATTTTCGCCCGCATATCAAGACGCATAAGATTCCGGCATTGGCCGTGGCGCAGATTGCCGCGGGCGCCAGGGGCATCAATTGCCAGAAGGTCACGGAAGCCGAGGTCTTCGCCGAAGCCGGCTTCGGCGACATCCTCATCACCTTCAACATCCTCGGACAGCAGAAGCTCGAGCGCCTGGCCAGGTTGAACGAGAAGATCCCAGCGCTGAAGGTCGTCGCCGACAGCGAAACGACGGTCGACGGGCTGGCGGCGCATTTCTCCGGCCACAAGCCGATCACCGTGCTGGTGGAATGCGACACCGGCGGCGGCCGCTGCGGCGTGCAGACGCCGGAGGAGGCCGCCTCGCTCGCCAAGCGCATCGCCGCTGCCGACGGCCTCATCTTCGGCGGCATCGTCACCTATCCGAAGCCGCAATCGGCCGCCGCCGTCGAAGCCTTCATCACCGAAACGCTGGACCACCTGAAACCGGAAGGCATAACCTGCCCGATCGTCAGCAATGGCGGAACGCCAAGCCTGTTCGAGGCGCATCTCGTCACATCAGCCACCGAACACCGCGCCGGCACCTATATCTACAACGATCGCCAGATGGTGCGCATGGGCCATTGCAGCGAGGACGACTGCGCCATGCATGTGCTGGCAACCGTCGTCTCACGGCCAAACGCCGACCGCGCCGTCATCGACGCCGGCTCGAAGGCCCTGACCTCGGATCTTCAGGGCTTTAGCGATTACGGCCTGATCGTCGGTTATCCCCAAGCGCGGATCAGCAGCCTCTCGGAAGAACATGGCGTGATCGATCTCGCAAACTGCAACGGCCCCCGGCCGCAGATCGGCGAAAAGCTCTTCATCATCCCGAACCACACCTGCGTGGTGTCCAACCTGTTCGATACGATGGTCTTCCATCGAGGCGGCGTGGTCACCCGCGTCGAGCAAGTCGCGGCCCGCGGCCTCGTCTGGTAGGGGCCGGTTGGGCGAAATGACCTGCTCCCGGAAGGCTGCAGTACCAAGGGATTGCTCGCGGTCTCGGTATCAGCAAGAATGCAGTCGCTGACGCGAGACGTGCGCGCGACGGATGATTTCGTTGCGCAATGGCGGACATAGGCTCTACAGGCGAGCATCCGCTTTGGAGCCGAAACGTGCGGCTCATGGCGTGCAACGGTCGCCGCCCACTAGAGCGAACACTTGTCTTGTCGGGCGCTAAAATTCCCAATATCTGCTCCAATGGAAATGCATTTCTCACTGCTCAAAACGCACCAAATTCCGCATCAAGCTCAGTAAAGCACCCGGTTTCCGGGTTCCAATAGACCTGGCGCCAATCCTGCCCGCTGGGCTCGATGGTGTCAGGCAGGATAAAATGTTTTCCTTCTGACCCTTCGCAGGAATAGACAAGGGTGCGCTCGCCTAGCACGTCCATATAGGACGGTTCCACGATGACACGCTCGATCAACATCCCGTTGCGGCGCACCGATACGCGGCTGCCGGGCGCGTAAACGAGCAGTTCGCCGTCTCGCGCGGGATTGACGCCACCGCCCACAGCGAGACCCTCCTTGAGACCCTGGTACCATTGGCAGATCGAGTCTGCTGTGCGAAGGTCGATGAACGCTTCGTCTCCGGCGACCTGAGCGGCGCGCTTCAGCCGTTCGACGAACGAGCCGAATTCGGAAAACAGCGGTTCCGTAAGGCGTAATCCCCCATAGACGGCGTCGTAGATGACGATCGTATCCGTCACCTTGTGCGGTGCACCGTTAGTTATGAGCGCGATGCGGGTCGAGGCCCGGTCGAGGTCATGTGGCGCGATGCTCTTCTCCCGGACGAGCATCTCATACAGAGCGTCGGCCAAGGCTTGTCGCAACCTCGCCTGCTCGCCGGACCCCCCAACGAACCAGGGTTCCTCAATCCGAATGACCACGCCGGTTGTATCGAAATCCCGCTGGCGCTTCGCCATCCCTGGGTCGGAGGCGCGCAGGTCCTTGTAGAGATGGGTGGAACCGCCCACCCTGAAACCGACCACAGATTCGTTGACACGCATCGCAACCTCGGCAAGCACGCCGTTGGACGCGCTCATCGCACGCCCGTCGAGGATGGAATCTGTGTCGAGGCTGAGATTGATGCTGGTATTGAGGACCGGACGGGTCGAGCGCTTGTCGAGCGCACTTTCAAGCCGGATCGACCGCTCGAAAGCGCCGGCGCGCCATTCTCGAACCTTCAGCGGGCGCTTGTAGTGCCGGTAGAGCGCGCCGGGATAAGCTTCGCGGATCGCCTGGTTATGAGCGATGTCGCCAATGCGCTCGACGGCGTTTCTAGGCCCGGCAACCAGCGTGAAATTGGCCTCGCCGATCTGACGGAGCGGAAAGGCAAGATGTGGAGAATTGGCCGTCGTCGCTATCTGATTGATAATGTCGAAGGCGCGCGGCCGGACCCCACCAGGCTGCGCGAAACCAAACACCTGGCCAAAGTGCCTCGGCCACTCGGCACCGCCGGGCGGTTGGCGATCAGCGGCGCCCATCTGCTCGCCTTCGTCGAGAAGGCATTTGGCGTGGGCATAGGCAATGAAACGATTGTCCAGATAGAGATAGGAGGGCTCGACCGAACCCTCATAATATTCCCGAAAGGTTGAACCCAGCCTGGTGAAGGCGGCGTGATCCGCCAGGACTGCGAAAATGCCAGCAGACGCGCGGCCGACCCGCCCGAGGCGCTGACGGAATGCCTTCTTCGAGGCCGGTACGCCGACATTGATGCCTACGGTCATGCCGGGAATGTCGATGCCCAGTTCGAGCGCTGAGGTCGCCACGACCGCGCGCAAGCTACCTTCCCGCATCCGCTTCTCGATGGTCTTACGGTCGCTCGCTTCGTAGCCGCCGCGATAAGGCACGATGTCGTCACTCTCGAAACCGGCACTGACCCGCTCCACGCCCTGGCGGGAATCAAGAAAGGCGATGAGCGTACCGTCACGGCCGTCCGCGACGCCCGCCGTTACGCGGTCGAGAACGTCACGCAGCGCGCCTTCGCCGCCGTCCGTCGGTGCGGCTAGATGCAGCAGGATACGGGAGTGACGCGGCGAGCCATCCTGATCCTCGCCTACCGACACGAACGGATGGCCGGTCAGGGCTTGCAGATGCCCTTCGGGATTGCGGATCGTAGCGGTCGCCGCGATGATCTGCAGTCGGTTCGCGGAGCCGCGAGCAATGCGATGCTTGGCGGCGAAGACACGCCGCAGGAGGTAAGCTGTGTTGCTACCGAATACCGACTCATACGTGTGTGCTTCGTCCAGAACGAGATAGCTTAGATCGCGCAGGAAGTCCCGGACTGTGGGAACCGTCACGTTGCGCATTATCCAGGACTGTACCACGTCGGGCGTCGCAACGACGACACGTGCCTGGGCGAGCAGGCTTACGCGATCGAACATATCGACATCGCCTGAAAGTTCGGCGACGCTGCTCGGGGGCAATCCAAGATCGACCGCGATGCCTTGCCATCGCGCGAGTTGGTCACCCAGCAGCGCCTTCAGCGGATAGAGTACCAGCGCCTTACCGCTTCCTTCTAACGCGGCCTGCAGAAGCGGAAGTTGGAAGATGAGGGACTTGCCGGAAGCAGTGCCGGTCGCGACGACCACGTTGTTCCCGTCGGCGATTGCCTCGAGCGCCAGCGATTGATGGTTCCACAACTGCCCTTGCGGGAAACGACGCGAAAGCCAGGACCCTAGTGGGCCGTTGGCAAATGCGCTCGGGATGGGCCGGAGGCGCTCCATGCGGGTGGCCAAGTCTACTCGCTCGATGACGTCGAGCAAGCCTTCGTCGATCAGCGACAGCAGATTTTGGTAAACGGTCGTCATCAATTTCCCCCAGACTTGACCTTTGCGCGTATAGATGCGGGCGACGGCTTGGCGCCGCCGCGCGAAACAAGTTCGGAGAGACGCTTTTCCAATGGGATCGCTCCGGCGCGCAATCGGAGCGCGACGCACGTTCCCTTTATGGCGGCGTCGACGATCGACGTGCTCGTCGCTCCCAGAAGTCAACGCGGCGGTTCCGCTAGCCAGCATGAAGCCCTGCTTTCCGTCGGCAAGTCCCTGCGCCATGTAGAGACCATAGCCCGAATTGGCCCAGGCATCGTCGCATTGCCGCGCGATGATTGCGCCGCTGACGCCTGGCTGTGTCGCAAGCAATAGTGCCTCTACGTCGTCGGCGGGGTTATATTTCCCGTTGCACCGAAGACCTGCGGAGATGCCGATGCCAGCATCGGCGATAGCGATCTCGGCGGCGCCGGCCGCGATCCAGCATTGCGCCGCGATCAGGAACTCACTGGCCTTGCTGTGCTCAACGACGTTGCGAATGACCTCGCGGATCGCATAGCTCAGCGTATCGAAGAGGTCGCCCTCGCGGCTCTGGGTGAGGATGGCCGAAAGCTTCTCTGCATCGTCTTGGACGATGTCGCCGGCCGGGCGGGAGAAGGGTTGGTTCACGAAGAGGTCACGGATATTGCGGGAGGTGATCGGCAGAAATGTCGAAGAATGCGGCGCTTCGCCGACCCCGCGCCCCCATTGCACGCCAAGGGCGTCAAAAAATCCGGCATGGCCGGCATAAGTCATCGCGTTCGATGTGGTGTCGACGACTTTGCAGCGCGTGCCAGGGCGAGCGTCACGATAGCTTCGGAGCGAGCGGACGATCAGGAGCATCCATGCTGGCGTGACGAAATCGACATTGCGGAAGCTGAAATCGACTTTTGGATGATAGCCCATCGCTGCGATCTCGGCCGAAAAGCGAACGACGGCTGCCCTGTCGCGACCGCTTGGAACGTCGATCTTGAGCGTCTCGCTATTTCCCATTCGAGGCTCCCTTTCGAATTCCCGTCAATGTAGGCTTTAAAAGCATCGGTGGTGTTAAGCATTGAACTTGCGTAGCGGCTTCAGGTACTGGTTGCAAGATGGCGGCGTGCGCCAAGAGACGCAATGCCTACAAGCCTTCACTACGAACGACCGCTCCAGGTTTCGAGAACGCAGGAGCACGCTTGACCCAATCGTCCGCCATGACGAATAGATTTAGAACCAAGTCTAGTTTGAGAAAAAAATTACTTCGCACTCTGGATGACTAAATGAGGTGCAAGGCAGCCGCCCAGACCACCTGCAGGCCTTTGGTGTGGACAGCATGGTCTCGCCCGATCCGGCCCCTGGCTTTTGTTTTCTCCGGCCGAGACGCCTTGGCGGGCGCGCACAGGGGCTCGCGGAATCACCCAGGGTCAATATGTGCCGGCGGGCAGCCGTAATTACCTAGGGTCATTTCGCCCGGGAACTGACCCCTGACAGGACAAACCGCCCACGCTAAGCCAAGTCGCTTCAAGCCGCCGTCGGGTTGATCACGTTCATATCGATTTCGGTCAGTTCGACGCGCCGCTCGAAGGCAATGCCCGCCTCGTCGAAAAGATGGCAGTCCGCGGCATTGATGCCGGTTGAGACAGGCGCGTCCGGGCGGATGCCAACGCTGCCGGGCAGCATGGCGCAGAAATTCTCGGACTCGCCGTTGAGCGAGGCGTAAGCGACAGTATTTGCGCCAAGGCGCTCGATGACCGTCGGCGTCACGGTAAAGACGATATCGCCGCCGTTGAGCTGGATATGTTCCGGGCGGATGCCGAGGGTCAAAGCCTTGCCGGCCATGCCGTCGCGCGGCGTCACCGGCAAAACGGCTGTCTGGCCGAGATAATCCACCTCGACGCCGCCGGCGCTGACACCCTTGCAGGTGACGGGGAGAAAATTCATTTTTGGATTGCCGATGAAGCCGGCGACGAACTGGTTTGCCGGCTTGTGATAAAGTTCCAGCGGCGCGCCCGTCTGGGAGATATCGCCGGCGTCGAGCACGACGATGCGGTCGGCCATGGTCATGGCCTCGACCTGGTCGTGCGTCACATAGATCATCGTCGCCTTCAACGCCCGGTGCAGCTTGGCAAGCTCGATGCGCATGTCGGCGCGCAGCGCCGCATCGAGGTTTGACAGCGGTTCGTCGAACAGGAATATCTTCGGTTCGCGCACGATGGCGCGGCCGATTGCGACGCGCTGGCGCTGGCCGCCGGAAAGCACGCCGGGTTTCTGCTGCAGCCGCTGTTCCAGGTGAAGGATGCGCGCCGCATTTTCCACCCTGGCCTTGAGCTTTGCCTCTTCCATCTTTTCGACGCGAAGCGGGAAGGCGATGTTTTCGAAGACGGTCATGTGCGGATAGAGCGCATAGGATTGAAACACCATGGCAATGCCGCGCTTGACCGGCGGCAGGTCGTTGACCCTGACGCCATCGATGACGATATCTCCAGCCGTCGTCGCGTCGAGGCCGGCGATCATCCGCAGCAGGGTGGATTTGCCGCAGCCGGACGGGCCGACGAAGACGACGAACTCGCCATTCTTCACATCGAGCTGCACGCCCTTCAGAACTTCGTAGTCGCCATAGAATTTCTGAACTTTGTTGAGAAGGAGCTGTCCCAAAAATCTGTCTCCACCGGCGGCCTGGTCGCATGTTCGATCATGATAGGGGAGGGGCCGCGGCTTATGCCGCCGCGACCCCAGGAGAGGCTTACTTGAAGGCTTCGATTTCGCCGGCAGCCTTCTTGAGCGCTGCTTCCGGCTCGGCCTTGCCTGTTACCACCGACTGGATCATCTCGATTATCGAGTTCTGGAAGCCCTTATAGTCGGTGAAGAGCGGCTCGGGACCACCGTAGCTGATGCCGTCGATCAAAGGCTTCCAATTGGCATCCTTGGCGACGAACTCGTCGACCTTGGCGGAGGGGCGCAGCGGGGTGAGGCCGGCGCCGCCCTGCAGCTCGTATTCCGGCTGGACATCAGGCGAGGTGATGAACTTGGCGAATTCTATCGCCTTGTCCTCGACTCCAGAACCCTTGAAGATCGCCAGGCTGTCGGTGATCAACAGCGTGCCCGGGCCCTTGGCGTCGGGACCGAGCGGCAGCGTCGTGATGCCCCAGCTGATCTGCGTCTTCTTCAGACGGTCGGCTGCACCGGAGCCGGCCTGGATCATCGCCACCTTGCCGTCGAGGAAGATGGCGCGGACTTCGTTCTGCTCATAGGCCGTCGGGCCTTCTTCGGAGTAGGGGACGATGTCCTTATAGGCTTTCAGCGCGGCGAGAATCTGCGGGCTGTCGAGCGTGACCTTGCCGTCGGCATCGGTCACCGCGCCGTTGTTAGTGTAAACCCAATGCATGAACTGGTGCATGGTGTTGTCGAAGGTCTTGGCGGAGAGACCAAAGCCCGGAATGCCGGTCTTTTCCTTGATGGTCTTGGCCATCTCGATTTCTTCGGCCCAGGTCTTCGGCGGCGTCTCGGGGTCGAGGCCGGCCTGCTTGAAGAGATCCTTGTTCCAGTAAAGCGCCTTGGTGGAGAAGGCGATCGGAACGCCCCACTGGTTACCCTCGAACGTCACCGTGTCGACGATGTGGGGATAATAGGCCTTCTTCTCGTCATCGGTCATCGGCACCGGCACGATAAGATCGTTCTGGGCGAATTCCTTCAGCGTGCGCGAGCCGACATAGGCCATGGCAACCGGCGTGCCGGCTGCGGCAAGCGTCGTGGCCTTGTCCTGGCACTGCGCCCAGCCGACGACCTCGGGGGCGATCTTCCAGCCGGCGTTCTTTTCTTCCCACTGCTTGATGTATTTGGTGTGGACCGGGTCGATAGTGTCGCCGCAATAGATCCAGCTGATTTCCTTGTCGGCTGCATGGGCAGTGACCGCGGTCAGTGCGGTCGAACCGAGCAAAGCGAGCGCCATAAGGCCTGTCTTGATTGTTATGCTCACGTCGTGACTCCCGTTTCTTGTGTTAGCTGTTCACTCGTTTTTTGATCTTATTGTTTCACCGCACCGGCGGTCAGCCCGCCGACAAGGTAGCGCTGAAGGAAGAAGATGACGACCATCGCCGGCGCGATGCCGACGAAGGAGGCCGCCATCAGTTCGTTCCAGATGACCTCCTGCTTGCCGAAGTAAGCAAAGAGACCCACCGGCAAGGGCATGTATTCGGTCTTCGAGTTGAAGGTCAGCGCGAAGATGAATTGCTGGGCGTAAGCGCCGATGAAGGTGGTGATGGCGACGACGATGATGCCCGGCATCGCAATCGGCAGGATGACGCGGCGAAGCGTGTAGAAATGGCTGGCGCCATCCATATAGGCCGCTTCGTTGAGTTCCTGCGGGATACGGATCATGTAGGTGCGCAGCAGCCAGATTGCCGACGGGATCAGGAAGGCGACTCCCGGCACGATCATGGCCAGATAGGTGTTGAGCACGCCCAGGCTGCGCATCAGCCGGAAGAGCGGGATCAACAGCACGGCGCCGGAAAACATATTCACCGTCAGGAAGGCGCCGAGCAGGATCCCCATGCCCCTGAATTCGAACTTCGCGAAGGCATAGGCCGCCGGAATGACGAGGCAGAGCACGACCAGCGTGACGATGATCGAGATGAAGAACGAGTTGAAGATATAGCGTCCGAAGCCGGGAACGCTGACCCACATCGTCCGGTAAGCCTCAAAGGAACCGTTCTCCGGCCAGAAGCGATAAGGCGAGGAGAAGAGCTGGCTGAGCGGCTTCAGCGACACCATGAAACCTTCGAAGAAAGGCGCCAGCACGAAGAACAGAAAGAGCGCGATGCCGCAATAGATCAGGATGATTTCCCACCAGCGGTAACGGTCGATCATGGCGGAGCTGCTCATGCGCGCTTCTCCGGGTTGAGGCGGCGGGTGACGCGGAAATAGGCAAAGCAGAAGAGCGACAGGAAGATGCAGATCAACACGGCGCGCGCCGCCCCCTCACCGTATTTCTTCGAGCCGATGGCGGTCTGATAGGTGTCGATGATCATCGTCGTCGTCTCGCCGCTCGGTCCGCCCTGCGTCAGGATCCAGATGATATCGAACGAATTGAAGGTGGCGATCAGCGACAGCATCGACATGGTGATGATCGCCGGCACCATCAGCGGCAGGGTGATGCGGCGGAAGCGATACCAACGGCCGGCGCCGTCGGTCCAGGCGGCCTCGTAGAGATCCTTCGGAATCGATTGGATCGCCGCCAGGAAATAGATCGTCACCAGCGGCACGCCGATCCACACGTCGGTGATGATCGTCGCCCAGAAGGCGGTGTTTCCATAGGCGAGGAAGGCGACCGGACCGTCGACCAGACCGAGGCGCTGCAAAACGCCCGATATCATCCCGAACTGGCCGTTGTACATCCAGCCCCACATGAAGATGCCGATCGCCATCGGCACGATCCAGGGCGGCATGGTCAAAAGCCGGAACAGCGAGCGGCCGGGCACCGCGGCATTCAACATGCATGCACCGAAGGTGCCGATCACCATTTTCAGGGCGACCGAGAAGAACGTCCAGATGAAGGTGCGGATGATGACTTCGGCAAACCGCTCGTTGAAGATCTTCTCGTAATTGATCCAGCCCACCCAATTGGTGGTCTTTCGCAGCGACGCATCGGTGAAGGAGAGAATGAACGTATCGACCAGGGGATAGGCGACGATGGCGAGAACATAGAGCACGGCCGGAAGAAGCAGGATGCAGGCGAAGATGAAGGTGCTTCGTTGAACACTCATCCTGCCGCCCTCCTCAAGCCGCTCTTGCGTGAAGGGCTTCGTCGAAGCGGTCCCAGACGGGACGCAGGTCGACGACCGTTTTCTTCATCCTCGCTTCGTCCATCGCCAAGGCGAGGATGCCGGCTTCCAGCGCATTCAGCGTGGAGACGGGAAGTTCGAGCCCGGTGCGCACACTTTCGAGCAGATCGCTCGCCATCTGCTCATCGGCCCCGTAGTGCTGGGAGAGCTCGGTGGCAGCGTATTTGTTTTCGACCACCTTATTGCCGGTCAATTGTTCGTGCACGTCGAGATAGCCACGAACGAAATCGCCTTCGGCCATGCCGCGCGAACCCATGATGGCGAAACGGCGGAATTGGTCGGGCACGTTCAGATTGGTGTGGAAGTTCATGCCGACGCCATTTTCATATTCGACGATCGCCACCTGATAGTCGATGATATCGGCATCGCTGTCGAAGACCTTGTCCGTTCCCATCCAGCCGCTCGGCTTGCGGTGGAAAAGCTCGAGGTCGTTGATGCCCTCGCGCGCCGGGTCGTTGGCCGGAATGAAGCTCTTGCGGCCGCCGAAACTTGCAACGCGCTCGGGCCGCGCGCCGACGACGCCATTATAAAGGTCGAGGTCGTGGCAGCATTTCTCCAGCATGAAGCTGCCGGAATAGCGCTCATAGCGGCGCCAGTCGCGCATGAAGAAGGCGCCGTGATAGGGCTCGATATGTTCGGAGGCCTCGATCGACACGATCTGGCCGAGTGTGCCCTCGGCCTGGATGGCGCGCAGATCCTTATAGAGTGGAGAATAACGCAGCACGAGGCCGACCATCAGTCGCTCATGGCCGAATTTCGCCATCAGATGGGCAAGCTCGATGCTTTCAGCGATCGTCGTAACGATCGGCTTTTCACAGAAGACTTTGAGACCGGCTTGCAGTCCGAGCCTGATATGATCGAGATGCAGGTGATTGGGGGAGCCGATCATCAGCAGATCGAGCTTTTCGGAAGCCAGCAGCTCCTCCGGCGAAGCATAGGCCTTGCCGACCGAGACTCCCTTTTCCGTCAATCCGGGAAGTCCGGCGGGTTCCGGATCCACATAGCCGACAATGTCGAAGCTGCTATCGATCGCTTTGAACACATATCCGAGATAGCCGAGCCGGAATCCTAGCCCGATGATTCCCACTTTCATGCCGATCAAGTTCCCAATTAAGTAATTTATTTTCTTTAAGTTGGGACAAAAATCGAGAGGCGTCAATAGAAAACGGGCCTCAAAGCGCGGGCATGAAATTAATTTTCATAGATCGGTAGGCGGCTGCCGATTGTTGGCTTCAACCGGCCGGACGCGGATTGCCGAATGGAATAGCGCGCACAGCTTGAAGCAGCGGCGGCGAATTCATCGTATTTTGCCCAGGCGGCGATCGTCCCGACAACCACACGCGGGACTCGCGAAATGTTGAAAAGACACGTGAGTTTACGTGTGTAGGATGGCACGAGACCCGAAGGCAAGGAGGAGCCATCATGACCCGCATGACAGCCAAGGATTTCCCTCAGGAACTTCTCGAACTCTACGATTATTACGCGCACGGGAAGATTACCAAGCGCGAATTTCTCGACCGGGCCGGCAAATTTGCGGTCGGCGGGCTGACCGCAGCCGCCATTCTTTCGTCGCTGAGCCCCGACTATGCGCTGGCGACCCAGGTCGAGTTCACCGATCCCGACATCGTGGCCGAATACATCACCTATCCGTCGCCGAAAGGAAATGGAGATGTCCGCGGTTATCTCGTGCGCCCTAAAAACGCCGCCGGCAAAGTAGCGGCCGTGGTGGTCGTTCACGAAAACAGAGGCCTGAACCCCTATATCGAGGATGTGGCGCGACGCGTGGCAAAGGCGGGTTTCATTGCACTGGCGCCTGATGGACTCACTTCGGTCGGAGGTTATCCCGGCAACGACGAAAAGGGGCGTGACCTGCAGCAGAAGGTCGACCCGGAAAAGCTGATGAACGACTTCTTCGCGGCGGTCGAATTTCTGATGAAGAGCGACCTCACCACCGGCAAGGTCGGCATCACCGGCTTCTGCTACGGCGGCGGCGTCGCCAATGCTGCGGCGGTCGCCTATCCCGAACTTGCCGCAGCCGTGCCCTTTTACGGCAGACAGCCGCGCGCCGAGGACGTGCCGAAGATCAAGGCCCCCTTGCTTCTCCATTATGCCGGGCTGGACAAGGGCATCAACGAAGGCTGGCCGGCCTATGAAGCTGCGCTGAAATCCTCGCAAAAAATCTACGAAGCCTATGTCTATCCCGACGTCAATCACGGCTTCCACAACGACACCACGCCGCGCTACGACGAAGCAGCCGCCAAGCTCGCCTGGCAGCGCACGGTCGACTGGTTTACGAAATACCTAGCCTGAGGAGGCAGTGGCTTGAACGATGCTGCGGCGGGGAGCCATTCCCCGCCGCCTGGGGCGGTCCTGCGACAACCCTATGATTTCCGTTCACATCTAGATTGCTCTGCGGTTCGACCCGCGTGGGCTCGCGGACTGGAAGGGACCCCGGCGGGGACACCATGGTATGATCGATCGAAAAGCCCTTCTGTGGTTCTATGGGCAAGCCTATGATCGCGAGAGCCACCGGAGGACGTCACTGGAGCACCCTCGCGAAGAGACGGGCTCATCATGCAGCCATCCTCTATCGATCTCGAAATTGCGGTGATGATCATTCGGGAGAAATGTCATGGTACGCTTGCTTTCCGTCAATGTGGGCCTGCCGCGCGACATCACTTGGCAAGGCAAGATCGTCAACACCGCCATTTGGAAAACGCCGGTCGATGGCCCGCGCATGGTGCGGCGGTTGAACGTGGACGGCGATGGACAAGCCGACCTCGCCGGCCATGGCGGTGAAGGCCGTGCGGTCTTTGTCTATCAGATCGATTCCTACCGGTACTGGCAGGAGCAGTTGCGCCGCGACGACTTTGTCTACGGGCAGTTCGGAGAGAATTTTACCATCGATGGTTTGCCTGACGCAGAAGTCTGCATTGGAGACCGTTATCGGATCGGCGCCGCGCTGTTCGAGGTGACGCAGCCGCGCGTCACTTGCTACCGGCTTGGTATACGCATGGACGAGCCGCAGATGGCCGCGTTGCTGGTCAAACATGGCCGTCCCGGCTTCTATTTGCGTGTGCTCGAAGAAGGAGACGTGCGGGCAGGCGACGAGATCACGAAGGTTGCGTCCGGCCCCGAAGGCATGAGCATTTTTGCGATCAACGCGCTGCTTTACATGCCCGGCCATCCTCGTGACCAGTTGGAGCGCGCGCTGCGCATCCCGGCGCTGAGCGCCGGCTGGCGTGGTTCATTCGAGGCGCTGCTCAAGCAGAGGCGGGAGGAGGGGGCAACGACGGGAAATGCCGGGCTCGCCGCCGCATCCGGCCCGCCGCCGGCATGGCGCGGTTTCCGCCCTATGCGTGTGTCGCGCAAGGTGCGGGAAAGCGGCAACGTGACCTCCCTCCTGCTCGAACCGACGGATGGCCAACCCGTTACCGCGGCACTGCCTGGGCAGTTCGTGGTGCTGCGGTTCGGGCCAGCTTCTGCGCCGGCGATGATGCGTAGCTATTCGCTGTCAGGCGAGCCCAGCGCCAGCCATTATCGCGTCAGCGTCAAGCGGGAGCCCCATGGCCTTGCCGGCTGTTACATCGATGACGAACTGCAGATTGGAGACATCGTGCAGGCAAGCGCCGCACGCGGCAGTTTCACGTTGCGGCCGGGCGCCTCGCCAATAGTTCTCTTGAGTGCGGGTATCGGCGTGACACCGGTGCTGGCGATGCTTCACGTTCTGGCGGCCGAAGCGTCGACCCGGCAAGTCTGGTGGTTATACGCTACCCGCAACGGCCGCGAACATCCGTTTGCCGAGGAGGCGCGCGGGCTGCTCGGGACGCTTGCTCACCATCGCAGCCACATTCGCTACAGTTTGCCCGACCCCGAGGATCGGCCGAAGCTGGATTTCGACGCTTACGGCCGTCTGGATGTGCAGTCGCTAAGAGCACTCGACCTGCCGCGCGATTGTGATGTCTATATCTGCGGGCCCTCGACATTCATGAGCGATCTGACCGTCGGACTGATAGCCCTGGGCATCGCCCCGGATCGCATCCACAGCGAGATGTTCGGCGCCGGTCCGTCGATAACCCCCGGAATGTCTGCTTCGCCGCCTCGTCCACCACATTCACCGGCGGGGTCTCCAGGCTCGGGGCCGCTGGTGTCGTTTGCGCGCACCGGTCTTAATGTGCGCTGGGAGCCGACATTCCAGAGCCTGCTCGAACTGGCGGAGGCCTGCGACGTGCCGGTGCGATGGTCGTGCCGAACCGGCGTCTGTCACACCTGCGAGACCGGGCTTGTAGCAGGGAGCGTCGACTACCGGCCCGACCCGGTCGATGCGCCGGCGGACGGCAACGTGCTGATCTGCTGCTCGAAGCCTAAGGGCGACATCGTGATCGATTTGTAGAGGCAGGATTCTTAGTGGTCTTTCTGGCGGATGCCTGATTGTCCCTACCTTGCAAGCATGGCGATGCGATGCTGCCCAAAGGCGAACGAACATTCGTGGCGGAGGATACGGAAGGCTTCCTCGCCTCTTCATGACGCGCAAAGAGCGCTGCAACAGCTTGAATCGCGGCACAATCCTCAAGTCGCTTCCGATTTAAGCAATTATGCGGTAGCCTGCCCGCTGGCTTTCATCGAGCGAAGGTTTTCGCTCGACGCTGGAGACGGCTTCAGACGACGAAGTATCGACCGTCGGGATTGCAGAATACGTTCTGTCATCGATGATCAGGCCAAAATGCGATGTGCACGGAACAAGGATGCCTGTCATTGGGTTTCGAACCTTAGCGTTCAAAAGGAGGAGCATTCATGCCTACGGTTGCTGCGACACCCATCACCCCACCTGACCAGCACGTCGTCACCGCGCGCGAAGCCATCGAGCCGCTTTATGAGAAGCTCGAGCTCCAAACGGAATCGCTGGTTCTATCCGCGGCACTGGAAGCGGGATGGTCTCCGGATGAGGCAACGAGGGCACTTGCGGCGCTGAGACTGCAGGACGCTCTTTCCACCTTGGACGAACGAACCAGCCGTTAAACTCCGAGAATATCCACTGCCTCCGACAACTCCGACAGGGGTTGCCGTGCTGTTCGACTCGCACAGCTATTGCGAGCCGCCGGCTTTGCGTCGCCGCCGGCTGACCATCATTCCGCCGACGATGAGAACAATTCCGGTGGCGTTCGCCCAGAACGACGTCGGCACGGCGCGCAGATAATCAAACGCCACCCCCGTTACCATCTGGCCGCCAATGATCAGCAGAGCCGCATTGACCGCGCCTATCCGAGCAATCGCCCAGCTGCCTGCCGCCACGAAAACGACGCCGATCGGACCACCCAAAAAGACATACCAAGGCGCCTCGGCGGCTTCAGCTGGAAGCAGGCCTCCGACAACGAGACCAAGGCATGTAAGAACCGCAAAGCCTACGGCGTGATTCCAGAAGGATGCGATCAGCGGCGTTGTGGATATGCTCAACCGCCCATTGAGCTGACGACTGAGGCCGACGAGCACGCCGCCGAGGCAAGCCAGGAGAACGAACACTGTCACGCCGCACCTCGCCCAAACAGGATAATGAGTGCGCCGCCGGTGACGACCAGGCCGAGCGCGGCGATGTCCCGCATGTCCGGGCGCCGCTTGGGCAGTCCGAATAGACCCCAACTGTCGGCCGCCAGGCTGAAGGCGACCTGGCCTGCCAAACCCAAAGCCAAGGTGCCGGAGAGCCCGAGCGGCGAGTTGACCGCGGTCGAGGTCAGAATAACCGTTGCGGCCCCGGATACACCACCGAGATAGGCCCATAAGGGCGCTCTGTCGGTTTTACCCACCATCGGAGCGCGGCGGCGGTTGAGCGCTAAAAGAAGAATGACGGCGGCGACCATGCCTGTGCCGTGAGCGGTCCAAGATGAGAACAGGGGATTGCCGACCCGTGCCAACTCACCGTTGAGATGCACCATGAACGTTAAGAGCCCACCCGTCGCAAAAGCTCCGATGAAGTAGATGGGATGCGAATTACGTGCTGCTTCGATGGTCATTGCAGATCCCGTCAAAGAATCGATTGCGCCGGATATTTTTCAAACTGCCATTACCGAACGCGCGTCTTGCACCTGGCCGGAGCTATCAGCATCGACATGGGAGTGCTAAACGGCGACCTTTGCATATAAGGAAATATCGTGAAAAAATTAGTTCGCCTGCTGCTGACGATCGCTCTTGCTCTCGTCGTTTTTACCGGTTTCCGCTGGTATCGCTATATCTCCAACACCGATAGCCCCTATGACGAAATCGGCATCACCCTCAACAATTCCATGCCCGGTCCGATCAACAGCTGGGGCTGCGCCAAGCTGAAAATCACCTTTGCCGGTTCCCTGCCGCCATATGGCTGCGCTGCCGCCGACGCGACGCAGTGGAAATAACGCACCAAGGCTGCGCCGATGGCCCAGCCTGAATTGCCTCGCGGAGTAGGCCGACCCCGCCGGCTCAGATCGGCCAGACCGCCAGCAGGGCGGGCACACTGACCAGCACGACAATGAGCGAGAGCGGCAGGCCCAATCTCGCATAGTCGCCAAATCGATATCCGCCCGGCCCCATAACCAGCGTATTGCACTGATGCCCGATGGGCGTGAGGAAATCACAGCCGGCACCAATGGCCACCGCCATCAGAAAAGCATCGGGCCGAAAGCCCAGCTTGGCGGCAAAAGTCGCGGCGATCGGCGCCATGACCAGAACAGTTGCTGCGTTGTTCAAAAATGGGGTCACGGCCATGGCCGCAACCAGGATCAGAGCCAGAGCGCCGAACGGCGGGAGCATCTCGGCGATCCGCGACAGGAGGTCCGCGATGATGTCGGTGGTTCCCGTGGTTCTCAGCGAGTCACTGATCGGGATGAGAGCGGCCAGCATGATCAAAATGGGCGCATCAAGATGATGATAGACTTCGCGCAAGGGAATAGATCCGGTGACCACCATCAGAAAGGCGGCGGCAAAAAATGCTGTCGCGACAGGAATGCCGCCGAAGGCTGTCGCCCCCATGGTGGCCAAGAGGATGATGACGGGGATCATGCCGTTGCGGGCGTTGCCGAGCTTCAAATCCCGTACGACCAGCGGCAAACATCCCCATTCGCGTAAAAGATCCGGCAGCTTCTGCAAGTCGCCCTGCAAGACCACGACGTCGCCGTTGCGGATCTTGATCTCGCCCAGACGCTCGGTGAAGCGCCTGTCCCGGCGGCTGACGGCAAGAAGGTTGAGGCCGGTATTGTGGAAGAGAGAGACGTCTTTTGCGCTGACGCCGATCAAACGGGAATGTTCGCCGACGATGGCTTCAACGGAACTGATGTCCTGGCGTGTCTCCGGCTCGTGTTTACGATCGGACAGTTGAAGCCTGGCTTCACTGACGATCTTGTCGAGAGCGCTCTGCTCGCCCTCGATGATAAGACGGTCGCCATCCTTGAGCACTGTGTCGGGAAGCGGCGTTCGTCTTTGGCCGCTGCCACCGATAATTGCGGTCACCATCGCATCGCCGCCGGCGGGCTTCTGCAGCCAGCTGACGGACCGGCCAATCGCCGCCGACGGCGTGACGACCTTGGCCTCGGTCGTGTAGTTTTTGATCGCCACCGCCTCATCCATCGAGGTTTCTGCCCGGGTTCTTTCCGGAAGCAGCTTGTAGAACAGCCCCAGAAAGACAACGCCGGTGACCGCGAGCGCCAGGCCGACGGGCGTATAGTCGAACATCGTGAACGGCTGCCCGGTGATTTCCTCACGCACCCGGGAAACGATGATATTCGGTGATGTGCCGATCTGCGTCATAAGCCCTCCGAGCAGAGAGGCGAAAGACATCGGCATCAGGAACATCGACGGCGATACGCGTGATTTCCGCGCCATTTGCACGGCAACCGGGATCATGATTGCCAGCGCCCCGATATTTTTGACGAAAGCTGACAGGGCGGCGACAATGGCAACCAAAATGATCAGCTGCATCCGCGGCCCGCGTCTTTCGGGAGAAAATCGGCGCAACGCGACATCCATGATCCCCGATCTGGATATCGCCGCACTGACGATGAGCGCGCTGCCAACGATGATAACAATGTCATCGGCAAAACCGGAAAAGGCAGCTTTGGCAGGCACGATGCCGGCAATGATGGCAACGAGCAGCGAACTCACGGCGACGATATCGTATCGATAACGACCCCATACGAAGGCGCCCATCATGAGCGCGATGATGAGAAGGGAAAGCCATTGGTCAACGCGCATGTTTGCATCCCGGTGGTAGCAATTAACGTTTGAGGCATGAGAACGATACGACGCGACGGCGAATTTTTTTCATCGCCTCGCCGCTTCCTGTGGCCGACAATCGGTGGGTACCGGTTTGTTCGGCCCGGTCGGCACGCCTGGCCGTCATTCGAAGTATCGAAGGCCACGTTCGCGATGCGGTGAGGCTTGGAATAGACGCGCGTGTTGCCAATATTCAGCAAGAGCAGGCCACCATGGAACTTCCAGCCGCCAGCCGGCATTCCATGCTCGGATATGCTGTTTGGGGAACGACCATGGCCAGTGACAACCTCTCGACATATCGATCGAAGCGCGACTTTCAAAAGACGACGGAGCCGAGCGGCGATAAGCAGAGCGCGCGCAGCAATCGCCGTCGCTTCATCATCCAGAAACATGATGCCACCCGGCTGCATTACGACCTGCGGCTCGAACTCGACGGCGTCTTCAAATCATGGGCGGTCACCAAGGGCCCATCGCTCGATCCGCACGACAAGCGGCTGGCTGTCGAGGTCGAGGATCACCCGCTCGATTATGGCGATTTCGAAGGCACGATCCCGAAAGGGCAGTATGGCGGCGGCACGGTGATGTTGTGGGACCGCGGCTATTGGGAGCCGGAGGGAAAGAAAAGTCCGGAGCAGGCGCTCGCCAAGGGTGACTTCAAATTCACCCTGGAAGGCGAAAGGCTGCACGGAAGCTTCGTGCTGGTGCGCATGCGTAATGACCGCGATCGCGGCAAGCGAACCAACTGGCTGTTAATCAAGCACCACGACGAATTCTCGGTCGATGAGAATGGCGCAGCGATCCTGGAAGAGAACGACACCTCGGTCGCCTCCGGCCGAGCGATGGATATGATCGCGGCCGGCAAAGGCCGCAAGCCAAAGCCATTCATGATCAAGGGTGGTGATGTTCAAGCGAATGCCGTCTGGGACAGCAATCACGGGCTGGCCGCCGAAGAGCGAAAAGAGGACGCCCGAGCCGACAGGAAGCCCAAGACGGCAGCAAGGGTCGACCTTCCAGACTTCATTGAGCCGCAACTTTGCCAGGCCCTGGAGCGGCCGCCGGCCGGCACCGGCTGGATTCACGAGATCAAGTTTGACGGCTACCGCATCCAGATGCGCACGCTCGAGGGCGAGGTGACGCTGAAGACGAGGAAAGGCCTGGATTGGACCGGCAAATACCCACAGATCGCCGAGGCGGCATCGGTGCTGCCTGATGCCATCATCGACGGCGAGATCTGCGCGCTCGACGACCATGGCGCACCGGATTTCGCAGCCCTACAGGCAGCCATTTCGGAGGGCAGGACCGGCGATCTCGTCTATTTCGCCTTCGATCTTCTTTATGAGGGTGGCGAGGATTTGAGATCTCTGCCTCTCATCGAGCGCAAGGCGCGGCTTCGAAGCTTTCTGTCGGATGCCGGCAGTGATCCCCGCCTGCGTTTCGTCGAACATTTCGAGACCGACGGCGATGCGGTCCTTCGCTCTGCCTGCAAGCTCTCACTGGAAGGCATCGTCTCCAAACAGGGCGATGCACCCTATCAATCGGGCCGCACCGAAAGCTGGGCGAAATCGAAATGCCGCGCCGGCCACGAAGTGGTGATCGGCGCCTATGCCAAGACCAATGGCAAATTCCGATCCCTGCTGGTCGGCGTCTATCGCGGCGACCACTTCGTCTATGTCGGCCGCGTCGGCACGGGCTATGGCGCGAAAAAGGTGGAAACGCTGCTTCCGAAGCTGAAGGCGCTCGAGACGGCAAAATCGCCCTTTACCGGGATCGGCGCGCCGAAAAGGGAGGCCGAGGTCACCTGGTTGAAGCCGGAACTCGTCGCCGAAATCGAATTCGCAGGCTGGACCGCCGACGGTCAGGCCCGCCAGGCCGCCTTCAAGGGTCTGCGCGAGGACAAGCCGGCCAGGGAAGTCAAGGCCGAACGGCCGGCGAAGCCCGCACAGACTGAAGTGCCGGAGCCCGCGGTGGCGGCGAAGACCAGGCCCATCCGCCGCAAAGGCGCCAAGGCCGAGGTGATGGGCGTACTGATCTCCAATCCCGACAAGTCGCTGTGGCCGGATGCCAATGATGGCAAAGCCGTGACCAAGGAGGATCTGGCCCAATATTATGAAGCCGTCGGCACCTGGATGATCGAGCACATCAAGGGTCGCCCCTGTTCGATCATCCGAACGCCCGACGGGGTTGGCGGCGAGCAGTTTTTCCAGCGCCATGCGATGCCCGGCACCTCGAACCTTCTCGAACTGGTCAAGGTCTTCGGTGACAAAAAGCCCTATCTGCAGATCGACCGGGTCGAGGGTCTGGCTGCCGTCGCGCAGATCGGCGCTGTCGAGCTGCATCCCTGGAATTGCGAACCGCATAAGCCGGAGGTGCCCGGCCGGCTGGTGTTCGACCTCGACCCCGGCCCCGACGTGCCGTTCTCCACAGTCGTTTCCGCCGCCCGCGAAATGTGCGATCGTCTCGACGCGCTGGGTCTGATCAGCTTTTGCAAGACGACCGGCGGCAAGGGCCTGCACGTCGTCACGCCGCTTGCGATCAACAAGCGCAAGCCGCTTTCCTGGGCAGAAGCGAAGAGCTTCGCGCACGACGTCTGCCAGCAGATGGCGCGCGACCATCCGGAACTTTATCTGATCAAGATGACGAAGAGCCTGAGGAACGGCCGCATCTTCCTCGACTATCTCCGCAATGACCGGATGGCGACGGCCGTGGCACCTTTATCGCCCCGTGCGCGCCCGGGCGCAACCGTCTCGATGCCGCTGACCTGGAGCCAGGTCAAATCGGATCTGGACCCCAAACGCTTCACCATCCGCACCGTGCCGGCACTGCTGTCGAAATCGTCAGCCTGGGAGGATTACTGCGACGGCCAGCGCCCGCTGGAGCAGGCAATCAAACGCCTTGGCAAAGTCTCGAACGCGGCCTGAACGCGAATAACAGTCCGCCCGTGGTCAGCTGTCCCTGTCGGAATGAATTTTCTCTGAGGGCCGATATTGCCCTTCGCAAAACCGCTCCAAATTACAGCGGAGTGGATCGTGGACATCAAGCGTTGACAATCCTTTGCCCTCGAGGTCTACTGGCCCACTTATCGGACCAGCAGACCTCAGGGGGAGGGCATGGCGATGGATGTTCGAGCCATGCTCGAAGACGACGTTGCGACGCTTGGTGGAGCGCCGAAGAAGTCGATGAAAGACTTCGTCGTCCAGAAGATTGCGACCTTCATCGCCACCGGCATCCTCAAGACAGGTGACCCGCTTCCGAGCGAACGTGAACTGGCTGCCGCGCTCTCGGTCAGCCGCGAGACCGTCCGCGGGGCGATCCTGATCCTTTCCACGCATGGAATTCTCTCGGTTGCGCAGGGAACGCGCACGGTGGTGGCGTCTGAAGATGTCGGCGAATTGGCTGTTCAGGCGGCGCGCTATCGCGACATTGCGGCCTACAGTCTCGACAATGTTCATGAGGCGCGGCTGCTGATCGAAGCGCAGGTCGTCAGGGCTGCCGCGGTCAGGATGGAACCTTCAACGCTTGATTATCTCCGCCAGTCGATCGCAGCACAGGAAGCCGCCTGTGACGATCCTGTTCGCTTCTTGATCTGTGACCGGGAATTTCACACCGCCATCTATCGCTCCAGCGGCAACGCGGTGCTGGCTGACATGGCCGCCGACCTCTATTCCTACCTTCTCAGCCACCGAAGGCGCGTTGTATCGCAGCCCGGGACGATCGCCACCAGCATCGCCGATCACCGGTTGATCCTCGCCGGTTTGGAGACTGGGGATCCGGACGCCGCATGCGCGGCCTTCGCGCTCCACGAAACCCGCATTTATACGACAACCAAGCTGCTCCTAGCCTAGGCCGCAGGCGAAGAGCAGGAGAGACAGAAGTCGAAGACAGGGGGAATACGATGCATATTCTCATTATCGGGGCGGGAGGCATGATCGGCCGGAAGCTCGCTGCCAGCTTGGCGCGCAGCGGTTTCCTCGGCGCCGATACGATCACCCGCATGACGCTCGCCGATATCGCCCCTCCGCCTGTGCCAGCCGGCGTCGTTGCGTCGGTGGAAGCCCTAGCCGCCGATATTTCCGCAGGCGATGCCGCGGAAGCCCTGGCGGCTCGCCGGGCCGACGTGATCTTTCATCTCGCCGCGATCGTTTCCGGCGAGGCCGAGCGCGATTTCGAACTGGGCTACCGGGTCAATCTCGATGGCACGCGAGCTTTGTTGGAAGCGATCCGTCGTGAAGGAAGCCGGCAAGCCTATGTTCCCCGGTTCGTCTTCTCCTCGTCGATTGCGGTCTATGGCTCGCCGTTTCCCGATCCGATCCCCGACGATTACGTCCAGGCGCCTCTCACCAGCTACGGCGTGCAGAAGGCGATATCGGAGCTGTTGCTCGCCGACTATTCGCGGCGCGGCTTCATCGACGGCGTGGGAATTCGATTGCCGACCATCGTGATCCGGCCGGGTGCCCCGAATGCCGCCGCATCCGGCTTCTTTTCCGGAATTCTGCGGGAACCGCTCGCCGGCCAGCGGGCTGTTCTTCCCGTGGAGGAAACGGTCAAGCACTGGCTGGCAAGCCCACGTTCCGCCGTCAAATTTCTGATCCACGCCGCGACGCTCGACACATCGTCGCTGGGTGCGCGGCGCACGCTGACCATGCCGGGGGTTGCAGCCACCGTTGCCGACCAGATTGCCGCGTTGCGCCGGGTTGCCGGCCCCGAGGCGGTTGAGTTGATCGACCGTCGCCGCGACGAGGTCATTGAAGCGATCGTCGCCGGATGGCCGAAATCCTTTGCGCCTGATCGTGCGACGCAACTGGGTTTCACCGCCGAAACCAGCGTCGACGAGCTGATCGAGGTCTACCTCGCCGAAGACGCTCCGGGTGCGTCGCGAGGAGATTGAGGAGAGGGGCGGGAGCCTCATTATAACGACAAGACGAAGACACAGCATGTAGCGCTCGATTTCTGGGAGGAGTGAGTATGGCAGGCGTTCAATTCGCGGATGTGCGGAAATCATTCGGGGCATTTCCGGTCATCAAAGGCGTCGATATCGACATCGCCGATGGTGAGTTCGTGATCCTGGTCGGCCCGTCGGGTTGTGGTAAATCCACGCTGCTGCGGATGCTGGCGGGACTTGAGAACATTTCCGGCGGCGAGATCAAGATCGGCGGGCGCGTGGTCAACACGCTGCCGCCGAAGGACCGCGACATCGCCATGGTGTTTCAGAACTATGCGCTCTATCCGCATATGACGGTGGAGCAGAACATGGGCTTCTCGCTGATGCTGAACAAGGCGCCGAAGGCCGAGGCCGAGAAGCGGGTGAAATACGCCGCCGGCATCCTCGGTCTCGACAAATTGCTCGACCGTTATCCGCGCCAGCTTTCCGGCGGCCAGCGCCAGCGTGTCGCCATGGGCCGGGCGATCGTGCGCGATCCGGAGGTCTTCCTGTTCGATGAACCGCTGTCCAACCTCGATGCCAAGCTGCGCGTCGCCATGCGCGCCGAAATCAAGGAGCTGCATCAGCGACTGAAAACCACTACCGTCTACGTCACCCACGACCAGATCGAGGCGATGACCATGGCCGACAAGATCGTCGTCATGCATGACGGTGTCGTCGAGCAGATCGGCACGCCGCTCGAGCTTTACGACACGCCGGCCAATCTCTTCGTCGGCGGCTTCATCGGCTCGCCGGCGATGAATATGATCAAGGGCAGGCTCGATCCGGAAAACCCGACGCAATTCAGGGCATCCGACGGCACGACGCTGCCGGTCGCCCATCCGCCGGCCGGCGCCATCGGCCGCGACCTCGTCTACGGACTTCGCCCGGAATACATCTTGCTCGACGCCAATGGCCTGCCCGGCGAAATCGTGGTGATCGAGCCGACCGGCTATGAGACCCATCTCACCCTCAAGCTCGGCGGCAGCGATGTCAGCTGCGTCTTCCGCGAACGCGTCAACGCGCGGCCGGGCGAAATTCTGCGCGTTGCGATCGACGCCGCGCATGTTCATCTCTTCGATGCCGAGAGCGGCCGGAGATTAACCGACTGACGCCGTCCGGCAGCGGCGGGGCGGAGGAGCTCTCGCAGCCAGCAGGTTGGTCGCATCCCCTCTCAGGGATGCAAGGACCGTCGTTCACCAAGCGGGAGGTGAGCGCCGGGGAGTTCGCACCCGCGTTTTGATGAGGAGGAATCTCATGAGGATCAAAAGACGTGACTTTCTTGCCGCCTCGGCTGCCGTCGCCGGCGCCGCCGGCCTCGGCATTCGGCCATCTCTCGCCCAGGCCGAACCGAGCTACACGCCGGAAAGCGGTGCCAGCCTTCGTCTGCTGCGCTGGACACCCTTCGTCAAGGGCGACGAGGAGGCCTGGATCGCCAACACCAAGAAGTTTACCGAAGCGACCGGCGTCGAAGTGCGCATCGACAAGGAAAGCTGGGAGGACATCCGTCCGAAGGCCGCCGTTGCCGCCAATGTCGGCTCCGGCCCCGATCTCATCATGTGCTGGTTCGACGACGCGCATCAGTATCCGGACAAGCTGGTCGATCTCACCGAACTCGGCAATTATCTCGGCAATAAATATGAGGGCTGGTACGACGGTGTGAAGGGTTATGCGACCCGCGGCGACACCTTCATCGCCATGCCGCTGACGGCGATCGGCAACGCCGTCGTCTATCGCGACAGCCACGTCAAGGCCGCCGGTTTCAACGAATTCCCGAACGATACCGCAGGCTTCCTCGAACTCTGCAAGGCCATGAAGGCAAAGGGCACACCGGCCGGCTTCCCGCATGGCAAGGCCGTCGGCGACGGCAACAACTACGCCCACTGGCTGCTGTGGAGCCATAACGGCATGATGGTTGACGAAGGCGGCAAGGTAACGATCAACAGCCCCGAGACGCTGGCTTCGATCAACTATGCCAAGGAGCTCTACGCGACCTTCATTCCGGGCACGGAGAGCTGGCAGGACGTCAACAACAACCGCGCCTTCCTGGCCGGCCAGGTCTCGCTGATCGCCAACGGCGTCTCGGTCTATTACACCGCCAAGAACGACCCGAAGCTCGCCGAGATCGCCAAGGACATCCGCACGACGAACTTCCCGATCGGACCTGTCGGCAAGAGCGTCGAACTTTGCCAGACGAGCTCGCTGCTTCTCTTCAAGCACACCAAATATCCAGAAGCGGCCAAGGCCTACATCAAGTTCATGATGGAAGCCGATCAGATGAATGCCTGGATCCAGGGCTCCAGCGCCTATTGCTGCCAGCCGCTCAAGGCCTTCGCCAAGAACCCGATCTGGACCGCCGATCCGGTGCACGCGCCCTATGCGCGCGCCTCGGAGAAGCTGCGCCCGAACGGCTATGCCGGCCCGCTCGGCTATGCCTCAGCAGCGACCATGGCCGACTATGTTCTGGTCGACATGTATGCCGCCGCCGCCACCGGTCAGATGTCGCCGGAAGATGCGATGAAGGAAGCTGAACGCCGGGCAAACCGCTACTATCGCGTCTGACCCGCGCGTCGGAGCATGATGCCATCATGCTCTGACTATTCCTAAAGCAAGCGGGGTGCCGGCCTTCGGCATGCCGCAGCCTCCTCCGGGAGTTCAAACGCGATCTGGAGATAAGCAATGTCGATGGCAAATTCGAGGGATAGACGTGGGCCGGTCTCTTCGCTCCTGCAGAACAACAATGTGCTCGGCTTCCTGTTCATGCTGCCGGCGGCAGTGTTCCTTGTCTGCTTTCTTACCTACCCGCTGGGGCTCGGCGTCTGGCTCGGCTTCACCGATACCAGGATCGGCCGCGACGGCGTCTTCATCGGGCTGGAAAACTACCAGTTCCTGATGGACGACTCGGTCTTCTGGCTGTCGGTCTTCAACACCATCCTCTATACCTCCGTCGCCTCGGTGCTGAAATTCGCGCTCGGCCTCTGGCTGGCGATGCTGCTCAACCAGCACCTGCCCTACAAATCCTTTTTCCGGGCCATAGTCCTGCTTCCTTGGGTGGTGCCGACGGTGCTGTCGGCGCTGGCCTTCTGGTGGATCTACGATGCGCAGTTCTCGATCATCTCCTGGTCGCTGATGAAGCTGGGGCTGATCAGCGGACCGATCAACTTCCTCGGCGACCCGATCAATGCGCGCATATCCGTCATCGTCGCCAATGTCTGGCGCGGCATTCCCTTCGTGGCGATCTCGCTGCTTGCCGGGCTGCAGACGATCCCAGCCTCGCTGCAGGAGGCAGCCTCCCTCGACGGCGCCACGAGTTGGCAGCGTTTCCGCTATGTGACGCTGCCGATGCTGACGCCGATCATCGCCGTCGTGATGACCTTCTCGGTGCTTTTCACCTTCACCGATTTCCAGCTGATCTACGTGTTGACCAAGGGCGGCCCTGTCAACGCGACGCATCTGATGGCGACACTCTCGTTCCAGCGCGGCATTCCCGGCGGCCAGCTTGGCGAGGGTGCGGCGATCGCGGTTGCAATGGTGCCCTTCCTGCTCGGCGCGATCATGTTCAGCTTCTTCGGCCTGCAACGGCGCAAATGGCAGCAGGGCGGCCAGGATTAAGGCCAAGGTTTAGGAGAGTGACGATGTCGACAAATTCAAACACCGCCGATCAGGTCGTGACCGACAACGCCGAAGGCATGAGCTATCTGAACCGCCTGCCGCGGCGGATCGTGATGCTCTACCTGCCGATGGCCGTCTTCGTCTTCGTCCTGCTCTTCCCGTTCTACTGGATGGCGGTCACCGCGGTGAAACCCAACGACCAGCTGACCGACTACAACAATTACAGCCCGTTCTGGGTGGTGGGACCGACGCTTGCGCACATCAAATACCTGTTCCTCGAGACATCCTATCCGGGCTGGCTGTGGAACACGATGCTGGTGGCGGTCTGCTCCACCTTTCTCTCGCTTGTGGCTTCGGTCTTGGGCGCCTATGCCATCGAGCGCGTCCGCTTCACCGGTTCGCGTTCGGTCGGCCTGGTGATCTTCCTCGCCTATCTCGTGCCGCCCTCGATCCTCTTCATCCCGCTTGCCTTCATCGTCTTCAAGCTCGGGATCTACGACTCCCGGCTGGCGCTGATCTTCACCTATCCGACCTTCCTCATTCCCTTCTGCACCTGGCTGCTGATGGGTTATTTCCGCTCGATCCCGTTCGAGCTGGAGGAAAGCGCGCTCGTGGACGGCGCCAACCGGTGGCAGATTCTCACCAAGATCATCCTGCCGCTCGCCGTGCCGGGGCTGATTTCGGCCGGGATCTTCGCCTTCACACTGTCCTGGAACGAATTCATCTATGCTCTTACGTTCATTCAGTCCTCGGAGAATAAAACTATTCCCGTCGGCGTGCTGACCGAACTGGTGCGCGGCGATGTCTTCGAATGGGGGGCGCTGATGGCGGGAGCCCTGTTCGGCTCACTCCCGGTGGTCATCCTCTACTCGTTCTTCGTGGATTATTACGTGTCCTCGATGACCGGGGCGGTGAAGGAGTGACAGCGGCAAATGGGATGCCGAACCACATTCGGCGGTCTCAATGTCGAGCACTGGGCCTTCTTGCGACACGTGGTATAGTTAAATGTCGGTCATCCATCTGGACGATACGATAAAGGAATTATTCCATGGGAGACCAGAAACGCCCGCTGCAACCTGGAGAAGCCGCGCCCGGGTTTGCACTAGCCACGGCCAACTTCGACGGAACAGTCTCTTTCGCCGACTTGAGCGGTCGCCCGTTCCTGATCGGCTTCTTTCGCGGGCTCCACTGCCCGTTCTGCCGGCGTCAGCTGGAACAGCTTGCCGGCGTAGAGCCGACCCTGCGTGCCGCCGGGGTGGAGACCGTGGCCGTTATCAACACGCCGGTGGAACGTGCCCGCCTGTATTTCCGCCACCGGCCGACGCCGGTAACGCTTCTATGTGACCCGGACTGCCGCACGCATCGGGCCTACGGTGTGCCGCATGCCGGGTTCCTGCCCGATGGGAGTGGCGAGCAGCCCGAATGGCCCTATAGCGCGACGATGGCGCAGTTCCAGGCGGCACGCATCAACCCTACCGGCGAACTGCCGGAACCGCGGCACCCGATGGAAGCCAACACCATACTCAACGCCAAGGACCGCTTTGAGCTTACGGAAGCCGATCATGCGATCTTCGCGAATCACGCTACCCAACTCGTCGGGCACTTCATGGTCAATGCGAACGGCACCGTCGGCTGGGCACGAATCGAGGCGCTCGACGGACCGAACAGCCTCTCCATCTTCCCGACCGCGGCGGAGATCATCGCCGCCGCCGGCAGCCTTGCACGCTGACCTGCAGCGAACGATCACAAACGTTGCAAAAGCAGACCTGCCGCCAAGGCATGAAAGGCGTCGACCGCTTTCGGCAGCACGTTTTGCGGATTTTCGCTGGCGGCAATCCAGAGAGCAGCATTGAGAGCCGCGCCGCTCAGCAACCGGGCCGTTGCCTCTGCGTCAAGCGGCTTGAGGACGCCCTGTGCGATCAGGCGCTCGACGGTGCTCTTGGTCACCTGCAGACAGGTGTTCTGGCTTGGCCACTGCGAGGGATCGCCTAACACCGCAGGTCCGTCGAGCAGAACGATGCGTTGGACTTCCGGATTGAGCGCCATCTGGATATAGGCCGCACCCTCGGCGAGCAGGCCCCGCCAATCGTTACCCGCCAGAGCCCCGATCTCTTTGGCGCGCGCCGCCATTTCCATGTCGATCTGATCGACAACCGCTGCCAGCAGCCCGCGCTTGTCTCCAAAATTGTGGTAAAGCGCGCCCCGTGTCAGACCGGCGTCAGCGGTCAGCTCGTCCATCGATGCAGCGGAGTACCCCTTTTCCGCAAAAGCCTTTCGCGCTGCCGCGATCAACTTGGCGCGGTTTTCCTGCATCGTTTCGCCGCGTGTTTTCGCCATTGACCCTCTCAAATTCATATACGTAGCGTATATTAACTTGACATACGCCGCGTATGTCGATAGCACGCATACGTTCCGTATATCAAATAATGAGCGAGCTTGTGAAGCGCTATGCCGCGCTAATCGGTCGCTGCCAACAAGAAAGAGAGATCATAATGACCCAACGCGAAGCAATCTTTCCTGCCGACCGACACGCTCTTTACGAGCAGCACGGCTATTCCGCCGCGATCCGATCCGGTGATCTGCTGTTCGTGTCCGGACAGGTCGGCAGCCGTTCGGATGGAACAGCCGAACCCGATTTCGAACGCCAGGTCCGGCTGGCCTTTGAAAACCTGAAGGCCACGCTCAGCGCAGCCGGCTGCACGGTCGATGATATCGTCGATGTCACCACCTTCCACACGGATCCTGAAAACCAGTTCGCAACCATCATGGCCGTCAAACAACAGATTTTCAGCAAGCCGCCCTATCCGAATTGGACCGCACTCGGCGTCAACTGGCTCGCCGGCTTCGACTTCGAGATAAAGGTCATCGCCCGTATTCCGGCAAGCAACTGATATCGCCAGGTTCCGGCGGCACGGGACGCCCTCAAGGTGAAAGCGCGCAACTTTCATTGCGCCGCTGGTCGAGAACTTGCCGACATCGGGAGTCGCTCCTATCTCATGTCCAATAGACTGATGGAGCGACGAGATGGTGGAACTTGTGGCTGACACTCAATTCGATACGACGATCGAGATCATTCCTCCGGAAGACACAAAAGACCAGTCCGATGGCCGTATTTGCCTTTGCTGTAAACGCCGGTGTCGATGGATGGACGACGACGGCTGCGGCATCTGCGAGGAATGTCTGGCCTCATGATGAAAGCAGGAAGGGCACAACGCGATGGCAATCCGCAGCGCCGGACTTCTGATTTATCGGCGCGTGTCCAATGACCTCGAAGTTCTCCTCGTCCATCCAGGCGGTCCCTTCTGGGCTGGGAAAGACGAGGCTGCCTGGTCGATCCCGAAGGGATTGGTCGAGCCGGAAGAGGATGAACTGGCGGCGGCAATGAGGGAGACTGCCGAAGAACTGGGTGTTGCAGTCGACGGCATAGTCACACCGCTGGGCGAATACCGGCAGCCTAGTGGCAAGATCGTCGTCGCGTGGTCGATCGAAGCCAATCCGCTATTGGACGTGAACGCCATACGGAGCTCTGAATTTCAAATGGAATGGCCCCCGAAATCGGGCCGGCTAAAGAGCTTTCCGGAGGTCGATCGCGCGGGCTGGTTTTCCCTGGCCGACGCGGGAACAAAGCTTTTGAAAGGCCAGCGCCCGATGCTTGCCGACCTCTTGAAGCATCAGGAATGATCGGCGGGAAATGATGAATTGAGCCACCCCGCTCGCCGCACGCATGCGTGAAGCGCGCAGCAGCTATGAGTTGCTTCTACAGACGTCCATCTCCATCTGACAGTCAAAGCCATCTGACTCAAATCGAGAAAATCGGCGCTCCGACCCGGCTTGGGCACGCGCGAGGAGACAATCATGAACGAGATTTCGAAAACCCTGAACGACATGACGCTTGTCGAACGGTCGAGCCTGCTCGACACCGTCGCCGACGCCCTTGAGGCAACCGCTGAGGAGGCAGGAGGGGAGGGCGACGCCCGCTTCGTCGCCAACTCCATCTGCATCGCCAATACGATCCGGGGACTATCGGGGGAGCTTGCGCCCCGCGATCTGCGGGCGGCCGAATTGCTCCTCGAGCAGGGTATCATGCTCGTCCACCAATTTTCCAACAGGACGAAACCAGGCGGAATGGTCCACTAGCCGTAGCGCTTGGCTACGACGCGCGCCGGCCGGTCGACCATCCGAATCCGTTTGAGCCAACAGAATGCTTCAATCTAACCAGGAAAGGCTCTAGGTGTTTAGTCCCGGCCCTTCATGGTGCATGGGCCAGAGCGATGGCATCGGCGACTTCCTCGCAGCGATCGCTGAGCGTGCTGGTCGCGACACGAATATGGCTGCTTGGCAGGACGGAGAACTTGCTGCCCGGATTGACGGCGATATTGCGTGCGGCGAGCGTCACCATTGCGAATGGTTCGGACACAACGGGCACCCAGAGGCACAGGCCCTGGCCTGCGGGTATCGGTATTCCCCGCTCGCGGAGCGCATCGGCAAGAGCGTCGCGCCTCTGCTGATAGCGGTCGCGCGCCTCGGCGATGAGCCGCCAGCTTGCCGGATCGCGCAATAGCCAGGCGGCGGCCCCTTGCAGGATGCGGCTGGTCCAGCCGGCGCTGAAGGAGCGGTAGGACTGGATCTGGTCGACGATAGGCGCAGAACTCGACAAGACGGCGAGACGCAGATCCGGTCCGAGGCTTTTCGAGTGTGACAGGATATGGATCGTCCGTTCCGCAAATCGACCACCCAGGGAATGCGGAGGTGCTGCCGACACGTCGCCGACGCCGTCGTCCTCGATAATCAGCGTATCGCTGTCCTCCAGCACGGCTCCGAGCTGGTCGAGGCGGGATGCACTGACGGTAACCCCTGTCACGGAATGCAGCCGCGGCTGAAACAGGAAGGCTGCCGGGCGCTGTCGCAATGCATCGCGAAGCAAATCCGGCAAGGGACCGTCGTTGTCGCAGGCGACGGGAATGATCCTGACGCCGAGATCTTCCAGGATATCGAGCAGCCGCATCGCGGTCGGATGTTCGATCGCCACCGACGAACCCGGAGAGACCAGCGCATGCAACACCGTATAGACGGCATTGTAGCCGCCATTGGTGGCAAGAAACGCCTCCGCCTCATAGGGCCATCGCTCCGAAATGGCATCCTTCAGCTCCGGCACGATACGGCTGCGCTCATAGCTGTTGAGGTCGGCGGCTGACGCGCCATGGGCCATTGCTTTGGCCAGACCGGGAAGAAGCGCTGCATCCGGCCCGGCAGAGGTAAGGTCGAGTACACCCGCCGCATAATTTCCCGAACTCGCAAGACGCTCCGGCTTGGCGACAAAGCGGTCGCCGCTGACCCAGGTACCGTTGCGCCCCCGGCCGCTGATGATCTTCTGGCGCCGCAATTCACTCCAGGCTTCCGAGATCGTTGCCGGGCTGATGCGCAATTCATAGGCGATATCGCGGATCGCCGGCAGACGCGTGCCGACGGGCAAGGCGCCGGCACGGATCAGTGCACTCGTTTCGAGAGCGATCCCGCGGATGCTGCGGTCGGTTATTTTTTCGGCAAACCAGGAGGCTTCGACCGCGTCACCCATTTTGTTCTCACTTTAAATGTTCAATAACGTAATAACATTTGTACTCATCAATTTGAACATTTAATTTGCCCTTCGTCGAGCAATTTCGTGAGTTCTTCGCATGCCTGTAACGCTTCGCATCGCCCTCAGAGACTGGGATTACATGACACCGCTGGTGCTCGGTGATGTCAGGTCTTCCCGTCTCGAAATCAAAGTGGATCGTGTGGGCACGCTGGTCTCCAGTCTCGCCGATGACGAGGCTCATGATGCCGCAGAAATGTCCTTCAGCCGCTATTCGCAGATGCGGCTTGATGGCGATGCTCGGGTCGTCGGCATTCCGAACTTCATCATGCGCGGCTTCCGCCATCGCTGCATCATCACTGCCAAGGGCAGTCCGATCCGCAAGCTGTCCGATCTGGGCGGCAAGAATATCGGCGTGACCGGTTGGCGCGATTCCGGAAACACCTGGACCCGCGCTGCGTTGCGCCGCGAAGGCGTCGGTGTCGAGGACGCCACATGGTATGCCGGGCGCCTGACGGAGGCTCATCCGATCGTCGACCGGCTCGATGGCTTTGGACGGTCCGGCCGTATCGAAGCTGCTCCCGGCGAACGCCCTATGGTCGATCTGTTGTTGGATGGTCGGCTGGACGCCGTTTTCACGCCTTTCATGCCGAAGGGCTTTTTCGATCAGGGTTCGCCGCTGCGTCAGGTGCTGGATGATTTCCGCTCCGCTGAAGTCGCTTACTTCCACGCGGTCGGCTATATTCCGGGCATGCATCTGATCGGCTTCAAGGCGGAAATCGTCATGGAGCATCCCTGGATCATGGATGAACTCAGCGAGCTGATCGACGAATCCCAGCGTATCTGGCTGGAGAAGCGCGAGAAATACGCCGACACCACGCCGTGGATGATCGACGAATTGCGCCGCTGCGCAGCCGACCTGCCGCCGACCTGGAACGTCAGCGGGCTTGCCGAGAACGAGGCAATGATCGCCGGCTTCGCCGAGGAACTTTACGAACAGAAGATCATGCCGCGCCTTTTGACACCCGCCGACCTGTTTCCGTGGCACGCCAAAGCCCGGTGAAACTCCTCGCAGGCCTCATCGTTGAGCCACCATTTTCGCAAGACCAAAAAGGGGAATGACATGCATTCGAAACTGATCGCTTCCGCCGCCCTGTTGGGCCTGATGATGACGACGTCGGTGTTCGCCCAGGAAGCCGCCGTTCCGAAACAGACCGTCAACGACGCGCTTCGCGCCCGCTTGCCGGAGAAGATCCGCACAGACGGCAAGATGATCTCCGTCAATAATGGTTCATTTCCCCCTTATGAGATCGTCACCGGCACGGAACTGACCGGCGCCAGCGCCGATCTTACCGATGCGATCGGCCAGATGCTCGGCGTCAAGATCGAGCACGAAACCGTTAGCGGATTGACCGCGTTGCTCGCCGGCATCAACTCCGGCCGATACCAGTTCGCCTTTGGCCCGATCGGTGACTTCAAGACCCGCGAAGAGGCCAATGATTTCGTCGACTGGGTTCAGGAATACGTGGTCTTTTCCGTCCAGAAGGGCAATCCGAAGGCCATCGGTTCACTCGACAGCGCCTGCGGCAATCGCATTGCTGTCATGGCCGGCGGCTCCGCCGAAAAGGTGATCCAGGCTCAGGTCGAAAAGTGCAAGACGGACGGCAAGCCCGCGCTTGAAGTGCAGTCCTACACCGACCAGCCGAGCTCGATCCTGGCGGTCCGCTCCAAACGCGCCGATGCCTTCTTCTCCTCGCAGGCGCCGCTGACCTATTTCGTGTCTCAGGCAAACGGCCAGCTGGAACTGAGCGGCGTCGGCCAGAAGAATGGGTTCGACGATCTCTATCAGGGCGCCGTCGTGCCGAAAGGCTCGCCGCTCGGCCCCGTTCTGCTCGACGCGATCAAGTCGTTGATGGATAACGGCGCCTATGCCGCCATCATGAAAAAGTGGGGTCTTGAGAACAACATGATCAAGCAGCCCGGCCTCAATCTTGGTGGAGCCCTGCCGAAATGAGCAATGACCGCACGACTGCCACACCGCCTTCGGGCGGTGCGGATTTTCGGGATGTCGCCAACGCCCATAAGCCCTTTCGAACCGGCCGGCTCGTCCTGTGGGTGGTCGTGCTCCTCGTTGCCGCGAACTTCCTGTGGATCGTCGCCCACAACGAGAATTTCGGCTGGCCTGTTGTCGCGGCCTATTTCTTCGATCCGACAGTCATCAAAGGCCTTTACGTCAGCCTGGGCCTCACCGTGGTCGCGATGGCCATCGGCATCGTTCTCGGCCTCGGCCTGGCGATCGCCCGGCTGTCGAATGACCGGCTCGCAAGGTCGCTGGCATCGCTGTTCATCTGGTTCTTTCGCGGCACGCCGCTCTTGGTACAGCTGATCCTCTGGTACAATCTCTCGACCCTTTTTCCCGAACTTTCGATCGCCATTCCGTTCGGCCCGACGCTGGCGAGCTGGGAGACCAATTCGGTGATCACGCCAATGACGGCGGCGATCGGCGGCTTGGCTCTGAACGAAGCGGCCTACATGGCCGAGATCATTCGCGGCGGCCTTCTCTCCGTCGATCGCGGCCAGTTCGAGACGGCGGAAGCGTTCGGCATGACCAAGGGCAGGGCGCTGTGGCGGATCATCATTCCGCAGGCGATGCGCTCGATCGTGCCGCCGACGGGCAACCAGCTGATCAGCATGATCAAAGCGACGTCGCTCGTCAGCGTCATCGCCATGGCCGATCTGCTCTATTCCGTCCAGTCGATCTACAACCGTACGTTCGAGATCGTGCCGATGCTGCTTGTCGCGGTCCTCTGGTACCTCTTCATCACCTCGATCCTCAATCTCGGCCAGAGTTATATCGAGGCCTATTACGGCCGCAGCGAACGGCGCAGCAATACCGCAGCCGCCAAATCCGAGACCCGTGTCGAGGAGGCAAGCCATTGACCGCCGCCGCAACCACAAAGCCTCTCGTCAGGGCCCGCAACGTCCACAAGTCCTTCGACCAGCTCGACGTGCTGAAGGGGATCGACCTCGACGTCATGCCGGGTGAAGTCGTCGTGGTGCTCGGCCCGTCCGGATCGGGAAAATCGACCTTCCTGCGCTGCATCAACCATCTCGAAGCGATCAATCAGGGGTTCATCGAAGTCGATGGCGAACAGATCGGCTATCGCATCCGCAAGGACCGGCTGGAAAAGCTGTCCAGCAACGGGATCGCCCGCCAGCGGCGCAAGATCGGCATGGTGTTCCAGCAGTTCAATCTCTATCCGCATATGACGGTGCTGCAGAACATCACCGAGGCCCCAGTCGGCGTGCACGGAGAAAGTCGCAAGGCTGCGACGGAGAATGCCCTGCGGCTTTTGGAGCGGGTCGGTCTGTCGGAAAAGGCGGCCAGCTATCCTCGCCAGCTCTCCGGCGGTCAGCAGCAGCGCGTCGCCATCGCCCGCGCCCTGGCGATCAAGCCGAAGCTGATGCTGTTCGATGAGCCCACCTCTGCGCTCGACCCGGAGCTGGTGGGCGAAGTGCTTGCCACCATGCGCGATCTCGCCAAACAGGGCCTAACGATGATCGTCGTGACCCACGAGATCGGTTTTGCCCGTGAGGCGGCCGATCGGGTCGTGTTCATGGACGACGGCAATGTCGTTGAGATGGGCAAGCCTGAGGATGTCATCGGAAATCCGCAACATCCTCGCACCCAGGCCTTTCTCGCCCGATTTCTCTGACTGGCACCACTCAGCTGCTTCGACCCGCAGGCCGGAGCAATGGTTCTTTTCGATCACGACTGGATGTGTTCATGCCCACGCTCGATAATGCCTATGCCCGCGTTTCCGATTTCGAAGCTATGGAGGCGGAGCTGAAGGCGACCCGCCAGTATCTGCATGCTCGTCCGGAACTCTCTTTCGAAGAAGCGGAAACGGCACGTTATGTCGCCGAAAAGCTGGAAGGCTGGGGTTATGACGTGACCCGCAATGTCGGGGGCCATGGCGTTGTCGCGCGGCTCAGCGCAGGCAAGGGTGACAAGAGTATCGCCATCCGCGCCGATATGGATGCTCTGCCGATCGTCGAGGCAACGGGGCTTTCCTATGCCAGCAACACTCCCGGTAAGATGCATGCCTGCGGCCATGACGGCCACACGACCGTCTTGCTCGGCGCAGCCGAATATCTCGCCCGCACCCGCCGCTTCAGCGGCACGGTGACACTGATCTTCCAACCGGCGGAAGAGGCGGGCAAGAATAGCGGCGCCCAGGCGATGATCGCCGACGGCCTGTTCGAGCGGTTTCCGTTCGACGCAATCTTTGGTCTGCACAACCACCCCGGCGCTCCCGAAGGCACCCTGCTGCTGCGATCAGGCCCGATGATGGCGGCCTCGGATACCGTCAATATCACCATCAAGGGCAAAGGCGGCCATGCCTCGCGCCCGCACCTGACCATCGATCCCGTAGTCGTGGCATGCAACCTCGTCGTCTCGCTGCAGACGATCATCTCGCGCAACCTCGATCCGACCCAGACGGCGGTCGTTACCGTCGGCACGATCCATGCCGGCGATGCGGTCAACGTCATTCCGGAATATGCCAAGCTCGCATTGAGCGTGCGCTCTTTCGAGCCGCGCATCCGCGATCTTCTGCAGCAGCGCATCACCAAGCTGGCCCGCTCAGTGGCCGAAGGTCACGATGCTTCCATCGAGATCGACTACGATCGCGGTAATCCTGTCGTCGTCAATTCGCCTGTTGAGACGGATTTTGCCCGGATCGTAGCCGTTGAACTGATCGGCGAAGACAGGGTCGCGACTTGCCCGCTCATTCCCGGCAGCGAGGATTTTTCACACTTTCTCGAGCACAAGCCGGGCAGCTTCCTGCGTCTCGGCAATGGCATGAATTCCGCCATGCTGCATAGCACCAAATACGACTTCGCCGATGCCAGCCTGACGGTTGGCGCGGCAATGTGGGCAAGGCTCGCGGAGCGCTACCTTCAGGACGACGTCTGAGGCTGCTGCCGCTTCGGATTTGGAGCTTCCCAAGGGGACCACAGGCGATCGTGATCCTCAACTGCCGAAGCCGGTCATATCGAACACGGCCGCGTTGTCCTGAACCTCGCGCAGCCCTTTATACGAGGCGTGGCGGAGACTGCCGTCATCGGTCCAACCGCGAAACTCGATCTCGGCGATCAGTGTCGGCTGCACGAAGACGTAGCGCTTGCCCTTCAGGGGAACGACCGGCCGGGTCGTCTTCAATCGGTCGAGCGTCTTTTTCAGGTGCTCGGCATCGCTAGTGCTAAAACCGGTTCCGACCGACCCCACGGAAATCCAGTCAAAACCCTTCTTGCCGGCGAGCAGCAGGCTGCCGATGCCGCCGCGCGCGGATGCCGACTGTTCGTAACCGACGATCATGAAGCTCTCGCTCTCAACGCATTTGATCTTCAGCCAGTCGCCTGTTCGGCCACTGCGGTAGGGCCGGTCGCGATGCTTGGCGATGATGCCCTCCAGCCGATGATGGCAGGCATGCTCGAGGAGGTCTTCGGCCGGCTGGTCTATCTCTTCGGAAAAGCGGATCTGCCCATTGCCGCCCTCTGGTATCAGGTCTTCAAGAAGGTGCCGACGCACGGCGAGTTCGGTGCCGGTCAGGTCATGTCCGTCAAGATACAAAAGGTCGAAGGCGTAGAGCATCGACTCGGACGAGACCCGCTTGCCGCCTCGACCGCCGAGCGAACGTTGCAATGCGCCGAAATCCGATCGGCCGTGCTCGTCCATAACCACCGCTTCCCCGTCCAGTATGGCGGTGGCCACACCCAGTTCTTTGGCCGCCGCGGCGATGGTGGGAAAGCGGTCGGTCCAGTCATGGCCACCACGCGTAATGACACGAACGCTCTTCGGCTCGATGTGGATCGCCAGCCGGTAGCCATCCCACTTCGCCTCGTAGAGCCAATCCGAACCCAGCGGCACGGTGGGTTTCAGCAGCGCAAGGCAGGGCTCGATCCTCGCCGGCATTGGATCGAAGGGCAGGCTTGGCTGGTCGGGATCGCGCTTGCGGATCGGACGAGACTGCAGCGTTGTGTTGGACTCGTTGAGAAATGGCAATGAGGGGCGGCGCGAACGCGTCATGATGGATGTTTGCCCTTCCCGGACCGGTTTTCCGCTTCGACCGACTTGCGAAGCGCATCCATGATGTTAATGACGTTGCTCGGCGCCGGCTCTTCCTTTTCGCTCGCCTTGGGCTTCGCCTTGCCCGGCTTTTTCATCTGCTTCCGCTTCGCATCGATGATATCGAGAAGCTTGTCCTGAACCGGATCGGAGACCATTTTCGGGCTCCAGTGCTGCGTCTGCTTTTTGATCAGCTGTTGAACCAGCGGCATCATCTCGCTGTCGGCTGCGTCATCGTCAACCGTCTCGAAATAGGTCTTGGCGTCGCGAACCTCGTCACCGTAACGCAGCGTCCAGAGCACGATACCCTTGCCGCGTGGCTCGAGCATGACGGCGCGTTCCCGCCTCGAGATCACCAGCCTGGAAATACCGACCATATTCTCGGCTGCCATGGCGTCGCGGATAACGGTGAACGCCTCCTCACCGACCGGGTCGTCCGGAGAGAGGTAATAGGGCGTATCGAGCCAGATCCACTCGACACCGTCGCGCGGTGCGAAGACCTCGATGTCGATGGTCTTGGTACTATCCAGCGCGACGTTTTCCAGTTCCTCGTCTTCGAGGATCACATACTCGTTCTCACCGCGCTGATAGCCCTTGACCTCGTCCTCCTCCTTGATCTCCTTGCCGGTGACGGAATCGACATAGTGGCTCACGACGCGGTTCCGGGTTTCCCGGTTCAAAGTGTGGAAGCGTACCTTTTCGTTTTCCGACGTGGCCGGCGTCATCTGGACGGGGCAGGTCACCAGCGACAGCTTCAGATAGCCTCTCCAGTGGGGGCGGGGCATATCACTTCCTCCTCGATCAGCCGGCACGGCGCTGGTGGGCGCCGGTGCTGCGGCCCTTGGATCCGGACGCTCGAGTGGCTTTTTGCCTGCTCTTGCCGGCATTGGCGTTGGCCGCGGTGCGTTTGGTCTTGGCAGGCGCGGACATTCCCGCACTTTCACGCAGCGCCTGCAGAAGATCGCTCGGCTTGGACGCGGCGACCGCCTTTTTCTTCGGCAGAGTCCGGCCCTCTATCTTGGCCTTCACCAGCTCCGCCACCGCCTTTTCATACCGGTCTTCGAACTGCTTGGGATCGAACTGGCCTTTTTTCGTGTTGATGATGTGTTTGGCAAGCTCCAGCATCTCGCCCTCGATCTTCAGATCCGGCATCTCCTCGAAAGCCTTTTCCGACGAGCGGACCTCATAGTCGTAGTTCAAGGTGGAGCCAATGAGGCCGCTGCCATGCGGCCGAATGAGAACGGTGCGCAGGCGCCTGAACAGAACCGTGCGGGCAATTGCGGCGACCTTGGCTTTCGTCATGCCGTCGCGCAGCAGCTTGTAGGCATCGCTGCCCATCTTGTCAGGAGCAAGATAATAAGGCTTGTCGAAATAGACGTCGTCGACCTCGTCAATGGGAATGAACGCTTCGACCTTCAGCGTCTTGTCGCTGTTTGGAATTGCGGCCGCGACTTCATCGGGTTCGAGGACGACGTATCGCCCATCCTCAATCTCGAAGCCTTTGACCTGATCGTCGCGCTCGACGGCATCGCCGGTTTCGCTATCGACGAACTCGCGCCGGACACGATTGCCGGTCTTTCGATTCAAGGTATTGAAGGCGATCCGTTCGGAAGAGGATGCCGCCGTGTAGAGCGCAACGGGAAACGCGACTTCTCCGAACTTGATATAGCCCTTCCAATTCGCTCGCGGCGCAACCATCGACCCGACTCCCTCACGCAACCAACGCGAGTCAACGGCTGACCCCGCCATTTGTTCCGAGTCAAAACGAATCTAAATTCAAGCACTTAACACGCCTAAGTTTCTCGTTTTGCGAGTCGCGAGATGCTTTTGATTCCATGCGCCTTTTTGCCGTGGCGTGCGTTCTAAAGCATGTCGCGCAAAAGCGTGCAGCGGTTTTGCGGCAACGACATGCGCAAAAGCAAAGAGCTAACGCGCGAGGAGCGAATCTGAAAGATCGCGACGCACTTTAACGAGACGGCAACCACAGGGATGAACGACATGACCAAGCGCGAACTCATCGATACCGCCACCGACAAACGCTACGTCCGCCGCAATGGCCGCTCGCTGTCAGCCGACCGCCGCCAAACGGCGAAGACCAAAGCCAAGTCGGGGGAGGGTTCGAGGCGATGGGAACGTCAAGCACTGACGATCGCTCTTACGGCATCTGAGCACCGCTGAGTGCGACATAGACCGAATACACCGAACGCGTCGCCGCAATAAACAGCCGGTTGCGCCTCGGCCCGCCGAAGGTGAGGTTGGCGACGGTTTGCGGCACGCGGATCTTGCCGATCAGTTTTCCCATCGGATCGAAGCAATGCACGCCATCACCGGCACTCGACCAGAGGTTTCCGTTCACATCGGTGCGGATGCCGTCCGGAATGCCGCTGTCGATCAGGCAGAAGACGCGGCCGTTTTGAAGCCTGAGGCCGTCGACCACGTCGAAAGCCCTTATATGGCGCGGCAGGCTCTCATCATGGCTTGCGGCTGAATCCGCCACATAGAGAATCGTCTCGTCGGGGGAGAAGGCAAGGCCGTTCGGCTGGATGAAATCGGTGGCGACAGTCGCAAGCCCCCCGGTCGCCGGATCGAGCCGGTAGACGTTGCGGGTCGGCTGCTCCGGTACGGCGCGATAGCCTTCATAGTCCGACATGATGCCGTAGGTGGGGTCGGTGAACCAGATCGTGCCGTCGGATTTCACCACCACGTCGTTCGGCGAATTCAGCTTGGCGCCCTCGAAACGATCGGCGAGCACGGTGATCGAGCCATCGACCTCGGTGCGCGTGACGCGGCGGGCGCCATGTTCGCAGGAGATCAGCCGCCCCTGCCGGTCGCGTGTATGGCCGTTGGCGAAGTTGGAGGGTTGCCGGTAGACGGAGACACCACTCTCGGGCGTCCATCGCAGCATGCGCTGATTGGGAATGTCACTCCACAGCAGCTGGTTCGCATCGTTGAACCAGACGGGACCCTCCGCCCAGCGGCAACCGGAATAAAGTTCGTCGAGAGCGGCGCTCGTCACGATCAGCTGCCGGAAGCGCGGGTCGTGGATTTCGTAGATGCTGGCCTCGGCCATGGCGGTCTTTCCGTTTATCGCATGCCGGCCCGGCGACCGCCGGCGAGCATGATGACGCTGATGATGATGAGGCCGGTCATGATGAGGCGGATGCCGGCGCCGACCCCGTAAGTGTTGAGCATGGAGACGACCAGGAACATGAAGAGCGATGCACCCCAGATACCCGGCACGTTGGAATCGCCGCCGGCGACCGCGGTGCCGCCGATCACGACGACGGCGATCGACATCAACAGATATTCCGAGCCCATATTGAGCGCCGCGCCGCCGGAGAAACAGGCGAGCAGATAGCCTGCGACCGCGGCGAGCACAGCGCAGAACAGATAGGTGACGAAGCGTGTGCCGTCGACCGGTATGCCGGCCATGCGCGCCGCCGGCATGCTCTGGCCGATCGCCGAGGTCCAGCGCCCGTAGATCGTCTTCTCGAGCAGGAACCAGGCAAGCAGCGAGATGACAAGCGCGACGATCGCCACATTCGGGACGCCGAGCGTGTTCGAGGTGGTGAACTCCGCAAGCATGCTCGGAGGCTTGATGCGCAATCCCCGGTTCGTCCAGATCGCGGCGGACTGGACGATGAAGCTCATGGACAGCGTGGCGATGATCGGCGGAATGCGCAGCGCCTTGATCAGCGCATAATTGCCGAGGCCGACGACAAGGCCGATGACGACGGCAACGAGAAGGCCGGGCAGGATCATGCCGTTTTCGACATTCATCAGCTTCAGCGCCACCGTGCCGGCAAGCGTCATGGTGGCGGGAACCGAGAGATCGATATTGCCGGGACCGAGAGTGATGACGAACATCTGGCCGAGGCCGACAATGACCGAGAAGGCAGCGAAGGTGAGTGCTGCCTGCGACAGGCCGAGCGTGCTGGCGCCGAGCGTCACCATGATCGTCAGGAACCAGACGATGAAGGCGGCGAGCCACGACCAGATCCAGGGCTTGCCGAAGAGGCTGAGGAGCGCGGTCATCGGCGTTTCTCCCGCTTCTCCAGGCGGTTCAGCATCAGGCGAAGCGCGAGCACGATGATCAGGATCGCGCCCTGAGCCCCGATCTGCCAGTCCGGCGAGATGCGCAGGAAGGATAGGAAGGAGCCGGCAAGCGTCAGGGTCAACGCGCCGATGACGGCGCCGACAGGGGAGACGCGGCCGCCGATGAACTCGCCGCCGCCGAGGATGACGCCGGCGATCGACAGCAGCGTGTAACGCAGCGCGATATTGGCATCGGCCGAGGTCGTCAGGCCGACGAGGGCGATGCCGGCAAGCACCGCAAACAAGCCGGCAAGACCGTAGGCGCTGGCGCGCGCTGCGACAATCGACCAGCCGGCGCGCTCGACCGAGCGCTGGTTGCCGCCGATGCCGCGGATCAGCACGCCAAGCGAGGAGCGCATAACGAGAAAATGAGCGACAGCGGCGATGATAATACTGGCGACGATCGCCATCGGCACCAGTGGCGGTTTGACGGTCATCAGCCAGCGCACCCAGTCCGGCGCCTGACCGCCGGGTGCCGGCAGCAACAGCACGGCAAGGCCGCCCCAGACGAAGCTCATACCGAGGGTGACGACAATGGACGGCAGGTTGCGCAAATGGATGACGACACCGAGGCCCGCATAGATGGCGATCGCGCCGGCAAGGATCAGGATGCCGGTCAGGGGAGCATCCCGCAGAAAGGTTGCGGTTACGCAGGCGACGAAGCTGACGAAGGTGCCCATCGAGAGATCGAGATCGTTGACCGCCATCACCAGCATCTGGGCGATCGTCGCCAGCGCGATGGGCACAGCCAGATTGAACAGCAGGTTGAGCCCGACATAGCTCATGGCGCGCGGCTGCAGCCAGAAGACGGCGGCGAGCAGCAGCGTCAGCGACAGAGCGGGGATGGCAAGACGCATGGCGTCGGACGACAGCCGGAACGTCATGCGGCGAGCCCTTCGAAGGAGGCGGCGATGATATTCTTCTCGTTGACCGCGTCGCCGGCAAGTTCGGCGGTGATGCGGCCTTCGCGGAAGACGTAGACGCGGTCACAGAGGCTCACTTCGTCCATTTCGGTCGAGTACCAGATGAAGGTGCGGCCACGCGCCGCTTCGTCGCGGATGATGGCGTAGACCTCCTGCTTGGTCCCGACGTCGACGCCGCGCATCGGATCGTCCATCAGCACGATCGGCGCGCGCGTTGAAAGTGCGCGGGCGAAGAGCACCTTCTGCTGGTTGCCGCCGGAAAGCGACAGGATGCGATTGGCCATATCGGGCGTGCGGATTTCGATCCGCCGCCTCCAGTCGGCGCCCTTCATCTCCTCTTCGCCGGAAAGGATCAGGCCGCGCCGGGTGAGGTCACCGAGCGAGGCGATGGAGAAGTTGCGCAGGATGCTCCAGAGTTCGAAGACGCCGTTAAGGCGGCGGTCGCCGGCGACGAAGGTGACGAGCGGATCGCGCTCAGGCAGCCAGTTGCCGGACTGGGCGGCATGCAGGGCAAGCAGCAGTTCGGTCTGCCCGTGGCCGGCCAGTCCCGCCAGTCCGATGATTTCTCCCTTGCGGGCAGCGAAGGGCAGGCCTTTCGTCTGATGGGACAGAATGAGCGGAGCGGTGGATTGTTCGCGCCCCGGGCGCTGCTTGGTTTCCTCCTTGGCGACAGTGCCCATCGCTTCCACGAGGCCGTGATGGTCGAAGCCCTGCGCCGGACGCTCGGCGACGACGCGGCCGTCCTTCATGACGACGATGCGGTCGGCGGTTTCGAGGATCTCGTGCAGAATATGCGAGATGAAGATGACCGATCCGCCGGCGGCGATGAAGCGGCGGACATGATCGAGCATCTGGCGGGCAAGGCTTGCATCGAGTGACGAGGTCGGTTCGTCGAGGATCACCAGCCGCGGCGCAACACCGGCGTCGGAAAAGGCCATTGATATCTCGACCATCTGCCGCTCGGCGATCGAAAGATCGCCCACGGCCCGGCTGCTGTCGATACCATGGCCGGGAAAGACGGCATCGAGGCTCTTCTCGATGATTTTTTCGGCGCGCCTGCGCCAGCCGAAACCGCCGAGATGACGATGCATGATGCGCGTGTTCTCGACGATGGAGAGGTTGGGACAGAGCGAAAGCTCCTGGAAGACGCAGCGCACGCCGCGAGCTCGCGCCACGTTGATGCCGTAGCGCTCCAGCCGCTCGCCGTCGCTTGCCACACTTCCTTCGTGCGGTGTGAGGCCGCCGTTGATCACGCTGACGATCGTCGATTTGCCGGCTCCGTTATGTCCGACGAGCCCGACGCATTCGCCCGGCATGACGCGGAGTGTGACGCCGTCGAGCGCCCTGACCGCGCCGAAGCTCACCTTGGCGCCATCGACGGCGATCACCGCCTTCAAAACCTCATCCATGCTGCCCGCCATGCCTGCTTGCAAAGAATGCCGCGCGGCCATTTGCGGGCGCGCGGCGGTCGCCGGGAGATTTACTTTGCCGACTCGATGACCTTGATCGCGTCTGCCTGCGTGTATTCCACGTTGGCAACGCCGCCGGCCTGGGTATTGGCAAGGTTGGTTTCGAGATTGTCCTGGTCGATGCGCAGGAAGGGCACGACGAGGTCCTTCTTGACTTGCTTGCCGTCGAGGATCTGCTGGGCGACCCAGAAGGCGAGCGTGGAGACACCCGGCGCGATGGACACGGACATGGTCTCGTAGCTCTTCGCCTCTTTCTGCTCCTTCCACCACTTCAGTTCGTCTTCACGGTTGCCCATGATAATGATCGGCATCTTCCGGTCTGTCGCCGCAATCGCCTGTGCGGCGCCATAACCGTCGCCGCCCTGCGTTACCACGCCGGCGATGTCGGGCAAGCTCGGCAGGATGCCGGCAACAGCCTTCTGCGCCACGTCTTGCGCCCAGTCTCCATGAACGGAGCCGACAATCTTGAACTGCGGGAACTGCTTGACGCCGTCGTGGATGCCTGCCGAGATCTCGTCGTCGACGAAGACACCGGCAAGGCCGCGGATTTCGAGCAGGTTGCCGCCATCAGGCAGTTTCTTCGACAGGTACTCGACTTCGCTGCGGCCCATTTCCTTGAAGTTGACGGCGATGCGCCAGGCGCAGGGCTCGGTCACGATGCCATCAAAGGAAACGACGGTGATGCCGGCGTCGCAGGCCTCCTTGACCGCGCCGTTCAGCGCCGTCGGCGAGGCTGCGTTCAGCACGATGGCGTCATAGCCCTGCAGGATCATGTTCTGGATCTGCGCGGCCTGTTCCGTCGCCTGGTTCTCGGCGGTGGTGAAAGGGTCGGCTGCGGCAACGGCGCCGGCCTTCACGGCTTCACCCGTCACCTTTCCCCAGCTCGTCAGCATGGCTTGGCGCCACGAATTGCCGGCATAGTTGTTGGAAAGGGCGATTTTCTTGGCCGCTGTGTCGGCAAAGGCGGAAACGGGCATCGCGGCGCAAGCAATAGCGGCCGATGCCAGAAGCATCTTGCGGATTGTCATGTCTTCCTCCCTGATGATCGCGCTGGTCGGCGGATCGCTTCACTCCTGCCAACCCAATCGGGCTCGAGTGAAAATTGTTCTTGCACTGAGCTTCCTCCTCTCAGTAAGGGCAGGATGCGGGAGATCGACCGGCCTGTACAGGGGCAAGGCAGCAAGTCGTTTGCGGGTTTTGCGCAATTAGCTGCGGGTTTACGCAAGACGGCGGCGCTTCCGTGGGCGCTTACTGCAAGGGGATCGCCGCGGGTTGAGGAGCCTGCTGCCGTCTCGGGGAGGAACTACCATGCTGCATCTCGCACCCGCAGCCATGTTCGACCACTATCTCGGTATTTCTCGGCTGCTCGCGGGCCAGCTCGACTTCCGCTCGGCTATCCGTTCGGTTGCGGCCGAAGTCGCTCATATCATCCCGCACGACCATCTCGATGTCTGTGTGCTTCTTGAGGGAGGCAACTACCATACGGCCTACGAGACGGGCATCGAAACCGCCTGGGGCAACCTTGCCGGCGCGCCCGTGGTCAACAGCCCGATCCGTTCGCTGCTCTGGGGCGAGGTGGACTTTCTGCTGGCGGACGACGCCATGACGGACCCGCGTTTCCACTTCGAGGGCGCCTTCAAGCGGCCGATCGTCGAAGAGTCGCTGAGGAGCCGCCTGCATGTGCCGATGAAGGTGCAGGGCACGATCATCGCCGCGCTCTCCTGTTCGTCGCGAACGGCGGGCGTCTACACGATGGAGGATATCGAACGCGCCCGCATCATCGCCGACCTGCTGACCCCCTATTTCTTCGCGCTGCAGGCTGCCGAGCAGGCGCAACGCTCGGCCATCGTCGAGGCGGAGGCTCGCGCCCGCGAGGAGGGATTGCGGCAGGGGGCGCTGAAGCTGACCGAGGCACTGGAGCAGGAACGCCAGCGGATCGGCATGGACCTGCACGACCAGACGCTTGCCGACCTGACGCGGCTTGCCCGCCGGATCGACCGGCTGTCGCGCAACGGCGAGGTGGCGCCCGAGGCGCTGGAGCCGGTCTCCCGTTCCCTGCAGCATTGCATGCAGGATCTGCGGCAGATCATCGAACAGGCAAAGCCCTCGGTGCTCCAGCTCTTCGGTCTCGCGCAGGCGATCGAGCATCATCTCGACCGATCGACCCGCGACACGGGATCGGCCATCGAATGGGGCCTCGTCGACGAAACGCATGGTGCACTGGAGCGGTTGGAACCGACCGTCAGCGTCGCGCTATTCCGGATCGCCCAGGAGGCGATCAACAATGCGGTGCGCCATGCCGCCCCGCTGGCCGTGACCGTGCGGCTTGAGGCCGACGGGGAGCGGCTGTCGATCGAAATCTTCGACGATGGGACCGGGCTCGCCAAGGCGCGGGGACGGATCGGCGGCGGCATCGACAATATGAAGACCCGTGCGCGGCTGATCTCAGCGCGCTTCGCCACCGGCCCCGGCCACAACAATCGCGGGACTGTGGTGCGCGTCGTGCTACCGCTAACCCCGCACGACCCGGCGAGCGGCCCGGACCGAGGAGAGACACGATGAAGGTTCTGATCGTCGAGGACGACCCGCTGCACCGTTCCTATCTGCATGAGGCTGTCAACGCCGCCCTGCCGGAATGCGATACGGTGATCGAGGCTGAGAACGGCACCGTCGGCGAGAAGCTCGCCCGCGACCACAAGTCGGCGCATATCGTCATGGACCTGCAGATGGTCAGCCGCAACGGCATCGAGGCGGCACGCACCATCTGGAAGGAGCGGCCGGAGACCCGCATCCTGTTCTGGTCGAATTATTCGGACGAGGCCTATGTGCGCGGCGTCTCGCGCATCGTGCCGGATGGCGCAGCCTACGGCTATGTGCTGAAATCCGCCTCCGACGAGCGGCTGAAGCTGGCGCTGCGCTCGATCTTCATCGAGAGCCAGTGCGTCATCGACCGCGAGGTGCGCGGCCTGCAGCAAAAGAGCCTCGGCCAGGCGAACGGCTTTACCGATTCCGAATACGAGATCCTCGTCGATATCGCGCTCGGTCTCACCGACCGGGCCATTGCCAAACGCCGCAGCCTGTCGCTGCGTAGCGTGCAGAACCGCCTGCAGCAGCTCTACGACAAGCTCGACGTCTACCAGAGCGCCGGCGACGACCACGAGGACGGCCGCTTCAATCTCCGCGCCCGCGCCATTACGGTGGCTTTCCTGCGCAAGCTGCTGAACTACAGCGCTCTGGAGCGGGCCGAGGCAGAGCTGCAGGAGTGGCTAGACGGAAAGTAGTCCGGAGCTTGCTGGAAAGCCCATAATTCTGCCCAGGCGGATCAGGCGATGGCTTTCAACGGCGCGCGGCTGCTCGGTGCTGCCTCGGGCTTGCCGAACAGGAAGCCCTGCATCTGCGCCGGATGGCTTGCATGAAGGATCGCAAGCTGTTCTTGCGTCTCGACCCCTTCGGCAATTACCGGCAGGTTGAGCGTCGACGCCATCTCGATGACATTCTCAAACAGCGCCCTGATGGTGGGATCGACGCCAATGCCGGCAAGGAAGCGTCTATCGATTTTCAGCTTGTCGAACGGAAAATCGCGGAGGTTGCTGAGCGAGGAATAACCGGTCCCGAAGTCGTCCAGGACGATCCGGATCCCCATCGAGCGCAGCTGACCGAGCGTGGAAAGGACGGCAGCCCGATCGTGAAACAGCGCCGACTCGGTGATCTCAAGCTCCAGGCGGTCAGGCTGCAGTCCGGTTTTCGCAAGAATTTGCGAGAACTGCTCCACCAGGTTCGGCATCAGAAACTGAACCGGCGAGATGTTGACCGCGATCGTCAGCGGGGTTTTCCACGAGGCTGCTTCGCTGCAAGCTTCCTCCAGGACCCAGATCCCGATGGGGATGATGCAGCCGGTTTCTTCGGCGACAGTGATGAAGTCTGCCGGTGCAAGGATGCCTCTGCTTGCATGACGCCATCGCAACAATGCCTCGTAACCGCACGGCTCTTGCGAGGATGTATCAACGATCCTCTGGTAGACGAGGAACAGATCACCTTTGCCGAGTGCGTGCCGCAGATCATGCTCGAGCTGCCGCTTGGCATGCAATTCAATGTCCATCGCCTGCTCGAATGTGCAGGCTCTGCCGCGGCCGCCGCTCTTGGCCCGGTAAAGCGCCATGTCGGCATTGTTTCTGAGGCGCCGATCGGTAACGCCGTGCTCCGGGTACAAGGCAATGCCGATGCTGGCGCCGAATCCCGAAGAGGTTGCGAGATCTGCGAACTCGCCGGCGAAAGCCTTCAGCAGATCGGCCGACAACGCTTCCGTCTGTTGGCGGGACGTATTTGCGAGGATGATGCAGAATTCGTCTCCGCCCATGCGAGCGATCGTGACATGCGGTGGCAAGGTGCGGACCAAGACCTGCGCAACCCGCTGAAGAACTGCGTCCCCCTCGGCATGGCCGAACGTGTCGTTGACGAGTTTGAAACGGTCCAGATCGAGGGCAAGAAGCGCCAGCCCGCTTGGTGTTTCTGCAGCGCCGGCAATCGCCATCTCGAAACGCCGGTCAAACTCGCGACGGTTCGCGAGGCCGGTCAATGGGTCATGGCGCGCCATATGCTCGATCCTGCGGCTCGCCTCATGGCGCTCGGTCAGATCGCGTACGGCTATGACCTGGCACTCGCGCCCACGATATTCGATCGTTCGAGCAAGGATCTCGACCGGAATCCTGTCCTGGCCCTCTCGGAACACGGCGCCTTGGCAGGTGTCGATGCCAAGGCGTCTTTCGATCGCAAGCACCGCCTCGACCGGTTGCCCTTTCAGAAGCGCAGCTGCCTTACCGGCCATCGCCGCGAATTTCTCGTTGAGATCGATGACGACATTCTCCTGGGCAATGACGAGCCCCTCGAACGAGGCGTTCGCCAGCCCGCGCAGATCGGTCAAATGACGGTCAAGAAACAGGGCTGCGGCGGCTCCGAGCAGGATCAATGTCGAGATGATCGATACAGCGATGGCGATGGCGATCCGATCGACCGATGACAAATCGGCATGGACGGGCTCGGCGGAAGGGGTGATCTGGACACCGCTCATCGACACGGTATGCAGGCTGCAGATCGCCAGGACGATACACGCCGCGCTGGCGAAAATGTAGGAACGGCTGCCTGCGCTCCGCCGTAGGACGGCAACCGCAACCATGCCGAACACGATTGCCAACATACACGCAACGATCGATTTATCTACGGCGAGTGAGACCATGCTGAAAGGCGTGATCGCGAGCAGCCCCACGAAGTGCATCGCCGCAATGGCAATGCCGACCAAGACGCCACCAGACGCCTGGACAAGCCGGCTAGCATTCATGAAAGCGATTTCAACCGCTACCGCAAACAGAACGACGGCGGCGATAATCGACAGAACGATCAGAGGGCCGTCGTAGCCGATGGGCACCGGACCGGCATAGGCCAGCATCGCGATAAAATGGGTTGCCCAGGTGCTGGCGCCGAGAACGACGGCAGCGGCGATGAGCCAGTAGTGGTGGTGGTGCCGCACGCATTCCTGCGCACGCGTCAGCATGAAGACTGCCGTCAGGCTGCCGAAGCAGCAGATCGCCAGGGCAACGAAAAGCAACGTCCAGTCATGCTGGTCGGCGATACATGAAAGCACAGTGAACATGGCATCTCCCGAAGGTGGGGGGAGGGTGCCAAAGCGGACCTAACGAAATCATATAGGCATCATTAAAATGCAACTAATCCATGCATAAACCACAACGAAAAGACGAGAAAAAGCGTCACCTGGCAAGCCGCGAATAAAGGTGGCCACAAACCGCAGCTTCGGCCGAAGCAAGCCGACCTCTGACAAAGTGGTATTCAGGAGCTCCCCAGCGGGAGTGAACGCTTTGGCGTCTGCCAATGACGGACCGGAAATGACGCGGTACCGCGCCGCGACAAGGTTGTATATTCCGAAGGCTGCCAATCCGGCGGCAACCGCGATCCCCTAAGTTCCATAAGACAGATTACGCCACATTGTGATGTAGGAGGGTACATTCTATTTAGTAATGCGACAGTTGGGCCAGTTAGAGATGCGACAGTCTCGCCTCTTGATATGCTGGTCAATGTCAACTTACTGCTCGGCCTCATGCTGCAGGCTTATGACCATGCCGGTGCAGCCGGTCTGCTTTCGCTGAAGCGATCGCGGCCATGCAATCGTCGCCATAGCGAGAATCTTCGCAGCGCGGCGCATGTGTGCTTGAGTTGAGCGAGCGCCAGGTTTGCCGACTGCTGAACCGTATCGGCACTGGCGGCGCGGCGTCGGTGCGGCACAAGGCGATCGGCCGGCCGTCGAACAGCCGGATCAGCGACGGCGTTCGGGGTTATGCGGTAACGCTAGGATTTCGAGCCCCAGCAATATTCCGCGACCGAGATATTTCAGAATGGGGGCGATCAGGCTGGCGACGCCGCCTGCTTCACTGCCGATGTCCATAGTGGTGTCCTTTTCGATTCGACGGATCAATATCGAAAGGGCTGTCGGGTTTCAGGACTCGGCACCTGCGCTGCTTGCAAAGAGCGCGACCGTGGCAATTACCGCAGGCAGGCTGAACGCCGCTGCGGGAGCGTACATGTAACCGACAGCGCCGACACCGCAGCCGAGGGCGAAGGTCGCGACGGCAGCTGCCATCTTTTTAACCCGTGCTTTCGCTGTCACGACTTCGTCGGCTTTCGGATCGGCCAGAATGTCCGCGAGATCGAGCATGATCTGCGTCGTCGTGCCGGTCATCAGCGTGGAAGGCGGCGCTTTCGACAGATGCGCCTTGTGAAGCCCATTCTGAATAGCCATCGCCGAAACCAGGGCCATGCCGACCGCCAGTGTGACGGCCCCTTCTTCAGCCCGAAACGGGCCATGAAAGAGTGCGTAGGCAGCAACTCCCACAAACAGCAGCAGCTTGACGACAAGCATTGGCCGGATGGGTGAGCGATCCCGACTTTGAAGTTTCAGGCAGACCAGACGTGATACAAAAACGACCAGACAAAACATCGGTAGTGCCAGGAGTTTTGACAATGCTCCGTCCAGACCGTGCGCCAACGTGGCACCTAGCGTCACGAAGTTTCCAGTGACATGGGCGGTGAACAGCCCGGAAAGCGACAGGAAGCCGAGTGTGTCGACATAGCCGCCATTAAAGCTCAGGAGTGTGGGAAGGGAAGGAAGTTTCATGATCGTGACCTCGACTGATGCTGTTGCCGTAATTTCGTGTCTCGCACGGCACCTGAGTTTTGCCGCTGATCGTCGGCTCTCGCAATTGCATCAATTGTTTCGAATTCATTGCGCCAGGCGACATAATGGAAAGGGCGGCCGAAGCCGCCCTGCCCTTTGCGTTTTCGTTATGCGGCATCAGGCCGATTGATGGTCAAGAAGTGACGGACGACGGGCTTCTCCGGGCCGACGTGGTAGGTCAGAACTTTGCCCTGAAGGTCGGCGTCTGCATTGGAAACCCGCCGGTGCTGGCGAAGGTGTTCGGCCCAGGATTCCACCATGAACCACTCGACGATCTTCTCCGGGTCAGCCGAGTCTTCGGTAACGCCCCAGCCATATGCTCCATCGCGGCGACGCTCCTTGGACAGATAATCGATTGCGTGCAGGAACGCACTGCGGTGCTGCTTCTCGACCTTGTACTCGATCAGGATCAGAACCGGACCACGGTCATGGGCGATCGGCTCGGCGACAAGCGGTTCGGGCCAGTGGTTGGACGGCACCATGTCGGCATCGCCTGCAGGAAGCTTCACGCGATGCATGATGAAACCGGCAACGAGAAGACCAGCCGCTCCAATGAGCAAGGTAGACTGGATGCCAACAGCTTCGCCGACAGCACCCCAGCCGAGGCTTCCGGCAGTCATCGCACCATTGAATACGGTCAGGTAGACGGCAAGACCACGACCGCGCACCCAGTTGGGTAGAACAGCCTGCGCTGCGCCGTTGAGCGTGGTCAGGGCGGTGATCCATGCGCCCCCGAGGAACATAAGAACGATGATGGCGACGATCTTCGGCGGGGCAAGCGACAGGACACCCAAGACGACTGCGGTGATCAGTGCTGCGCCAAGAAGCAGACCGTCCGAGCTCAGGCGTTCGCGCAGCCTCGGCATGACCAAGGCTCCACCGATCGCACCAGCTCCGACCGCACCAAGCAGGATGCCGTAGAAGCTGGCATCCCCACCGAGCAGTTGCCGGGCGACGAGCGGGAGGAGCGCCCAGACCGCGCTGGCGAAGGCGAAGAAGATGGCGGCCCGCAGGAGGACGACATGCATCGGTCTGCTGGAGCGGGTGTAGCGAAGTCCGGCGCGGAAGGCACCGAAGAAGTTCTCCTGAAGCGCGTCGTTTGCATCCTTCGCCCGTGGCCACCAGACCAGAGCTGCGATCACCACGATGTAGCTTGCGACATCCGCGCCATAGGTGATCCCGGCTCCAAAGGCTGCGAGAAGCAGGCCGCCCGCAGCAGGCCCGATGGAGCGGGCGATATTGATGCCGAGCGAGTTGAGCGCCACTGCGCTCTTCACGTCCTCACGCTTCACCAGTTCCGGAACGATCGCCTGCCAGGTCGGCCCCACCAACGCGGCGCCAATGCCGCCGAGGAAGGTCAGGCCGATCAGCGCGCTGACCGAAAGCATGCCTGTCTGGGACAGAACCACCAGGGATATACTGACGGATGCCAGCAGGAGCTGGACAGCGATCAGGAACTTGCGGCGATCGAGGATGTCGGTGAGAACGCCTGCCGGGATGGCAAGCAGGAAGATCGGCAGGGTTCCGGCCGCCTGAACCATGGCGACTGCGGCGGGCGATGCGGACAGATCCGTCATCAGCCAGGAGCTGGCGACGTCGCGCATGAAACTTCCGGTGTTGCCAACGACGGTGGCGATCCACAGAACAGCGAAGACTGGCTGTGCGAGGGGCCCGAAGGTTCCCCCGGATGATTTTGCGGCACTCATTTGCCTGCTCCCTTGGTGAGGTCAAATGCTGCAACGAAGACGAATGCGCCTGCGAGGCCCAGGTGCTCGAAGAAGGCGTTGGCCGCCATCATACGGTCCATGCCCGGGGCCATTTCCCAGAAGCGGAGCGCGATGAAGGTCGCGAGAAGCGTGAAGCCAGCCAGCGCCAGGGCGCCTGTCCAGCGCAGGAAGCCCGAGACCACCATGGCGGAAGCCGTGAGTTCGAAGACGATGACGGCGACTGCGAAGAAGGCCGCTGGATGGAGGCCGAAATGATCCATCTCGGCCAATGCGCCGTTGAAATCGAAGATCTTGGTGAGCGGTCCCTGGATATAGGCGGCGCAGAGCGCCAGCAGCGACACCGTTCGCGTGACAGGAGAGCCGACGACGCGGGCCAGACTGCTCCGAACTGGATTCGACATATGTGATTGGTTGGTCATATCTGCTCCCTGCAGGTTCGCCGGTCTGAACGAGCGGCTGCGTTTGATGGAGCGATATTGGCTGGTTACCGCCCTGCCAACAATTGCAGCAATCGTTTCGATTCAATTGCGGTTTTTGAAATTATGAAATGGATTGCTCGGGCGGCGGCGTGGCCGCCCAAGCGTGAAGCCGAGATCAGACTGCCCAGCAGGAGCAGCCGAGAGCGCCGAAGAATCCCTTGAGGTCGGCGATCGGAAGTTTGGACGTCCAAGCACCGGCATGATCATGCCCATGCACGCCGCAATCGCTGGCACATCCGCATGTGGAGATTGCCGTGCGGCGTAACGAACGGGCACCGGCACCTTCCGGCTCGCCCCAGGCGGCATAGCCGCCGAATTTGCGGACAGGAGACCAGTCGGGCATCGCGGGCGGGATGTCGTTCTCGTCGAGCGTCTTGAAGTCGCCCGCGCCGTAGACGATCTTGCCACCGACCATGGTCAGCTCCGAAACGAGGAACGAGATTTCGTCCTCGGCGCAGGAGAAGAAGTCCTTGTCCGGCACGACCAGATCAGCGAACTGGCCCTTTTCGATACGGCCCTTCTTGCCCTCTTCGTTCGAGAACCAGGTGACCATTTCGGTCCACATGCGAAGCGCCGTCTCGCGATCAAGGCAGTTGGCACGCGGGTAGAGTTGCATTCCGCCAACTGTCTTGCCGGTCACCATCCACGAGAGCGAGACCCACGGATTGTAGGAGGCGACACGGGTGGCATCCGTACCTGCCGAGACATTCACGCCCTTGTCGAGCATGCGCTTGATCGGCGGCGTGGCTTCCGCCACGCCATGGCCGTAGCGCTCGACGAAATATTCGCCCTGATAGGCCATGCGATGCTGAGTGGCGATGCCGCCGCCAAGTGCCGCAATGCGGTCGATCGACCGTTCCGATATGGTCTCCGCGTGATCGAAGAACCAGTTGAGGCCTTTGAGCGGGATGTCCCTGTTGACCTTCTCGAACACGTCGAGCGAGCGGGAGATGGTCTCGTCATAGGTGGCGTGCATGCGCCACGGCCAACGGTTTTCGGCAAGAACCCGGACCACCGCTTCCAGCTCGCCTTCCATCTCCGGAGCCATTTCAGGACGTGGCTGTCGAAAATCCTCGAAATCGGCGGCGGAGAAGACAAGCATTTCGCCGGCACCGTTGTGACGGAAATAGTCGTTGCCCTGCTTGTATTTGACCGACTGCGTCCAGTTCAGAAAATCCTGCTTTTCTTCCTTCGGTTTCTGCGTGAAGAGATTGTAGGCCAGACGAACCGTCATCTGGTTCTCGTCCGACAGCTTCTGGATGACCTCGTAATCGTCCGGATAGTTCTGGAAGCCGCCGCCCGCGTCGATCACTCCGGTCACGCCAAGGCGGTTCAGTTCGCGCATAAAGTGGCGGGTCGAGTTTACCTGATAGTCCAGAGGAAGCTTCGGCCCCTTGGCGAGCGTCGAGTAGAGAATGCCTGCATTCGGCTTGGCCAGCAGCATGCCAGTCGGATTGCCATTGGCATCACGGGTGATTTCACCACCCGGCGGGTTCGGCGTATCGCGGGTGTAGCCGACGGCGCGCAGGGCCGCGCCATTCAGGAGTGCCCGATCGTATAGATGCAACAGGAAGACCGGGGTATCGGGAGCGATCGCATTGATCTCCTCGATCGTCGGCAGACGCTTTTCGGCGAACTGATGTTCGGTGAACCCGCCGACAACGCGCACCCATTGCGGCGCGGGCGTGATCGCCACCTGGCGCTTCAGCATGTCCATGGCATCTGCGAGCGAGCGCACGCCGTCCCAGCGCAGTTCCATGTTGTAGTTCAGGCCACCGCGAATAACGTGGGTATGGTTGTCAATCAGGCCCGGCAGGACGCGCTTGCCCTTGAGGTCGACGATCCTGGTGTCGGGGCCAGCCAACACCATGATCTCGCTGTCGGATCCGACCTCCAAGAACAGCCCGTCCTTGATGGCGATCGCCGTCGCGTTCGGATTGGTCCGGTCAAGTGTGGTGATGCGGCCGTTGTGAAGGATCAGGTCGGGATGCATGGTGTCTACTCGGGTCTGGTTGGGATCGGCGGCTTTCGCCGGTGAGAAGAGGTTCGAAAACGCCAGGCTTGATGCTCCTCCAAGGAAGGTTCGCCGCGTCGTCATCAGCTCCGCTCCTCTACTTGGCCGTCTGCGCGATGAGCAACGTCGATACGATCGCCGCCCTTGGGTAGGTGACCGAACATGTGCGGCTTGATCTGATGAAGCCATGAGACGGCTACCGGCTCCTTGCTCCACAAGGTCTTTGCGAGCGGTATGATCTGTTCGCCGACAAGAATTCCGAGAAGGCCGACTAGAGCGATGACCGGCGGTGCGGGTGAGCGGACGTTGAGCAGGCTGTAGACGATGCCGACAAGCAGGCCTGCACCGAGCGACAGGAGATAGATTTTCATGGGATGTCCTCCAGAATGACGGAAAGACCGCCCCGACGGGGTTATCGGAGCGGGCCGAGCAGGCCTTACTTGGCGGGGTTCGGGCCGATGCGCTTGCCGTGGGCGACGCGTTCGGCGGCCTTGTGGACGTGGGTGTAGGCATAGTCGATGCCCATGCCATAGGCGCCGGAGTGTTCCTTCACAAGCGTGGTGACCGCGTCGTAGGTCTCCTTGCGGGCCCAGTCGCGCTGCCACTCGAGCAGAACCTGCTGCCAGGTGACCGGGATCACGCCTGCCTGCACCATGCGATCCATCGCGTATTTGTGTGCGTCGGACGAAGTGCCGCCCGAAGCGTCGGCGACCATGTAGATCTCGTATTCCGGAACGTCGTGGAGGGCGGAGAGTGCGAAGGTCGTGTTGCAGACTTCCGTCCAGAGCCCCGAGACGACGATCTTCTTGCGTGCGTTGGCGGCATTCTTCGCCAGCGCGTCACGGACGTTCTGATCGTCCCAGGAGTTCATAGAGGTCCGCTCGAGAATATCGTTCTCCGGGTAGACGGCGAGCAGTTCCGGAAAAGTATTGCCCGAGAAGGATTCGGTTTCGACCGTGGTGATCGTGGTGGGGACGTTGAAGATCTTGGCGGCCTTGGCAAGGCCGACGACATTGTTCTTCAGTGTCTGGCGATCAATCGACTGCACACCGAACGCCATCTGCGGCTGCTGGTCGATGAAGATGAGCTGGCTGTTTGCCGGGGTCAGGACTTCGAGCTTGGACATAGTCAATTCCTCTTCGGTTGTTTGGACCGCCTGTGCGGTGTCAGAATGGGCAGCAGCATCGGATGCCGCGGCACGACGCTCGTTCTGCAATCCTTGGAGTGTTGCGGGTTCCCTTTGAGAGCCGCTCACTCGTTGTCTTGGCTGCTGAATAGAAATCTATTGCGTCGGCTCTCGACACGGAATTGCAATATTACTTGCGAATGAATTACACATTTCGCAACAATGGACATCAAGCCTCAGCTTCCGCCGTTCCGTAGTGGGGAAGCGCCCGCCGCTCGCCCGATCAGGGGAGTCGGAACCACGCCTGGAATCTGGCGCCGAAACGCCTGGGCCGCTCCAGCGCGCGCGGCCAGATTTGCCTGTCTTTCGTTCCATGGATCTGACTATTCGACAAGACCTGCGGCGAACTTCGCGCGAGAAACTATCCTAATATGACCCGACGCGCCACAACGGTGGATTGAGCGGAAATTTGCAAACCAGCGGCTCGGGAAGTCTGTTCGACCTCCACGCCCTCTTCATAAGAGTTCATTGTGAGGGAGCATCGGCGGTCGCCAACAATATGGGCGAATGGGTCCAGACGGGCAGTGCACGCACTCTCGTGACGAGGCCTCTTCGGGAAGCCGAGATGACAATGGCCTATGTCGCCAGAGGTTACACCGAGCGGGATCCTGCCGTGGTCATATCCGGCCGACGACGCGTTTCTCATCGTGCTCCATCTGATCGAGTCGAGCATTCCGACATATGGCAGAACAGACCGCCCTCTCCTCCGGAGATCTTATCCCAAAGGATCCGTCTGTCTCATAAGTCTGCGCAGGGCGCGGCAATCGCCGTCCGCGGAAAGTTCGAAGCATTCGTCATACATCTCCCGCGGAAGCATCTGACCGAACTCGCGGATCAGACAGGTGAGGGCTGAATGATCTGGCTGTCTGTCGCGGCATGGATGATCCTACGGTGCGGGATATCGGCGCTGCCCTCCTGCCCCTGATCGGTCAGGATGGCGCGGACCGCTCTCTCGTCGCGCATATCGCCCTCGCCCTCAACGCCCACATAGCTCATCGCTGCGGGCGTTCGCGCAGGACGCACTGAAGCGCCGCGATTCAGGGATCCGCGACGCTTCAAGTTCTTCGTCACATGACGATCAATGCTGGGCATCAGGCCGCCAGTGGCACGAGGTTGGCCTGGATCTCATCCCGGAATTCCTCGTATCGGCTCGGGAGCTTGAGTGCTTCGCCGAGATGCGCGGTGTCCTCGTCTCGGTTGAAGCCCGGCTCGTTCGTGGCAACCTCGAACAGAACGCCACCCGGCGTGCGGAAGTAGATCGCCCAGAAATAGTCGCGGTCGATGACAGGCGTGACCTGATATCCGGTATCCATCAGCGTCTTGCGTACCTCAAGCTGCTTCTCGCGGTTGTCGACCGCAAACGCGATATGGTGGACCGAACCCGCACCCTGACGGGCAAAAGGCGTCTTCGGCAGTGCTGCAAGATCGATCGTGTCCGCTCCGTTTCTGTTTGGAATGATGAAGCGAGTCACATCGCCCTCCTTTTCGGCGCGTTGGTAGCCCATGAAGCCGAGCAGTTCTTCAGTCGCTGCGATATCGTGCAGGCTGAAGCGAGCGCCGGCGAAACCGCGGATGGCAGCATCGCTAGGGATACCGTCGCCCAGCCATGGGGCGCGGGTATCGTCGGCGGACTCGATAAGCGCAAGGCTGTCGCCATCCGGTCCCATGAAACGAAGACGGTTGGCACCAAAGACGGTGTCCGTTTCCAGCCCGTCGACACCTTGAGCGGTGAAGCGATCCTGCCAGAACTTCAGCGAACCCTTCGGCACGGAGAACTGCGTTTCACCGACCTCGCCCACGCCTGGACGCCCCAGCATCATGTTCTGGAACGGGAAGTAGGTCATGACCGTCCCGGCTGAGCCGTTCTCGTCGCCGTAATACAGATGATAGACGCTTGGGTCGTCAAAGTTGACTGTCTGCTTGACGCGGCGCAGGCCCAACGTGTCGGTGAAGAAGCGGTTGTTCTGCCGCGCATCCGATGCCATCGAGGTCACGTGATGCAGTCCCTTGATATCCTTGATCATGTCGATGCCTTTCAATGGGCGTTGATGTTCGTGTGTTGATATGAATGTAGGCCGGTTGATCGCCGCCGAGAATTGCAATATTCCTTGTGATTGAATTGCAATTTTTGAAACAATGATATGAACGATTACAAAGCTCTCCGAACCTTCCTCCTCGCCGCCGAGAAGCGGAATTTCGCCCAGGTAGCCCGCGAACTGGACATGACACCCGCAGCCGTCACGCGTGCCATCGCCGCGCTCGAGGCAGAACTCGGCGTTCAGCTCTTTGTGCGCACTACGAGGCAGGTTTCCCTCACGACCGATGGCGCGATCTTTGCCGCGCAGATCCAGCCTGCGGTGAAGACGCTCGAAGACGCACGGCGCGAGGTGATGAACACTCACAAGGCTGACGAAGGGCGGCTCCGGATCAGCGCGCCGACATGGTTCGGAAAGGCAGTGCTGCCGCCGATCCTTTCAGGATTCAAGGAACGATATCCAAAGATGAGCTTCGAGATCTCGCTGTCCGATGGATTGGTGAACATTGTCGATGACGACTACGACCTGGCGATCCGCATCTCATCCCAACCATCGGACAAGTTCACGATCTGGCGCAAGATCCGTGCCGTTCCTCGGATACTCATCGCGGCGCCCGGGAGTCGGTTCGCCGAAATGCAGCACCCGAACGAACTGACACCTGACGACTGCCTCGCCTATAGCGGTGAGAGCCGGCGCGAGAACTGGGTGCTGTCGGATGGTGGATCCAGCATGACGATTTCGGCAGGTCGGGCCTTCAGCGCCAACAGTGGCGAGGTTCTGGCGGACATGGCCGCCGACGGTGTGGGCGTTGCCATGCTACCGGGGTTCAATATTGCCGACCACATCCGCAGCGGTCGTCTTGTCCATGTCTTCAAGGGATGGGCTCCGCCCGACCTGTGGTTGACGCTCTACTACCCGCCATATCAGGCCCTGCCGCCCCGGATCGCATCCTTCTCGAAGTTCTTCGAAGAGCAAGTCCCGGCGCACATGGTCATGCTGGATTGACGTTCAGTTAGGACGACGATCAGGCTGCTTGCTTTGCCTTGATCTGCTCGGCCACGAGCGCCTGCAGATGCCAGAGATTTCGGTCTCGGATCCCCTCGGCCTCAAGATCAACGATCGTGTTGTGCAGATATTGCGCGCACGATCCGCCCTGCCCGCAGGCGTTTGCGATCAGCTCCGCGGTGGTCTGCCTCGGCAATGGCTTGGTGAGGCCGGATCGTCTGGTACTTGCCCAGAAGGTCAGGGCGTTCTTCATGCCTTCAGGCGTCTGCACGCGAACCCACCGGACCATGGCGGCGACTTCGTGGTACTTGATTTCGCGCGCCACGAGCGCACCGAGATCCTGGCGGCGACGCTCTTCGGATAAACGGAGTACCACACCATCACAACGCCCGCCGCGTTCGAGAACCATCATCAGACCTGGTTGTTCGCTGGTTGCCCGCCAACGTTCGATCCTCAGCGAAAACGATCGATGCCATCCATATGCGAATGCTGGCATTCGGGCTGCCGGCTCGAACTCAGGGTTCCAGATAAGGGACCCGTAAGCGAAGACCCAAATCGGTTCGCCACCTGCCTCTCGTTCAATCCTGTCGACGAGACAGTCAAGTTCCGCCTCGCAGAGTGGTGTCCAGCCCGGTTCTGGGCCATCGTCCAGGACGTCTCGCAACGTCAGGGCAACAAGCTCTGGGGTCAACAGCATCATGGTCCCGTTCCGAATTTCGTGCTGTGTTCAATAAAAGATCGGAGCCGCGATTGCTTTCACATCGCGGCTCCGGGTCTTGTTTAGGACTGCACGAAGGCCAGAAGATCGGCGTTCAGGACATCGGCATTGACGGTCAGCATGCCGTGCGAGAAGCCGGGATAGGTCTTGAGTGAACCATTCTTCAACAGCTTTGCCGACTTCAGGGCCGAATCCGCGATCGGAACGATCTGGTCATCTTCGCCGTGCAGTACGAGCGTCGGAACCGTGATCGCCTTCAGGTCTTCCGTTTGGTCCGTTTCGGAGAAGGCCTTGATGCCGTCGTAGTGGGCCTTGGCTCCGCCCATCATTCCCTGCCGCCACCAGTTCTGGATCACACCTTCCTGAACTGTCGCGCTATCACGATTGAAGCCGTAGAACGGACCGGCCGGAACGTCGCGGAAGAACTGGGCGCGGTTCGTCGCGAGCGCCGAACGGAAACCATCGAAGACTTCGATCGGCAGGCCTTCCGGGTTGTTCTCGGTCTTCAGCATCAGCGGCGGCACAGCCGAGACGAGAACCGCCTTGGCGACGCGGCCGGCGGGCTGGCCGTGCTTGGCGACATAGCGGGCAACCTCGCCGCCGCCCGTCGAGTGGCCGATATGCACGGCATTCTTCAGGTCGAGCGCTTCTGCGACGGCGAAGGCATCGGCGGCGTAATGGTCCATATCGTGTCCGTCGGCAACCTGGGCGGAGCGACCGTGACCGCGGCGGTCATGGGCGACGACGCGGTATCCCTTCGAAAGGAAGAAAAGCATCTGGGCGTCCCAGTCGTCCGATGACAGCGGCCAGCCGTGATGGAAGACGATCGGCTGCGCATCCTTCGGACCCCAGTCCTTGTAAAAGATCTCGACGCCGTCGTTGGTGGTTATATATGCCATTGTCTTGGTTCCTTCGATTGGGTTGGTGGCGGGAGCAGCATTGGCTGCGAAGCTGAGAGAGGGTGAAATTGCCATGGCCGCTGCGGCGGCGCCTGCGGAGAGTAGTACGCCCCTGCGTGTTCATGGAAGAAAGGTTCTGAGCCATCTCGCGTCTTGCGATTTCATCATTGAAAACTTCAGGCGACGCTGTGTTCGTCTGACGGATCGATATTGCCGTCAGATCCTCACACCCACAATTGCGTGAATAGTTTCTATTTTATTGCCGGGTCTGCAATAATGAGACGCGCCTTCGCAGAAGTGAAGGTTCGATCTTGAAGCCGCCCCCGAAATCGAGCAAGGCGGCGTTCATATCCGGACGTTTCATCAGGACGAAGAACGATCTCTTTGAGATGCCTGCAGCATCCCTCGCGGCCCGCAAGGCGCCGAGGAAAGGATCCTTGGAGGGTATTTAGCAGAAGGCGGGTGTCTGGTTCCCAGAGCCAACGGCCAATTTAACGTTGCATTATATCACTCCCGTATCTGGAGGTGGAGATTGCAGATGGCGGCAGCTGCGCATGTGATGCCAGCGCCAAGTCCCTTGTTTCTATCGCACCTCAAATTCCGGATCGGGCGGAACCTGCATGGCGAGAGCGAGATGGTTTGTCTGGCCGGCAAGTCCGATGATCGTCAGGAGTTCGCCGTGTTGGGCATCGGTCATTCCCCGCGCACGGGCGGCAGCGGTATGGGATTGAACGCAGTACTGGCAAGCATTGGCGGTTGACACCGCTATGTAGATCATCTCGCGCGTCAACGGATCGATCGCGCCCTCGACCGTCATGACCGATTTGAGCGTTTCCCATACGCGTTTGAGGTTTGCGGGATCGTTTGCAAGAGCACGCCAGAAATTGTTGATGAAGTCGGTCTTGCGTGTCGCCCTCTCCCGGCACCGATTTACGGCCTCTGAAATTGCCGGGCCATCCGGCGCAGCCTGCGGACGATACGAAGAAACGACAGGCGCCGCCAGTCTCCCCGTCGGCGAGGAAACCATCGGCAAGGAAGGAAAGATCGAAGTCGGTTGTTTCAGAAAAACAGGCAAAGTTAGAAATTTTTGTCTATAGATTTTATAGATTATTTTGTTTCATGGACCTGTCGATTTCAGCGATGAGATTTTCGAACACGCTCTGCTTCTTAAGGCGCGCATGTGACCCGCAGCTGTCTTCCCATATCAACAGGAGATTTCCATGAGCAATCCGGTTCTCGTCAATCAGATCATTCCCGAGTCCGATGTCGTGCCGCTGACCGGCCGTGTCGGAGCCGAAATCAAAGGTGTCCGCCTCGGCGGAGAACTTTCGGATGCAACGGTGGCGGCCATCAATCAGCTTCTCCTGAAGCACAAGGTCATCTTCTTCCGCGACCAGGGGCACCTTGACGATTCCGAACAGGAATCCTTCGCACGCCGCCTGGGCGACCTGGTGCCGCATCCAACCCAGGGACCGGTCGCCGGCACCGCTTCCATCCTCAACCTCGATTCCAGCCGCGGCGGCGGCAGAGCGGACCAGTGGCACACCGACGTCACCTTCGTCGATGCCTACCCCAAATTCTCTGTCCTTCGCGGCGTCGTCATTCCGGCGGCCGGCGGCGACACGATCTGGTCCAACACCCACGCCGCATACGAAAGCCTGCCGGCGCCGCTCAAATTGCTGGCGGATAATTTATGGGCCATTCACAGCAATGCCTATGACTATGCCGCCGTGCGCCCTCGCGCCACGGATGCAGAGAAGAAGCATTTCGAGGAGGTTTTCACCTCGACCATCTACGAGACCGAGCATCCGGTCGTGCGTGTTCATCCGGAAACCGGCGAAAGATCGCTGCTGCTTGGGAATTTCGTTCAGCGCCTGATCGGCGTATCGAAGGCCGATTCCGCAAAACTCTACGAGGTCTTCCAGTCCTATGTCACCGCCCCGGAAAATACCGTGCGCTGGCGCTGGAGAGCCGGAGATGTCGCGATCTGGGATAATCGCGCCACCCAGCATTATGCTGTCAACGATTATGGCGACCAGCACCGGGTGGTGCGCCGCGCCACCGTTGACGGCGACGTCCCTGTCAGCGTCGACGGTCGCCGCAGCACAACCCATGTCAAGGCTGCCAAGCGACAAGCAAAGGCGGCGTGATCACGGCCGCATGGATGTCGCCCGGCGCAGGTTCTACCAGAGTTTCATGTGCCGGTTGACGTCCTTGTAGAGCAGGTAGCGGAACCGGCCGGGGCCGCCGGCGTAACAGGCTTGCGGGCAGAAAGAGCGCAGCCACATGAAGTCGCCGGCCTCGACCTCGACCCAATCCTGGTTGAGGCGATAGACCGCCTTTCCTTCAAGCACATAAAGGCCATGCTCCATCACATGGGTTTCCATGAAGGGGATCACCGCACCCGGCTCCAGCGTCACGATATTGACGTGCATATCGTAGCGCACATCGGCAGGATCGATGAAGCGGGTCGTGCCCCAGCGCCCATCTGTGTCGGGCATCGCCCGGATCGGATGGTCGTCCTCATGCGTGACGATCGCCGGCGGCAGCTCCAGCCCGTCGACCTCCTGAAAAGCCTTGCGGATCCAATGGAAGATCGCGGCAGCCGAACCATCGTTTTTGAGGCGCCAGGCCGAAGCGGCCGGGATATAGACGAAGGAGCCGGCGCGCAGCGCGTGGCTGACGCCTTCAAGCTCCACCGTCATGCCGCCTTCGACGACGAAGAGGACCGCCTCGGCCCGCTTGTCCGGTTCCGGCCGGTCGCTTCCGCCGCCCGGCTGAACTTCCATAACATATTGCGAGAAGGTCTCGGAGAAGCCGGAAAGCGGCCGGGACAGAACCCATGCTCGCGTTCCCGTCCAATGCGGAAGGACGCTCGTGACGATATCGCTCATGACGCCGCGCGGGATGACCGCGTAAGCCGTGGTGAAAACGGCCTTGCCGGAAAGCAATTGGGTCTGCGGCGGCAGACCGCCAAGCTTCGAATAATACTCTGTCTTGTCCATTGATGCGGCTTTCCAGGCAGGTGTCACTACATCTGCTTTATGCGCCGCCAGCCCGTTAGGCAACTGCCATTGGGCCAAGCCAACCTACCGATCGGCCATCACCAGATGACCCGGTCCGACTTCACGATAGAAGGTGGCTGGAGGCTGATAGTCGACCGGGCGCATCGGGCTCTTGATCTCGTCATTCGCCACCATCCGCTTCTCATGGCGGCGGTCGGGATCGGGCACCGGCACGGCGGCGATGAGTTTCCTGGTATAGGCATGCTGCGGATTTTCGAAGACGGCGGCCCGCGGGCCGATCTCGACGATCTCGCCGAGATACATCACCGCCACCCGGTGGCTGACGCGCTCGACCACCGCCATGTCGTGCGAAATAAACAGGAATGCGAGGTTGAGGCTCTGCTGCAGGTCCAGCATCAGGTTGATCACCTGCGCCTTGATCGAAACGTCGAGCGCCGAGACGCTTTCGTCGGCAACGATGACCTTCGGCTGCAAGGCAAGCGCCCGGGCAATACAGATGCGCTGGCGCTGGCCGCCGGAAAATTCATGCGGGTAACGCGCCGCCATATCCGCGGACAGGCCGACCTTCACCAACAGGTCGGCGACCACGTCCCTTGCGTGCTTTGCATTGCCCATCCTGTGTTCGAGATAGGGTTCGGCGATCGCAGCACCCACCGTCATGCGCGGATTGAGGCTGGCAAAGGGATCCTGGAAGATCATCTGCACGGATTTTCGCATCTCGCGCAGCTCCCTCCTGTCGAGGCCGAGCACCTCCCTGCCCTCGACGAGAACGGAACCGGCTTGCGGCTCGATGAGCCGCAAGATGGCGCGCCCCGTCGTCGATTTACCGCAGCCGGACTCGCCGACGAGCGACAGCGTCTCCCCGGCATGGAGATCGAAGGAGACGTTCTCGACCGCGTGCACGCGGCTGGTCAGCCGGCCGAACAGGCCGGAGTGAATGTCGAAACGCTTGGTGAGGTTCTTCACCTCAAGGACCGGCGCCATCGCGACCGTATCGGCGGCTTCGGCCGGAATGTCGGATTCCCCCGTCGCCGTATTGACCACGGGGAAACGCAGAGGCCGCTGGCGGCCCTGCATTGAGCCGAGCACCGGCACGGCCGATAGCAGCGCCCTGGTATAGGGATGTCTGCCGCGGTGGAAAATATCGGCGGTGAGCCCGCTTTCGACCTGTTCGCCGCGATACATCACCACCGTCCGGTCGGCGATCTCGGCGACGACGCCCATGTCATGGGTGATGAACAGAACCGAGGTCCCCTCCTCCTCCTGCAGCATCTTGATGAGATCGAGGATCTGGCCCTGGATCGTCACGTCGAGCGCCGTCGTCGGCTCGTCGGCGATCAGCAGTTTCGGCCGGCTGGCAAGGGCCATGGCGATCATCACCCGCTGGCGCATGCCGCCGGAAAAACGATGCGGATATTCGCCGAAACGCGAGGCGGCAGAGGGGATGCGGACTTTTTCCAGCAGCCTAATCGTCTCGGCTTTGGCATCGGCTCGGCTCATATCGGAATGGCAAAGCAGCGCCTCGGAGATCTGGTCGCCGATGGTGAAGAGCGGATTGAGCGATGTCATCGGCTCCTGGAAGATCATCGCCACCTCGTTGCCGCGCACCTGCCGCATGGCATGTTCCGGCAAGGCCAGCAGGTCGCGGCCGCCGAGCAGCACGCGGCCCTCGACGCGGCTCGTATCCGCCTGCAGCAGCCGCATGATGGAGAGCGAGGTGACGCTCTTGCCCGAGCCGGATTCGCCGACGATCGCCACCGTCTCGCCGGGTGCGACGGTGAACGAGACATCGCGCACCACCGGCTTCCAGGCGCCATCCACCAGAAAGGAGGTGGTTAGCCTGTCGACGGAAAGAACGGGTGCGCTCGTCTCGATCGGTTGCGCTTGAACCTCAGCCATATCGCTCCCCTTGCGGCTTAATCCGGCCAGCGCAGCGCGGCATCGAAGCGGTGCCGGCTGCGGTTTTCGATCGGCGTCGCGATGATTTCGTTGGAAGCGCGCGCCTTGTCGAGTTCCTCGGCCAGGCGGTTTGCGACGATGACGTCCTGGCCCGGATGCAGGTTGCACGGGTCGAGATAGAAATAACGGTGCTCCACCTCATGGTCGCGCACGATGATCGGCGGGTTGCCCCTCGCCAGCGCATCGGCCAAGTCCCAGGCGGTGATATGGGCCTCTTCGGGATCGACGATCAGGCGCAGCCGCTCGAGCGGATTGTTGGTCGGGTCAGGCTCGATCAGCGAGGTCAGGCCGGGGCGGCCATCGAGTGTGCGCTTCCACAGGTTGAGATAACCGGTCTCGCGTTCGCGGATGCCGGCATGGTCACGGTTTTCCCAGGCTTCCAGCGCTGCCATGACGCCGAAGATGCTTTCCTTGCCGACCTTCATGCCGCGGCCGATGCCCATGTTCTGCAGGAAGGCATGGCGCACCAGTTCCTTCCGGCCGGCAACGATGCCGGAGGTCGGGCCGCCGAGGAACTTGTGGCCGGAATAGAGGGCGATATCGGCCCCCTGCTCCAGGAAAATCCGGAGATCGTATTCCGAGGCGGCATCGACGATCACAGGCACGCCCTTGGCATGGGCGACCTCGACGAATTCCTTGAGGTTCAACAGGCCGTAATCGACGACATGGTGGGAGACGACATAGACGGCGGCGGCTGTTTTGTCGGTGATCGCCTTTTCCATGTGGAAGCGATGCGTCGAGGTCGCCTGGCCGATCAGCACGGCCTTGCCGCCGGCAAGCCGGATCGCCTGGTCGACCGGAGCGCCGTAGCTCACCACATGGCCCATCTGCACCAGCACTTCGTTCTTCTCGGGCACGGCATCCGGCAGCTTCTCGATCGCCAGCAGATTGTCGCCGGTGATGGCGCCGGCGGCCGCCAGCGAAATACCGGCCGAGCAGGAGGCGGTGACGAAGCCCGCCTCACCGCCGGTCAGCCGGGCGATGATGGCGCTTGCCTTGCGCTGCAGGTCGTTGATCTCGACGAAATGCGGCAGGATCGATGCCATCGCCTCGATCGCCTCCGGCACGACGATCGACGCGCCGAGGCTGGTCATCGTGCCGGATACGTTGATGACGGGCCGAAGGCCGAGCGAAGGTCTGATATCATTGGGCATGAAGGTCTCCAGAAGTCTGGGTCGAGGAACGGGCCATGGGTGGACCCTTCTCCAAATATGAAAGCTCTCGTCAGCCATTCAAGGCAACGATCGCCTCGATCTCGACGGTGATGTTGCCCGGCAGCGAGCCGAAGCCGACGGCTGAGCGCGCATGTTCGCCGGCCGCGCCGAAGACCGCGATCAGCAGATCCGAGCAGCCGTTGATGACGCTCGGATGATCCTCGAACTCAGGCACGGCATTGACCATGCCGAGCAGCTTGACCACCCGCTTGACGCGGGAGAGATCGCCGAGCGCATCATGCATGACGGCGAGCAGATTGATGCCGGTCAGCCGTGCATGCCGATAGGCCTCCTCGACACTGACGCCGGCGCCGACCTTGCCGGCATGCAGGAAGCCATCGGCCTCGCGCGGCCCCTGGCCGGAGAGGTAGAGCATATTGCCCTCCACCACATGCGTCACGAAATTGGCGATCGGCGGCGGCGGCGGCGGAAGCTTGATGCCGAGGGCGGCTAACCGTTGGTAAGGCGAGTTCTCGACCTTGCCGGCGGCGGTGGGAAACTGATTCACGCAAACTCCTGTCATGCAAATTTGGATTGGGCCGACGTCTGGTCGGCGGATTAAAGGTCCTTGCGAAGTCTTGGATCGAGCATGTCCCTGAGGCCGTCGCCGACCATCTGCAGCGACAGCACCGAGAGGATGATGGCGACACCCGGAAACAGCGTCATCCAGTCGGCCTGGCCGATATATTGGCGGCCGGCGGCGATCATCGTTCCCCAGGTCGGGATTTCGGGGCTGACGCCGAGGCCGAGGAAGGAGAGCCCGGCTTCGGCGAGCATGGCGCTGGCGAAGAGGAAGGTGGCCTGCACCAGGATCGGCGAGAGCAGATTGCGCAACACATGCCGGGTCATGATGTGGAAGGTCGAAATGCCGAGCGCCTTTGCCGCCTCGACATAGGGCAGCTCGCGAATGACCAGCGTCGACGCACGGACGATGCGGGCAAGGCGGGGCGCATAAACGATCGACAGCGCGATGATAACCGTGGTCAAGGAGGGACCGAGGGCGGCGACAAGCGCGATCGCCAGCAGAATATCGGGAAAGGCCATCATCGCGTCGATCAGCCGGGCGATCGGCGTATCGAGCTTCTGGAAAAAACCGGCAAGCAGGCCGAGTGTCACGCCGATCACGGCTGACAGGCTGACGACCGCCACCCCGACGAGCAGCGACAGGCGGCCGGCAAAGATCGTGCGCGAGAAGACGTCGCGGCCGAACTCGTCGGTGCCGAAGAAAAAGGTGCCGCTCGGCGGTTTCAGCCGGTTGACGATGGAAAGTTTGGACGGCGAATAGGGCGCGACGACAGGGGCGAAGACCGCCAGCAGCACGAAGATCGTCAGGATCAGCAGGCCGAAGGCCACCGTCTTGCGCTTCAGCAGGCGGCGGACGAATTTGCTGCCTTCGCTCTCGGCGGGCTTGATCGCGATATCGGCCATCAGTAGCGCACCCTCGGATCGACCAGCAGATAGAGCATGTCGATTGCAAAATTGATCAGCACGTAGAGGGCGGCGATGACGAGCAGCGCCCCCTGGATGACGGGGTAATCGCGGCGCAGCACCGCCGAGACGACGAGATTGCCGACACCCGGCAGGCCGAAGACGGTCTCGGTGACGACGGCGCCCGAAATCAGCACCGCCGCCGTCAGGCCGAGCACCGTCAGGATCGGGATCAGCGCATTCTTCAGCGCGTGCTTGAGGATGACCTTGCGCTCGACCAGCCCCTTGGCGCGCGCCGTGCGGATATAATCATCGCCGAGCACATCGAGCATCGACGCGCGGGTGAAACGCAGGATCAGCGCCGAGGAGACGATGCCGAGCGCGAAGGCCGGCAGGGTCAGATGATACATCCGCTCAAGGAAGGTCGAGCCGGGGCCGCCATAACCCGAGACCGGGAAAAGGTTGAGCCGGACGGCGAAGAACTGCATCAGGATGAGGCCGAGCCAGAAGCTTGGGATGCTGGCGGCAAACATCGCCAGCGTCGTTGCCGCCTGGTCGACGAAGGAGCCGCGCCGATAGGCCGCATAGATGCCGATCGGCAGCGCGATGACGCCGGCAATGGCCAGCGAAAACAGCGTCAGGAAGAAGGTCGGCTCGGCGCGGTCGAGCAGAGCCGAGGTGACAGGCATGTTGAGGAAGATCGACTGGCCGAGATCGCCCCTCAGCAGCTGACCGATATAATAGAAATATTGCAGGCCGAGCGACTGGTCGAGGCCGAGGCGGCTCCGCAGATCGGCAACATCCTGCGGCGTCGCATCCGGCCCGAGCATGACGGCAGCCGGGTCCCCCGGCGTCACGCGCACGATGACGAAGACGATCGTGACGACGAGAAACATCACGACGATCATGCCGAACAGGCGCTGGAGGATGTAGCGGATCATGAATGCTGGCCTTCAAGCCCTTGCAGATGCGGCAGAAAAGAAGACCGGCACCGGCCACGAAGGGCCAGCGCCGGCGGCGATGTTTACTTCTTGATCGAAGCGTTCCAGAAATACGGCCATGGGGCCGGATCGACACCTTCGAGCTTGACCGATTTCGCCGAGACGGCGTTGAAATCGCCGATCTTCATAAAGGGCGCATCTGTATAAACCGCCTTCTGGACATCGGCCCAGAGCGCGGCGCGCTTCTTCGGGTCGACCTCGGCGGTGAAGGCATCGACGGCGGCCTTGCGGGCCGGCGTATCCCACCAGCCGGGCGAGCTGGTCGAAAGCGAGCCGATCAGGGCCGGCTCCGGCAGGAACGGGCTGTGGGTGATGTAGATATCCCAGAGCTTCGGATCGGTGCGGCGCTGAGTCAGCGTCGCCCAGTCCACCACCTGCATATCGACGGTGAAGCCGGCAAGCTTCAGATATTCTGCGGCGACCTGCGCCATCTTATAGTGGAATTCGTACTGCCGGCTGGTCAGGATGCGGATCGGCTCGCCATTATAACCGGCCTTCTTGGCAGCAGCGGCCGCCCCTTCCGGATCCGCGAGATTATAGGCGCCTTCGACGCCGGCATCGGTCGACCAGGAAAAGGACTTCGGATAGATGGCGCCGTCGAGCGCATAGAAATCCTTGCTGCCGAAAGCGGCGGCCAGCATGTCTTCCATGCTGAGTGCCTGGCGAATCGCCTTGCGGACCTCGACATTCCCAGCAACACCTTCCTTCGTGTTGAAGACGAAGACCGGATAGCCGAAGGGCTTCAACATGACCGGCTGCGAGGCAGTCGACGCCTTCACCTTGTCGTAGGATTCGACGGCGATCGAATCGACATAATCATACTGGCCGGAGACGGCGGCTTCGACACGGGTGTTCGGATCGGGCACCGGCACGAAGCGGATTTCATCGAGATATTGATGGCGGGCGCCGCCATAGCCATTGCTGTCGCCGTCACGGGACTTGTAGCCATCGAAGCGGACGAGCTGGATATACTGGTCGGCCTTGCGCTCCTTCAGCATATAGGGACCGGTGCCGATGAACTCCTTCATCGGCTCGTCCTGTTTTTCCGAGGGAATGATGATCGCCGCCGAATTATTGAAGGCAAGCAGCGAAGTCAGCGGCGCATAGGGCTGCTTCAGCGTGATTGTGACGGTCGAAGGATCGACAGCAGTGATCTTGTCGATGAAGCCCGACACCTGCTTGCCGCGCGAGGCGATCTTCATCCAGCGGGTCAGCGAGGCGACCACATCGTCCGAGGTCATGTCGCTATTGTCGTGGAACTTGATGCCGGTCCTGAGCTTGATCGTATAAGTTTTGCCATCGGCGCTGATCTCAGGCAGGCTTTCGGCCAGCAGCGGCGTGACGTTCCAGCTCTTGTCGAAAGTGTAGAGCGTTTCGAAAATATGCTGGGTGACAATGCCGACGAGATCGGCCGTCGACGACATCGGATCAAGCGTCGGCGGCTCGCCGATCGTCGCGACATTGATGACGCCGCCCTTTTCCTGGGCAAGCAGGGTCGAGGGCAGGGCGACAAGCGCGGTGCCAAGGAGAAATGCGACAAGTGTTTTCATGTGAGGGCTCCCGGTCAAGTTCCACAATTATGTAATCACTCTTTTTGTAAAAGAATAAGAGCTGGATTGATCCTGTCAAGCGTGGGTGACCGATTATGCCTCTGCCGGGATACCGGAACGCGAGAAAACACAATCTTCGGCTGCGCCCTGCACGAAGGCTGCGCATTATGCCAAGCACACGGATGGTCAGGCTTCAGCGGAACGGGAGAAAAGAATGAACATCAATTTCAAGGGCGGAAAATGGCTGAACGAACCGGCCAGCTGGCACGCCGACGACACCGCCCTCACCCTGACGACCGATGAAAAAACCGATTTCTGGCGGGAAACCCATTACGGCTTCACCCGCGACAGCGGCCATTTCCTCGCCTTTCCCACGGCAGAGAGCTTCACCGCCCAGATCCGCATCCAGGGCGAATTCCGCACCCTCTACGACCAGGCTGGCCTGATGGTGCGCCTCGACGGGAAACGCTGGGTAAAAACAGGCGTGGAATTCACCGACGGCGAAGCTTTCCTCAGCACCGTCGTCACCGACGGCAGGTCCGACTGGTCGGTGTCACAACCCTTCAAGGGACTCGAAGATTTCCACATCCGCGTCACCCTCGCCAACGGCGCCCTGCGCATCCAGACCTCTTGCGACGGGAGCCGCTGGCCGCTGCTGCGGCTAGCGCCCTTCCCGGCCGCCGACGGTTACGAGGTCGGGCCGATGGCCTGCACGCCGGAGCGCAGCGGGTTGACGGTGCGCTTTTCGGAGTTCTCGATCGGGTTGGCGATTGCGACGGATCTTCATGATTTGAGTTAGACGCTATTATAAGATTCTCTGCGGACACGATCTGGGGTGATCCACGAATGTTGGCCGTTCTATTCGTTGCCCCTGCTGTAAATGCCACACAAATAGGACTGTCATTTTCGAGATGACATCCGCCCCATTCTCTGCGAAAAAGAGCGCGATGAGAGACAGGGGCGCCCGTCGACAGACGGGCTGAGAAGCACCCTTCGAACCTGAACCGGATAATGCCGGCGGAGGGAGTCGCTCGGGGTCGCGGCACTGCCGTACGAATGACCCCGTGCCCGCCCCCGCCTGAAAGGGGCCACATGCAGACCAGGACCACACCAGGAGCCATGCTGAAGGCGATGCGCGAAAAGCCGCCGCTCGTTCAGTGCATCACCAATTACGTCGCCATGAACATTGCCGCAAATGTTCTGCTGGCCGCCGGCGCCTCGCCCGCCATGGTGCATGCCGCAGAGGAAGCCGGCGAATTCGCCGGCATCGCCAATGCGCTGACGGTCAACATCGGCACGCTGTCGCCGCAATGGATCGACGGCATGCAGGCGGCGGCGAAGGCAGCGACCTCAGCCGGCAAACCCTGGGTGCTCGATCCGGTCGCCCATTATGCCACGGCTTTCCGCCGCGATGCGGTCGCCGGTCTGCTGGCGCTCAAGCCCACGATCATCCGTGGCAATGCCTCCGAGATCATCGCGCTCGCCGGCGGCGAGAGCCGCGGCCAGGGCGTCGACAGCCGCGATCCGGTTGAACAGGCGGAAGGTTCGGCGCGATGGCTCGCCGAGCGCCAGCAGGCGGTCGTCGCCGTCACCGGTGCAGTCGATTTCGTCACCGATGGGGAGCGGGCGGTGCGGATCACAGGCGGATCGGCCTTGATGCCGCAGGTCACCGCCCTCGGCTGCTCGCTCACCTGCCTCGTCGGCGCCTTTGCCGCCACAGTGCCCGAGGATATGTTCGGGGCGACGGTCGCAGCCCTTGCAACCTTCGCCATCGCCGGCGAAGAGGCAGCACTCGGTGCGGCCGGTCCCGGCTCCTTCGCCTGGCGCTTCCTCGATGCGCTGAACGCGCTTGACGCCGAAACGCTCGATGCCAGGGCCAGGATATGGGCCGCATGAAGACCTTCGATCTTTCGCTCTATCTCGTCCTCGACCCCGATCTCTGCGCCGGGATCGGCATGGTCGAGACCGCCCGCCTTGCCGTTGCCGGCGGCGCGACAATGGTGCAACTGCGCGACAAACATGCCGGCACGACCGGGATGATCGAGACCGGACGCGCGTTGAAACAGGCGCTTGATGGCACCGGCGCCCTGCTCATCGTCAACGACGATGTCGAGGCGGCTATCGCCATCGGCGCCGACGGCCTGCATATCGGCCAGGAAGACATGGATGCGGCGAGAGCGCGCAAGATGATCGGCCCCGGAATGATCCTCGGCCTGTCGGTCGAGACCGAGGCGCTCGCCGCTGCCGTCGATCCCAGCCTCGTCGATTATACCGGCGTCGGCCCGGTGTTTGCGACGCCGACCAAGGCCGACCACAAGCAGCCGATCGGCTTTGAGGGCCTGGCAAGGCTGGTGGCGGCTTCGCCGGTGCCGTCGGTTGCGATCGGCGGCCTGAAGGCAGAGCATGTGGCCGAAGTCTTTGACGCGGGCGCCAAGGGGCTTGCCGTCGTCTCCACCATCTGCGGCACGCCGGACCCTGAAGCCGCCGCTCGCCGCATCGCCGGAGAAATCCGAAAGGCCCGCGCATGATCCGCAACGTCCTCTCCATCGCCGGCTCCGATCCCTCGGGCGGCGCCGGCATCCAGGCCGATCTCAAGGCCTTTTCCGCTCGCGGCGTCTACGGCATGGCGGTACTGACCGCGCTGACGGCGCAGAACACTCAAGGTGTCACCGGGGTGCATCTGGTGCCGCCGCAATTCGTCGCCGACCAGATCAACGCCGTCTTTGCCGATGTGCGCGTCGATGCCGTCAAGATCGGCATGATCGCCAATGCCGGCATCGCCGATGCCGTCGCCAACGCGCTTGTTGCCGCACTGGCCGACCGGCGCAGCATCCCCATCGTCATCGACCCCGTCATGATCGCCAAGGGCGGCGCCGCCCTGCTGGCACCCGAAGCGGTCGACGTGCTGACCAGCCGGCTGCTGCCGCTGGCGACACTTCTGACCCCGAACCTGCCGGAGGCCGCCGCCCTGCTGCACCAGCCGGTGGCGACAAACCGGTCTCACATGGCGGCGCAGGCCGAGCAGCTGCGCGCGCTCGGCCCGGCGGCCGTGCTGGTCAAGGGCGGTCATCTCGACAGCGACGACAGCCCCGACGTGCTTGCCACAGCCGACGGCCTGCACTGGTTCGAAGCCAGACGCGAGCCGACCAAGAACACCCACGGCACCGGCTGCACGCTGTCGAGCGCGTTGGCGGCAGAGCTTGCCAAGGGCGCCTCGGTGTCTGAGGCCGTCGCCATCGCCAAGGATTACCTCGCCGGCGCGGTCGCGGCATCAGGAAGCCTCACCGTCGGCTCCGGCCACGGCCCGGTGCAGCATTTTCATGCGCTCTGGAGAGTCGAGGGATAAGCGCGCACATCGACGCACGCTTCCATCGAAACGGCTCGGGCTCGCGCCCCGAGCCGTTTTTGCGTTCGGCAACTACCTTGCTTTGAAAGCAGGAGCGTAACGGCGAGCAGCGTTGCGACCCATCTGAAAAATCCCTGTTGACAAGCCCAGCCAGATCGCCAAATCTATGTCATTAAAAGGGGATATATTCCGTAATAGAGGAATATCAGGAGGAGTGACGGGTGCCAGACCTGCTTGTGAGCTTATACTCCACACAGCTTGCCGATCTGAAGCGGAAAGCCGACGATGTCAGCGTTTCCATCCGCCCGGCCCTTCCCCCGGAATTGCATCTCGTCGTCAACTGGGTTCGCGAAAACTTCAGCGAAAACTGGGCGAGCGAAGTTGCAATCGCCTTCACGCGTCAGCCTGTTGCCTGCCTGATCGCCGTCGACGGCGGCAAGCTCAAGGGCTTTGCCTGCTATGACACGACGGCGCGCGGCTTCTTCGGCCCGACCGGCGTCGACCGCCAAGCGCGCGGCAAGGGCATCGGGCTCGCCCTTTTTTCCGCCTGCCTTCAGGCGATGAAGACGCTCGGTCACGCCTATGCCTTCATCGGCGATGCCGGCCCGGTCGATTTCTACGCCGGGACCGCCGGCGCCATCGTCATCCCCGCCCCCGACAAGGGCATTTACGAAGGCATGCTGAGAAGCATGCCGAAATGACCATCTGATCCCGGAGTTACAGAATTGTCCTCGACCCCGCTCGCCCTTTTCGTCGGCCTTCCGAATCCCGCGATTTCGGATGATGAATTCGCCCTCTTCCGCGAGACCAATCCGCTCGGCCTCTTCGTCGGCCGGCGCAACCAGCGCGAGCCGGAACAGACCAGGCGCCTGATCGAACGCTTTCGGCAAGCCGTCGGCCGCGACGATGCGCCTGTCTTCACCGACCAGGAAGGCGGCCGCGTCCAGCATCTCGATGCCGGGCCTTGGCCGCTTTTCCGCAGCTTCGGCCAGTTTGCCGAACTTGCCCGCCGCGATTTCGATCTCGGCAAAAAAGCACTGCGCCTTTCCTCCCAGGCCATGGGCGCGATGATGACGGAACTCGGTCTTTCCAGCGGCTGCTCGCCCGTTCTCGATCTCGTCTTCGAGACGACGAGCGCGGTCATCGGCGCCCGCTCTTTCGGCCCGGATCCCGATGTCATCGCCGCCCTCGGCCGCGAGGTGGTCAATGGCCTGCTCGAGACCGGCAACATGCCTGTGATCAAGCACATTCCCGGCCATGGCCGTGCGACGCTTGACTCCCACAAGGAGCGCCCGCTGGTCGACGCCTCCCGCGCGACGCTCACTGCGACCGATTTCAAGCCCTTCGTCGCGCTGAAGGATACGCCCTGGGCGATGGTCGCCCATGTCGTCTACTCGGCCTATGACGCGGAGCTGCCGGCCTCCGTCTCACCTGTCATGCACGACGTCATCCGCAACGACATCGGCTATGACGGCGTGCTGATTTCCGACTGCATCTTCATGGAGTCGCTCGCCGGCACCCTGCCGGAACGCGTCAGGCAGGTGCTCGACGCCGGCTTCGACATCGCCCTCCACAGCCATGGCGACATTGCCGAAAGCGAGGCCGCCGCCAAGGCCGCCCGGCCGCTGACGGACGCCGCGCTGCAACGGATCGCCGCCGGCAAGGGCCGCCTCGGCAATCTCAAGGTCGACGTCCGCGCCGCCCATGCTGAAGTCGAAGACATGTTTGCAAGCGCGCTGGTCTCCTGACCGGCGCATCTCTCATCGTATAAAAAAGGGGAATAAGACATGAAAAAATATCTTCTTGCCGCCGCTGCGCTGACGCTGCTTTCGGGCTCTGCCCTGGCGCAGACGATCCTGACGGCAAATATCGAACCGGCGACGACCTGGGTTCGCAACTTCAATCCGTTCAACCAGACCTCGTCGCGCCAGTCGACGCTCGATTTCATCTACGAGCCGCTGGTTATCTTCAATCGCTTCGACAGCAACAAACCGGTTTATCGCCTGGCCGAAAGCTTCAAGCTCTCCGACGATCTGAAGAGCATCGATTTCAAGCTGCGTCCGAACCTGAAATGGTCGGACGGTAAGCCGCTGACCGCAGCCGACGTCAAGTTCACCTATGATTATCTAAAGAAATTCCCGGCGCTCGACTTCGTCAGCATCTGGACCTTCATCACCGACGTGCAAGCCGTCGACGGCCAGACGGTGCGCTTCACGCTCGCCAATCCGAGCTCGCTCGCCGCCGAGCAGATCTCGCAACTGCCGATCGTTCCCGAATATGTCTGGAAGGACGTCGCCGATCCGGTCACTTTCGCCAATGAGACGCCGGTCGGCAGCGGCCCGCTGACTGAGGTGCCGCGCTTCACCGGCCAGACTTACGACCAGTGCCGCAATCCGAATTACTGGGACAACGCGCATCTGAAGGTCGATTGCATGCGCTTCCCGCAGCTTGCCGACAACAACCAGATGCTGACGGCGACGGCCGACGGCACGCTCGACTGGGGCGTCTCCTTCATTCCCGATATCGACAATGTCTACGTCTCCAAGGACCCGGCGCATTTCCACTACTGGTATTCGCCGAGCAGCATGGTCGCCTTCCTGTTCAACCTGGACACGGCGAACGAGAACAACAAGAAGGCCTTCAACGATCTGAAGTTCCGTCGTGCCGTCTCGATGGCACTCGACCGCAAGACGATGATCGATGTCGCCGGCTACGGCTATCCGACGCTGAACGAAGACCCCGGCCTGATGGGCGAGCTTTACAAGAGCTGGGCGGATCCATCGGTCAAGGCCGACTTCGGCAAGTTCGCGACTTATGACGCCGATGCCGCCAAGGCGCTGCTCGACGAAGCGGGCTATAAGGACAAGGACGGCGACGGCCTCCGCGACAATCCCGATGGCAGCAAGATCTCCTTCTCGATCATCGTCCCGAGCGCCTGGACCGACTGGATCGACACCGTCAACCTCGCCGTCGAAGGCATGCAGGCAGTCGGCATCGACGCCAAGATCGAAACGCCTGAAGAAGCCGTCTGGACCGGCAACCTCATCAACGGCACCTTCGATGCGGCGATCAACAGCTTGCCGGCATCGGCCTCGCCCTATTATCCCTACAAGCGCGCCTTCAGCGCTTCGGACAAGGGCAAGACCCGCTTCACCGCGCAGCGCTGGTTCAATCCTGATGTCGAGAAGCTCGTCACCGAGTTCACCCAGACCGCCGATCTTGCCGAGCAGAAGGATGCGATGAACAAGGCGCAGCGCATCGTCGCCGAAAATATGCCCGTCATTCCGGTGTTCAACAATCCGAACTGGTATCAGTACAACACCAAGCGTTTCACAGGCTGGTCGACCAAGGAAAACCCCTTCGTCAATCCGTCGATCTCGCGGACCAACCCGGCACGCCTGCTCAACCTCTTGGCCCTCGAACCCGTCAAGTAAGCATCATCATCCCGGGAGCGGCGTCAGAGCATGATGCCGAAAACTGTAAGCGGTTTTCGGATGCTCATCTAGACGCGCCGCTCCCGTCACGACGGAGTTCCCATGGCTTTCCTGCTTCGCCGCCTCGTCTTTTACATGGCAGCCTTCATCGCGGCAGCGACGATCAATTTCTTCCTGCCGCGGCTGATGCCGGGCGATCCGGTGCAGATCATGTTCTCCAACGCCGGCACCGAATTGCCACCGGAAAGCCTGCAGGCGCTGAAGCTCACCTTCGGCTTCGTCGACGGCCCGCTCTGGCAACAGTATCTCACCTATCTCGGCAGCATCTTCACCGGCGATCTCGGCCGCTCGATCAAGTATTTCCCGCTGCCGGTCACATCGGTGCTCGGCCATGCTCTCATCTGGACCGTCGGCCTGATGGGCACAGCGACGATCATCAGTTTTGCACTTGGCACCCTGCTCGGCATCGCCGCCGCCTGGCGCCGCGGCAGCAGGTTCGACGTTATCGTCTCCGTCGGCGCGATTTTCGCGACCTCGGTGCCGGCCGTCGTCACCTCGCTGATCGTGCTCTTCATTTTCGGCTTCACGCTCGGCTGGTTTCCGAACGGCTACGCCGCCGATCCATCGCTCGATCCAGCCTTCAGCCTGCAATATCTCGGCAGCGTCGCCTATCACGGCATCCTGCCGATGGTGACGCTCTGCACGGTGCTGATCGGCGGCTTCACCGTCACCATGCGCAACAACATGATCAACCTGCTCGGTGAGGACTATATCGTTATGGCCCGCGCCAAGGGACTTTCCGACCGACATGTGATGCTCTGGTACGCCGCCCGCAACGCCCTGCTGCCGACCGTCTCCAGTCTCGCCATCGCCATCGGCACCATCCTCGGCGGCTCGCTGGTGACGGAGGTCGTCTATAACTATCCCGGCCTCGGCAACATTCTCTACCAGGCGATCCTCGCCCGCGATTACCCTGTCATCCAGGGCCAGCTCCTCATCATGACTGCGACCATGCTGATTGCCAATTTCATCGTCGACGTCAGCTATATGCTGCTTGACCCGCGGCTGAAGGGAGCGTGAGATGATGACCCTACTTCGAAACCGCAAGGCGCTCACCGGCCTCGTCATCATCGCCGTCATCATCATCATCGCGATCGCCGCACCGCTGCTGACGCAATATGATCCCGCCGCCCGCACCGGGCGGCCGCACCAGCCGCCGTCGCTCGACCATATCCTCGGCACCACCCGCATCGGCCAGGATGTCTTTGCCCGGCTGATTTACGGCGCCCGCACCTCGCTTGCCGTCGGCTTCGGCGCCGGCCTGCTGATCACTCTTGTCGGCACCGCGCTCGGCATCATCTCCGGTTATCGCGGCGGCAGAACCGACGAGGTGATCAGCTTCTTCACCAATATGGTGCTGGTCGTTCCCAACCTGCCGCTGCTGCTGGTGCTGGCCGCCTTCATCGGCCAGGCAAGCCCGCTCGTCATCGCCCTCATCCTTGGCGCCACCTCCTGGGCCTGGGGCGCACGCGTCACCCGCGCCGAAACGCTCTCCGTCAAGCACAAGGATTTCATCAAATCGGCCGAGATGATGGGCGAGCCGCAATGGCGGATCATGACCTTCGAGATCTTTCCCAACGTGATTTCGATCGTCGGCATCAATTTCATCGGCAGCGTCATCTTCGCGATCATCACCGAGGCGACGCTGGAGTTTCTCGGCCTCGGCGATCCCCGCGCGATCTCGTGGGGTACAATGCTCTACAATGCCCAGAAGGCCTCGGCCCTTTCGGTCGGTGCATGGTGGGATATTCTCACCCCCTGCTTCGCGCTCGCCTTCCTCGGCATCGGCATGTCGCTGTTGAACTTCGCCGTCGACGAGATCGCCAATCCGCGGCTGCGCACCGGCAATCACCTGAAGCGCTGGTCCCTGCTCGTCCGTTCCGGGGAGGGCCGCCTGTGACGCAGCCGTTGCTTTCGGTGAGGAACCTCACCATCGACTATATCGGCGAGGAGAAGGATTTCCGCGCCGTCGACGATGTCAGCTTCGACGTGGCGCCGGGCGAGGTCTTCGGCCTTGCGGGCGAATCCGGCTGTGGCAAAAGCACCATCGCCTTTGCCATCAGCCGCCTGCACAAACCGCCGGCCCTGATCCGCAAAGAGAGCCGCATCCTGCTCGACGGCCGCGACGTGCTCGGGCTCGACCGGCAGGCGCTTGCCGCATTCCGTTGGCGCGAGGTCGCCATGGTCTTCCAGAGCGCCATGAACTCGCTGAACCCGGTGCTGCGCATCGAGGCGCAATTCTACGATATGCTGCGCACCCACAAGGGCATGAGCCGTGCGGCGGCCCGCGAGCGCACCGCCGAGATGCTGAGGCTCGTCGACATCGCGCCGGACCGCATGCGTGACTATCCGCATCAGTTTTCCGGCGGCATGCGCCAGCGCATCGTCATCGCCATCTGCATGGCGCTCGATCCGAAGCTCGTCGTCATGGACGAGCCGACGACGGCGCTCGACGTGGTCGTCCAGCGCGAGATCCTGCAGCGCATCAACGAGCTGCGCCGCAATTTCGGCTTCTCCGTGCTGTTCATCACCCATGATCTCGGGCTGATGGTGCAGTTCTGCGACCGCATTGGCATCATGCTGTCAGGCAGGCTGGTGGAGCAGAACACGGCCGCGGCGATCTACCGGACGCCGCAGCACGACTACACCAAAAAGCTCTGGGCCTCCTTCCCCTCGCTGCATGGAGGAGTGCTGTTATGAGCGATGCCATACTCGCGCTCGACGCGGTGACGAAGACTTTCGGCCACGGCACCGGCACCGTGCATGCGGCGCGCGTCATCTCGTTTTCGCTGCATGCCGGCAGGGCGCTGGCGCTCGTCGGCGAATCCGGCAGCGGCAAGACCACCTGCGCCCGCATGGCGATGCGCGAATATCTGCCGACATCGGGCCGGATTCTCTACAAGGGCCGGCCGGTCGAAGCGGCGAACTCCGCCGAGATCGCCCGCTACCGCCGCTCGGTACAGATGATCTTCCAGGATCCCTTCGCCTCGCTGAACCCCGCCCACACCATCGCCCATCATCTGAGGCGGCCGCTGAAGCTGCATCGCCCGGAGATCAAAGGAAGCGAGATCGACGGCGCGGTCCGCGAACTGCTTCACCGTGTCAGGCTCGATCCCGATCTTCTCGCCCCGAAATATCCGCATGAACTCTCCGGCGGCCAGCGCCAGCGCGTCAACATCGCTCGCGCACTCGCCGTGAAGCCGGAGGTGATCGTCGCGGACGAACCGACCTCGATGCTCGATGTCTCGGTGCGCCTCGGTGTATTGAATCTGTTGAACGAGATGAAACAGGAGATGAACCTCGGCCTGCTCTACATCACCCATGACATAGCCACCGCCCGTTATGTCGCAGAAGACATCGCCGTGATGTATGCCGGTCAGATCGTCGAATGGGGCAGTACCGCCCGGGTGATCGACAATCCGCTGCATCCCTATACAAGGCTGCTGCTCTCGGCCGTGCCCGATCCCGACATCCGCTTCGAGGATCCGAAGGCTCGTCTCCGGCCCGACGAGGTCGAGGATATCCGCCGCCGTTCGGCCGCGCCGCAGGACGAGATCGTCGAAGTGGAGCCGGAGCATTTCATGCGGATGATCTGACAGCCCGTTTGATTGCGCCTCAGCTGAGTTCTTGCGCAAGCCCGAGGAGAAGCCCTTCGGGCCCACGGATGTAGCAGAGCCGATACGCGTCCTTATACTGGACGACCTCGCCTACGAGCTGCGCGCCCCGCGCGCTGAGCCTTTCCAGCGTCATGTCGATGTCATCCACGGTGAACATGACGCGGAGATAGCCGAGCGCGTTGACCGGAGCGTTGCGGTGATCTGCGACGATATCAGGCATGAGGAAGCGGGAAAGCTCGAGCCGGCTGTGGCCATCAGGTGTGCGCATCATGGCAATCTCGACGCGTTGATCGCCCAGTCCAGTGATACGTCCGGCCCATTCTCCTTCGATCGTGGCCCGTCCTTCGAGCTCGAGGCCGAGTTCGCCAAAGAAATCAACCGCTGCTGCGAGGTCTTCGACGACGATGCCTACATTGTCCATCCGCTTGAGCGCCATGTTTCCAATCTCCAAAGTGTCGTTGCAATCTACGAGGTGCCGCCTCGTCTGACAAAGGACGTTTGAGGCGCCCCAACACCGACAGCCGTCCGAACCCAATTCGCTGCTGTCCACATCAGAAGCTTGAATCATGGACCGCCTCAAACCACCGCGCCGTTTTCAAACGGTCTCCGAGGCCTGCTGACTGGCCCGGCTCATCGCCGCATGCTAGGGGACGGTTCCTTTCAAACGAGGCAAAGCCGTCATGCTGCCCTGGATACAGCTCGATTCCGCGACCATTCCCGGTGAAAACGGCGAACTGCGATTGAAGCGGCGCGGCGGCGAATTCTCGATCATGCTCGGCGCCAATGAGCTGATGAACAGCCGCCTCAGCGGCTCGGAGGAAGCGCTGGCGACACTTTCCTGGGAGCGGATCAAGGCGCATCCGAAGCCGAGAATCTTGATCGGCGGGCTCGGCATGGGTTTTACCCTGCGCGCCGCCCTGGCAGTTCTTCCCGAAGATGCCGGCGTCACCGTCGCCGAACTGGTGCCTGCTGTCGTTGCCTGGGCCCGCGGCCCGATGACCGAGGTCTTCAAGGGCTGTCTCGACGATCCGCGCGTCGGCATCCATCAGGGCGATGTCGGCGAGGCGATCCGCGCCGGCAAGGCCGCCTATGACGCGATCCTGCTCGACGTCGACAACGGCCCGGATGGGTTGACCCGAAAATCCAACGATCGGCTCTACGATTTCGCCGGCCTTCGCGCCGCCCGCGACGCACTTCGCCCCGGCGGCGCGCTTGCCGTCTGGTCGTCCGGTCCGGATCCGGATTTCACCAGCCGCCTCAAGGACAGCGGTTTTTCCGTCGATGCAGTCAACACCCGCGCCAACGGCAAACGCGGCGGCGCCCGTCACGTCATCTGGCTGGCGGTCAAAGCGACGAGCTGACGGGAGGCCCTGAAGTATTCCTCAGGCGGCGTCCGTCTGCAATTCGCCCTCTTCGCCCTGGCCGCGGAAAGCCTGCAGCATCAGGTTGAGAAGCTCCTTGGTGGGCTCACTACAGGCGAAAAGGTCGTGCCGTATGGCGTCTATGATGTGACGGCCAACACCGGCTTCGTCAGCCTCGGCATAACGAGCGACACGGCCGAGTTCGCGCTGCAGGCAATCCGATGTTGGCGCGAGCGAATGGGATGCGAGCGCTATCCAACAGCAAGCGACCTGACTATTACCGCAGACTGCGGCGGCTCGAATGGTGCGCGCGTGCGGCTGTGGAGGCTCGAGCTGCAAAGGCTCGCCGACGAGACCGGCCTCACCCTCACGTCCACCATTATCCGCCGGGCACATCCAAGTGGAACAGAATAGAGCACCGCCTGTTCTGCATACCACGCAGAACTGGCGCGGCCGACCGCTGACGGATCGTGTCGCAGTGGTGGAGCTGATCGGCGCGACAACGACGAAATCCGGCCTCAAGGTCGAATGCGCACTCGACACCCGCATCGACCAAAAGGGCATCAAGGTCAGCGATGCAGACATGGGGATTCTCGACATCACCGGCGACCCGTTCCATCCTGAATCGAACTACACAATCAAGCCCCGACGGTCGTAGCAGTTATTGCGCGGAGTGTCCTAATGGCGCAGGATCTTGCTCAGGAAGGCGCGGCTGCGGTCGGTTTTCGGGTTGGCGAAGAATTCATCCGGCGTGCCGCTCTCGACGATCGTGCCGGCATCCATGAACACCACGCGCTGGGCGACCTTGCGGGCAAAACCCATCTCGTGGGTCACCACCATCATGGTCATGCCTTCCTCGGCGACGGCGACCATGACGTCGAGCACTTCCGAGATCATCTCGGGATCGAGCGCCGAGGTCGGTTCGTCGAACAGCATGATTTTGGGGCGCATGGCGAGGCAGCGCGCGATCGCCACACGCTGCTGCTGGCCGCCGGAAAGCTGTGCGGGATAGGCATCGAGCTTGTCGGCAAGGCCGACCTTGGCAAGCAGTTCGCGGCCGGCCTTCTCGGCCTCGGCACGCGGGATCTTGCGCACGTGGATCGGCGCCAGCGTGACGTTCTCCAATGCTGTCTTGTGCGGGTAGAGGTTGAACGACTGAAAAACGAAGCCGATCTCGGTGCGCAGCCGTGTCATGTTGGTAGCGGGATCGCCGAGGCGCTGGCCGTCGACGATCAAATCGCCGTCACGGATCGTCTCCAGACCGTTGATGCAGCGGATCAAGGTGCTCTTTCCCGACCCGGACGGGCCGCAGACGACGACAACTTCGCGCGGCTCGACGCTCAGCGTGATATCCTTGAGCACATTCAGTGGGCCGAACCATTTGTTGACGCCGCGAAACTCGATCATGCTGGTTCAACCTTTCGGATTTTGCGGCGACGTCACAATTGCACCTCGCCATGGCCGGTTCCCATCCGGTGCTCCAGACGGCGGGCGAGCATGATCAGCGGATAGCAAACGATGAAATAGCCGAAGCCGACCAGGAAGAAGACCAGCAGGCCGTTCGGCACTCGCTGCACCACCAGCCAGCCGACCCGGGTGAGGTCGGTGAGCCCGATGGCCGAGACGACGGAAGAATCTTTGATCAGCAGCACATACTGCCCGACCAACGGCGGCAGCACGATGCGCATCGCCTGCGGCAGCACCACCTGACGCATCCGCTGCCAGCGTGACAGACCGGACGCCAGTGCCGCCTCGATCTGACCGATTGGTACCGCGCGGATGCCGGCGGCGACGATCTCGCAGATGAAGCAGGCGGCCAGGTTTGTCAGCGCAATGATGCCGGCGGTGAAGGCGTCGAGCTCGATGCCGAATTCCGGCAGAATGAAGAAGATCAGGAAGATCTGGACCAAGAACGGCGTGCCGCGGATCAGGTCGACCCAGGTGCCGATCGCCCCGCTGACCAGCCGGTTGCTGCCGGTTCGAAGGATGCCGAGGCAAAAGCCGATCAACGTACCCAGCACCAAGCTGATCAGCGACAGCATGATGGTCATGCTGAGGCCGCGCAACGCGAGGGGATAGCTGCCGGCGAGGCTTTGCAGCTGCTGCCAAATCATGTCCGCGCTCCTGTTGGTGCCATTCCGAGCCGACGTCCGGACAGCGCCGCCAGCCCCTTAAGACCGTAATAGAGCAGGAGGTAAAACGCCGCGATGGTGATGAAACCTTCCGCCGGCATGAACCGATCAGAGGCGAGCAGTTGCCCGGCACGTGTCAGTTCGGCGACGGAGATCAACGATAACAACGCCGAATCCTTGACCAGCACGATCGCTTGGCCCAGCAACGGCGGGATCGTTACCTTGAACGCTTGTGGCAGAACGACGAAGCGCATGCGTTGGATATAGGTCATGCCAGAAGCGACGCCCGCCTCCACCTGGCCGCGGGGGATCGACAGGATGCCGGCACGGATGATCTCGGCGACATAGGCGCCGCTATTCAGCGACAAAGCGAGAATGCCGACAACGAGTTCCGGCAGGATGAAGCCGAGCCGGGGCAGGCCGAAATAGAGGAAATAGAGCTGCGCCAGCAATGGCGTGGCACGCACCATGTCGATATAGGCCTTGGTCGGAAGACGAAAAAGCCGGGCGCGCTGCAGGTTCATGGCGGCCAGCACGATGCCAATGGCGAGCGCGCCGGCAAAGGAGAGGAGCGACAGCCACACGGTCGTAATGAGGCCCTGCCCGAACAGGGGCAGATATTCAACGATGGTGCGGAAGCTGAAGTTCTCGAGCATTGCGGGCGGACTACCTCAGGCGGCAAGGGGACGAATTGTCCAGACGGTTCCGCAACGCCGAGGCGCATGCGAAACCGTCCGGGCCATAAAGATGCCTAGATCATGATCCGGATCGATCAGCAGGGTCGAACCTAGTGATCCTTCTTCCAGTCGTCGGAATTGACCCAGTAGTCGAGGTTTTTCTGCAGGCGGCCATCGAGGCTTACCTGGTCGAGAAACTGGTTCATCCAGATCAGGAGGTCCTGCTCGTCATAGCGTGTGGCAAACGCCAGCGGCTCCTTTGACAGCATGTCGGGCATGATGGTGAAGCTGCCGGCCGGATAGGCCGTTGACTGGCCCTTCACTGCCGAGACGTCATTGACGCCGCAATCGGCCTGGCCGTTATTGACAGCATCAAGCAGCAGCGGGCCGCCGCCCTTGTAGCTCTTGATCTCGGCGTCGGGGAAGGCGGCCTTGGCCTCTTTCTCGCCGGTAGCACCCAGGAGCACAGCGATCTTGGTGCCCTTGGCCTTGCAGTCGTTGGTCGAGCCGAACTTGCCACCGGCCTTGGTGAAAACGGTGCTGCCGGTAAACATATAGGGTTTGGTGAAGGCGACTTTCATCCCCCGCGCCAGCGTCGGCGTCATGTCGGCGACCAGAAGATCAGCTTTGCCGGATAGCAGCGCCGGAATCAGGCCGTCCCAGTCGAAATCAAGGAAGGTGATCTTCACGCCCATTTCCTTGGCCATCAATTCGGCAAGTTCGACCGAACTGCCGGTCCGTTCACCGGCCTTCCCGACCAGGGAGAAGGGAGGGCCTTGTGTCTGCACCGCAACCCGCAACTCACCGCGCTTGGTGATGTCGTCGAGCGTCCCGGCGTTTGCAGCGGCCGCGATACTTGCGAGCGCAAGTGTTGTGATAAAAAGCTTGGCAATCTTCATTTGGCATTCCTCCCTGTTATCGTTGTCGTTCCCACCCTTGGGTGCCTTTTGAACGGCGGTGCCGTTGCCGGCGGCGACCGCGTTCGAAAATCCTCAATCCCAGCTAACCGTCTCGGAAACCCGGATGCCGCGCCTGGCCAATTCCTCGAAGAAGTGGCCGTCCGGCACATGCATCAGCGGGTTGAGCAGGCCGGGCTCGGCGATTTCGCCGCGCGCCAGCATCTGCGCCACGATGCTGGCGGGATAGCCGACGCCGCGGCTCATGCCGAACAGTCCAGAGGTCAGGTCGCGCTCTATGCTCAGGTCCGATGTCACTGTTTTGCGGCGGCCGCCTTTGCTGCCGGAAAAGACATTGCGCATCACGCAAAGATCCTTCTCGTCGGCGCCATACTGCAATTGGGGACCGAGCATCCGGCCGAGAAATTCGCGCGGGCTGGCGCCAAGGCCAGGCACTTTGTCTTCAGAGAGGAAGCCGAGTTCCTTCAGCGGAGCCCAGAACGCCGACCAGCCCGGCCAGCGCAGCGAATAGCGGCCACTGCGCTGCAGCCCCTTGGCAGAGCCGAGCATGCCGGCATAATGGAGCGCATCGCCATTCGGGAAGGCCTCCAGCCTGCCGAGGCCGGCGACCTCGATCTGATGGATGAAGCGATTGTCGTGTTGCCGGCGGGCCGGCACCTCGACCCGCTCGCCGTCCTCGATCAGCACGCTGTCGCGATTCTGGCTCATCAAAACCATGTCGAAGTTCCAGCTCACCTTGTAGCATAGCGGCTTGGTCATCGCTTTCGGCTCGGGGACGCCGCCGCAATAGGAATCGATGGAGGTGATGGTTTCGAATTGCCGGGCGGCCCGCGCATAGAGCACAAGGTCGATGCCGGGGTCGAGCCCGCATTCGGTCATGATCGAAACGCCCGCTGCCGTAGCCGCGGGAGCGAGATCGGCAATGGCCTTGCCGTAATTGGTGGTGACCAGCGGCGTGCACGTGGCGATCGCCGCCAGCACCGCCTCGCGCATCAGCGGCTGTGGCAAGAGGTCGATGACGGCGTCGGCATCCCTGATCACATCCGCCAGCACCGGACCGATCGGACCTTCCGGCACGACGAAACTTATGCGGGTAAGGTCGGTCAGGCCGCCAAGCCGGGCCGCGCCATCCGGCGCGATATCGACACAGACCACTTGCTCGACACCGTCGCTGGCGACGAGATCGGCGATCGCCGCCCGGCCTTGTAGGCCGAGGCCGCCGAGGACCGCGATCTTCATGCGGTTTCCTTTCGCATATTCTCGTCGGACCAGCAGCCTTCCGGCAGGCTGACCCACTTGTTGCATGCGGCCATGACGACGAAGGTCTCGCTGCGCACGATTTCGCCCGGCTCGCCCGCGCCGGGGATCAGCTCGCTGGTGACACGGTAGAGATCGTCAACATCACCGGCCACGGTCACGTCGACGATAATGTCGAAACGTCCGGTGACCACGCAGGCCGAGTTCACGAAAGGCAGCTCGGAGATGCGCTGCGCCAGTTCCCGTGCGCGGCCGCGCCCCTGCGCATTGATGCCGACGATGGCTGAAATCAATTCGGGGCGCTCGGTCAGGTTCAGCAATCCGACGATCTTGAGCAGGTTGCGGCCCACGAGACCGCGCAGCCGCACGCGCACGGTCGGAACCGAGATCGCCATCTTCTCGGCGAGGCGATTGACGCCAAGCTGCGCATCCTGCGACAGCAGCTTGACCAGTCGCCGGTCGGTCTGATCGAGATGTTCGCGCAAAGGCTCTGTCTTTCATAAATGGAAAGAATTTATGGCTCTTTCTTTCTAATATGAAAAAGAGTTTACGAGATTTCGATCTAAATGCAAGTGTATCGTTGATGCATGAAAAGACAATTGGGGCGATCGCGAAGGGTTGGCCAATGCGTTCCTTTTCGCACTGTTTAGTCATGCAATAAAATCGAAATACCCATTGAGGGCTTGTGCGTTGGAGTAACCAGCCGAAACTTCGACACGGGAGTCGCGTGATATTTAGTTAAACCGCCTGCTATGACGCTCCCCTTCGTGAACCCTCCGAAAAGCGAAGCGAGGGCCCCGGCGGCTACGAGCTCGAAATCAAGCCGCGCTGAAGGCACTATGCAGCGCGATGGCCGGAAAGCATTTTTGCGGGAACTGTCAATGAACTCCGAAAATGGATGCTCGTGGCGACCTTTCGATTGTGTCCGTCATTGCGGGACAGGTGCATCGAAACCAACACTGAGCTGACATGAGAGGAGTTTCAGCTGATCGCAGTCTTTACCGGTCCGTGAATTATCGGCTTCCATGTTGGGCTCGCGAAGTTCGTAATCGCGAAAGAGCCGTTGGCATTGGAGGCGGTAAATACCCTCTATCCCATAACCCATATGGTCGATCATGTTCAGTTCATGGCGGCGTGAGAAACGGGTTGCAGTAGCGGCGAGGCACCCCTCATGCAGCACATAATCTACGGGCTGGCCCAAGCGCAAAAATACGTGCCCGGAGAGGAACTGTGCAATGGGGGGCGCTCGGATCAGCTGCCCGAAGCGATCCTGCGGGCAGCATTGATGGCGCGGCGGGCGCCGGAGCGCAGTTGGGTGGTCTCGGCGCCGGCAATGACCAGATCGAAGCCGAATTTAAGCAATTCGCCGGCCCGCTCGCCGTCGGCGGCATAGGCGCAGGCGAATTTGCCGTGGGCGCGGCAGCGCGAGACGGCATGCTGCATGGCGCTATCGATCTCCGCGGCGTTCGGCGCCACCTGGTCGCCGTTCGACAGCGCGATCGAAAGGTCGGACGGACCGACGAAGATACCGTCGATGCCGGCAACGCCGAGAATGCCGTCGATCGCCTCGAGCGCCGCCCGGGTTTCGACCATGGCGATGGCGACGGTCAGCGCGTTGGCGTTTTTCAGATAATCGTCGGCGGACAGGCCGGTGTGGTTCAGCGCCAGCGACGGTCCCCAGCTGCGCTCGCCGAGCGGCGGATATTTCGTGGTCCTGACGAAGGCTTGCGCGTCTTCGGCCGAATTGATCATTGGCGCGATGATGCCGGAGGCGCCGGCGTCGAGCAGGCGCGAGGCGGAGGCGAAATCGCCGACCGGTATGCGCGCCAAGGCTGGTTTGCCGGCGAGGCGCACCTGGCCGACGGCGTTTGCTGCCGCCGGCATGTCCCACATACCGTGCTGCATATCCAGTACGACGGCGTCGAAAGCCTCCTGCGCCAGGTGGTTGGCGAGCGTGGCGTCCGGAATACCCACCCAGGCGGAGATCATGCCGCCCTGGTGGTTCCTGATCCGTGCCGCGAAACCGTCGATATCAGCTGCGCTCATGCCATTCTCCTCGATTTCGACAGGCCGCCAACGGCCCTATTTTCACTTCGAGGAATTCTTCGATGCCGAATTCCTGCGAAGCCCTGCACGGTTGCCGGCTCATCCTCGCCGGCGCAGCCGTGAAATCGTTATTGTCACGGCGAGCCCGGCCGCAGCCAGGATGGCTCCCCAGACGATCCAGATGCTTTGGTTGATCATGAAACTGGACGACGGATAGGGAAAATAGCCGCTTCCCTGTGCGACCCAGATCAGTCCCAGGAGGATCATCAGTAGCCCAACGACATATCCGGCAGTTCGCAACATGCTTCGGCCCTTCCGTGTGAATCGATGCCACAATGTCGATCGGCTTCGTTCATGACAAGGCTTCTTTCCCCGCCCGCACATATTCCGGATGCAATACGGCGTCTGGAAGGTCAGGGCCCGTCGGCTTCCTTCACCAGCCAGCTGCTGAGCCTCTCGCTATCGACATTGGCCGATTGCGGCGGGATCAGCCAGTAACCGCGGTCGCGGGACTCGAGCGGCGGCCCGGCTTGCACCAGCATGCGGGCGGAGAGCAGCGTATCGACGAGACCCATCCAGCCGATCGCCACGCCCTGCCCGCTCAGCGCAGCCTGAACGACCAGCGAATAAGTATTGAAGCTTATATCGCCGCGGCCGGCATGGGCGTCGCGAAGGACGGAGAATTCGGTCAGATAACTGCGCCAGTCGAACCAGGGCGATGGCATCGGCGTGTCGAGATGGATTAGAACCGCCTTGGCAAGCTGCCCCGGATCGTCGAACGGGCCATTGCGATCGAGAAAGCCCTGCGTGCAGACCGGCACGACCTTTTCCCGCAGCAGAAGCGTGCCGATGGCGCCGAATTCCGCCCGCGTGCCGAAAACGACCGCAACATCCGCCTCGTCGCGAAAGCCCGCAGCAAACCGCTGCGTCGCGACGATCTGTATATCCGTTTCCGGATGAAGAAGCCGGAAGCCGTCCATGCGCGGGATCAGCCAGAGCGACGAAAAGGCATAGTCGGTTCTCAGCCGGGCGACCGGTCTTTGGGCTTCGGCACGGAAGTTGCGGGCGAGTGCATCGATGTCAGCGACCGCCTTGGCGGCGACCACAAAAAGCCGCTCCCCCGCCGCGGTCAGCTCGACACCGCGATGCTGGCGGCGCAGCAGGTTGACGCCGAATTGCTCTTCCAGCCGGCGGATCTGATAGCTGACGGCAGGCTGCGTGAGGCCAAGGGCGCCGGCCGCCGCCGAAAAGCTGCCGAGCCTTGCGACCTCGACGAAGATGCGCATCCATCCAAGTTCCGGCAGACGATCTGACATAAAGAATCCTTTTGGCATCCATCGAAAAATGTCGCCTTTACAAGCGTAATGATAGAAGCTTTGATAAAACCTTCAAATGACAAAAAGGGAAGCCGCATGGCGCGTCCGAATATTCTCATCCTGATGGTCGATCAGTTGAACGGCACCTTGTTTCCCGATGGGCCTGCCGATTTTCTTCATGCGCCGCACCTGAAATCGTTGGCGGAACGTTCCGTTCGTTTCGCCAATGCCTATACCGCAAGCCCGCTCTGCGCACCGGCACGGGCGTCTTTCATGTCCGGGCAATTGCCGAGCCGAACGCGGGTCTATGACAATGCCGCGGAATTCGCCTCCGACATTCCGACCTACGCGCATCATCTGCGCGCCGCCGGATACCAGACGGCGCTTTCCGGCAAGATGCATTTCGTCGGCCCCGACCAGTTGCATGGCTTCGAGGAGCGCCTGACGACAGACATCTATCCGGCCGACTTCGGCTGGACGCCCGACTACAGCAAGCCCGGCGAGCGCATAGACTGGTGGTATCACAATTTGGGTTCAGTGACCGGCGCCGGCGTTGCCGAGATTACCAACCAGATGGAATATGACGACGAGGTCGCCTACCACGCCAGCCGCAAGCTGTTCGACCTCTCACGCGCCCACGACGGACGCCCCTGGTGCCTGACCGTCAGCTTCACCCATCCGCACGATCCCTATGTCGCGCGCCGCAAATTCTGGGACCTCTACGAGGATTGCCCGGTCCTTGACCCGGCGGTGGCGCCGATTGCCTTCGAGCGACAGGACCCGCACTCGCAGCGCCTGATGAAAGCCTGCGACCATGATGCTTTCGACATCAGCCGCGAACAGATCAGGCGGGCAAGGCAGGGCTATTTCGCCAATATCTCCTATGTCGACGAGAAGATCGGCGAGATTCTCGGTGTGCTGGAACGCAGCCGTATGGCCGAGAACACGATCATCCTGTTCGTTTCCGACCATGGCGACATGCTCGGGGACCGCGGCCTCTGGTTCAAGATGAACTTTTTCGAAGGATCGGCCCGCGTTCCGCTGATGATCTCAGTCCCCGGCTGGACACCCAAGCGCATCGATCAGCCTGTCTCCACTCTCGACGTGACGCCGACGCTGGCGGCTCTTGCCGGCATCGATATCGCCTCATTGAAACCATGGACCGAGGGCGAGGATCTGACGGCACTGGCCGAGGGCATCGGCAGCCGTGGGCCGGTACCGATGGAATATGCCGCCGAAGGTTCCGAAGCACCGCTCGTCTGCATCAGGGACGGTCGATACAAGCTTTCGCTCTGCGATAAAGACCCGCCGATGCTGTTCGATCTCGAAGCCGACCCGAGGGAATTGGACAATCTGGCAGCCGACCCGGTCCATGCCGAAACCTTGGCAGGGCTTGCCGACCAGGCCAGGCGGCGTTGGAACCTTGCCGAATTCGACGCCGCCGTGCGTGAAAGCCAAGCGCGCCGCTGGGTGGTCTACGCAGCGCTGCGCAACGGCGCCTATTATCCCTGGGACTATCAACCGCTGCAGAAGGCCTCGGAACGCTATATGCGCAATCACATGGACCTGAACGTGCTGGAGGAAAGCCAGAGGTTTCCGCGTGAGGAATGAGCGAAAACTGCTTCGGGATCAGGCCGTCCTGCGGGCCGGCGCCTCGCGAAGGAAATCCTCGATGAACTGCTTTTGCAGCAGGATGCCGTCCCATTCGTCGGGAAAAAACGGTGAGTCGTAGATTAGCGTGAAGGGGCCGGCGTAACCGGCCCTTTCGCACATTTCCAGGCACTTGCGGTAATCGTCGGCATCGAGGCCGCCAACACTGTAGTCGGCCTTAGCGTGGCAGATCTCGGCACGGCGCATGATGTCGGCCAGGCCTTCATATTTCGCGGGCGCTGCCCAATTGCCGAGGTCGCCGTTGAGGCCGACCTTGCCGTCCAGCCGGTCCAGCAGCCAGTTCATCTCGACCGGCGACGGCAGCAGGTCGAACCAGTTCTCGACGACGACACGCACGCCGCTGCCTTCCGCTTCGTCTGCCAGCCAGTTCAGGTGTCGGGCGGCGCGGCTAAGATTTTCGTCCGTCGGCGTCTGTTTGCCGGCGATGACGCGCATCCGCTGCGCCCCGAGGGAAGCGGCAGTGTCGATCCACTCCGCCATCCATTTGACGTCGCGTTCGGCCGTCTCGGCATGGCTCGGATCGCCATCCTCGACGAGCAGCGTCTGAAACAGCACGTTCGACGACGCCAGCGCATCGCGCAATTCGCCGAGATAGCCGGCGTCGAGGCTCGGCAGATGGAAGGAACATACCTCAAGCCGGTTGATGCCGCGCGCCGCCAGCGCCGCAGGCATGTCGATCAAGGCCGCCGCGCCAGGGCCATAGGGTTCCCTGGGCGCCGCGCTTTTGTCAGGATCGGGGCTATAGCCGTGGACGGCACCGAGCAGCCGATGCAATGACCACGTCGAAACCGCGAAGCGTCCGTTTTGCATATCCTGCACGTACTTTCCTCCAGCATCTCCTGAGGCCATCAATCGCAACAAAAACCCGGTAGTTCAATGGCCATTTCAGGCGAAATCGCCACGCACGACCGGTTCGGCGGCAAGGGCAACGCCGAGCAGCACCTCATCGCGACGGGCGGTGGCCGAGAGCAGCAGGCCGACCGGCATGCCCGCCTCGCCGGTACCGCAAGGAATGGAAACGCCGCACCAGTCGAGGAAATTGCCGAGCGCGGTGTTGCGCAACGTCTTGTTGTTCGTCGCGAAGAACAGTTCGTCGTCCTGCTCCAACGGACCAATCGGCGGAGCGATATGGGCGACGGTCGGAAAAGCGAGCAGCCGGTGGCCGACAAGGCGCTCGACTTCCGCGATCAGGCGGCTGCGCGCCTCGAGGATCGCCAGGTAATCGGCCAGTGTCGTCCTGCTTCCCAAGCGGGTGCGCATGACGACACGGTGATCCATCCTGTCCGCGTCCGGCCCGGCCAAGCGTTCACGGTGAAGCGCGAAAGCCTCCGCCGTCACCAGCGGACCATATCTCGTCATCAGATCGAAAATCTCGTCGAAGGCGGGAATGACGGCGCGGGCGACATGGACTCCGGCCTTTTGAAGACGTTCCAAAGCTGCCTCGAACGCGGCAATCACGCCCGGTTCGGCCCCGTCGAAAACGACATTCTCGGGCACGAGCAATTCCAGTCCTTGCAGCGGGCGCTCAGCGGCGTCAGGTGCCGTCAGCCCGCGCATCGCCGCATCGATCCAGACTGCGTCCCTGACGGTGCGGCAGAGCGGTCCCAACGAATCCAGGCTCTTTGCCAGCGGATAGACGCCCTCCATCGCGTGACGGCCCCGGGTTGCCTTGTAGCCGACGATGCCGTTCAGGGCGGCGGGAATACGCACTGAGCCGCCGGTATCCGTGCCCATGGCGACCGGCACCAGCCCGGCGGCGACCGCAACACCGGCGCCGGAAGACGAGCCGCCCGGAATGCGCCGGAGGTCGGTGCCGCGTGGATTGACCGGCGTGCCGTAATGCGGATTGATGCCGAGGCCCGAAAAGGCGAATTCGCTCATATTGGTGCGGCCGATAGCGACCATGCCCGCCTGCCTGAGGAAAGCGACGACGGCCGCATCGCGCTCGGCCGGCGCCTCCCCGCCCAGCACGACGGAACCCGCGGTTGTCGGCAGGCCTTCGATGTCGAAAAGATCCTTCCAGGCGATCGGAATGCCATCCAGCAATCCGAGCGAGCGCCCTTCCCGCAAACGCCTGGAGGCGGCGCGCGCCTCATCCATCCCCCGGCTTTCCAGCAGCGTGGTGAAAACGGCTTTGTCGGCGTAATCGGCGATGGATTCGAAGACAGCCTCGGCCACATCGACCGGATCGGCAGCACCACTTTGGATGAGGACGGAAAGCTGCGCGACCGACATCGCGCCGAAAGATTTACTCATGGGACGATCCACAGAAAGATGACCCCCTGGATTACCCCGGATCATTCCGGCGAACCAGAGCTTCACGTTATTTTGCATTTTATTAGTGCGATTTTCTGAACACTGAGTTTGCAGAATGCCCCTTCAATTGCCGCGATCGAAGACACACATGATGCACGCATGCAGAGCAGGTCCATAGTTTACTCTCGAGAGACCGGCGCCGCATGTGTTGCAGGAGTATTTAGAAATGACAGATTGTGAAGCTTTGAGCCGTCGCCAGGATATGGTGACCCGTCATGTGAAAGAGGACGAAACCGCCGGCGCAGGCGAGCGCGACTATGTTGACCATGTCAGCGCTCAGAAGCTGTCGGCCTTCGAGCGCCTGGTCGTCGTCGGCGCATTGGTTCTGTTGAGCTTTGCGGGTTTTGCCGCATACTCTTCCGGCAATACGGACCCAATGACGACATCGGCCATTGCCGCCCCCGCGGACGACAACACGCCGCATCATCAGCCTTACGGCCATTGCCGTGAGAGCAGCCCCTATGCTGAGAGGGTCTGCTGACAGCAGGCCTATTTCGCCGGGCAAAAACGCGTTTCGCCGGGCATGGAGACCTTGGCCCAGGCTGCATCGACAGCAGAAAAAGGGAAAAGGACCATGGCCGGTGATATCGATTACAATCTCGACCGCTTCATCGATGCCCAGAACGGCATTTACGAACAAGCGCTCTCCGAGCTGAAAGCCGGGCGCAAAACGTCCCATTGGATGTGGTTCATCTTCCCGCAGATCGCCGGTCTCGGCACGTCGGCAATGGCCGAAAAATATGCGATCCGCTCGGCTGAGGAAGCCGCCGCCTATCTTGCCGACCCCATTCTCTCAAGCCGGCTGCTGCGCTGCGTCGAGGCGATTTTGTCGGTCGACGGCCGATCGGCGCATGAGATCCTCGGTTCACCCGACGACCTGAAGCTGCGATCCTCGATGACCTTGTTTTCCGCGATCAGCGACCATGGCTCGCCCTTTCACCGAATGATCGAGCATTTCTATCAAGGGAAATTCGACGAACGGACGATGGAAATCCTCCGGACTTAGAACAGGTAGATTTTAGGCCCGGTCGGCCCAATGTCGTCCGAGACCGCCCACAGTTTCGGCATCATGCTCTAGCTCTCTAATTTAGAACAGGATTCAGATTTTAGGCCGACCGGGCCTGAAATCATCCTGTTCTAGCGGCCCGGCCTGCTTCCAGCGCAGCTATCTCGTCGGAGATTTCGCTCAGCCGCTGACGCAGATCGTTGTCGGTGCCGTCATCGACTTCTTCCTCGCCGAAACAATAGCGGGCGTCGTGAAGCTCCAGCTTGGCCTCGAGCTCGGCGCGTTTGGCATATAGGCGCTTGAGATAGACGTAGTTCATCTCCCGGTCTCCACTTGTCCTCCGGTTATGGATGAACGGTGTGAGAGCGGTAAGGTTCCCGAAGGATTGTTCAGGCGAAAGAAGCGATCGCCGCGTTGCAGGCCTTGGCGAAATGACCGCAGCAGCCGGCAGCACCCATGGCCTGGCGGCTGACACGCGCCCCCTCGAGCAGCAACGTCAACGTATCGGCAAGAAGCTCAGGCTCGCGCGCATCGGCCGCCGAACAGAGGGCGGCCAGGCGATCGCGCTGTTCGGCTTTGTGCCGTTCGATCATCTCGTGGGCGGGATGGCCCTCGCCCTTCAGCTCGATGGCGGCATTGGCGAGATCGCAACCGGCGGGCTCGCCGTTCAGACATTGCGCCCGCGTTTCCACCCAAGCATACAGCTGAGCGCGCGGATTGCCGGGACAGGCCGTCTCCAGCTCGCGCCAGATCGCACTCGCCTTTTCCGAGGCGCGGCGCAGCGTCTCGCAGACGAGTTCGTCCTTCGAGCCAAAATGCCGGTAGAGCGTCATCTTGTTGGTCAGAGCCGCGTCGGCGATGGCATCGACGCCGATGCCGCGGATGCCGCGCTCGCGGAAAAGCTCCGACGCGGTCGAGACGATACGCTCCCGCGGCGGGATGCGATCTTCTGGAACGGCTGCGGAGGTTTCATTCGAAGTTTCTGATTTTTTTGCGGACGTAGTCCTTGACATCAATGTGACCGATCGGTAACAAATGCATTGTTACTTACCGGTAACACCACGAAACGCGAAAGTCAATGTCGAGAACACGGCAGCGGAAAGTGGAACACGGGCGACCGCCCACGAAAGGAGGACAACCATGAGAAAGACCAGAGACGACCTGACGATATCCGAAGCCCTTCGCGACCCCCTGATCGCCATGGTGTTGCGCGCCGACGGCGTGAAGCTTGAAGATTTCAAGCAACTCCTGGAGACGGCCGCCGGTAAACGCGAACCGCGCTCGACCTCAGTGGGCAACATGATCGGAGCGCTCGCAAGCCGCGCCAATCTTCCGGCGATGCCCTGCTTCGGCTGAATAATCCGCTTGAAAATTTCGGGGGATCTTTCCCTGCCCCCGTCAAGGGCTGCCGTCATAAAGAGGCGGCGGCCCTTGCTGCTTGATCGTAATGCCCGGAAAGCGCCCGGAGCGTCGCCGCCACGGCCGATGTCGCCGCGGCATCGAGCCCGACCCCCTTCATAGACTCCACCAGCAGCGCCTCTCGCACCGCCCGGTATTTCAGGCAGGTTTCAACGCCCTTTTCGGTGGCGGCGATCAGTTTCTCCTTGCCTGCCCGAGCGCTTGTCACGAGGCCGCGCCTTTCCAGCTTCTTGATCGCGTAGATCACCAGATGTGTATCCTCGACGCCGAGCACACTGCAGAGATCGCCGAGCCGCTTCGGCCGCTGCCTGTGGGCCACCGAATGCAGCACCAGCACGTCGATTGCAGCACAGCCGGGCTCGCCCGCCGCCGTCATGCAGCGGACCATCCAGCGATCGAAGGCATTGCCGGCGAGGATCAGGCCGAATTCCAGCTCCGAAAGAGCCGGCAGCGCTCCATCTGCCAGATGTGCGGAGGAGACGATCGGCCCGATTTCCTGTCGCCCGCGCTGATCTGCCATGTCGCCCCTCCATGATTTCGAGAAGATAACGTTGACATTTTATCGATAAATCGTCAATAAATTTTCAGTTCAATGGGAGGCCGGATGATGGGCAGACAGTGGGATTTCTGGGTCGATCGCGGCGGCACTTTCACCGATATCGTCGCGCGCCGTCCCGACGGTTCGCTCACCGCCCACAAGCTGCTCTCGGAAAATCCGGAAGCCTATCGCGACCCGGCGGTGCACGGGATCCGTGAGCTGCTTGGTGTGACAGCCGGCCAGCCAATCCCTTCCGAGCTTATCGGTGCGGTGAAAATGGGAACGACGGTCGCCACCAATGCGCTTTTGGAACGCAAGGGCGATCCGACCCTGCTGGTGACGACGAAGGGCTTTCGCGATGCGCTGGAGATCGGCTACCAGGCCCGCGCCGATATCTTCGCCAAGAAGATCGTCAAACCAGAACTGCTCTATGCCGACGTTATCGAGGCCGAGGAGCGCGTGCTGGCGGACGGCACGGTGGAACGCGTCCTCGATGAACATGTCTTGCGGCAAGCACTGGAAGCCGCCTATACCAACGGCCTGCGCGCCGTTGCCATCGTCTTCATGCATGCCTACCGCTACCCCCAGCATGAGCAGCAGGCCGCCGCCATCGCGCACGCGATCGGCTTCACGCAGATCTCGCCGTCGCACGTGGTTTCACCGCTAATCAAGCTCGTCGGCCGCGGCGACACTGCCGTCGTCGACGCCTATCTGTCACCGGTTCTTCGGCGCTATGTCGATCAGGTCGCCGCCGAACTCGGCACCGTCGAGGGAGAAGGTCCGAAGCTGATGTTCATGCAGTCCTCCGGCGGGCTGACCGATGCGCATCTCTTCCAGGGAAAGGACGCGATCCTCTCGGGCCCCGCCGGCGGGGTGGTGGGCGCGGTCGAGGTCTCGCGCATCGCCGGTTTCATCAAGATGATCGGCTTCGACATGGGCGGCACCTCAACCGACGTCTCGCATTACGACGGTGAACTGGAACGCGCCTTCGAGACCGAAGTCGCCGGCGTGCGGATGCGCGCGCCGATGATGAAGATCCATACAGTCGCTGCCGGCGGCGGTTCGATCTTGAGCTATGACGGTTCGCGCTTCCGCGTCGGCCCTGAATCGGCCGGTGCGACACCCGGCCCGATATCCTATCGGCGCGGCGGCCCGCTCACCGTTACCGATGCCAACATCATGGCCGGCAAGCTGCTGCCGGAATTCTTCCCTGAAATCTTCGGCCCGTTGCAGGACCTGCCGCTCGATGCCGAGACAGTGCGCGCCGCCTTCGCCGAAATGGCGCAGACGATCGGCGGCGGGCGGACGGCGGAAGATGTCGCCGACGGTTTTCTCGCCATCGCCGTCGAGAACATGGCCAACGCCATCAAGAAGATCTCCGTCCAGCGCGGTTATGACGTTTCGGACTATGCGCTCACCTGCTTCGGCGGTGCCGGCGGCCAGCATGCCTGCCTCGTCGCCGACAGCCTCGGCATGAAGACCGTGCTGATCCACCCCTTCTCCGGCATTCTCTCGGCCTATGGCATGGGTCTTGCCGATATCCGCGCCACGCGCCAGCGCGCGGTGCTGACGGAACTCGCCGCAGCGTTGATGACGATCGCCGACGTCCGGGCCGGGTTGGCCGAGGAGGTGCGCGAGGAGTTGACGCTGCAGGGTGTCGAGGCTGCCGACATGGAGATCGTCACCCGGCTGCACCTGCAATACAAAGGCACCGACACCGCCCTGCCCGTCGCCTTCGGGCCGCAGGAGGAAATGGCGCAGGCCTTTGCCGCCGCCCATAAGAAGCAGTTCGGCTTCATCTTCGAAGACCGGCCTGTTGTCGTCGATTCCATCGAGGTCGAGGGCATTGGCGGCGGCGCCGACATCGAGGAGGCGGACATACAGGCGGAAGCCTTCGAGCCGGAAGCCCTGCGCACAACCCGCTTCTATTCCGGCGGAACATGGCGCGAAGCCGGCATTTTCAGGCGCGACGGGCTGAAGCCGGGCGCCGTCCTCAAGGGCCCCGCCCTCATCATCGAACCGCATCAGACGATCGTTGTCGAAGCCGGCTGGCAGGCACGGCTTACCGGCCACGACCATATCGTGCTCACCCGCGAGATCCCGCTGTCGCGCAATGCGGCGATCGGCACCAGCGCCGATCCGGTCATGCTCGAAGTCTTCAACAATCTGTTCATGGCGATCGCCGAGCAGATGGGGGTGACGCTGCAGAACACTGCTCATTCGGTCAACATCAAGGAGCGGCTCGATTTCTCCTGCGCCGTCTTCGACCGCACCGGCGCGCTCGTCGCCAATGCGCCGCATATGCCGGTGCATCTCGGCTCGATGGACCGGTCGGTCGAAACGATCATCCGCCTCAATGAAGGCCGCATCCGCCCGGGCGACGTCTTCGCGCTCAACGCTCCCTACAATGGCGGCACGCATCTGCCCGACATCACCGTCGTCACGCCTGTTTTCGACGATCCGGGCGAAGTCATCCTCTTCTACGTCGCCTCGCGCGGTCATCATGCCGATATCGGCGGCAAGGCGCCGGGCTCGATGACGCCGAGGGCGACGAAGGTCGACGAGGAAGGCGTGCTGATCGACAATTTCCTGCTGGTCGACGAAGGCCGTTTCCGTGAGGGCGACTTCGCAGCGATGCTGCAGGACCATCCCTACCCTGCCCGCAATCCGGCCCAGAACGTCGCCGACGTCAAGGCGCAGATCGCCGCCAACGAAAAGGGCGTGCAGGAATTGCGCAAGATGGTCTCCCATTTCGGGCTCGACGTCGTCGAGGCGTATATGGGCCATGTGCAGGACAATGCCGAAGAGAGCGTCCGCCGGGTGATCGCCCGTCTGAGCGACAGCGAATTCACCTATCCCACCGACCAGGGCGCCGTCATCAAGGTGAAGATCACCGTCGACAGAAAAGCGCGTGAGGCGACGGTCGATTTCACCGGCACGAGCGAGCAGCAGCCGACCAATTTCAATGCGCCGGAACCAGTGACGCGCGCCGCCGTGCTTTATGTCTTCCGGGTCATGGTCGAGCAGCCGATCCCGATGAATGCCGGCTGCCTGCGGCCGATCCGGATCATCGTGCCCGATGGCTCGATGCTGCGTCCGGCCTATCCGGCCGCCGTCGTCGCCGGCAATGTCGAGACCAGCCAGCATGTGACCAATGCGCTGTTCGGGGCGCTCGGAACGCTGGCGGCAGCGCAGGGCTCGATGAACAACCTGACCTTCGGCAACGCCGTTTATCAATATTACGAGACGATCTGCGCCGGCGGACCAGCCGGTCTGCTCAACGACGGCACCGGCTTCAGCGGCGCCGATGGTGTGCACACCCATATGACCAACTCACGGCTGACCGATCCTGAGGTGCTGGAATTCCGTTTTCCCGTCGTGCTCGAAGATTTCCACATCCGCCGCGGCTCCGGCGGCAAGGGAAAGTATAGCTCCGGCGGCGGAACTGAGCGCAGCATCCGCTTCCTTGAGATGATGGATTGCAGCATTCTCTCCTCGCATCGCATGATCCGGCCGTTCGGCCTCTTCGGCGGGGAAGACGGGCAATTGGGAAAAACCGAGATCCGTCGCGCGGACGGCAATGTCGAAAGGCTGGAGGGCGCTGACCAGGCAATGCTCGCCGCCGGCGACGCCGTGATCGTCACGACACCGACCGGCGGTGGCTACGGCAAGACATAGGTGCACTTGACGCCACAGCCAACTTTTGCCGCGTGCAGGACTGTAAGATCGTTTGGCTGTTCTCCTCCGACCCCAAGCAAGAAGACACTTTCTGGGGCAAATAAGGCGCCGAGCCGCGACCAACGGACCGAAAGCGTCGCTGCCCGTACCACGTTCACTTTCAAGGAAATAGTGAGCTCGGCACGCTGCCGCGACAGGAGAGGCCCTCAATCAAGCCCGTGGCTTCGGTCATATCCATTCAACGCGCGCGTCTTCCAATTCAATGGATAGCCTGCTGGTTTGAAGACTTCAACGATTAGGGGATAGCAGGCGGCCATGTCAGAGGAATGGACGGTAGAGCAGTCGCCTCCGGGGCATGCGGATATGCAGCCTAAAAGATCGATCTCGGCGAAGAATTCGAGGTAATCATTCGGCCGCACAGGGCTTGCCTTCATGAAGTACTGTCCGGTGTCGCGCGAAAATCCGGTGCACATGAAGACGTTCAGAACATCATGAACATGCAGTTCCGCTTCATTGATCGGAAGACCAGTTCTCTGTGCTAAGGCGCGGGTCAGGTTGGAGTGGCAGCAATAATGGTACTGCCCGCCGTCGCTCAGTAGGTTGTGGGTGTAAGGGTCACAACGTGTACCGATGACGTCGTGGACTGACCCGCCGAATTCGTCAAAACCATACCAATCGAGGGTATCGTGAGTTATGGTTGCGATCGGCCGGAGGTAGGGGAAGTTGGAAAAAAGCTGATCGCCAACGCCCACATGCGTCCCATTCAGGGCGCGCGTCTTGCCGCTGTAAAAGCGCTCGCCAATGTTCTTCAGGTTGAACAGGTTCAGATCGCCAACCTGCGCGCCCTCGGAACAAATGATCCTGCAGAAATGACCAGCGGGGACCTCCCACGTTGCAGCATCGCGCGGTGGGACGGTCACTCGATCAACGAGCTCCAACGCATCACGAAGCGTCCGATAGGCAGATAAGTCGGGGCGTGGCAGCGTGTCTGTCGGATAGCAGATGACGGGTTTAATCGCTTTCCGTACATCGGCATCGGCGGGAGCGGTGGTCATCGAGGTGGTTTTCATGTTGACGATCTCATACGGCTGAATTGTTTGGCAGGGACGATGGCAAGTCAGCACCGTCTAGACCAGTCGTTCATAGCTATGAAGTGACAAAGTCGGATCCGAAGCGGATTTCCCCACGCTGAAACTGAATAGCCCTCGCCAAGCGCCAGAGTTGGCAATTGCGAGGGCGAATTGAAGCAGGCCGACTAATGGGTGTCGGCCGGAATGTAATCGATTCCATTCGGATAATAGACGAAAAACACGCAGTCTTCGGGACCCATACACTTGTTGACGCCTTTGCCGGCCGGCACCAGGTCGAGCCCGGTTGTATCGCCATAAGAGCTTCTGCCCCTCCAGCATTTCGAACCATTGCTCTGACGTGGTAACCTGCCTCGACAAGTTTTTGAGCGACAGGGCACCCTGCGGGCCGGAGAGTTTATCCGCAAATCCTACCGAAGGTGGAACCGAACTCGGACGGGCTGGCGCTCCCGGCCAATGATTCCGCAGCGTAAGCGATGCAGATGGCGGATCGGGGTTCCGTCCTAGAGAATTGGTTTGCCGCCGGTGACCGCGATTGTCGCGCCGGAGACATAACTCGACAAGGGATCGGCCAGCATCACATAGGTCGTCGCCAGTTCGGCCGGCTGGCCGGGCCGTTTCATCGGCACCTGCTTGCCGAAACTGCTGACGCTTTCCTCTGGCAGGGTCGACGGAATGAGCGGCGTCCAGATTGGGCCCGGCGCCACCGCATTGGCGCGAATGCCTTTCTCCGCCAGAAGCTGGGCGAGCCCGGCCGTGAAATTCTGGATCGCGCCCTTGGTCGTCGCATATGCAAGCAGGGTCGGGTTCGGGCTGTCCGAATTGATCGACGCGGTGTTGATGATGGAACTGCCGGGCTTCATATGGGGAACGGCCGCCTTGGTCAGGTAGAACATCGCATGGATATTGACCCTGAAGGTCAGTTCCCACTCCTCATCGCTGATCTCGTCGATACTCTTGAAGCTCGCCTGATGCGCCGCATTGTTGACCAGAATGTCGATCCCACCAAGCTCCTTAACCGCCGTTTCGACGATCTGCCGGCAGTGGGCGGGATCCTGAATGTCGCCACTGACGAGCAAAGCCTTGCGCCCGGCCTGCTCGACCAGCCGTTTGGTCTCGTCGGCGTCCTCGTCCTCATCGAGATAGGAGATCAAAAGGTCGGCGCCTTCCCGGGCATAGGCGATCGCCACCGCCCGGCCGATACCGCTATCGCCGCCGGTGATGATCGCCCGCTTGCCCTTCAGCCGCTCGGACCCGCGATAGCTTTTTTCGCCGTGGTCGGGAACGGGGTCCATCTGTGCGGTGAAACCCGGCATCGGCTGCTTCTGGGATGGGAAAGGCGGTGTTGGATAATTCGTCATGATGATCTCCTGGTTCGGGATCAAACTCAGGCTGCGGCTTGTTGTTCCAAGTTTATGGCGGAGGTCCAGACGACCCCCCGCTGTGACATCCGCCCACACGATCAACCTACAAAATTTTGCGATTTGCCACAGCGACCGCTATGCCATAGTAATGTAACAGAATAGCAGTTTTAACGAGGTGCATGGAATTGGACGGAAAGACATCACCCGCAGTTTACACCGAAGACGAGGCCCATGCCGACGACGTCGCCAGCAAGGGTGCGCGGCGCGCCCGCGTCAGCGGCATCGATCGTGCGCTCCAAGTAATCGATCATCTTTATGAGACCGGCTCGCCTGCCGGCGTCTATGCGATCGCCAAGGCGGTGAAAGCGCCGCTGTCGACCGTTTACGTCATCGTCGACGATCTGGTCGAGAAGAACATGCTGACACGCCAGGCGGACGGCTCGATCTGGCTCGGCGCCCGGCTCTATCATTACGGCCTCGCCTATGCCCGCTCGCTGGATTTCATGAGCATCGCCACCCACGAGATGCACGATCTCTGTCGCCAGGCCGGCGAAACCGTGCAGGTCTGCGGCCGCGACGGCGACTATATGCTGGTGCTTGCCATGGCCGACGGCCCGAGCCATTTCCAGGTGGCGTCCCGCGTCGGTACCCGCGTGCCGCTGAACTGGACGGCGTCTGGCCGCCTGCTCACCGGCCACCTGCCGGAGGAGGAGCGCATCGAGCTATTCAAGCGCTGCGCCCGCTCGTCACCGACCGGCCGCGCCGAGATCGATCCGAGCACCCTGTCGGAAGCCGCCGGCAAGGCCTTCGAGGCGCGCCTGTCGATCCAGGCGGGAGAATCGGATTATGCGGTTGCCTGCATCGCCTCGCCGATCTGCGACCGCGACGGCCAATGCGTCGCCACCATTTCCATCGTGCTGCCGGAACAGAAGGCCTTTTCCGACGAAAATCACTATACCACGCATGTGCGCAGTTCGGCGGAGCGGATCGAAAAGCTGATGGGCTGGCGCAACCGCTGAGCGCTTCGCTCATCGGCGGATCCTACCGGTAGGAGTAACCGTGGCTGTGGCGCACGAGCTTGCGTGCCCGCGGCACATAGCGGCTGGCGGTAAAGGCATCGGCGCCAATCACCGCATACCGCGGCTCGAACAGCTTGTTGAGGACGGAGACATCGCCGTTGGAATCCGTCGCCTCAAGGTCGGAATCGACGAGGTCGAATATGGTGAATTCGGCCTGCGCGCCAACCGAAAGCCGGTTTTCCATCGACAGCTTGATGACCGATGCCGGCGCGTGGGTGACGGCCTCCACCACCTTGTCGAAGGGCATGCCGACGCTGAGCAGCTTCGACATCGTCGTCGCCAGGTCCCAGACCGGGAAATTCATCGAATGGCCGTGCAGGTCGGTCGAGATCGAAAACGGCAGAAGCCCGCGCGCGATCGCCGCTTCCGCCACCTTGAAGGAGAAGGAGGCGCCGCCATGGCCGATGTCGAGGCGGATACCCTCGGAGGCGCAGCGCTCGGCGAGATTGAAGAGATCCTCGTCCTCCATAATGCTCGAGCCGGCCTTGCCGTTGAAGCAATGGGTGACGACGTCGCCGGGGCCGAGAATCTCCAGCACTTCGTCATAGAGCGCCGGCGGCTCGCCGACATGCACCATCATCGGCACTTTCAGGATCTTGGCGATCTTCTTGCCGAGCTTGACGGGGGTGACGCCCCAGGAGCCGGTGATGACATGGCTCGCGCGCACCTTGATGCCGACGATGTGCTCGCTGTTTTCGGCATAGACTTCGAGGATGCGGTCGAGATCGATATCTCTTATATCCCTGAGTTCGGCGACGCGGTTGCAGGCGACGAGGCCGATCGAGCCGAGGTTCAGGAAGGCTTTGATGCGCTCACGCGCGGCCTCGATGATGTATTCGCGGAAACCATGGAAGTTCGCCTCGCCGGCCGAACCGGCGTCGACCAGCGTCGTGACGCCGCGCTCGACGCCGCATTCGGAGGGGCGGATGGAAATGTCGGTGCCGCCGTGCCAGATATGCACGTGAAGGTCGACCCAGCCCGGCGAGACGAAGGCGCCCTTGCCGTCGATACGCGTCACATCCTCAGAGACCGCGAGCGACGGACCGATTTTGGCGATCCTGCCATCGGCATTGACGAGAATGTCGATCGCCCCCTCGGCTGTGCCCGCCCCGAAAGCCACTGGTTTGACATTGGTGAGGAGAAGCGGCTTCTGAGGCTGGTCGCCGGACATGGTCATATTGTTGAATTCCATAGTTATGCTATATAAATCTTTATAATAGAATAAGACTGAGGACGCCGCTGTCAAGGACAATGACGCGGGATCCGCCGCTGAGGAAACGTCGATGGCGCGCTCGTTCCAAAGCGCGCCAGTCGCGAAGATCCGGTAAATCAGCGTTTACTTTCAATCCCGAAGGATCGAGTAGTCAAGCCGTTGGAGGTGATCCGGATCGGCAATGGCGTCGATCGCGGTGATCCTGCCGTCGGCGATCGTCAGCGCCACGACGACGCGGAGCTGGCCGGCGATCTGCACGACAAATCCGAGCTCGCCGTCGACAACGGCAATCTCTGCCGCCTGCGCCCGACCCTTGAAGGCTTCGGCTACCCCAGCTGCGCCGCGCATTTCGCCAATGCTGCCGAATCGGGCCGCCGTCGCATCCGGCCGGAAGACGACATCGGGGGCAAGCACGGCAAGCAAGGCCTCAAGATCGCCATTGCGCGATGCCGTCAAGAAAGCCTCCGCGATCGTCCGCTTGCGGCCGAAATCAACATCCGGCGCTTCGTCTGCCCCTTGCACCCGGCGGCGGGCGCGGCTTGCAAGCTGACGGGCAGCGGCAGACGAGCGGCCGATGATCGGCGCGATCTCGTCGAAGGGCAGATCGAACATGTCGTGCAGCACGAAGGCGACACGTTCGGCGGGCGCCAGCGTCTGCAGCACGACGAGCAACGCCACGCCGACCGATTCGGCAAGGGCTGCATCGCGCTCCGGATCGTTTGCCGGATCGGCGATCGCGGCATGGACCGGCATCTCCAGCGGTTCCTCGCGGCGGGTCTTGCGCGTGCGCAGCATGTCGAGGCAGATTCGCGCCACCACCGTCGTCAGCCAGCCGCCGAGATTACCGACATCGGTAGTATCCGTACGGCTGAGCCGCAGCCAGGCCTCCTGGACGGCGTCTTCCGCCTCGCTGCGCGAGCCAAGCATGCGATAGGCAGCGGCCTTCAGATGCGCCCTGTTCGCTTCGAATTCGTCGGCCAGCCAGTTTTTCTCGCCCATTTGTCACATTCCTCCGCTGCGTTCCGTCAAGGCCATGACGAATGAAACCCGGCCGATGTGACAGCGCCGGCGGATCGTCGAAAAGTAAACCGCATCAAGGAGACATACCATGCAGGAAAAACCGGTTATGCAAGAGAGAATGGGAAATCCCGCCCTCGTCCTGCCCGAGGCCATGCAGGCGCTCGCTGCCCTCAGCAAAGTGCCGACCGAGACCGGCCTTTCACTGAGGCTGCTTGAACTCGTCAATCTGCGCGCCAGCCAGATCAACGGCTGCAGCGTCTGCGTCGACGGTCATCCTCGCATCGCAAAGAAACTTGGCGAGACGGATGAAAGGCTCTTTGCCGTCAGCGCCTGGCGCGACTCGCCCTATTTCAGCGACGCCGAACGCGCAGCCCTTTCGCTGACCGAGGCGGTGACCCGCGTCAGCGACCGCGCCGACCCGGTGCCTGACGATATCTGGGACGAGGCGACCCGGCATTATGACGGAAGGAGCCTTGCGGCACTCGTCATCGCCATCGCCAATATCAATGTCTGGAACCGGCTGAACATCGCCACCCGCCAGATCGCCGGCGCCTGGAAGCCGTAAACAGCAATTGCCGGCAGCGCGTCACCCCACGCTGCCGGCAAATCTATTCAGTTTAGAAGCTCAGATGATGCCGCCGCCGCCGCCGGCAGCGGAGGCCGGGCGCTCGGCAGCCACCTTCTTGCGGTAGCCGCTGGCGCGATAGGCGGCGATCGGTTCGATCGCGCCGCCGGCCCGGCGCCGGGCTTCGGCGAGGATCGGCTCGACATCGGCGCGATAGGCGCGCTTCAAGGTTTCCGACGCCATCAACGCATCATTGTCGTCCTGGTAGGCAGACAGCGCCTTGCGGTCGACGATCAGCGCCTGCGCATAGGCGCGGCGGATTTCGTTGGCGCTGTTGATCAGGCTCTCGATCGGGTCGGTGACATTGTGTGACTGATCGATCATATGAGCCGGGTTGAAGTCGTTGACGCCACGCTGCTCGGCATCGACCAGCTCATTGAAGACGAGGAACAGCCGGTAGGGATCGATCGCGCCGGCATCGAGATCGTCATCGCCATATTTGGAATCGTTAAAGTGGAAGCCGCCGAGCTTGCCGAACTGGATCAGCCGGGCGACGATCATCTCGATATTGGTGTTCGGTGCATGGTGGCCGAGATCGACGAGGCAATGGGCCTTCGGGCCGAGCGTCTGGGCGATAAGGTAATTGGTGCCCCAATCCTGGACGATCGTCGAATAGAAGGCCGGCTCATACATCTTGTGCTCGGAGAACAGCTTCCAATCGTCGGGCAGCGCTTTGTAAATGTCAGCCATCGAGGCGAGGTAACGTTCGAAAGCCTTGGTGAAATTGCTCTGGCCGGGGAAGTTCGAGCCGTCGCCGATCCAGACCGTCAGTGCCTTGGAGCCAAGCGCCTGTCCGATCTCGATGCATTCGAGATTGTGCTCGACCGCCTGCGCCCGCGTTGCCGCATCGGTATGGCTGAGCGAACCATATTTGTAGGAATGGGCCTGGCCCGGCGCATCGGAAAAGGTGTTCGAATTCATCGCATCGAAGCCGAGGCCGAGCGCATTGCCCCTGGCCTTCAATTCGCTCACATCCGCCTTGTCCCAGGGAATATGCAGCGAGACGTTCGGAGTCGCCTGCGTCAGCTGGTTGATGACGGCGCAATCGTCGAGCTTGTCGAAGATGCCGCGCGGCTCGCCGGTGCCGGGAAAGCGGGCAAAGCGCGTGCCGCCGGTGCCGACACCCCAAGAGGGAACGGCGACGAAGAATTCCGCCACCCTGCGGGTAACCGCTTCGATATCGATGCCGCGGCGGTCGAGGTTCGCACCCAGCGCCTCGTAATCGGCTTTCAGTGCGGTTGCCCGCTTGTCGTTATCAGTTGCGACCAGATCCTGCGCGATCCTGAACTCGGCCATTTCTACCTCCCACATTTGTAATTGCTCCCCTTCTCCCCAGCGGGGAGAAGGTGGCCCGAAGGGTCGGATAAGGGGCGACACGGCATGACGCCCATAGTTCTTCGCTTCCCGCTCAGAACACGCAACGCTTCGCTCAGCGTCCCCCTCATCTGCCTGCCGGCATCTTCTCCCCGCTGGGGAGAAGAGACCAAGCCTTACCGCGTAAAACTCTGTACGTTGCCGGCATCGACGTTGATAATGTTGCCGGTCGATTTCGCCGAAAGGTCCGAGGCCAGGAAGTAGATCGCCTCGGCGATATCCTCCGGAAACACGTTCAGTTTCAGCATCGAACGCTTGCGGTAATGTTCCTCGAGATCGTCAACCTCGATCTTGGAGGAGGCGGCGCGCTGTTCGCGCCATTCGCCGCTCCAGATCTTCGAACCACGCAGCACCGCATCCGGGTTGACGGTGTTGACGCGGATGCCGGCATCCGCACCCTCCAGCGCCAGGCAACGGGCGAGATGGATTTCGGCAGCCTTTGCGGCGCAATAGGCAGACGCATTCGGCGAGGCGGCAAGGCCGTTTTTCGAGGCGACGAAAACGATGTTGCCGCCGAGCGCCTGACGGCGGAACAGGCGGAAGGCTTCGCGCGAAACCAGGAAATAGCCGGTCGCGAGAATATCGATATTGCGGTTCCACGTCGCAAGCTCGGTGGCTTCGATCGGCGCAGACGAGGCAATGCCGGCATTCGAGACGAGAATATCGATGCCGCCGAATTCGACACAGGCTTCCGTGAAGGAGGCGATCACCGCATCTTCCTTGGTGACGTCGAGGCGAACGCTGCGCACCGCATCGGCGCCAAACTTCTTGACGAAATCGGCTTCGGTGCCCTCGAGCGCCGCCTGGTCGATATCGGCAAGCACGACGCAAGCGCCTTCGCCGACGAGACGTGCGGCCGTCGCCCGGCCGATGCCGCCGGCGCCACCGGTGACGAAGGCCACCCGGCCGGCAAGGCTCTTCGGCTTCGGCATGCGCTGCAGCTTGGCCTCTTCGAGCAGCCAGTATTCGATATCGAAGGCTTCCTGTTCCGGCAGGCCCTGATATTCCGAGACCGTCGAGGCACCGCGCATGACGTTGATGGCGTTGACGTAGAACTCGCTGGCAATGCGGGCCGTCGCCTTGTCGCGGGCAAAGGACAGCATGCCGACGCCGGGAACGAGGAAGATGACCGGATTGGCGTCGCGCATGGCGGGCGAATTGTCATGCTTGCAGTCGTTATAATAGCGGGCGTAGTCGGCGCGGTAATCCTCCAGCGCCTGGTCGAGGCCGGCCACGATCGCTTCGACATCCGGCTTTTCAGGGTCGAAATCGACGATCAGCGGGCGGATCTTGGTGCGAAGGAAATGGTCCGGGCAACTGGTGCCAAGCGCGCCGAGCGGGCGCAGGTCCCGGGAATTGACGAATTCCAGCACGGCGTCCTGATCGTCGAAATGTCCGAGCTTGCGCTCCTGCTTGCCGATGCGACCGCGGATTTCCGGCATCAGCCGGGCGGCGATGGCGCGGCGCTCGGAGACGGCCAGGGTCTGGGCGACGGCACCGCCGAAAATCGTCTTGCCCTCGGTCTTTTCGGCAAACCAGACGATAGCCTTGTTGATGATATCGAGGGTCAGCTCGTAGCAGGCCTTGGCATCATCAGCCCAGGTGAACAGGCCGTGGCTTTCGAGCACGACACCCTTGGAATTCGGGTTGGCGGCGACGAAAGCGCCAAGGTCGAGGCCGAGCTGGAAGCCCGGGCGACGCCATGGCAGCCAGCCGATCTCGTCACCGAAGATCTGCTGCGTCAATTCTCTGGAATTCTTCGAGGCGGCAATCGCGATGATCGCATCGGGATGCATGTGGTCGACATGGGTGAAAGGCACGAAACCGTGCAGCGGCGTGTCGATCGAGGCGGCGCGGCCATTCAGGTTGAAGGTGCAGTGCGGCAGGAAACCGACCATGCGGTCTTCGTCTTCGACACCCTTGTAGATGCCTTTCAGCGATTCCAGCTTGTCCTGGTAGAGGGTGGCGAAACCGTCGAGCTTGATCGTGCCGACGTCGCCGCCCGAGCCCTTGACCCAGAGAACCTTCGCCTTGCCGCCGGTCAGCGGGTCGGTTTCCATCACCTTCGCCGAGGTGTTGCCGCCGCCGTAATTGGTGATGCGCTTGTCGGCGCCGAGGAGGTTGGAGCGATAGAGCAGCTTGCCGGGCTCATCAAGGCCTGCCGCATAAGCATCATCCCACCGGTTATCCAGAAGCCGGACGTTCGCCGCCATATCATCCTCCCATATAGGCTCGTGAGGCGCCGCGATCAGCGGGCCCTTTCGCTCACGGTATCGCGCATCAAAAGTGCGCTTGTCAATCGAAAACGATCATAATCGATTATGCTGCATCGCAATATGAAAATTTATGATCGTTTGTGATTGACAGGCATTAACGGATGCGAAATAAATATGACCAGAGGAGGAGCCCCATGCATGAACGCGAACGCCACCGCATTATCTTAAGCGCCGTTCAGGAAAAGTCCGTCGTGACGATCCAGGACATTTCCGAGCTGACGGAAGCTTCTGAAGCGACAATCCGGCGCGACATTGCGGCTCTTCATGTGCAGGGCAAGATCCGCCGCGTCCGCGGTGGTGCGGAGGCTGTGCATCCGCCGCAGCTCGGCAATCTTGCCGGCCGGCCCTTCCGGGTGTCAGAATCAGTCAACATCGATAAAAAACGTGCAATTGCCCGCGCAGCCGTCGAACTCTGCGAAGCCGGCGACGCCATCATTATCAATGGCGGCACGACCACCTTCCAGATGGTGCATTACATGGCCGGCCATCGCTTGCAGGTCATGACCAATTCTTTCGCGATCGCCGAACATCTGGTGAAGCATTCCAAAAACACGGTGACGGTGCCGGGCGGCGCGATCTATCGCGAGCAAAGCCTGATCCTGTCGCCTTTCGACAATGACGCGATCCGCAATTTTTATGCGCGGCGCATGTTCATCGGCGCCCAAGGCGTCGGCCCGCTTGGCATCATGGAGGCGGATGCGCTCATCATTCAGAGTGAGCAGAAGCTGATGCACCAGGCCGACGAACTCGTCGTCATGGCCGATTCAAGCAAATTCAATCGCCGGTCGAGCCTCATTCTCTGCGCGCTCGACCGCGTTTCTGTGATCATCACTGATGACGCGATTTCGGACGAGGCAGCTCGCATGGTCGAGAATGCCGGCGTCCGGCTCGTTGTCGCCAGCCCGGTGGCCCAGGGTGTGAGGGAGGATTCCTCGTCGGTCGCATGAGGCGCCGCCGAGGTGTGGAAGTCTAATCTTTAAGGGAGGAAAGTACATGAAACTCGCAAAGACACTTGCGCTCAGTGTAGCGCTCGCCGTCGCCATGATGGCCGGCACTGCAAGCGCCAAGGACATCAAGATCGGCCTGGTCGTGAAGTCGCTCGGCAACGGCTTCTTCGACGCCGCCAACAAGGGCGCCCAAGAAGCCGCCAAGGAACTCGGCGGCGTTGAGGTCATCTACACCGGTCCGACGTCGACGACGGCCGAAGGCCAAATCGAAGTCATCAACTCGCTGATCGCCCAGGGAGTCGACGCCATCGCCGTCTCGGCCAACGATCCCGATGCGCTCGTTCCGGCGCTGAAGAAGGCTGCTCAGCGCGGCATCAAGGTCATTTCCTGGGATTCCGGCGTCGCGCCGGAAGGCCGTATCCTGCAGCTGAACCCGTCGTCCAACGAGCTGATCGGCAAGATGTGCCTGACGCTCGTCAAGGACCACCTCGACGGCGGCAAGGGTGACTTCGCCATCCTGTCGGCAACGACCACCTCGACCAACCAGAACATCTGGATCGACCAGATGAAGAAGCAGCTCAAGGATTTCCCGGGCCTCAACCTCGTCACTACGGTTTACGGCGACGACCTCTCGGACAAGTCCTATCGTGAAGCCGAAGGCCTGCTGAAGTCGAACCCGAACGTCAAGGTCATCGTCGCTCCGACGACGGTCGGCGTTCTCGCCGCCTCCAAGGTCGTCGAAGACAAGGGCCTTGTCGGCAAGGTCTACGTCACCGGTCTCGGCCTGCCGTCCGAAATGGCCGGCGCGATCAAGTCGGGCGCCACCAAGGAATTCGCCATTTGGAACCCGATCGACCTCGGCTATTCCGCAGCCCAGATCGCCTATCACCTCGTCAAGGGTGACGCCGACGGCAAGCCGGGCAGCGAAATCACCGCCGGCCGCATGGGCAAGATCAAGATCGGCGACAACGGCGAAGCCGCCATGGCTGATCCCTTCGTCTACAATGCCTCGAACATCGACCAGTTCTCCAAGGTCTTCTGATCCAGAGCAAACACAGAAAAACCCGGCGGCCTTCAAGCCGCCGGGATTTCCCATTCGACACTGGTAGAAATCTGATGAACGCCGCCTTTCAACAAACCGCCACGGACAGCAAAACCGGCGATGCGCCCGCCATTCTGGAAATGCGCGGCATCTCCCAGATCTTTCCGGGCGTGAAGGCGCTCGACAATGTCAGCATCGCGCTCCACCCCGGCACGGTGACGGCGCTGATCGGCGAAAACGGCGCCGGCAAATCGACGCTCGTCAAGATCCTGACCGGCATCTACCGGCCGAACGAAGGCGAGATTTTGGTCGACGGCCGGCCAGTGACCTTTGCCAGCGCCCAGGCGGCGATCGATGCCGGCGTCACCGCCATCCATCAGGAAACCGTGCTTTTCGACGAGCTGACGGTTGCTGAAAACATCTTCCTCGGCCACGCGCCGCGCACGCGCCTTCGCACCATCGACTGGCAGGCGATGAACAGCCGCTCGAAGGCGCTGCTCATCGCGCTCGAAAGCAATATCGACCCGACGATCCGGCTCAAAGACCTCTCCATTGCGCAGCGCCACCTGGTGGCGATCGCCCGCGCTCTGTCGATCGAGGCCCGCATCGTCATCATGGACGAGCCGACGGCCGCTCTTTCCCGCAAGGAGATCGACGATCTCTTCCGCATCGTCCGGAGCCTGAAGGAACAGGGCAAGGCGATCCTCTTCATCAGCCACAAATTCGACGAGGTTTACGAAATCGCCGATGATTTCGTCGTCTTCCGCGACGGCCGCGCCATCGGCCAGGGCCGGCTCAAGGAAACGCCGCAGGACGAGATCGTCCGGATGATGGTCGGCCGCGACGTCGAGAACGCCTTTCCGAAGATCGATGTCGCTATCGGCGGCCCGGTTCTGGAGATCCGCAACTACAGCCATCGCACTGAATTCCGCGACATTTCCTTCACCCTGCGCAAGGGCGAGATTCTCGGCATATACGGTCTGATCGGCGCCGGCCGCTCGGAACTGTCGCAATCGTTGTTCGGCATCACCAGGCCGCTCTCCGGCACGATGATGCTCGAAGGCCGCGAGGTCTCGATCCATTCGCCGCAGGACGCGATCCGGGCCGGCATCGTCTACGTGCCGGAGGAGCGCGGCCGCCACGGGTTGGCGCTGCCGATGCCGATCTTCCAGAACATGACGCTGCCCTCGCTCGCCCGCACCTCGCGCCGCGGCTTCCTGAGAGCGGCAGAAGAATTCGCGCTGGCGCGCAAATATGCCGAGCGGCTGGATCTGCGTGCCGCCGCCCTTTCCGTGCCGGTCGGCACGCTGTCGGGCGGCAATCAGCAGAAGGTGGTCATCGGCAAGTGGCTGGCGACGTCGCCGAAGGTCATTATCCTCGACGAACCGACCAAGGGCATCGACATCGGCTCGAAGGCCGCCGTGCACGGCTTTATCAGCGAACTCGCCGCCGAAGGCCTGTCGATCATCATGGTCTCGTCGGAACTGCCCGAGATCATCGGCATGTCGGACCGCGTTCTGGTGATGAAGGAAGGCCTGGCGGCCGGGATTTTCGAACGCGCCGAGCTGACGCCGGAAGCGCTGGTGCGCGCCGCCACCGGCAATGCATGAGGCCCACAATGCATAAGGCAAGAGCATGGCAAGACTGATCAGAAAACGCGAAACCCTGCTGTTCCTCATCATTGTGGTGATGATTGCGATCTTTTCGACGCGGGCTGCGGATTTCGCAACGCCGGACAATCTCGCCGGCATTTTCAACGATACCTCGATCCTGATCATCCTGGCGCTGGCGCAGATGACGGTCATCCTGACGAAGTCGATCGACCTGTCGGTTGCCGCTAACCTCGCCTTCACCGGCATGGCGATCGCGATGATGAATGCCGCCTATCCCGATCTGCCGCTCGTCGTACTGATCCTTGCGGCGATCGTCATCGGCGCCTGTCTCGGCGCCATCAACGGCTTTCTCGTCTGGGCGCTGGAAATCCCGCCGATCGTCGTCACACTCGGCACGCTGACCATCTATCGCGGCATGGCCTTCGTGCTCTCGGGCGGGGCGTGGGTCAATGCCCACCAGATGACGCCGGTCTTCCTGTCGGTGCCGCGCACGCCGATCCTCGGCCTGCCCGTCCTCGGCTGGGTCGGCATCATCATCGTACTGTTGATGTATGTGCTGCTCAGATATACCCAGTTCGGCCGCTCGGCCTATGCAACCGGCGGCAATCCGACCGCGGCCGTCTATGCCGGCATCGATACCGGCTGGACCAAATTCCTCGCCTTCGTCCTGTCAGGCGCGCTCGCCGGGCTTTCAAGCTATCTCTGGGTGTCGCGCTATGCCGTCGCCTATGTCGATATCGCAAGCGGTTTTGAGCTCGACAGCGTAGCGGCCTGCGTCATCGGCGGCATCTCGATTGCCGGCGGCGTCGGCTCGGTCGCCGGCACCGTGCTCGGCGCACTCTTCCTCGGCGTCATCAAGAACGCGCTGCCGGTCATCGGCATTTCACCCTTCACCCAGATGGCGATCTCCGGAACCGTCATCATTCTCGCCGTCGCCTTCAACGCCAGGCGCGAGCGCAACCGCGGCCGCATCATCCTGCGCGACCGCGCCGCAGCCGAGATCAGAACGGAGGCCGCAGCATGAGCACCGTGCCCACACGCGAAAAGCGGGTCATCCCCGATCGTCTCGGCACGCCCTTCCGCCGCATCGCCGCCAGCTGGGAAGTGCTGCTCTTTGCCGTCGCGATCCTGATCTTCATCTTCAATTCCCTGGCTTCGCCCTATTTCCTCGACGCCTGGAACCTTTCGGACGCCACCTTCAACTTCACAGAAAAGGCAATGATCGCCTTTGCCATGGCGCTGCTCGTCATATCGGGCGAGATCGACCTCTCGGTCGCCGCGATTATCGCGCTCGCCTCGACGGCGATGGGGGCGGCAGCGCAAGCCGGCATCGGCACACCGGGCCTGGTTCTGATCGGCATCGGCACCGGCCTTGCCTGCGGCACCTTTAACGGCGTGCTGGTCTCGGTACTGAAACTGCCGTCGATCGTCGTCACCATCGGCACGATGAGCCTTTTCCGCGGCATTTCCTATATCGTGCTTGGCGACCAAGCCTATGGCAAATACCCCGCCGACTTCGCCTATTTCGGCCAGGGCTACGTCGTCTGGGTATTCTCCTTCGAATTCGTGCTGTTCTTCGTGCTGGCGATCCTGTTCGCCATCCTGCTGCACGCGACGAATTTCGGCCGGCAGGTCTATGCGATCGGCAACAATGATTTCGCTGCCCGCTTCTCCGGCATCCCGGTCGAGCGCGTCAAATTCATCCTTTTCCTGCTAACCGGCGTCATGAGCGGTGTCGCCTCCATCTGCCTCACCTCACGCCTCGGCTCGACCCGGCCGTCGATCGCCCAAGGCTGGGAGCTCGAAGTCGTCACCATGGTCGTGCTCGGCGGCATCTCGATCCTCGGCGGCTCCGGCACGATCGGCGGCGTCGTCATCGCCGCCTTCGTCATGGGCCTCGTCACCTTCGGCCTTGGCCTGTTGAACGTGCCCGGCATCGTCATGTCGATCTTCATCGGCCTGCTTTTGATCATTACCATCGCCATCCCGATCATCGCCCGCCGCGTCAAGCTCATGAGCTCCCGATGACCAGAGAAAAACACGCCTTCAAGATGCAGCTCAATCCCGGCATGGAAGCCGAATACCGTAAGCGACATGACGAAATCTGGCCGGAATTGGTCGATCTCCTGCATAGGTCGGGCGCCAGCGACTATTCCATCCATCTTGACCGCGAGACCAACACGCTGTTTGGCGTGTTGACGCGGCCCGCCGATCACACCATGGCAAGCCTGCCGGAGCATCCGGTCATGAAGAAATGGTGGGCGCACATGGCCGATATCATGGCGACCAACCCGGACAATTCGCCGGTGCAAAGCGACCTCGTCACGCTCTTCCATATGCCATGAACGCCAACTCCTATCGCCGCATCGCCGTACTCGACATCGGCAAGACCAATGCCAAGGTCGTCGTGCTCGACAGCGAAACCGGCGCCGAGATCGCCGTCCTGAAGCGCCCGAACATCGCGATCAAAACCGGTCCCTACCCGCATTACGACATTGAGGCGCTTTGGTCCTTTGCGCTCGATGCGCTGAAGAGGCTTGCGGGGGAAACGGGTTTCGATGCCATCTCGGTCACCACCCATGGCGCCGCCGCCGCGCTGCTTGGCGGGGACGGCACGCTCGCCATGCCTGTGATCGACTACGAACACGAATATCCGCAGGAAATTCGTGATGCCTATACGGCCTTGCGTCCCGCCTTCGACGAAACCTTCTCCCCACGCCTCGCGATGGGCCTCAATATCGGCGCGCAGCTGCACCATCAGAAGACCGCCTTTCCCGAGGAATTCGCCAGGGTGGCCACCATCCTCACCTATGCGCAATATTGGACGGCGCGGCTGACCGGTATCGCCGCCAATGAGCTGACCTCGCTCGGCTGCCATACCGACCTCTGGAACCCGAAGGCCGGCGACTATTCCTCGCTGGTCGACAGGCTCGGCATTCGCGCGCTGATGGCGCCGATCCGCTCCGCCTTCGATGCGCTCGGCCCGGTCCTGCCCGAGATCGCCACCGAGCTCGGCCTTGCAGCACCCGTGCCGGTCTATTGCGGCATTCACGATTCCAATGCCTCGCTGCTGCCGCATCTGGTCCATCGGGAAGCACCCTTCGCCGTCGTCTCCACAGGCACCTGGGTCATCAATTTCGGCGTCGGCGGCGACCTCGATCATCTCGATCAAAAACGCGACGCGCTCGCCAATGTCGATGCCTATGGCCGGGCCGTTCCCTCCTCGCGTTTCATGGGCGGGCGGGAATTCGAAATCCTTTCGGCCGAGATCGGTCCTGTCGACGAAAAGGCGGCCCAGGCGGCGATCGGCCCTGTCATCGGTAAAGGCATGATGCTGTTGCCCAATATCGGCCCCGGTTCCGGGCCGTTTCCGGGAAAGGTGAGCCGCTGGATCGGCGCCGAGCAGGCAAGCCGCGAGGAGCGTTATGCCACGGCCTGCCTCTATCTCGCTTTGATGACCGATGCCTGCCTCGGGCTGATTGGCGCCAAAGGCCCCGTCATCGTCGAAGGGCCTTTTGCCCTGAACGAGACCTATCTCAAGCTGCTTGCCGCCCTTACCGGCCGCGAGGTCATGGCCGTTCCTGGTACAACCGGCACCAGCCAGGGCGCGGCCCTCCTCACCGGCATCCGGCCGTTATCGGGTGCCGAGACGCATGTTCCGCCGACCGAGATCCCAGGGCTCTCGGCGTATCGCGATCACTGGTACGCGGCGATGGAATAAGAGTCTTTCCAAATACGGCCCAAGAACGGTCTTGCTCGCCCCTGCCTTGCGGTTAGTGTGCCCCTCGAAAACCAAGTCGAGGAGACAGCATGACAGAGACATTCGATCCGCGCGGGCTCGCAGTCAGGTTTCACAGCCTGCGCCAAGCCGGCAGGCAGGAGGAAACCGGCAGTTTCACCCTGCCGGCCGATCTGCATCAGGCGATGGAAGCGCAGAATTTCCTTGCCGCCGCAGATGGCATCTCCAGCAATGCTTGGAAAGTGACGGTCTCGCCGCAGGGCCAGGCGGTTACTGCTCCCCTGCATCCCTATGCCGAGGCTGCCGCCGGCGCCAGCATCCCCTGGTATCCGGGCCTGAAATTCGAGACCGAGATCGCCGTCCGTCTCGGCAAGGACCTGCCGATCCGCCCGGGTGCTCCCTACAGCCGCGCCGACGTGGTCGAAGCGATCTCCGCTGCCTATCTCGGCGCCGAACTGCTGGTCAGCGCCCTCAGGGAAAGCGGCGGCGTTTCCTTCCTGCTGTTCGTCGCCGACCGGCTCGGCAATAGCGGTTATGTGCTCGGCCCGAAGCTCGAAAAAAGCTTTGTCGACAAAGCCGGTGGCACGCCGCTCAAGGTCACCCATGCCGGCCGCACGATCTATGATGGCCCGGCGCAGCATCCGAAGGGCGACGTTCTCACCTGGCTCGTCGATTACGCCAATGATGGCTTGCGCCCAGAGACATCGCTGAAGGCAGGCGCGCTGATCACGACCGGCACGTTGAGCGGCGCGGTCGAACTGACCGAACCCGGCGAGATCGATATCCTGTTCGGCGACAGCAGGCTAAGTTTCTCGGTGTCGAAGTGTTGATTTGAAGCCCACGGGAGGATGTCACCGCATCCGGTCGGCGCGCGGAACCGTGTCGGACAGAAAGCATAAGTTGACAATTCAGGTTAAGTTTTGCAGGGAAAGGGAGGGCTTGCCCTCTCGAACCCGTGCGACACCGAACCCGGAGCAGACCATGCCTTCGCCTTTCCTTGACCTGTCGGGAGTCGATTATGCCATCGGGCCGAAATCCATCTTGCATGGCATCGACCTGACGCTCGAGCAGGGCCGCATCTACGGTCTGGTGGGGCCGAACGGTTCCGGCAAGAGCACGCTTTTGAAGATCATCGCCCGCCAGGTCGCGCCGAAATCCGGCGCCATCGCCTTCAACGGCAAACGGGCGGGCGATTGGGGCGCCCGGGAATTTGCCCGGCACGTCGCCTACATGCCGCAATTCACGCCGGCGACCGACGGCATGACCGTGCGGGAACTCGTGGCGCTCGGCCGTTTTCCCTGGCACGGCACGCTTGGCCGCTTCACCGCGACGGATCGCAACATGGTCGAGGAGGCAATTGCCCGCACCGAGCTTGACGATTTTGCCGATCGTCTCGTCGCCAACATGTCCGGCGGCGAGCGCCAGCGTGCCTGGATCGCCATGATGCTCGCCCAGGACGCCCGCTGCCTGTTACTCGACGAGCCGACCTCGGCGCTCGACCTTGCCCATCAGGCAAGCGTCCTCTCGCTGGTGCAGGAACTCAGCCATGAACGCGGGCTGACCGTCATCATCGTGTTGCACGACATCAACCTTGCCGCACGCTACTGCGACGCGATCATCGCGCTCAATCGCGGCCGGATCACCGCCGAGGGCACGCCCATGGAGATCATGCAGGCCGAGACGCTGCAGTCGATTTTCGGCGTCGGTATGGGTGTCTTTCCCCATCCGGTTCGAAACGAGCCGGTCAGCTATCTCTTATAAAGCAATTCCAGGAAAAGTGCGAAGCGGTTTTCCGTCCGGAATTGCGTTAAAACAAAAGGTTAGAGTGGTTCTGCGCTTCCATCAAAAGCTGAACCGCTCTAGCTGGTCGCTTACACCTTCTCGCGGAACATCTCGATGATGGCGGAAAAATCCCTGCCGCCATTGCCCTGCTTTTCGAAGAGCGCAAAAAGCTGGGCCGCTTCGGCACCCATCGGCGTTGAGGCACCGCTCGCCAGCGCCGCCTCCTGCGAGAGTCTCAGATCCTTCAGCATCAGCGCCGCGGCAAAACCCGGTTTGTAGTCGTTGTTGGCCGGCGACGTCAGCACCGGCCCGGGCACCGGGCAATAGGTATTGATCGACCAGCACTGGCCGGATGAGGTCGAGGCGACGTCGAACAGCGCCTGGTGCGAGAGGCCGAGTTTTTCGGCGAGCACGAAGGCCTCGCAGACGCCGACCATCGAGATGCCGAGGATCATGTTGTTGCAGATCTTTGCCGCCTGGCCGGCACCGGCCTCGCCGCAATGGACGATCTTCTTGCCCATCGCCTCGAGAATGGGTTTTGCTCTGGCGAAGGCCTCGTCCGAGCCGCCCGCCATGAAGGTCAGTGTGCCGGCGCTCGCCCCGCCGGTGCCGCCGGAGACGGGCGCGTCGAGCGAAAGGCAGCTTGCGGCCTTGGCCATCTCATGCGCCTTGCGGCTGCTCTCGACATCGATCGTCGAGCAATCGATGACCAGTGTGCCCTGCGCCGCGGTCTGCAGGATATCCGTCCAGGCCGTCAGCACGTGCCTGCCCTGCGGCAGCATTGTGATGACGATCTCGGCGTCCTTGACCGCCTGGCTGGCATGGCTTGCCGGCTTGACGCCGCTGTCCTCGGCCGCCTTCAGCACGGAGGCCGCGAGATCGAAACCGAGGACCTCGTGGCCTGCTTTGACCAGATTGGCCGCCATCGGCCCACCCATATTGCCAAGCCCGATGAATGCGATCTTTGCCATGGTCTTCTCCTATCGATTGTCTTCGAGGATCATCGCTGCCGCCTTTTCGGCGATCATGATCGTCGGCGAATTGGTGTTGCCCGAGGTGATCGACGGCATTACCGAGGCGTCGGCGATCCTGAGCTTGCCAAGCGCCCGGAAGCGCAGCCGGGGATCGACGACGCTGTCCCTGTCGGCGCCCATGCGGCAGGTACCGACGGGATGGAAGATCGTCGTGCCGATTTCGCCCGCCGCCTGCTCCAGATCGGCTTCCGTCTGATAGCTAGGCCCCGGCTTGAACTCCTCCGGCCTGAATCGGGCGAACGACGGCTGCGCGACGATCTTGCGCGTCAACCGTATCGAACGGACAGCTATGTCACGATCGCGCTGTGTCGAGAGGTATTTCGGGCTGATCGTCGGCTGGGCGGCGAAATCCGGGCTCGACAGGTGCACCGATCCGCGGCTTTCGGGCCTCAGATTGCAGACGCTCGCGGTGATTGCCGGGAAAGGATGGACGGGATCGCCGAACTTCTCCAGCGATACCGGCTGCACGTGATATTGCAGATCGGGCGTTTCCCGGTCCGGACCCGATCGGGTGAAGATACCGAGCTGGCTCGGCGCCATCGCCATCGGCCCGGAGCGGCGGACGAGGTATTCGAGCCCGATCGCCGCCTTGCCGATCAGCTTTGTCGCCTTTTCGTTCAGCGTCGGAACGCCCGTCACCTTGTAGGCCAGACGCAGCTGCAGATGGTCCTGCAGGTTCTCGCCGACACCCTTCACCTCAGTGACGACATCGACGCCCGCCTGCCGGAGAACCTCACCCTTGCCGATGCCGGACAATTCCAGGATATGCGGCGAGCCGATCGACCCGGCTGACAAAATGGTCTCCTTTGCCGCATAAGCACGTTGCGGCTCGCCGCGATGCTGGAATTCGACGCCGGCAACGACGCCCTCCTCGACCAGCAGCCGCCGAACCTGCGCCTTGGTCAGCACGGTCAGGTTAGAACGTCGCATCGCCGGGCGCAGGAAGGCCTTCGAGGTGTTCCAGCGAATGCCGGAACGCTGGTTGACGTCGAAATAGCCGGAACCTTCGTTGCTGCCGCGGTTGAAATCTGCGGTCTCCGGAATGCCTGCCTCCTTCGCCGCCTGCTGGAAAGCGTCGAGCACGGCCCAGCGCACCCGCGCCTTCTCGATCCGCCATTCGCCGCCAGCGCCGTGCATCTCGTCTTCGCCGCGATAAAAATCCTCGGACTTGCGGAAGAAGGGCAGGACATCGTCCCAACCCCAACCGCTGCAGCCCATCTGCCGCCAGAGATCGTAATCACGCGCCTGGCCGCGCATATAGATCATGCCGTTGATCGAAGAGGAGCCGCCGAGCACCTTGCCGCGCGGATAGCTCAGCGCCCGGCCGTTCAACCCGGCTTCAGGCGCCGTGGTGAAACACCAGTCGGTACGCGGATTGTTGATGCAATAGAGATAACCGACAGGAATGTGGATCCAGTGGTAATTGTCGCTGCCGCCGGCTTCGAGCAGCAGCACCCGGCTCCTGCCATCGGCTGACAGCCGGTTGGCGAGCACACAGCCGGCGCTGCCTGCCCCGATGATAATATAGTCGTAATGATCCATGTGCCCCACACGAAACCTCAGATGCCTGCCGCTTCCCTCTCCCCGCGGGACGGGAAGAGGTTCGCCCGCTCAGCGGCGATAGACGAATCCCAGTTTGCGCCCCAGCCGCGAGGCGTAGAATTCGCCGATAATGCCGCGACGAAAGATCAGCACGCAGACCATGAAGACGATGCCGGTGATGATCGTCACCGGAAATTCCGAGGTAGCGAGGTAGTTTTCCAACGCCACCACCAGCCCGGCGCCGAAGAGCGGGCCGACCAGCGTGCCGATGCCGCCAAGCAGCGTCATCAGGATTACTTCGCCCGACATCTGCCAGGCGACGTCGGTGAGCGTCGCAAACTGGAAGACGATCGATTTTACCGCGCCCGCAAGCCCGGCAAGGGCTGCCGACATGACGAAGGCGCCGAGCTTGTAACGCGCGACGGAATAGCCGAGCGAGACAGCCCGATTCTCGTTCTCGCGGATTGATTTCAGGATCATGCCGAAGGGCGAGTTGATGAAACGCCAGATGATCAGCACGCCGATGATGAAAACGGCCAGCACGAAATAATACATGTTGGTCGAGCTGTTCAGATCGATGAAGCCGAACAGATGGCCGCGCGCCACCGACTGGATGCCGTCCTCGCCCTCTGTGAATTTCGCCTGCAGGCAGAAGAAGAAGAACATCTGCGACAGCGCCAGCGTGATCATCGCGAAATAGATGCCCTGGCGGCGGATGGCGAAGAAGCCCATCACCAACCCGAGAAAGGCAGCCCCCGCCACGCCGATCAGGATGCCGAGCTCCGGCGGCAGGCCCCATTCCTTCACTGTATAGGCGGTGAAATAGGCGGCCCCGCCGAAGAAGGTGGCATGGCCGAACGACAGCAGCCCGGTATAACCGAGCAGCAGGTTGAAGGCGCAGGCAAACAGCGCGAAGCACAGCAGCTTCATCAGGAAGATCGGATAGAAGAAGAATGGCGCGAGCAGCAGGAGCAAAAGCCCAATGGCGAGGAAGCCCGCCTGCACCGAAAGGGCGGTTCGGCTTTTTTCCGTTTGAATGGTGTCGGTGATGTCGGTCATGTCAGGCATCCCGGCCGAAGAGGCCCGCGGGCCTGATGAGAAGCACGATCGCCATGATGACGAAGATGACGATGTTGGAAGCCTCGGGATAAAAGACCTTGGTCAGGCCCTCGGCGATGCCGAGCACATAACCGGTGATGATCGCGCCCATGATCGATCCCATGCCGCCGACGACGACCACGGCGAAGACGACGATGATCATGTTCGAGCCCATCAGCGGCGAGACCTGGTAGATCGGCGCGGCCAGCACCCCGGCAAAGGCGGCCAGGCCGGCACCGAGCGCGTAGGTGAGCGTCAGCAGCACCGGCACGTTGACCCCGAAGACCTGCACCAGTGTCGCGTTTTCGGTGGCGGCGCGGAGATAGGCGCCGAGCTTGGTCTTCTCGATCAGCAGCCATGTGCCGAGGCAGACGACCAGCGAGACGACCACCACCCAGCCGCGATAGATCGGCAGGAACATGAAGCCGAGATTGGCGCCGCCGGCTAGCGCTGCCGGCGTCGCATAAGGCTGGCCGGAGGAGCCGTAAAGATAACGGAAGGTGCCTTCGACCGCGAGCGCCAGCCCGAAGGTGAAGAGCAGGCCGTAGAGCGGATCGAGATCATAGAGCCGGCGCAGGAACAGCCGCTCGATGATGGCGCCGGCAAGGCCGACAATGAGTGGCGCCAGGATCAGCGACGGCCAGTAGCCGATACCGGCATAGGTCAACAGCAGATAGGCGACGAAGGCGCCGAGCATATATTGCGCGCCATGGGCGAAGTTGATCACCCTGAGCAAGCCGAAGATGATGGCAAGGCCGAGGCTGAGCAGCGCATAGAACGAGCCGTTGATCAGGCCGATCAACAGCTGGCCGAGCAACGCCTGCAGGGGAATGCCGAAGATCATCGTCATCTGGTCATACTCCCAGAACCTTGTGCAGCGTATCCATGCGCTGCGGCAGTTCGCCGACCGGGAATTCCGACACCATCTGCCCATGATCCATCAGATAGAAGCGATCGGCAATACGGCTGGCGAAACGGAAGTTCTGCTCGACCAGCAGGATCGTCATGCCGCGTCCTTTCAGGGTCTGCAGCACCTCGCCGATACGCTGGACGATGACGGGGGCAAGTCCCTCCGTCGGTTCGTCGAGAATAAGCAACCTGACGCCGGTGCGCAGGATCCGGGCGATCGCCAGCATCTGCTGTTCGCCGCCGGAAAGTTTAGTGCCGGGGCTGCTGCGGCGTTCGTAGAGATTGGGGAAGAGTTCGTAGATCTCGTCAAGCGTCATGCCGCCCTTCGCCACGACCGGCGGCAGCAGCAAGTTTTCCGAGACCGTCAGCGTCGAGAAGATGCCGCGCTCCTCCGGCACGAAGCCGATGCCGCGGTGGGCCGTCCTGTGCAGCGGCACCTGCATCATGTCGCTGCCGGCAAAGCTGATCCTGCCCTTGCGGGACCGCACGATGCCGGTGATGGTGCGCAATGTCGTCGTCTTGCCGACGCCGTTGCGGCCGAGAATGGTGATCGTCTCGCCTTCGGCCACTCGCATGTCGACACCGTGCAGGACGTGGCTTTCGCCGTACCAGGCGTTCAGTCCCTGGACTTCGAGGAGAGCGACCATCAATGCTCCTCCGTGCCCATATAGGCGACGCGCACGCGCTCGTCCTGGCTGACTGTGGCGTAGTCGCCCTCGGCGAGGATTTCGCCGCGCTGCAGCACGGTGACATGCTGGCAGATATTGGCGACGACGGAGAGATTGTGCTCGACCATCAGCACCGCCCGGTCGCGGGCGACGTCGCGGATGATGGATGAGACGACGGCGACATCCTCTAGCCCCATGCCGGCCATCGGTTCGTCGAGCAACAGCACCTTGGGATCGAGCGCCAGCGTGGTGGCGATCTCCAACACGCGCTTGCGGCCATAGGAGAGATCGGCGGCGATCTGATCGCGCTCCTTGGAAAGCCCGACGCTGGCAAGCAGTTGCTCGGCGCGCGCGTTCAGCCGGTCGAGCGCCGAGAGCGGCCGCCAGAACTGGGTGGAAAGATTGTTCGGCCGCTGCAGCGCCACCCGCACATTGTCGAGAACGCTTAAGTGCGGGAAGACCGCCGAGATCTGGAAGGACCGCACCAACCCCATGCGCGCCACCTTGTCGGGCGGCGTCTTGGTGATATCGGTGCCCATCAGGGTGATCGTGCCCGATGTCGGCTGCAGGAACTTGGTCAGCAGGTTGAAGACCGTCGTCTTGCCGGCGCCGTTTGGGCCGATCAGCGCATGCACGCTCGCATCATGCACGTCGAGATCGACGTTCTTGACGGCCGTGAAGCCACCGAAATCGCGGCGCAGGCCGCGGGCGGACAATACCACCCGCGGCTTTTCCTGCGTTTCAATTGCGGAAACCGCCATTGCGCTCACTTCACCAGATCGCAACCGCTCTTGGCGGGATCGATATAGGCTTCCTTGCCGGGAATGGTGGCAAGTACGTTGAAGTAATCCCACGGCTCCTTGCTTTCGGAAGGCTTCTTGACCTGCAGCAGGTACATGTCGTGGATCATCCGGCCATTGGCGCCGACCGTGCCACCACGGCCGAAGACGTCATCAACAGGCATTTCATGCAGCTGCTTGGCGACGGCTTCCGTTTCGTCGGTGCCGGCCTTCTGCACCGCCTTCAGATATTGCGTCACTGCCGAATAGGTGCCGGTGTGGATCATGTTCGGCATCTTGCCGGTGCGGGCGAAGAACTTCTTGGCGAAGGCGCGGCTTTCGTCATCGCGGTTCCAGTAAAAACCTTCCGTCAGCGTCAGCCCCTGTGCCGCCTCGAGGCCAAGACCATGTACTTCGGCGAGCGTGAAGAGCAGCGCCGCCAGATGCTGGCCGCCCTGGGTGATGCCGAATTCGGCCGCCTGCTTGATGGCATTCGAGGTGTCGAGGCCGGCATTGGCGAGACCGATCACCTTGGCGCCGGATGATTGCGCCTGCAGCAGGAAGGACGAGAAATCCTGGGTCGACAGCGGATGGCGGACGGCGCCGACGACCTTGCCGCCGCTCGCCTTGACGTAATCGCTGGTCTGCTGTTCCAGCGAATAACCGAAGGCATAGTCGGCAGTCAGGAAGAACCAGCTGTCGCCGCCCTGCTTGACGAGGGCGCCGCCGGTGCCGACGGCAAGCGCATGCGTGTCGTAGGCCCAATGGAACCCGTAAGGCGAGCAGGCCTTGCCGGTGAGATCGGTCGTCGCCGCACCGGTGACGATGTCGATCTTCTTCTTCTCCTTGGCGATAGCCTGCACGGCGAGCGCCACCGACGAGGTCGTCAATTCCATGATCGCATCCACCTGCTCGGTGTCGTACCATTGGCGGGCGATGTTGGAGGCAATATCCGGTTTGTTCTGGTGGTCTGCATCGACAATCTCGATCGGCACATCAAGCACCTTGCCGCCGAAATCCTCGACCGCCATCTTGGCAGCCTCGACCGAAGACTTGCCGCCGAAATCGGCATAGACACCCGACTGGTCGTTCAGGATGCCGATCTTGACCTTGCCGTCGGTCGCGCTCTGCGCGAGCACCGCAGTGCTGCTTGCAAGCAGAAATGCAACTGATGCAATGAGATTCTTACGCATATTCTCTCCTCCCAGAGATTGGCCAGATTGCGGATCTGTTCAGATTTGGCCAGCCGCACTCCTCGGAGCGGCCGACCCTTAGCCTACGATCAAGGAAATTCCGCCTTGAGGCAACGGGTGATTTACAACTAATTCCAAACAGTATCTGTTCATTTTTGAACAGAGGGGATCGCCATGAACAATCCACCGCAGTTTACTTGGGACGATCTGCAGTTTTTTCTAGCCGTAGCCCGCACTGGACAGCTCTCGACGGCGGCCCGGCAGTTGCGCTCTAGCCATGCCACGGTCTCGCGCCGCATCGACCGGCTGGAATTCACCCTCAAGGTCAAGCTCTTCGAGCGCAATCCGCGCGGCTATGTGCTGACCGCCATGGGCACGCGTTTCATCGAGACAGCCGAGCGGATGGAGCAGGAGATCGAGCGGCTGCGCGCCGATCTCGCCGACGGCTCGATGGCGCAGCGCGGCCTCGTGCGCCTCAGCGCGCCTGAAGGTTTTGCCAATTTCTTCTTCGCGACCGTGCTGCCGCGGTTTGCCGCCCAGCATCCGCACCTGGCGCTGGAACTGGTAACGATCCAGCAGATCATGTCGCTGTCACGCAAGGACGCCGATCTTTCCGTCGTGCTCGACGAGCCGAAGGGCGGGCCTTATTTTGCCGAGAAGCTGACCGACTATCACCTGCAGATCTACGGCTCGCGCGACTATCTGGCAAAGGCGCCTGAGATCACCTGCCGCGAGGACCTGCTCGGCCATCCCTTCGTCAGCTATATCGAGGAAATGATCTTCGCGCCGGGCCTGGATTATCTGAGCGATGTGCATCCGCGCATCAAGCCGCAATTCCAGAGTTCCAGCATCTTCGCGCAGCTCACCGCCACCCGAAACGGCCTCGGCCTCTGCATCCTGCCCTACTTCTTCGCCAGCCGTTATCCCGAGCTCGTGCGCGTGCTGCCCGAGGAAATCGACCTCAAGCGCCAATACTGGATCACCTGCCATCGCGACCTGAAACAGGCGCCGCGCGTTCGCGCCGTCATCGATTTCCTGCGCGAGGCGGTGCGCGGCGAGGATGTGCGCTTCGTGCCGCCCTACGTCACCGCCGCAGGCGCGCCGCGCCGGTCCGAAGCCGAAACTTGACTATTTGAGAAACTCGGCCCGGTGCGGGGTGAATGCATCGATCAGCCGACCCTTTTCCAGCGCCTTGACGCCGTGGACGAGATTGGGGGGCACGATGAAGCTGCCGCCCTGGCGCAGCACCTCAGTCCGGCCGTCGATCGTCACTTCGAAGCTGCCCTCGGCGACATAACTTGCCTGGATGTGCGGATGCGAATGAGCAGCACCGACAGCGCCGCTTTCGAAGGCCACTTCCACCATCATCATCTCAGGCAGATAGGTCATGATGCGCCTGACGACGCCGGGCTCGGGGTTGACCCATTCGGCGCCTTCGGCCGATACGAACAGATCGCTTGACGACATTTCCGTCTCCTCATTCCAGAATCGATCGCCGGCAAAGTGGATCATGCCGACGCTTTTGAAAAGATGGCGGGCGCTGTCTTTTCGATACGGCCGCCTTCTGTTGACGCGGTCGGCTGGCGGGTCTATGCGAGCTTGAGCGAGGCAAGCCTGAGTTCAAGGGTGAGGAGACGCCGACATGCAGCATACGCGCGAGGTTTTCGACTGGGCCGACCCGTTCCGCCTGGTGGAGCAGCTCACCAGCGAGGAGCGCATGGTGCAGGATACGGCCCATGCCTATGCGCAGGAAAAACTTGCGCCCCGCGTTCTCGACGCCTTCCGCAATGAAAAGACCGATCCTCAGATCTTCCGCGAAATGGGCGAACTCGGCCTGCTCGGCCCGACGATCTCGCCTGAGTATGGCGGCGCCGGTCTCGGTTACGTCGCCTACGGCCTGATCGCCCGCGAAGTCGAACGGGTCGATAGCGGTTACCGCTCGATGATGAGCGTGCAGTCCTCGCTGGTCATGGTGCCGATCGAAACATTCGGCTCCGAAGCACAGAAGCTGAAATACCTGCCGAAACTCGCCATCGGCGAATGGATCGGCTGCTTCGGCCTGACCGAACCCGATCACGGCTCCGACCCCGGCTCGATGGCGACACGCGCGAAAAAAGTCGACGGCGGCTACAGCCTCACCGGCTCGAAGACCTGGATATCCAATGCGCCGATCGCCGATATCTTCGTCGTCTGGGCCAAGACCGAGGACGGCCTCATCCGCGGCTTCATCCTCGAAAAGGGCTGGAAAGGGCTTTCGGCTCCCGCCATCCACGGCAAGGTGGGCTTGCGCGCCTCGATCACCGGTGAAGTGGTGATGGACGGGGTCTTCGTGCCCGAGGAAAATCTTCTGCCCGGCGTCACCGGCCTCAAGGGCCCGTTCACCTGCCTGAATTCGGCCCGTTTCGGCATCGCCTGGGGCGCGCTCGGTGCTGCCGAGGATTGTTATGCCAGGGCACGGCAATACACGCTGGAGCGCAAGCAGTTCAGCCGGCCGCTCGCCGCCAACCAACTGATCCAGAAGAAGCTCGCCGACATGGCGGCGGAGATCTCGCTCGGCCTGCAGGGCTGCCTGCGGCTTGGCCGCATGAAGGAGGAAGGCCATCCGCCGGTGGAACTAACCTCGATCCTCAAGCGCAACAGCTGCGGCAAGGCGCTGGAGATTGCGCGCGCCGCCCGCGACATGCTCGGCGGCAACGGCATTTCCGACGAATTCGGCATCGCCCGCCATCTCGTCAATCTCGAAGTGGTCAACACCTATGAGGGTACGCACGACATCCATGCGCTGATCATCGGCCGGGCGATCACCGGCATCGCGGCTTTCGCGAACTAATTCACCGGCCCGTCAAGGCGAATTGCCAGGCGCCTGACAATGTGCAACCTTTCCTCTCGCGGCACAAAGCCGGCAAAGAGGGGGATCGCATGTTTCTGCTTCTTGCATTGCTGATCGGTGTCGTTGCCGGCCTTCGCACCATGACGGCGCCGGCCGCCGTCGCCTGGGGTGCGGCACTTGGCTGGTTCGACGTCTCGCAGACGCCGCTTGCCTTCATGGGTTACAAGTGGACGCCGTGGATCTTCACGGTTCTCGCCGTCGTCGAACTGATCGCCGACCAGTTGCCGTCGACGCCGTCGCGCAAGGTGCCGATGCAGTTCGGCGCCCGCATCGTCGCCGGCGCGCTGGCAGGCGCAACCATCGGTGCGGCCAGCAGCCTGTTGTTCGGCGGGCTGATCGCCGGCGTAATTGGCGCCGTCATCGGCACCTATGGCGGCGCTGCCCTCCGCAGCCGGCTTGCCGCCTCCTTCGGCAAGGACCTGCCAGCCGCCCTCATCGAGGATGCCGTCGCCGTCATCGGCGCGGTGCTGATCGTGGGGGCCGTCGGATGAAAAGCTTCGACGCTATCGTGATCGGCGCCGGCCAGGCCGGCCCGTCGCTTGCCGCCCGCATGGTCGAAAAGGGCATGAAGGTGGCGCTGATCGAGCGAAAATTCCTCGGCGGCACCTGCGTCAATGCCGGCTGCATGCCGACGAAGACGCTGGTCGCCAGCGCCCGCGCCGCCCATGTCGCAAGAAGCGGCGCCGCTTATGGTGTCAGGATCCCCGGCGAGATCGCCGTCGACATGAAGGTGGTCAGAGCCCGCGCCGAAAAAGTCACGATGAATGCCCGCAACGGCCTGATCGACTGGTTGGGCGGCATGGACGGCATGAGCGTAATCTACGGCCATGCCCGGTTCGAGAGCCCCAACACCGTCAGCGTCAATGGCGAGACGCTGACCGCGCCGCGCATGTTCCTCAATGTCGGCGCGCGGCCCGTCGTTCCCGACCTGCCGGGCATCAATGAAATCGATTACCTCACCAGCACCTCGATCATCCATCTCGACACGCTGCCCCGGCATCTCGTGGTGATCGGCGGCAGCTATATCGGGTTGGAATTCGCGCAGATGTATCGCCGCTTCGGCGCCGGGGTCAGCGTCATCGAGCATGGCCCGAAGCTCGCATCGCGCGAGGACGAGGATATATCAGACGCGATCGCCGACATCCTGCGCTCGGAAGGCATCGGCATCCACACCGACGCCGGCAATATCGCCTTCGCCAGAAACGGCAGCGGGGTGAGCGTCACCGCCGGCCCGGCGAAGATCGATGCGAGCCATGTGCTGATCGCCACCGGACGCAAGCCGAACACCGACGATCTCGGCCTCGATGCCGCGGGCGTCATCACCGACAAACGCGGCTTCATCGCGGTCGATGACAGGCTCGCCACCAATATCGAGGGCATCTGGGCGCTCGGCGACTGCAACGGCCACGGCGCTTTCACCCACACCTCCTACAATGATTTCGAGATCGCCGCTGCCAATCTCCTCGACGGCGACGACCGCAAGGTTTCAAGCCGCATCCCGGCCTATGCGCTCTATATCGACCCGCCACTCGGCCGCGTCGGCATGACGGAGAAGCAGGCGCGCGCCTCCGGCCGCAAGATCATGGTATCGACCCGGCCGATGAGCCGGGTTGGCCGCGCCAACGAGCGCGGCGAGACCAAGGGCTTCATGAAGGTGATCGCCGATGCCGAGACCAAGCAGATTCTCGGCGCGGCGATCCTCGGCATCGAGGGCGACGAGGTGATCCACGGCTTGATCGATGCGATGAATGCGGGAACGACCTATCCGGCATTGCAATGGTCGGTACCGATCCATCCGACGGTATCGGAGTTGATTCCAACGCTGCTTGGCGATCTGAAGCCGGTTTAGCTGTGATGTTTGGAAATCGACAGCTGGAGGCGGACCCCGCGTGTCTATCGAACTGCTGATCGAGAATTACGGCCTGCTGGCGATCTTTCTGGGCGCCGCCTTTGAAGGCGAAACGGCCGCGTTCCTTGGCGGCGTGATTTCACACCGCGGGCTGCTGCCCTATTGGTCGGCGTCGCTCGCGGCCACGGCCGGATCTTTCGCCGGCGATCAACTATGGTTCCTCGTCGGTCGTTACGCGGCTAGCTGGAGCCTCGTCCGCCGGCTGAAGGAAAAGCCGGCGCTGGCGCGCGCAACCGCGCTTTTGGAAAAATATCCCACCGGTTTCATTCTTGCATTTCGTTTTCTGGTTGGGCTGCGGACGATCAGCCCCATCGTCATCGGCACGACACGGATACCGACCGGAAAATTCGTCCTCCTGAATGCCGCGGCCGCGCTGGTGTGGGGGCAGCTTTTCACGGCGCTCGGTTACCTGTTCGGACACGGCATCGAACAGATATTAGGCCACCTTCCCCTTCACCGCCATCTGCTGGTCGCAGCCGGAGGCGCGGCTGTCGTCGCAGGCGCGGCTCTGGTCTTTCGCAAAATGAAACTCAGCGCCAGGCGCTCGTAAAGGCGATGAGACGGCCTATTCCATCACGATCTGCAGCTTTACGTCGTTCGGCCGCGCCTCGACGGCGCGATCAAACGCCTTGATCGAATCCTCGAATGTGAAGGTCTCGGAAATCAGCGGTTTCAGGTCGACGCGACCCGAGCCGAGCAGGGCGATCGAGCGCTCATACTGATGCGCGTAGCGGAACACCGTCTCGATGCGGATCTCCTTGGTCGATGCCGTCGAAACGTCGAAGCCGATCGGGTTGACCGGCAGGCCGACGACGACGATGACGCCGCCCGGGCGCGGCAGCGCCATGATCGTCTCCCAGGCCTTCGGTGAGCCGGAGCATTCGAAGACGACATCGGCGCCCCAGCCGTCCGTCAGCCGGCCGACCTCTTCGCTCAGGTTCTTTTCGCGGATATTGACCGGAATGACGCCCTGATATTGCGCGGCGATATCGAGCTTCGGCTGGGCGAGATCGGCGACGATCGCCCGGGCGCAGCCGCCGGCAAGGGCAGCAATCGCCACCATCGTGCCGATCGGCCCGGCGCCGAGGACGACGGCGGTATCGCCGGGTGTAATCTTCGCTTTGCTCGCCGCCTGCATGCCGACGGCGAAGGGCTCGACCATGGCGCCCTCGGCGAAGCTGACATTGTCAGGCAGCTTGAAGGTGTAGTTGGCGGGATGCACGACCTCCGGCGTCAACACGCCATGGACCGGCGGCGTCGCCCAGAAGGTCACCGCCGGATCGATATTGTACATGCCGAGCCGGCTTGCCTTGGAATTCGGATCGGGAATGCCGGGCTCCATGCAGACGCGGTCGCCAACTTTCAGATGCGTGACGCCGGCCCCGACCTCGACGACCGTGCCTGCTGCTTCATGGCCGAGCACCATCGGCGCGTTGACCACGAAGGGGCCGATCTTGCCGTGCGTGTAATAATGCACGTCGGAACCGCAGACACCGACGGTGTGGATCCTGATCTTCACCTCGCCCGGGCCGGTTTCGAGCGGCAGATCGATATCACGAAGCGCAAGCTCATGCTGGCGCTCGAGGACAAGCGCACGGACTTTGGTCATCGTCGGTTTCCTTCCCTATGGCCCCTCGGTTCATCGAGTGCCGTTGAAGCGACTATAAGACGGGAAGGGGCGGCAATTCAATCTTAGAGATTAAGCTTTTGCTCAACATGCGATGAAATGCCCGCCTCTATAATCCGAAAGATTTGTGTTCCAAGACCTCTGTATGATTCCAGCCGAGACCGTCGGAGAGTACATTCTCCATACGAGATCCCGACCATGAGGACAGGCAGAGAGATGAAGAAAGATCCCGATAATGTCGGCGGAAATCGGTCTTGCGGCCTGACGATATCAAGGTCATTGCGGGAATTCTGGCGCCGGCTTGTGGACCCGATTGTCGAACTGCCGAAGGGCCGCCAGCCGCGGCCGGTGCGTGTTGTCGTCGAGACGAGGGATCGAAATCGCCACCGACAGCGTTATTAGCCATGAGCCGGCACGGCGCCACGGAAGCATGATGACTCCGGGCAGATGCGGATCAGCAAGATAAGGAAGACCATCATGAAATCGATCGTGTCATTCTGTCTGTTCGCATCCCTGCTCTTTGCCGCAAGTGGGGCGTCTGCGGCCCTCGAACAAGCATCGCTCCCGCCGCAGCAGGAAGAAAGGGTGGTGCCGGCCAATCTCGCGCTCACCTTCACCGGCCCGGTCAATCTTGCCCGCTCGACGGCCATCCTGTTCGATGCTGAGGGTTTGGCGCTTCCCACCGGCAAGCCATTTCTCTCCGGTCCTGAAGGATCGATCTTCAAGGTCCCGCTCGACCCTGCCATGGCGCCCGGCCTCTATACCATCGACTGGCGTGTCCTCTCGATGGACGGCCGCAGCGCCCAAGGCCAATACCGGTTCCGGATCGATCCTTAGCTCGCTCGCTGAAAAGCATTTATGAGATTTTTATATTGACGGCTCCTTGCTCGTCTCGAACCTTTATGCCCTTCGGTTCCATATTGATCTCCGAGAGATCGAAAAGATCATCTCCACGCCAGAAAGCATGAAAGGCGACCCCCCCAGGGTGTGCGCCCTTTGTCTTGTCTGACTCCAACAAGAACAACAGGAGTCACGATCATGATGGATATCATTCTGCTTGGCACCGCGATCATATTCTTCGCGCTGTGCTTTGCCTACACAAGAGCCTGCGACAGGCTTTGACAGGAGAAACGACGATGACCCTCGATTATGTCTTGAGCGGTGCCGTAACCGTGTTTCTCACTGTCTACCTCACCTACGCTCTGCTTCGCCCGGAACGCTTCTGAAAAGAACTGGCGCTTCTGAGGTCGCGCATGCGACCGAGAAGCAGCCGGGTATTGAAAGTTTACCTCCATGACCCTCAACGGATGGCTTCAGATCCTGCTTTACTGCGGGATCATCCTGGTGCTCGTCAAACCGCTCGGCGGCTACATGACGCGTGTCTTCAGCGGCGAGCGCACTTTCCTGTCACCCGTCCTCGTTCCGATCGAACGGCGACTTTACCGCATGGCCGGCACGGGCGAACGCGAGGAACAGCATTGGACCTCCTATGCCTTTGCCATGCTGCTCTTCAACCTTCTCGGCGTCATCGTGCTTTATGCGCTGCAGCGCCTGCAGGCCGGCCTTCCCTATAATCCGGCCGGCATGGCGGCCGTCCCGCCGGAGCTTTCGTTCAACACCGCCGTCAGTTTCGTCAGCAACACCAACTGGCAGAACTACGGCGGCGAAAGCACGATGTCCTATCTGACCCAGATGGCTGGCTTCACCGTCCAGAACTTCGCCTCCGCGGCGACGGGCATCGCCATCGCACTTGCCTTCATCCGCGCCTTCGCGCGCACGTCGGGCAAGGCCATCGGCAATTTCTGGGTCGATATGACGAGGGCCACCTTCTATGTGCTGCTGCCCATCTGCATCGTGCTGACGCTTGTCTATGTCTATCTCGGCGTGCCGCAGACGCTCGGACCCTATGTCAATGCGACGACGCTCGAAGGCGCGCAGCAGACGATCGCCGTCGGCCCCGTCGCCTCGCAGCTTGCGATCAAGATGCTCGGCACCAATGGCGGCGGCTTCTTCAACGCCAATTCGGCCCATCCCTTCGAAAACCCCGATGCGATCTCCAACCTCATCCAGATGGTTTCGATCTTCGCAATCGGCGCGGCGCTGACCAACGTCTTCGGCCGCATGGTCGGCAACCAGCGCCAGGGCTGGGCGATCCTTGCGACGATGGGCGTGCTGTTCCTCGCCGGCGTCACCGTCACCTATTGGGCGGAAGCCGCTGGTAACCCATCGATGCACGCCTTCGGTCTTGGCGGCGGCAACATGGAAGGCAAGGAAGTCCGCTTCGGCGTCGCCCTGTCTTCGCTGTTTGCGGTCATCACCACCGCCGCCTCCTGCGGCGCGGTCAATGCGATGCACGGCAGCTTCACCGCGCTCGGCGGCCTCGTTCCGTTGATCAACATGCAGCTCGGCGAAGTCATCGTCGGCGGTGTCGGCGCCGGCTTTTACGGTATCCTGCTGTTCATCATCGTCGCCGTCTTCGTCGCCGGCCTGATGGTCGGCCGCACGCCGGAATATCTCGGCAAGAAGATCGAGGCGAAGGAAATGAAGATGGCCGTTCTCGCCATCCTCTGCTTGCCGCTTGCCATGCTGGTTTTCACCGCGATCGCCACGGTGCTGCCGTCCGCCGTCGCCTCGATCGGCACCGCCGGCCCGCATGGCTTCTCCGAAATCCTCTACGCCTATACCTCGGCTGCGGCCAATAACGGCTCGGCTTTCGGCGGGCTGGCAGGCAATACACCCTGGTACAACGTGACGCTCGGCATCGGCATGCTCGCCGGCCGCTTCCTGGTCATCATCCCGGCACTGGCCATCGCCGGCTCGCTGATCGGCAAGAAGACGGTTCCGGCCTCGGCAGGCACTTTCCCCACGGATGGTCCACTCTTCGTCGGGCTGCTCGTCGGCACTATCCTGATCGTCGGCGGCCTGACCTTCTTCCCGGCCTTGGCGCTCGGCCCCGTCGTCGAGCACTTGGTGATGATCGCCGGCCAGACCTTTTGAGGTGATGCCGCAGCGATCCTCACGATTTGACAGGGCTGACCGGCATCCGGTTCGCCATCCTCTTTCCAAGCTGGAGCCTCTTATGAGCCAGGCAAAATCCGCGAGTATCGTCGATAGTCGCATTCTCATTCCGGCCATGGGCGCCGCCTTCAAGAAGCTTGACCCACGGGCACTTGCCAGAAATCCGGTCATGTTCGTCGTGGCCACGGTCTCGGTGCTGACCACCGTGCTTTTCCTGCGCGACCTCGCGGCCGGCAACGGCAATCTCGGCTTCTCCTTCCAGATCAATCTCTGGCTCTGGTTCACCGTGCTGTTTGCCAATTTCGCCGAGGCGGTTGCCGAGGGCCGCGGCAAGGCGCAGGCGGATTCGCTGCGCAAGGCGCGCACCGAGACCCAGGCCAAGCTGCTGACTGCCAACAATGGCAGCGACTACCGCATGGTGCCGGGCACCAGCCTCAAGGTCGGCGACGTCGTGCTCGTCGAGGCTGGCGACATCATTCCCTCGGACGGCGAAGTCATCGAAGGTGTGGCCTCTGTCAACGAGGCGGCGATCACGGGCGAATCCGCCCCCGTCATCCGCGAATCCGGCGGCGACCGCTCGGCGGTGACCGGCGGCACCCAAGTGCTGTCCGACTGGATCCGTGTCCGTATCACCGCGGCGGCCGGCTCGACCTTCATCGACCGTATGATCGCGCTGGTCGAAGGCGCTGAACGCCAGAAGACGCCGAACGAGATCGCGCTCAACATCCTGCTGGCCGGCATGACGCTGATTTTCGTGCTCGCCACCGCGACGATCCCGAGCTTTGCCATCTATGCCGGCGGCTCGATCCCGATCATCGTGCTCGTCGCCCTCTTCGTCACCCTGATCCCGACGACGATCGGCGCGCTGCTGTCGGCAATCGGCATTGCCGGCATGGACCGCCTGGTCCGCTTCAACGTGCTCGCCATGTCCGGCCGCGCCGTCGAGGCCGCCGGCGATGTCGACACGCTGCTGCTCGACAAAACAGGCACGATCACCCTCGGCAATCGCCAGGCGACGAGTTTCCGCCCGGTTCGCGGCGTCTCCGAACAGGATCTCGCCGATGCCGCCCAGCTCGCCTCGCTGGCCGACGAAACGCCTGAGGGACGCTCCATCGTCGTGCTCGCCAAGGAGAAATATGCGATCCGCGGCCGCGACATGGCGAGCCTCAAGGCGACCTTCGTGCCCTTCACCGCCCAGACCCGCATGAGCGGCGTCGATCTTGAAGGCGCCTCGATCCGCAAGGGTGCGGTCGATGCCGTGCTGACCTATGTCAATGGCGACGCGCCTTCAAAGAATGGCAGCGAGGTCGTGCGCGAACTGCAGTCGACCGCCGACGAGGTCGCCAAATCGGGCGGCACGCCGCTGGCCGTTGCCCGCGACGGCAGGCTGCTCGGCGTCATCCAGCTGAAGGACATCGTCAAGGGCGGCATCCGCGAGCGCTTCACCGAGCTGCGCCGCATGGGCATCCGCACCGTGATGATCACAGGCGACAACCCGCTGACGGCAGCCGCCATCGCTGCCGAGGCCGGCGTCGACGACTTCCTTGCCCAGGCGACGCCGGAGATGAAGCTGGCGCTGATGCGCGAGGAACAGGCCAAGGGCAAGCTCGTTGCCATGTGCGGCGACGGCACCAACGATGCGCCGGCGCTCGCCCAGGCCGATGTCGGCGTCGCCATGAACACCGGCACGGTCGCCGCCCGCGAGGCCGGCAACATGGTCGATCTCGACAGCGACCCGACGAAGCTGATCGAGATCGTCGAGATCGGCAAGCAGTTGTTGATGACGCGCGGCGCGCTGACGACGTTTTCGATCGCCAACGACATCGCCAAGTACTTCGCCATCATCCCGGCGATGTTCCTGACCTTCTATCCGCAGCTCCGCGTCCTGAACGTCATGGGGCTTTCGACGCCGCAAAGCGCCATTCTCTCGGCGATCATCTTCAACGCACTGATCATCGTCGCGCTGATCCCGCTGTCGCTGAAAGGTGTGCGCTATCGTCCGATCGGCGCAGGCGCGCTCTTATCGCGCAACCTGCTGATCTACGGCCTCGGCGGCATCATCGTCCCGTTCATCGGCATCAAGGCGATCGACATGGCCGTCGCAGCCCTCGGCCTCGCCTGAAACACTCCAAGGAGTAACAACAATGTTGAAAGAATTTCGCCCGGCCGTCGTCATGATCGTCGCCACCACCGCCATCACCGGGCTTCTTTATCCGCTCGCCATGACCGGTGCTGCCCAAGCCCTCTTTCCCAGCCAGGCGAACGGCAGCCTGATCGAGAAGAACGGTGAGGTGATCGGCTCGGCGCTGATCGGCCAGGCCTTTAGCAGCGACAAGTATTTCCACGGCCGCCCTTCGGCTGCCGGCGACGGCTATAATGCCGCTGCCTCCAGCGGCTCGAACCTCGGCCCGACCAGCAAGAAACTGATCGACCGCGTCAAAGACGATTACGAGACCGCCAAGGCGGCGAACCCGAATTCGGAGGTGCCCGCCGACCTCGTCACCGCGTCGGGCAGCGGCCTCGATCCCGATATTTCGCCGGAGGCGGCCTACTTCCAGGTGACCCGCGTCGCCAAGGCGCGAAGCCTGGACGAGGCCAAGGTCAAGGCGCTGGTCGACGGCGTCGTTCAGGCCCGTGAACTCGGCCTTCTCGGCGAGCCCACCGTCAATGTTCTGGCGTTGAACCAGCGGCTTGATGCTTCTATGACTGAGTGAAGGTAGGCGGGCCACAGCCTTTCCCTCATTGCTGTGCTCGTCACAGCAATGAGGGAAAGTGGAGCAAGCCTCGCCGACATGAAAGACCACACCCATGCCAGACGACAATCGCGACCAGGCCGGCAGGCCATCGCCCGATGCGCTTCTCGAAAAAGCCCGGGCGGAAACGCGCGGCCGTCTGAAGATCTTTCTCGGTGCCGCCCCGGGCGTCGGCAAGACTTACGAGATGCTGATCTCCGGCCGCGCCAAGATCGCCGATGGCCTCGATGTCGTCATCGGCGTCGTCGAGACCCACGGCCGCAAGGAGACCGAGGCGCTCGTCGCCGGTTTCGAAATCATTCCCAGCGTCGAAATCGACTATAGGGGCCGGCTGCTCCAGGAGATGGATCTCGACGGAATCCTCGCCCGCCGGCCTGATCTCGTGCTGGTCGACGAACTCGCCCATAGCAATGCCGAGGGCAGCCGCCATCCGAAACGTTACCTCGACGTCAGGGAATTGCTCGATCGCGGCATCGACGTTTATACGACGCTGAACATCCAGCATGTCGAAAGCCTGAACGACGTCGTCTCGCAAATCACCCGCATCCGCGTGCGCGAGACGGTGCCGGACTCCATCATCGACATTGCCGATGACGTCGAGATCATCGATCTGACGCCGGACGATCTCATTAAGCGTCTGCACGACGGCAAGGTCTACATGCCGCGCACCGCCGAGCGGGCGCTGACCAACTACTTTACCCCCGGCAACCTGACGGCGCTCAGGGAACTGGCGCTGCGCAAGACGGCGCAGCGCGTCGACGACCAACTGCTGACCCACATGCAGGCCCACGCCATCTCAGGCCCCTGGGCGGCGGGCGAACGTGTCCTCGTCTCGGTCGACCATCACCCGCGCTCCGCCTCGCTGGTGCGTTACGCCGCCCGCATGGCCTCGCGGCTGCGCGCCCCCTGGGCGGCCGTCTATATCGAGACCAACCGCTCGATCAATCTCAGCGAAGCCGAGCGCGATACCGTCGCCGCCACCCTGCGCCTTGCTGAACAGCTCGGCGGCGAGGCGATCACCCTTCCCGGCCGCGAGGTGGCCGAAGAACTCGTCCGCCACGCCACCGCCAACAACGTCACCCACATCGTCATCGGCGCCCCGAAGAAGCCGACCTGGCGCGACTGGTGGAACCGCTCGATCACCGACGAACTGATCCGCAAGACAGGCGAGATCAGCGTCCATGTCATCTCAGGCAGCGAGAAGGATGGCACCACCGCGCGCGGGGTCAGGGCGGCCGCCATCGCACCGCCACTGGATTTCAGAGCCTACCTGCTGGCGACCGTCTATGTCGCTATTGCGCTCGGCGTCGGCGTCGTGCTCGACCAGGTGCTTGACGTCCGCAACCTCGCCCTGGTCTTCCTGATGGCGGTGCTGACCTCCGCCGTGCTTCACGGCCTGCGGCCGGCACTTTACAGCTGCATCCTCAGCGCACTGTCCTTCAATTTCTTTTTCCTGCCGCCGCGCTACACGCTGACGATCAGCGATCCGGAAAGCGTGCTGGCCCTGTTCTTCTTCCTCGGCGTCGCCATCATCGCTAGCAACCTGACCGCGACCGTGCAGCGCCAGGCCGCCGCCGCGAGGCAGCGGGCGCGCACGACCGAAGACCTCTATCTCTTCTCGAAAAAGCTCGCCGGCACCGGCACGCTCGACGACGTCCTCTGGGCGACCGCCTTCCAGCTCGCTTCGATGCTGAAGGTCCGCGTCGTGCTGCTGCTGCCGGAAGAGGGCGGCATCGCCGTCAAGGCCGGCTACCCACCCGACGATACGCTCGACGATGCCGATATCGCCGCCGCTCGCTGGGCCTGGGAACACAATCACGCCGCCGGTCGCGGCGCCGATACCCTGCCCGGCGCCAAACGCCTCTACGTACCGCTCAGAACCGGGCGCACCGCCGTCGGCGTCATCGGCCTCGACAGCGACCGCCGCGACGGGCCGCTGCTGACACCCGAGCAGCAGCGGCTGCTCGATGCACTGGCCGACCAGGCGGCCCTTGCCATCGAGCGTGTCCAGCTTGTCGCCGATGTCGATCGGGCAAGGCTCGCGGCCGAAGCCGACCGGCTGCGCTCGGCGCTGCTCACCTCGATCTCGCACGACTTGAAGACACCGCTTGCCGCCATCCTCGGCGCCGCCGGCACGCTGCGCGACTATTTTGCCTCGATGCCGGAGGAGGATCGTAGCGACCTGCTTGCCACCGTCGTCGACGAATCCGAGCGCCTCAACCGCTTCATCGCCAATCTGCTCGATATGACCAAGATCGAATCCGGCGCGATGGAACCGAACCATGCGCTGCATTATGCCGGCGATATCGCCGGCAGCGCACTCCGTCGCGCCGCAAAGATCCTCGAGCGCCACAAAACCGAGATGCATATCCCCGCCGACCTGCCGATGGTGCGTGTCGATCCTGTCCTGTTCGAGCAGGTGATGTTCAACCTGCTCGACAATGCCGCAAAATACGCGCCCGAGGGATCGGTGATCGACATCGGGGGCTGGGCGGATGCCGATTACGTCGTTCTGCAGGTCGTGGACGAAGGCCTGGGCATCCCGCCGGCCGATCTCAACCGTGTGTTCGACACCTTCTATCGTGTGCGCAAGGGCGATCAGGTGCGCGCCGGCACCGGCCTCGGCCTTTCCATCTGCCGCGGCTTCATCGAGGCGATGGGCGGCACGATTACCGCCAGCAACCGGCCGGGCCGCCCAGGCGCGGTCTTCACCATCCGCCTGCCAAAACCCACCGACATTCCGAAACTGGATGAACTTTGATGAGCGGCTCAACCGTCAAAATCCTTGTCGTCGACGATGAGCCTCCGATCCGCAAGCTGCTCCGCGTCGGCCTGACCGCGCAGGGTTACGAGGTACAGGAGGCGGCCAACGCGGCCAACGCCCGTCAGTCGGTCGCCGACGCCATGCCCGACCTCATCGTGCTCGACCTCGGCCTGCCCGATACATCGGGCCACGACCTGCTGCAGGAGTGGCGCGACCAAGGGCATTCCATGCCCATCGTCATCCTTTCCAGCCGCACAGACGAGGCCGGCATCGTCAAGGCGCTGGAAAGCGGGGCCGACGATTACGTCACCAAACCCTTCGGCGTCAACGAACTCGGCGCCCGCATTCGCGTGGCGCTGCGCCACCGCCTGCAGCAGCAGGGCGAAAAGGCGATCTTTCAGACGGGCGGGCTGTCGATCGATCTGGTCAAGCGTATCGTTAAGGTCGACGGCCAGGACATAAAGCTGTCGCCGAAGGAATACGACATCCTGCGGGTGCTCGCCCAGCACGCGGGCAAGGTGCTGACACACCAGTTTCTTCTAAAGCAGGTATGGGGACCGGCGGCGGATGTGCAGTATCTGCGCGTCTACATCAGGCAGCTGCGGCAAAAAGTCGAGCAGATTCCCGACCAGCCGCACTATATCACCACCGAGACCGGCGTCGGCTACCGGCTCAGGGAACCGGACTGAACGCCCTTCCCTCCCGCTGCCCGAACGAACCAGAACAGCATCGAGCCCAGACAGCATAGAGAATGACATGAACCTTCCCAACATCATCCGACCGGAGCACACCTTCTTCGGCGTGTCGGCGCCGACGAAATGGCGCGCGCTGCAGGGTATAGCGGATAAGGCGGCCAAGGCCTTCTCTGTCGACGGCCAGACCATCCTGAAAGCGCTTGAAACGCGCGAGAAGCTCGGCTCCACGGGGATCGGCAACGGTATCGCCATTCCGCATGCGGCGATCGACGGCATGACCAGCCCGCGCGGCCTTCTCCTCCGCTTCGCCCAGCCGCTGGATTTCGAGGCGATCGACGATATCCCGACCGACATCGCCTTCGTGCTGCTCTTCGGGGAAAACAATCGCGGTGAATATCTGAACGTGCTTTCCGCCATCGCCCGGCGGCTGCAATCGGACGGCGTGCTTGCCGCCATGCGCAAGGCAAGGACGGTCGACGAATTCTATTCCGATTTCATCGCCGATTCCAGGGTATGAAAAAGGCGCGGCCCAAAGGTCGCGCCTCCTCGTCTGCAATCAGACTATCTTAGAGCGCCGCGCGTCCGAAAGGACGCGCTAAGGACGCTCTAACGCTTTGAACTGGCGCATAATCCTTTCCGAAAATCGATGACGATTTTCGGGGTTATGCGCTAGAAATCGCGCTGGAAGCGCAGGAAGCCGAACACTTCGTCGTCGCCTTCGTCCTCATCGTGATATTGCACGCTGAGCTTCGTCCTGAGGTCGTCAACGATACGGTAGTCGATCGTGACGCCGGTGGTGTAGGCGCTGCCGCCGCTGAAGCCGTTGCCGTCAGCGTCGAGAGCGATATTTTCGAAGTACTGGAAGCCGGGGGTGACCGACCACTTATCATTGATCTTCAAGGCGTATTCTGCTGCGATCGTCCATTCGGACTCTTCGTAGTAGTAGTTGGCGCCGCTTGCCCATACGCCGGCAATGCCGAGCGTGCCCGGGCCGATGTCGGCATAAACGATGCCACGGACCGCGACTTCGCTGGTGTCGGTGTCATAACCGGCAAGCAGGTAAGCACTGATGGCGCCGGCTTTGTAGGAGACCTGGCCTGCGACACCAAAATTGTTCGGACCGTCGCCCGGCTTGGTGGCGTAGTCGTCTTCCAGTTCGTCGACCGAGATGCCGGCGGCGAAAGCGCCGGACTCGTACTGATAACGGATCGAGTTGTGGGTCGTCTCGTTGCTGGCGAGCGTATCGGTCTCGCCGCTCATGTCGTCATCCCACCAGCTGTACAGCTTACCGACGCGGAATCCGGCAATATCGATATAGCCTTCATCCAGCAATGCTTCCTGGTCGGTGGCATTGTCGACATTGTAACGCAGCGTGATGACGCCGGTGAGCGTACCGTACTCGGTGTCGTTCTTGGCCTGGAAGGTGACCTGACCGCGAGTCCAGAAGTCTACGTCGGAATCGCCGGAGATCTGCTTACCGAAGCGCACTTCGGTACGAATGTAGCCGCCGATCGAAAGGCATGTTTCCGTCCCCGGAATATAAAAATAGCCGGTACCGTAGGCGTCGCAAACGCGAACATATTCCACGGGCTCGGGTTCCGCCGCCACGATGGCGTCGGCTGCGCGGGCTCCGGAGGCCGCGGCAAGGGCGGCAACGGAGGCAAAAAGGATAGTTCTGATATTCATTTTGAATGGCCCTAACAGGTTTGGAATGCGAGGCGCATTTCAAGGGATGCCCCCACGTAGCGGTCGGAGAATACGACCGCACGGGGGCCATATAGGAATCCGCAAGTGTCATCGCGGCAAAATCTGGGCAAAAATCAGCAGCACCACGGCGCTTTAGTGGAGGAACTGTGGCGAAAAAAACACGGTCCCGCGGCCGACGGCGGCGGCAACGAATTGGCCGCGGCCAACTTCGACACGTCTATTTCAAAATCACCCCTCAAATGGAATGACATTCTAACGGCAGGGCCGGAACCGGAAGAACCTTTGTTTCATTATACGACTGACTTGATAGAGTTAAGACAGAAAACAGGAGGGTTCCCATGCAGACACAACGGCTCACCCGGCTCCTCGCGGCCGCGGTCATGGCGGGCAGCTTCGCGATCGGGAGCATTGCTCCCGCTTTCGCGGATCAGACGCTGCTCAACGTTTCCTATGATCCGACTCGCGAATTGTATAAGGATTTCAATGCTGCCTTTGCTGCCAAGTGGCAAAAGGACAGCGGTGAAACCGTGACGATCCAAGCCTCGCATGGCGGTTCCGGCGCCCAGGCCCGCTCCGTCATCGACGGTCTCGACGCCGACGTCGTCACCCTGGCGCTCGAAGGTGATATCGACGCCATCGCCAAGGCGACCGGCAAGATCCCGGCCGACTGGAAGACAAAATTCCCCAATAATTCGACGCCCTATACGTCGACGATCGTCTTCCTCGTGCGCAAGGGCAACCCGAAGGGCATCAAGGATTGGGGCGACCTGGTCAAGGACGACGTGCAGGTCATCACCCCGAACCCGAAGACATCGGGCGGCGCCCGCTGGAACTTCCTCGCTGCCTGGGCATGGGCCAAACAGGCGAATGGCGGCGACGAAGCCAAGGCGCAGGATTATGTTGCGAAACTGCTGCAGCACGTTCCAGTTCTCGACACCGGCGCGCGCGGCGCCACGACCACCTTCGTCCAGCGCGGCCTCGGCGACGTGCTGCTTGCCTGGGAAAATGAAGCCTATCTTTCGCTCGAAGAACTCGGTCCCGACCAGTTCGAGATCGTGACGCCGAGCTTCTCGATCCGCGCCGACCCGCCGGTTGCCATCGTCGACGGCAATGTCGACAAGAAGGGTACACGGAAGGTCGCCGAAGCCTATCTCAACTACCTTTATTCGGACGAAGGCCAGAAGATCGCCGCCAAGCACTATTACCGGCCGATCAAGCCGGAAGCCGCCGATCCGGCCGACATAGCCCGCTTCCCGAAGCTGACGCTCGCGACCATCGACGACTTCGGCGGCTGGAAAGAAGCGCAGCCGAAATTCTTCGGCGACGGCGGGGTATTTGACCAGATCTACAAGCCGGCCCAATAATAGACTTCATGAAAGCACATAGCCCCACGCGGTGGCGGTTCAGGCGGCCGAGCGTCATTCCGGGTTTCGGAATGACGCTCGGCTTTACCTTGACCTGGCTCACCCTTCTGATCCTCATCCCGCTCTCGGGCCTTGCCGTCCGGTCGAGCGCGCTCGGCTGGGAGAAATTCTGGTCGATCGCGCTCGATCCGCGCACGCTGAACGCGCTGCGCATCAGCTTCGGCAGCGCCTTCATCGCCGCGATCGTCAATGCCGTCTTCGGCGTCCTGCTTGCCTGGGTGCTGGTGCGCTACCGCTTTCCCGGCAAACGCATCATCGATGCCATGGTCGACCTTCCCTTCGCGCTGCCGACCGCCGTTGCCGGCATCGCACTGACGACGCTTTATGCGCCGAATGGCTGGATCGGCCAGTTTCTGACGCCGCTCGGCATCAAGATCGCCTTCACCCCGGCCGGCATCGTCGTGGCGCTGATCTTCGTCGGCCTGCCGTTCGTGGTGCGCACGGTGCAACCGGTCATGGAGGAAATCGACAAGGAGGTCGAGGAAGCAGCCGCAACGCTCGGCGCCAATCGCTTCCAGACGATTTTCCGCGTGCTGCTGCCGGGGCTGGCGCCTGCCGCGCTCACCGGCTTTGCGCTCGCCTTTGCCCGCGGCGTCGGCGAATACGGCTCGGTCATCTTCATCGCCGGCAACCTGCCGTTCAAATCGGAGATCGCACCGCTTTTGATCATCATCAAACTCGAAGAGTATAATTACGCGGCAGCGACCGGCATTGCGGCGATCATGCTGATCATCTCGTTCGCCATGCTGCTCGTCATCAACCTCATCCAGAGCTGGAGCAGGCGGAGGTACGGCTATGGCGCTTGAGTCAACCGTTCAACCGGTCAAGCTGCGTTCGGTGACCACCGAAAACCGGATCGCGCGCCGCACGCTGATCATCGTCTCGATGGTCTTCCTGCTGCTGATACTGCTGCTGCCGCTCGCGGCCGTCTTCGTCGAGGCCTTCCGCAAGGGTGCCGGCCCGTTCCTCCAGGCGCTCGCAGACGCCGAGACCTTCTCGGCGATCCGCCTGACACTGATCGTTGCCGGCGTCAGCGTTCCCCTCAACCTCGTCTTCGGGGTCACCGCCGCCTGGGCGATCGCCAAGTTCGAGTTCAAGGGCAAGGCCTTTCTGACGACGCTGATCGACATGCCCTTCTCGGTCTCACCCGTCATATCGGGCCTGGTCTTCGTGCTGTTGTTCGGCGCCAATACCTGGCTCGGCCAGTGGCTCAGCGCTCATGACATCAAGATCCTGTTTGCGGTGCCGGGGTTGATCCTCGCCACCATGTTCGTCACCTTCCCCTTCGTCGCCCGCGAGCTGATCCCGCTGATGCAGGAACAAGGAACGGCCGACGAAGAGGCAGCCCTTTCGCTCGGCGCCAGCGGCTGGCAGACCTTCTGGCACGTGACGCTGCCGAATATCAAATGGGGCCTGCTCTACGGGGTGCTGCTCTGCAACGCCCGCGCCATGGGCGAGTTCGGCGCCGTCTCGGTGGTGTCAGGCCACATCCGCGGCCAGACAAACACCATGCCGCTGCAGGTGGAGATCCTCTATAACGAGTATAATTTCACCGGCGCTTTTGCCGTCGCCACACTTTTGGCCTTGCTGGCGCTCGTCACTCTTGTTTTGAAGACGCTGCTGGAAATGCGCTATAGCGCTGAAATCGCCGCCAGCCGGCGGCACTGAAGGATTTGGAATGGAAGTACGCGTTCAAAACATCCGCAAGGAATTCGATCGTTTTCCGGCGCTGCACGATGTCTCGCTCGACATCCGCTCCGGCGAGCTCATCGCACTGCTCGGCCCTTCGGGCTCCGGCAAGACGACATTGCTGCGGCTGATCGCCGGCCTCGAAAGCCCAACGGAGGGTCTGATCTTCTTCGGCGACGAGGACGCCTCGAAGAAAACCGTTCAGCAGCGCAATATCGGCTTCGTCTTCCAGCACTATGCTCTGTTCCGCTACATGACGGTGCTCGACAATGTCTCCTTCGGCCTGAAGGTCAGGAACAGCGCACGGCGGCCCACCAAGGCCGATATCCGCAAGCGAGCGCTGGAACTGCTCGACCTCGTCCAGCTTTCCGGTCTCGAAAAACGCTACCCCGCCCAGCTTTCCGGCGGTCAGCGCCAGCGTGTGGCGCTTGCCCGCGCCATGGCCGTCGAGCCGAACGTGCTGCTGCTCGACGAGCCCTTCGGGGCGCTCGACGCCCAGGTGCGCAGGGATCTGCGTAAATGGCTGCGCGATATCCATGACCGCACCGGTCACACCACCGTCTTCGTTACCCACGACCAGGACGAGGCCCTGGAGCTTGCCGACCGCGTCGTCGTCATGAGCCAGGGGGCGATCGAACAGGTCGGCACGCCGGATGAGGTCTACGACAACCCGAATTCTCCCTTCGTCTTCGGCTTCATCGGCCAGTCGAACTGCCTGCAGGTCGAAATCTCCGATGGTGACATCCGCTTTGAAGGCCGTTCGCTCGGCCTCAATGCCGATAGTGAGCCGGAGGGCCCTGCGCAGCTCTACTTCCGCCCGCATGACGTCAGGCTCTGCGAATCGGCTGAAAACTGCATTGCCGGCCAGCCGGTTTCCAGCCGCCGCGTGGCCGGTACCCGCCATATCGAATTGGATATCGGCAATGACCGCCCGCATATCGAGATCGAGCTGCCGCCGAGCGAGGCCGACAGGCTCGACCGCAACCGCGTGGCCTTCAAGCCGACCCGCTGGAAGCTGTTCCGCAGCTGATGGAGGTTGTCGCCAATGACCCGGCTCCTTGCAGGACTCTCATGTCGCGAGAGTCCATTTGGCTTTTTGTGATCTATGGTTGTTTGTATTTTAGTCACATGACGAGTAAAAGATTTTCACGATAAAAAGTAGGACTAATCCCACAGGAGGCACCTGGCGTTGAGGGCGGAGATTTCCTTTGGAAAATCCCTGATCGGGATTTTGTTCGCAGGGCTGGCGGCCGCAGGCTGCACGACGACATCGAAACCGGCGGCAACGTCGGCGAAGACCAAGCAGGTTCACGCGGCGAAGGTCACTTTCAATTATACGACCAAGGATCGCGACTGCCTGCAGCGCGCGATGTATTTCGAATCGCAGCATTCGGATGAGGACGGCTATATGGCTGTCGGAACCGTCGTCATGAACCGGCTCACCTCCGGCGCCTATCCTCCTTCGATCTGCGGCGTCGTCGCCCAGGAAAAGCAGTTTGCGCCCGGCGTGATGACGCGCGAAGTCAAGCCGCAGGCCGAAACCGAGCTGGCGACCGCCGCCGACGCGATCCTGAAGGGCGCACGCCATCCGGCGGTGAAGGATGCAATGTTCTTCCACACCGACGGGCTGAAATTCCCCTACAACAACATGCATTATGTGACGGTCGCCGGCGGCAACGCCTTCTACGAGAAGCGCGACTCCGACGGCATGCTCGAGACACCGCCGCCGCTGCCCGCCTATGAGGTGGCGATGAATTATGTACCGGGCGAAAGCATGCTGCCGCCGCAATTCGAGGCGCTGATCCCCTCGGCTGTTCCCGTTCCTCTCCCGGCTCCGGATCCGTTGGCGACGGCGAGCACGATATCGGCGATAAATATGGCGCCCACAGCACGTATGGCGCCCATCGCAAATCCCATGCCGATGCAGATCACCGCACCGGTGACTTCGCCGGAAACCTCGATCGAACCCGACCCGGGAATGCCGATCGCGATCCCCATTCCCCGCCCCGCCTATGACAGCGTCATGCTGCGCGGCAGCATTGCAGCGAACGGCGGCTAAACCAGTTTCGATTTTGAAGTGAACGCGTGCCTTAAGCGCGCTCTTCCCAGACCCTGGCAAGCTCGACGATCGTCTTGACTGCCTTTTCCATATCCTGGCGGCTGACCCATTCGAGCGGCGAGTGGAAGGCGTGGCCGCCGGCGAAGATGTTTGGGCATGGCAGACCCATGAAGGAGAGGCGCGAGCCGTCGGTGCCGCCGCGGATGCTGCCGCGCACTGGCGTCATGTCGGCCCGGCGCACCGCTTCGATGGCGTTGTCGACGATTTGCGGGTGGCGGTCGAGCACCACCTTCATGTTGCGATACTGCTCCTTGACCTGGAAATGATAGGTCGAGCCGGGATAGCCAGCCATGACCTCCTTGACGATGGCTTCGAGCATGGCTTCCTTTTCCACCAGCCCCTTGTCGGTGAAGTCGCGAATGATGAGGCTGAGCGACGCCTTCTCCATCGAGCCGGTCACCCCTGTCGCATGGATGAAACCCTGCTTTCCCTCGGTGGTCTCGGGCGCCATCTCCCTCGGCAGCCGGTCGATGATGGCGCCGGCGATCTTGATGGCGTTCTCCATACGATCCTTGGCGAAACCCGGATGGATCGCCACGCCTGCTATGCCGATCTCCACACCATCGGCCGAGAAGGTCTCGTCCTCGATATGGCCGGCGGTCTCGCCGTCCATCGTATAGGCAAAGTCGGCGCCGAGTTTCCTGAGGTCGACCTTGTTGACGCCGCGCCCGACCTCTTCGTCGGGCGTGAACAGGATTTTGATCGTCCCGTGCCGGAGAGCTGGATTGTCGACAAGGAACTGGGCCGCGGTCATGATTTCCGCCAGTCCCGCCTTGTCGTCGGCGCCGAGCAATGTCGTGCCATCGGTCGTGACGATGTCGTTGCCGATCTGATTGTTCAGCTCGGGATGCTCGGAAACGCGGATGACCCGGCTTGCATCGCCGGCAAGCCTGATATCCCCACCAGCATAGTTCCGGATGATCTGCGGCTTGACATTCGTGCCGCTGAAATCGGGCGCCGTATCCATGTGCGAGCAGAAACAGATAACCGGCACCGTCTTGTCGCTATTTCCAGGAATGGTCGCGTAGACATAACCGTGTTCATCGAGATGCGCGTCGGCAAGGCCGATCTTCAGCAGTTCATCGACCAGAACCCGGCCGAGATCCTTCTGTTTTTCGGTGGTCGGCTGCGTCGACGAGGCAGGATCGGATTGCGTGTCGATAACGACATAGCGGAGAAAGCGGTCGAGAACGGTATCGGTCATGGCATCCAATCCAGAAAGATCACCCGAGAGATATAATCCTCGCGGAGGATGCGGCAAAAGATTTTTCCGCTCGCGACGCGAGAGAATTGCCGTTCAGTCGATGCGCTTTCCCTCGCCGTCGAAGACGTGCAGATACTGGGCCGGGAAGGCCACGTTCACCTTCGGGCCTGCCTTCAGCGCTTCGCGATCGAGCGTGAAGATCTTGAACGGCAGGCCGTGCAGGGCAAGGTGCAGGATGATGCCGAAACCGGTGGGTTCGACGAGTTCGACATCGGTGGCAAGTCCTGCCCCGTCATTGGTCATCAGCACGTGCTCCGGCCGGATGCCGAGCGTCACCTTGGCGCCGTCTCCCAGCGGCAGCGGCTTTGCCAGCGGCACGATCGTGCCGTCCTGCAGCTTGACGCCGCCTTCGACATAGCTCGCCTCGAGGAAATTCATTCCCGGCGAGCCGATGAAGCCGGCGACAAAAAGATTGGCAGGGCGGTCATAAAGTTCCAGGGGACTGCCGACCTGCTGGACGACGCCGCCATGCATGGCGACGATCCGGTCCGCCAGCGTCATCGCCTCGATCTGGTCGTGGGTGACGTAGATCGAGGTCGCCTTCAGGTCGCCATGCAGTTTCTTGATTTCGGCGCGCATCTGTTCGCGCAGGCGCGCATCGAGGTTGGAAAGCGGTTCGTCGAACAGGAAGGCCTTCGGTTGGCGCACGATGGCGCGGCCCATGGCGACGCGCTGGCGCTGGCCGCCGGAAAGCGCCTTCGGCCGCCGTTCGAGCAGCGGATCGAGGCCAAGCTTGGCGGCGGCCGAAGCCACAGCGCTCGCGATCTTCTCCTTCGCCGTCTTCCGCAGCTTGAGGCTGTAGCTCATATTGCCGGCGACGTTCATATGCGGATAGAGCGCATAGGACTGGAACACCATGGCGATGTCGCGGTCCTTGGGATGAAGCTCGTTCACTCTGGCGCCTGCAATGCGGATCTCGCCTGATGTGACCTCCTCCAGCCCGGCGATCATGCGCAGCAGCGTGGACTTGCCGCAGCCGGACGGACCGACGAGCACGACGAACTCGCCATCCTTGATTTCGAGGTCGACGCCGTGCAGCACCTGCACATGGCCATAGGCTTTGCGGATATTCTGGATATCGATCGATGCCATTTGTTTAACCCTTGACCGCGCCGGCCGTCAGGCCCTGGACGAGATAACGCTGGATGAGCAGGAAGAAGAGGCCGGCCGGAATGAGCGCCATGACGCCCGCCGCCATCATCTGCCCGAAATCCACCGAGAATTTCGAAACGAAGGTGAGAAGGCCGACCGGGAAAGTCGCCGCGTCATTGCCGTTGATCAGCATCAGCGCAAACAACAACTCGCTCCAGGCGGCGGTGAAGACGAAGCCGAGCGTGGCGGCGATCCCCGGCAGCGTCAGCGGCAGGATGATCTGGCGAAACGCCGTGAACTGCGTCGCCCCGTCGATCATCGCCGCCTCTTCGAGATCCCTCGGGATGCCGTCGAAGAAGGACTGCATCAGGAAGGTGGCAAACGGCACGTTGAAGGCGGTGTAGACAATGACGAGACCGGTCAGGCTGTTGGTCAGATGCAGCGGCGACAGGATCTTGAAGATCGGCGCCACCAGCATGACCAGCGGAAACATCTGGGTCAGCAGCATCAGCGCGACGATCCAGTATTTGGCCCGGAAATTGAACCGCGACAGCGCGTAGCCGGAGAGTGAGGCGCAGATCGTCACCGTCACCGCCGTCGACGTCGAGACGATCAGGCTGTTCTTGAAGAAGGTCGGAAAGGCGCTGTGCTGCAGCACGAAGGCATAGTGCTCCCAGGTCGTGCGCGACGGCCACATCCGCACGCCTTCGCTATAGAGCAGGTCGTTCGGCGTCACCGAGACCTTGAGCAGCCAGAACAGCGGGAAGAGCGCGAAAGCGATATAGCAGAGGATTGCCAGACGGTGCGCGATGGTGGGAATGAGGGATCGTCTCATTGGCTCAATCCTTGTTCAGCAGCGTCTGCCGCAGCAGGATGATCAGCATCGAATAGGCAAGCAGCAGCCCGAGCAGCACCAGGGCGATCGCCGAGGCATAACCGAAATCGAGCCGCTTGAACGCCGTCGTGAAGATGTAGCTCGCAACGATCTGCGTGCGGTCGGCCGGCCCGCCATTGGTCATGACGACGATGAGATCGGCGAAGTTGGAGATCCAGACGGTGCGCAGCAGCACGGTGATGGCGATCGTCGGCGCCAGAAACGGCAGGGTGATCGAACCGAAACGCTGGAACCAGCCGGCGCCGTCGATCGACGCCGCCTCGTAGAGATCGCGCGGGATTGCCTGCAGGGCGGCAAGCAGCGTGATGGCGAAGAAGGGAATGCCCCACCAGACATTGGCGACGATCGGCCCCCACATCGCATAATTGGGATCGGAAAGGATATTGCCCGGCTCATGCATCAGCCCGAGGGCGAAGAGCCAGTGCGGGATCGGCCCGATGACCGGATTGAACAGCCAGGCCCAGTTGAGGCCGGCGAGAAAGGACGGCACCGCCCACGGCAGGAAGACCAGCGCCTGGGCGATTGCCCGGCCTGGGAATGGCTTGTCGAGCAGCAGCGCCAGGATGAGCCCGAAAGTAAACTGCAGGACAACGGAGGCACCGGTCCACCAGAGCGTGTTCCGCAGCGCCCCATAGAAGGCAGGATCCGTGGAAAGCTCGCGGAAATGATCGAGCCCGATGAAGCCGCCGGAAAACGGATTGAGCAGCTGGATATCGCGGAAGGCATAGGAAACGCCGACCGTCAGCGGCACCAGCATCACCGCGATGATCAGGATCAGCGACGGCGCGCTGTAGAGATAGGGCTCCGAAGCATCGGCAAGACGACGCAGCCATGGCCTGCGGTCGCGACGCATGTCGAGCGTATCGGCGGAAGTGGTCATCAGATTGCAGTTTCCATTGTCTTTACCGGTCGGGAATTGGTGACGTTTCCGAATGGAGAGACCGGAGCCCCCTCATCCGACCCTACGGGCCACCTTCTCCCCGCTGGGGGAGAAGGGGAATGAGGCGCCGCCACGCGTCCCTTCTCCCCAGCGGGGAGAAGGTGCCGGCAGGCGGATGAGGGGGCTTCTGCCACAAAGCCCTCTATCCTTATTTCTTAGTCAGGAACTTCTGCTGCGCCTTGGTCAGGTATTCCGCCCACTGGTTGGCCAGATCCTTCGCCGAGATGTCGCCCAGCATTGCCTGCTGCGAGGTCTTGATCGCCAGCGAATCCTTGAAGAAGGCAAATTCTTCGAGGTAGGTCGGCATCACCGTCGGTACCGTGTTCGGGTCCGCCAGTTCCTCGAACCAGCCCTTGAACTGGTCACCGGCATAGAAGGGATCCTTCTCGGCCGCAGTATAAGCCGGCAGGGCGCCGATGCGCTTGTTCCACTCGATATTGCCTTCCGGCCCTTCGAGGGTGGCGATCAGCTTCCAGGAGAGATCCTTGTTGCCGCTGGTCGAAAACATCGACCAGCCGCCATAACCGATGGTCGGGAAGGACTTGCCGTCCGGGCCCTTCGGCAGCGGCATGACGCCGAAATCGTCTTTTTTCATGCGTTCGGCGATGGCGATCAGCGCATCCGGATCCTGGTCGAGGAAGGCGCAGGTGCCGGAATAGAAACCGGCGACGACTTCGTTGAAGCCCCAGTTGATGCTGTCCTTCGGCGCATAACCCTTCTTGTAGAGATCGACCATCCATTCGATGCCCTTGGCCCAGCCGGGGCTGTTCATCGTCGAGGTGCCGTCGTCGTTGAAGTATTTGTTCGAACCGGCCATCGAGGCAGCAAAGATCATCCAGCCGTTGAGGCCGCCCGCTCCACCGCGCATGCAGTAGCCGTATTTGCCGGACAGTTTGGAGATCTTTTCGGACGCAGCGGTGAATTCCTCCAGCGTCTTCGGTGGTGCTGCGACACCGGCTTCGGAAAGCAGCTTCTTGTTGTAGAACATCGCCCTGAGATAGAAGCCGTAGGGCAGCATATAGGCGGTCTTCTTGACGTCGCGGCCAAGTTCGAGCGCGCGCGGCGTCAGTTCCTTGGTGTGCTCCCACTTTGCGAGATAGGGCTCGAGGCTTTCGAGCATGCCGTTATTGGCATAGAGCGACAGCCAGGTATCGGGCATTTCCATCACATCGGGCACATCGCCGGCCGATACCATGGTCGCAAACTTCTGGAACGCTTCGTTCCAGGGCAGCGAAATGATGTCGACCTTGGTGCCGGGATTGGCGGCTTCGAACTTGCCGACGATCGATTTCAGCGTTTCGGTGCGCTCCGGGCTGGTGATGACTTCGACGAGCTTCAGCGTCGTGTCGGCAAAGGCCGTGCCCGCCATCATCGAAGCAAAGAGCGTTGAGATTATTAGCTTTTTCATGCTCGGTTCCCCCTTGTTAGGTTTCTCTCAGGTTTCAGGATTGTGAGGCGGCGGCGAGCGCCTCCTCGATGTCTCTCCACAGGGCCTCGGTTCCTTCGAGGCCGACATGGAGGCGTACGGATCGCGCATGGATGCCGAAGGCATGTGCGGAATTCGGCTGTGCCTTCTGCTGAAGCACCACCTCGCCCGGTACGATCAGGCTTTCATGTCCACCCCAGCTTACACCCAATTTGAAGAGCTTGAGGTGATCGGCAAAGGCGCGGATATCGACACCCTCGCGGAAGATGAACGAAAACAGGCCCGAGGTGCCATTGAGCCCGGCGGGCAGACGGTTGGCGAGGCCGGGATGGCAGACCGTCTCCACGACCTCGAGCTTCTGCAGGCGCCTGGCGATTTCAAGCGCCGATGCCTCATGCGCCCGCATGCGTAGCGGCAGCGTGCGCAGGCCGCGGATCAGGAGCCAGGCGTCGAACGGCGATAGCTTGCCGCCGAGATAGGGATAGGCTTCGGCCTTGATGCGGGCGATCATCGCCTTCGAGCCGGCAACGATCCCCGCCACCACATCACTGTGGCCGCCGAGGTATTTCGAGGCGGAATGGATGACCAGATCGACGCCGAGCGTTAGCGGCCGCTGGAAGAACGGGCTTGCCCAGCTGTTGTCGATCATCGAGACGATGCCATGTTGCCTGGCGAGGGCCGCGAGCGCACCGATATCATGCGCCTCCATCACCCAGCTCGTTGGGCTTTCCAAGTAGAGGAGCTTGGCGCCGGGCAGCGCCCTGGCGACCGCTTCCTCGTCGCGCCCATCGACATAGGTCACCTCGATCTTCATCCGCTTGAGGATCGTGCCGAACAGGCGGAAGGCATCGGGATAGACGTGTTTGACGGCGACGATGCGGTCGCCCGGTTCGACAAAGCTCAGCACCGCAGACGAGATCGCCGCCATGCCGCTGGCAAAACCCAGCGCATCCTCGGCACCCTCGAGCTTGGCCAGCATTTCCTCGAAGGCGCGCACCGTCGGGTTCAGCCCGCGCGTATAGGTCGGCCGCACCTTCTCGCCGCGATAGACGGTGATCATCTCGTCGTAATCGGAAAAGGTGAAAAGCGAGGTCTGGAAGATCGGCGGCACGACGGCGTCGGCAAAATTGCCGTCGTCGTGGGCGGTGATGAGGGAAGCAAGATCGAACGGGTCTGCGCCGCTGCTCATTTGGACATTTCCTTGATGTCTTCCTCGACGATATCGAGAATTTTCAATGTTTCCACGCGCGCCGCCTCGGCATCCCCGGCCGCGATCGCGTTGAAAAGGGTGCGGTGAAAAGGGAAGGACCGGCGGGCGAAATCCTGCCGGTCGAAGGGATGTTCCCAGAAGCGCTCGAAGGTCTCGCGCATCTGCTCGAGCAACTGGCGAAACAGCGGATTGTGGGTGGCGTCGTAGACGGCGAGATGGAAGGCCAGATCCTCCGGCCCGGAGGTGCCCTTCTCCAGGTGCACGTGCTCCATGGCGTTCAGTTTCTCTTCGATGACGACCAGATCCTTCGCCGTGCGCCGGCGGGCCGCGACCATGCCCGCTTCGCATTCGATGCCGCGGCGAACTTCCAGCGTCTGCAGCAGCGCATCGCGCAGATGCACTGCATCGAACGACAGCGGCATATGGATCGTCGCTCTGGACACCGGCTTCAGCAGATAGGTGCCGCTGCCCTTGCGCGTCTCGATAACGCCGAGCGCCTGAAAGTGACGGATCGCCTCGCGAATGGTCGAACGCCCGACGGCAAGAGCCGCCATCAGCTCACGCTCGGTCGGCAGCCGGTCTCCCGCCTGCAGCCGCGCTTCCTCAACATAATCCGCCAGCGCATCGGTCACCTGACGCGCGCGGTCCATGGCGGGAAGCGGCCGGATCACCGGCCTATCGCTACGATTTGCCTTCATGGTTCCCCATTTTCTTATCAGGCAGTCAGGCTCTTGAATTGGTCTGACATCTTAGCATTTCTCAAAGTGGGGGAGGCGTCAAGGGGTGTTGTTGGTGTCGAGTTGCTCAGAATTTCCGGACAATATTGGAGAACTTTCGAAAAAACCCTCGTAAGATATTCGGAGATCGGGAGAATCACCCAGAAGGGGGCAGCCATGCAGCAGGTAGAGGATGGGCTTGAACACGGCGTCGCTCATGAGAACGCCTTCCGGTAAGGATGTAGGGCCTCAGTCGGAATGAAGAGCGCGAGAATAGTAATCAGCGGGTGAGGTCTGCGACGATCTTACCCGGCGCGTGGCCGGTACGATTGCGCTCGATTGCAGAGGCAAGATCATCGAACCCGACTACCTCGGCGATTGTCGATTGCAAAGTGCCCGCGTCGACCTGCTGAGCGATGGCAGCCAGACGCGAGGTGTCGGGCTTATTCGACAGAAAGACGCCCCGCCGACCATCCGGCGCACGCGATGCGACGTCTGGTGCCGCGATGCTCACGAGCAGGCCGTTAGATGACAACAGCGCCCAAGATGGGTCCAGAACCTTGCCGCCGACCAGATCGACGACGAAGTCGATCTTGCCTGTGAGGTGCTCCAGGGTCTGATGGCTGTAATCGATCACCTCGTCTGCACCCAGGGCTTCCACATGCAGAAGGCTTGTGGTCGAGGCAGTGGCATAGACGAACGCTCCCGCCGATTTGGCGAACTGAACGGCAAAGCCGCCCACCCCGCCAGCCGCACCCTGAATCAGCACCCGCTGTCCAGACAGGTCGAGATCCGCGGCCTGAATGACATGCCAAGCCGTCATAGAGGCCACTGGGATAGCTGCAGCCTGGACGTCAGACAGGCCCTCCGGGGTCTGGACGAGTTTGCCGGCCTCGATGACAAGATGGTCGGCGTAGGCTCCGACGCCACCGAGGGCGGCCATGACCCGATCCCCAGCCTTCACGCCTGTGACGCCGTGGCCGGTCCGAAGCACGACGCCGGCCATTTCGATGCCAAGCGTCGCGGGCAGGGTTAGCTTGAAGCGCTCGCGGAGATAGCCTTCACGGATTTTCCAGTCGATGCCGTTTACTGCGGCGGCCTTGACCGACACCAAGACCTCGCCCGGGCCCGGCTCGGGCGAGGATACCCTATCGACTGTCAGGGATTCGGGCCCGCCATAGGCTTGAAGACGTAAGGCCCGGCCGGTGGCAAGCGGTGTAGTGTTTGGATCGGTGGGTTCGAAATCAGGCGAATTGTTCATGTGGATCTCCTTCTGGGGTGAAAGATATGAGTCCAAAATTTGAGCCACAAGTCGTCGCAATGGGACAGTCCGTCTCGCAGAAGAGACACATCGTCTTCAGGCGTGCCTTTGATTCGGCAGACCGTGGCGCTAGCCACCAGTTGGCATGCTCGACATTGTCTGATTATCTGCTGGTGAAGTGTGCCCCCTTAGGGGATAGGATTCGGGACGAAGTACGCCTCTGAAAGTCTCACTCAGATTGGACGATGTCTGTATTAACCGCTTCTGCAACGCGTTTAGTCTTATTATTAAGCAGTGGGCAATTATGGTCTGAACGACATTCAGGCCCGAAAGCTGCCCTCTCATCATCTGGCGATAAAGGCGGCCAGTTCGTCAGGTGTTCCGTTTGGAAAAGCCTGTTTTAGAAAATCCAGGAACGCGGAGACTTTTGGGCTTAGCAGTCGGCGAGAGGGATACAACGTCCATAAGGCTATCTCGGGACCGTCGAAATCGCCCCAATTCACCAACCTCCCGTCAGTGATATCTTGCGCCACCAACGAGATAGGAAGACGTGCCGCACCGACACCGATACGTGCCGCATCCCTGACCATGATAAGAGATGCGAGACCGAGTGCAGGATCGATTGAAATCGAGGAGAGACCATTGGGTGTCTTCAGGCGCCATGTTTGTTGCTCGCCCGCCCCACGTATGACGCCAGGAGCGACAGCATCTTTTGTTGGACGCGGCAGGTCGGGGCTTGCTACGACGACAAGCCGATCCCGAAGAAATGCTCGCCCGATCAGGCTTTCATCAGAATCTGGATTGACCCGAATGACCAGATCGTAACCTTCCTCGATCATGTCGACAGGTCGATCCTCGGATGTGACCTCCAGCCGTACCTCGGGATATTTCAGTGCGAATTGAGCTGCGATTTTACCCATCGCGCTCTGAGAAAAAAGCACAGGCGCACTAATGCGCAGCTTTCCTTTGGGTGTTTGGCCGCCGGATGCGATCGCCGACGTGGTCTCGTCGAGTTCGGCGAGCAATCTCCCTGTCCGCTCGAAAAGCGCACGCCCCTCTTCGGTCAGTTTGAGGTTCCGCGCGCCCCGCTCAAACAGCCGAAGGTCAAGGCTGCTTTCCAACTCTGCGACGCGGCGGGACAGTGTTGCTTTGGGCCTTCCGGTCGCTCTTGCGGCTTTGCCGACCCCCCCGTGGCGGGCGACCAAATTAAAATCAGCAAGCGCAAGAAGATCCATAGGTGTCCCATCAGTGAGATAGTGTGTCCAAATTATCCGTCTATCGCACCGTCAGTGAACCACACACATTGGACATGTCAATCAATTTAACAGGAGAAACCCTATGACTATTCTCGTTACCGGCGCTACAGGCAACATTGGCCGTCAAGTCGTCGAACACCTTGTCAAGCGCGGTGCGGATGTTCGCGCCCTCGCTCGCGACCCATCGAAAGCCACGTTTCCGGACGGTGTGTCCGTCGTCCAGGGTGACTTTCTCGATGTCGATTCGCTACGCACCGCCATGTCCGGCGTTTCCACCTTGTTCCTTTTGAACGCGGTCGTGCCGGACGAATTCACGCAGGCCCTCATCGCGCTGAACGTCGCCCGATCGGCTGGCATCGAGCGCATCGTCTACCTCTCCGTGATCCATGCCGACGTCTACGTGAACGTACCGCATTTCGCTGGCAAGTTCAGCGTCGAGCGAATGATCGAGCAGATGGATTTCAAGGCCACAATCCTCCGTCCGGCCTACTTCATGCAGAACGATCTGATGGTGAAGGACGTCATTACCGGGTACGGCGCTTACACGATGCCGATCGGCCCCAAAGGCCTTGCCATGATCGACGTTCGTGATATCGCCGAAATTGCTGCCCTTGAGCTGCTGCGTCGTGAAAATGCTTCAGAGCCGCTCCCAATCGACCGGATTAACCTTGTCGGCCCACAGGTGTTGACCGGAACGGATATTGCCGCCATCTGGTCAGACGTGCTTGCCCGCTCGATCAACTACGGCGGCGACAACACTGAAGGCTTCGAGCAGAATCTGAAGCAGTTCGTACCAGCCTGGATGGCCTACGACATGCGTCTGATGGGCGAACGATTTATGACCGACGGGATGCTTCCCGAGGCCGGCGATGTGGCGCGCCTGACTGCATTGCTTGGCCGACCTCTGCACCAATACCGCGACTTTGCGCTGGAAACAACTACAACGCAGCGCCGGTAGCGGATTCTGCTGCGGGAATTTCGCACTTAGCCGCCGGCTGCCGGCCCCAGATCGATCAGCGCCTTGATCGGCAGATGATCCGAGGCAATACGCGCCAGCGGCGTGTCATGCGCTTCCACCTCCGAGATGATCCCCTTGCGGTTGGCGATGATGCGGTCGAGGGCGAGGAGCGGCAGGCCGGCGGGGAAGCTGGGGACGGCAGGCGGCAGTTCTCCGAAGGCGGATTGGAAGGTGTTGAGGGACGAGCGGTCGCCGAGCCGCCATTCGTTGAGGTCGCCGAGCAGGATGGTCGGCATCTCCTGCCTGTCGTTGATGAGGTCGACCAGCATTCGGGCCTGCTGGGCTCTGTTATGGCGCAGCAGGCCGAAATGCGCGGCGATGATGCGCAGCACCCCGCCCTCTTCGAGCTCGATTTCGGCGACCAGCGCGCCGCGCGGCTCCAGCCCCGGCAGCTTGACCTGGTGCACGTCATGCACCAGCCCCTTCTTGAAGAGCACGACATTGCCGTGCCAGCCATGCGCCTTGGCCATGCCCGCAATCGGCACCGGGATCAGCCCGGTTTCCCGTTCCAGCCGGCCGAGATCGAGAATGCCGGTGCGCTCGCCGAAGCGCGTATCGGCCTCCTGCAGGGCGATGACGTCGGCACCGATTTCATGAATCACCCGGCTGGTACGCTCCGGATCGAAGCGACGGTCGGTGCCGATGCACTTGTGCACGTTATAGGAGGCGATCAGCGTTCCGGCGCTGCGCGGTCTTGTCTCCGTATAGGCCGGGTCGAGCCGCTTTTTCCTGCTCCTGATCGAAGCGAGAATGCTGGCGGGAAGATTGACTTTTCTGGCGTGCATCGGAAGGCGCAGTCATTCCGTTGATCAAAAAGGGCTTCTCTCCGCAGTATAGGAGGGCAACGGGAACTTGCCATGTCCGATCACAAATAATCCTTCAGAGATAGGGTGAGCCCAGCCATAGCACCTTCTCGAGCAACCGCACCGGGAAGGGTCGCGCCCGCAAACCGTCCAGCGTCACCAGCGTTGCCGATTTCAGGGTTTCCTCGATATGCTCGTCGATCTCGCCGGCAAAACCCTCGTTCAGCACTTCGAGATCGACCTCGAAATTCAGCCTCAGCGAACGCGGATCGAGATTGGAAGAGCCGACATAGGCCCAGGTGCCGTCGATCGTCAGCAGCTTCGAATGGCTGAAGTTGCCGGTCGAGCGCCAGATGCGGCAGTAATTCTTGAGGATCTGATCGAATTGCGCCGTCATCGCCCGGTCGACCAGCACCAGGTTGTTGACTGAGGGAACGACGATATCGACTTCGACGCCGCGCCGCGCAGCCGTCACCAGGGCGCTGATCAGTTCGCGGTCCGGCAGGAAATAGGGCGACATGATGCGGATCGATTGGCGCGCCACGGAAAAGGCGCCCATCAGCATCTTGTGGTTGGTCTCGACGCTGCGATCCGGCCCGGAGGCGACGACGCGCATCAGGATCGGATCGCCGGGGCTGCGCTGCGGCGGTTCGATGCGCCAGGCCTCGCCGTTCAACAGCTCCTGCGTGGAAAAGCGCCAGTCTTCGGCGGCAAGATCGAAAAGGTCGGCAACCACTGGGCCGGTGACGCTGAAATGCGTGTCGTGAGCAAAACTCTCACCCGTCGCCTCCTCGCTGAAACCCGCGCGGATGTTCATTCCGCCTGTCAGCGCGATCTTCCCGTCTCCGATCAGGATCTTGCGGTGGGTGCGCAGATTGGCATAGGGCAGCCGCAAGCCCATGATGACGTTGCCGTTGAAGACGGCGACGGTGACGCCGCCCTCCCGGAGATGGCCGAGAATGCTCGGCACCGAATAACGCGCTCCGACCGCATCGATCAGCACCCGGACCTCGACGCCGCGCTTTACCGCCGCAATCAGCGCATCGGCGATGCGAAGGCCGATGACGTCGCGGTCGAAAATATAGGTTTCAAGCAGGATGCTGCGCGCCGCCTCGTCGATGATCGATTTCATCGCCGCATAGGCCTCGTCGCCGGTCTCCAGCACGTCGATCGTATTGCCTGAGGTCAGCGGATTGCGCGTCACCCGGTCACCGAGCGTCTGCAGCGCCGCAAAGCGGCGGCCGAACTGGCTGATCACCGTCTCGGCCTCGGCATCGAACGTCTCCAACTCGTCGATTTCGGCCGCAAGCAGCAGCGCGTCGCGGCGGATGCTCAGCGATTTGCGGCGGATACGGTTGATGCCGGCAATCGCATAGAGCACCGCACCGATGATCGGCGACAGGATGATGACGCCGACCCAGCCGATCGCCGCACGCACCTCCTCCTTGGTCATGGCAGCATGGATCGCCGCCGCGGCCCCCATGGCGATCGAAACAACAAAGAGGATATGCGGCCAGTAGGTCGACAGGAGATAGAACATCGCTGGCCAATATAGCCGCGAAACGGCAGCGTTCAATCGCGCCGGCTCTCTCCCATGACGCGAAATTTTTCGCGGTGATCATTTTCCAGGCTGGCGAGATCAATCGCGAGGGCAGGAACCATCCCGGCACAGATCGATTGATCCCAAGGAGATGAGGATCGCCATCATGAACATAGCCGCAACCGTCGGTCCTGCCCTGGCGCTCGATGTCGCCGATGCCGACAGCATTGCCGAACTGCGGCATCAGGCCGAAGGCTGCACCCGCTGTGATCTCTACAGGAACGCCACGCAGATCGTCTTCGGCGAAGGGCCGGGGAAAGCCGAGATCGTCCTCGTCGGCGAACAGCCGGGCGATCGGGAGGATCTGACCGGAAAGCCCTTTGTCGGTCCCGCCGGCCAGTTGCTCGATCACTGTCTGGAAGAGGCGGGTCTCGACCGCCAGCGCTGCTATGTCACCAATGCCGTCAAGCACTTCAAGTTCACGCCGCGGGGCAAACGGCGGCTGCATGCAAAACCCAATGCCGGCGAGATCCGGCGTTGCGCCTGGTGGCTCGGCGCCGAGCTCAACATCCTGCAACCGAAACTCGTCGTGGCGCTCGGCGCAAGCGCGGTTTATGCGCTGCTCGGGCCGAAGGTGAAGCTGACGCCGGCGCGCGGCCATATTCTGCAGCCGGCAAACCATTCGCCTGTGCTGGTCACCATCCACCCCTCCTATCTCTTGCGCATTCGCGACGAGGCAGAACGGCACAGGCTGCGGCTGGAGTTCGTGTCAGATCTGCACAAGGCGGCGGAGTTTGGGGCGCGCTGAGCGCCTCTTCTCAACCCTATTATGCTGCATTGCGAAATATTTCCGGTTGTGGGGGCGATTTCGCTTGAAACAGCTCCGTTCATCTGGAACCATCCAGGCAGTATCGCGTTCGAACGACCGCATCATGTGACTGGAGATCAGCGATGGCAGAAACTCGAGACGAGTGGATCAAAAAGCGTGCATATGCCCTCTGGGAAGAAGAGGGCTATCCGACCGGGCGAGAATCCATCCATTGGGAACAGGCACGACACGAGCGCGAAGCGCTCGAAGGCTCTGCTGCCTCTTCCGATGGGAAGGAAGTCAAGCCCAAGGCGAAGCGCAGCGTCGCCGGCAGCAAGACCAATGGCGTCGTGACACCGGCGCCGAAACGGACCGCGAGCCGCAAAACGGCGCTCTGAACCTGAATACCGAGCACTTGGATTAAAAAAGGGCGTCGTCGCGGCGCCCTTTGATGGTTTTCGTCATAAGATTGAATTAGTTGCGCTATATGGAATTTGAAAGGTGGGCTTCCACGCGGGGTGAACAGAGGCCGGATGACGCTGCAAGTTTTGAAGCTTCCCAAAAAAGTTGAGCCCTCGCCCGTTAACCGGGAACCAGAACATACACCGGTTGTTTATGGCGAAACCGGGGAAGTTGCCATGAACGACGGCCAGTCCGATATCCTCTCCGTCCCGCTCGTCGCAGCCAGCGGCCGCTCTTCGACCGCGCTCGTCTAGAGGGATGGAGATGTCGCTCCTCATCATCGCCGCACTGCTCTACCTCGGTCTCGCGCTCGGCTTCATCCTTGTCGTCGACAATCTCGTCGGGCTGATTTTCCGCGATCCCCGCGCACCGGTGCAGCCGCGCTCCTTCGACATTGGCCATGCCTTCGCTGCATCGCAAAAGCTCTATCGAAAATAACAGGTCGCAGGCATCCTCCCAGCTCGTTTTACGCAAGAGCGGCGCCGTCGAATTCGGGATATTTGCGCATCAGATCCACCTCACTGGTGCAGCGGTCGTCGCGCGCCGTCAGTTCGATCGAGATCGTGTCGGCGGGATCAAGGCGGCCGCTGTCGTGATGGTTGGCACCATCGTATAGACGGGAATACGCGCGCCGCTCTGGCTGACCAGAACGGCATCCCGCTCGAAACCTCTTTGCAGCAACCAGTCACGCGGCGCCATCAGGCGGATGTCGACCTCGTAGGAGTGCTCCTTGAGGCTGACGGTATAGGTAACCGGTGACACTTGGCCGTTGACGTCGATCGCGCCGTTTCCATCGGCTTTGACGATGTGGTTTTCCATGTTCTCGGCTCCTGTTTGCGGGCGGTTTTCCCATCTGGAATGGAGCGAACGCGGCTTTCGTTCCGATATCCGAGCGACCCTACCGCCGGAACTTTTGGCCTCAGCACCAGTTTGATCCCTTTGCACACCATTGGAGGCGACGATGCCGAGAGGTGACAAATCCGACTATACAGACAAGCAGAAGCGCAAGGCCGAGCACATCGAGGAGGGCTATGAGGATCGCGGCGTCTCCGAGAAAGAGGCTGAGCGGCGTGCCTGGGCGACGGTCAACAAGGAAAGCGGCGGCGGCAATAAATCCGGTTCCGGCCGCGGCAAGACGGATACGCACGGCTCCGCCGAAAAGGGTGGTCACATCGGCGGCGCTGCATCCGCCGCGCGCTCGAAGGAGGAACGGTCAGCTTCGGCGAAGAAGGCGGCCGCGACGCGCAAGCGTCATGAACACCACAGCCACCACTAACAAAAGGTGCGACTGGCGGTGATCTGCCGCCGGCCGCATCCGACAAAGGATTTTTAGACATGGCCAAGTCGAAGAAAAAATGGTCGCGAGATGTCACTGAACACAGCGATGCCATGGACCTGAAGGAAGGCGTGTTCAAATCGGACGATCCGAAGAAGATCGCCCGCTCCGTCAAGCACTCGGCCGAGGAGAGCCATCGGCGCAAGTCGAGCCCGTTCCGGGCGGCCATGTCGATGCTGACCTTCTACATCAACCGCGCCGGCGACCAGCTGACGAAAAAGCGGCGCGGCACCCTTGAAAAAGCCAAGGACGAACTGCGAAAAGACTTCGATCGTCAACCGAAGAAATGAGCACCATGGCATACGAGCTTTATTATTGGGACGGCCTGCAAGGCCGCGGCGAATTCGTCCGGCTGGCGCTTGAGGAAGCCGGCGCCGACTATGCCGACGTCACCCGCGAGCCTACGCGGGGGACGGACGCCATGTTCGCCCTCATGGATAGCGAAAGCGAACCGCATATTCCCTTCGCCCCGCCTTTCCTGAAGGACGGCGACCTGATTATCCCGCATGTCGCCAACATCCTGTTTTACCTCGGCCCGAAACTCGGCCTTGCGCCTGAGGACGAAGGCCTTCGCCATGTCGCCAACGGGTTGCAGCTCACCATCACCGATTTCGTCGCCGAGGTGCATGATACGCATCACCCGATCGACACGTCGCTTTACTACGAGGATCAGAAGCAAGAGGCGAAAGCCCGCTCCGCCGCCTTCATCCGCGATCGCATTCCGAAATTCCTTGGTTATTTCGAGCGTGTTCTGCGGCAGAACCCTGACGGCCTCGACCATATTGTGGGAAATGCGCTCACCTATGTCGACCTCTCGCTCTTCCAGATAATCGAGGGCTTGACCTATGCGTTTCCGAAAGCCATGGCGAAGCGCAAGGCGGAATACCCGGCACTGCTCGCCCTGCATGATCGAGTGGAAAAGCGTCCGAACATCGCCCGCTATCTCGCTTCGCCTCGCCGCTTGGCCTTCAACGAGGACGGGATTTTCCGGCATTATCCCGAGCTCGACAGCGCGGGGTGAGTGAAGAGCGGTTCATTCCAGCGGCATGGCCGCATCGAAGAAATCGCCCCATGGGTCCTTCGGCCGGGTCTTCAATTGCTGCGGCACGTTGGCAAGCGTGAAGGCGGCCGGGCCGCTGACTTCGTTCAAATCAGACCAATCGAGCGGCATCGAAACCGGAGGCCCCAGTCGTGCCCGCGTCGAATAGGCCGCGACCGCCGTGCTGCCGCGGCCGTTGCGGAGATAATCGATATAGATGTGCCCGCTGCGTTTGGCCTTCGTCGCGGTCGACAGATATTTTTCCGGCGCGTCAGCCGACATGCTTTCTGCAAGTGAATGGGCAAAATCCTTCACCTCGGCCCAGCCGGCCTTCGCCGCGAGCGGCGACACAACATGCAGCCCCTTGCCTCCTGATGTCTTGACGAAGGCAGCCAAACCATGGGCCTCCAGCCGTGCCTTCACGTCAAGCGCTGCCGAAATCACCGCGCTCCAGGCGATATCCTCGCCGGGATCGAGGTCCATGGTGATCATATCCGGCCTTTCCCAATGATCGGTCGTTACGCCCCAGGGGTGAATTTCGAGCACGGCCGATTGCACCAGCGCCACCAGGCCGTTGAAATCGACGATGCGCAGCAGCTTTTCACCGTCCATATCCTGCGGATCGGCGATCTCCTCGATATGTGGATTCATGCCCTTCCAGGCATGTTTCTGGAAAAACCGCTGGTGGCCCTTTATTCCGTCCGGCAAACGCAGCAGCGCCAGGGGCCGATTGACGAGATAAGGCGCCATGAATGGCCAGACCGCCGCATAATAGTCCGCGAGCGCCTGCTTGGTCACACCCTCGTCCGGCCAATAGAGCCGGTCGGGATGGGTCAGGACTACGTCCGATGCCGGCGAATTTCTGGGGCTCATTCCTCGATCTCGCGTGTGAGAAAATCAAGTAGCCTGTTTTCCTCGGCCCGCAAGCCCCGCAGCGGCGCGTTGCTGCTCTCGATCAGCGGATGATCATTGCCGGCGAGCGCGATGATCGCCGGATGGATATAGCTCGAGCGCGAGATCGCCGGCGTGTTGTGCAGTGCCTCTGCCGAGGCCTCCGACATCTGCTTTACCGTCGGCCTGGAACCACAGACAATCGCCTCGCGCGCCGCTCCGAAGGCCGCCAGCGACCCTGCCCAGGTGCGGAAGGTCTTCGCGGAAATCGGGATTCCCGATATCTCGGCCAGATAGGCGTTCAGCCGGCCGGAATCGATCGGCTTCAGCGCAGCGTTTTCATCCTTCCAGACGAAAAGCTGGCGGCCGGGCAGGTCCGCGATCTCCTCCAGGATCTTCTGCAGCCTGGGATGTTTGAGACTGCGCTGGACGCGCTTGCCGCCCTTGGCGCGGAATTTCAGCTCGATCTGCCCGTCGACGATCTTCAAGTGCCGCTTGAGCAGCGTCGTTGCGCCATAGGTGCCGTTTTCCCTGACATAGGCCTGGTTGCCGACGCGCAAGTGCGCCTCGTCGAGCAGCGTCGTCAGGGCCGCCAGCACGCCGTTGACATCCTCGGTGCCGGTGTCGAGATGGCGCAGCACAGTGCGGCGTATCTTCGGCAGCGCCCGGCCGAACTCGATCAGCTGATGGAATTTCCCGGCACTGCGGAAAGACTGCCATTCCTTGTGATAGCGATATTGCTTGCGCCCGCGCGCATCAATGCCCGTCGCCTGCAGATGGCCGTTTTCGTAGAGGCAGATCCAGACATTCTCATAGGCCGGCGGCAGACCAAGCGCGCCGATGCGCGCCCGCTGCAATTCATCGGCAAGCGTCGTGCCGTCGGGCATCACATAGCTGAAGCCCTTGCCCTTCCTTCGTCTGCGGATGCCTGGTTCGGTATCGCTGACATAGACGAGACCAAGTTCGGTGATGGCTTCGGCATTCATCTTCTCTGCGACCTGCTACTTGCTCCTGCGACCGAACTGGAACCAGCGGCGGCGCTGGGCCTTGGTCGCCCCCTCCGGCGGTTGGGTCTGGCCTGTCGGCGCAAAGACGGCGACGCTCTGGGCATAGACGATGACCGGATTGTCTTGCTCGTGCACCTCGAAGGCGTTGGTCTCTGTCCCGGTGTCGAGGATCCGCGACCAGTGTTCCAGCCCGTTCACCTCGGGCAGGTATATTTCGCAATCGCCGCCGGCATTGAAGACTAGGAAAAGGTCGTCCATCACCTCGGTTTCCGGTGCAAGTGCGCTCCTTGAGAGATAGACGCCGAGCACTTGCAACCCGTCGTCGTTCCAGGCGTCGCCATCCATGAAGTTGCCGTCCGGCTTGTACCATGCGATCTCGATGCGCCCGTCCTCGCTGGTCTCGCCGGTCAGGAACCGCTCCTGCCGCAGGACCGGATGCGCCTTGCGGAAGGCGACGGCCTGCCGGCAAAAATCGAGGAAGGGATCGTCGAGCCCATCCCAGCCCGTCCAGCCGATTTCATTGTCCTGGCAATAGGCATTGTTGTTGCCGCCCTGGCTATTGCCGAGCTCGTCGCCGGCGAGAATCATCGGCACGCCTTGGGAGAGCATCAGCGTCGCAATCATGTTGCGCCGGCGCCGCGCCCGCGCGGCATTGATTTCGGCATTGTCGGTTGCGCCTTCGGCGCCCATATTGTCGGAATGATTGTCCGAATGGCCGTCGCGGTTGTCCTCGCCATTCGCCTCATTGTGCTTGTCGTCGAAGGACACAGTATCCGTCAGCGTGAAGCCGTCATGGGCCGACAGGAGATTGATCGAAGAGGTGGCGCCCCGATCGGAATGATTGAACTGCGGCGCCGAGCCGGTGACGCGCGCCGCCACCTCCGACACCATGCCACCATCGCCCTTCCAGAAACGGCGCACGTCGTCGCGAAACTTGTCGTTCCACTCACGGAAGGGATGCGGGAAGCCCCCGACCTGGTAGCCGCCCTCGCCGATATCCCAGGGTTCGGCGATCAGCTTGACGCCTGAGAGAATCGGATCCTGCCGGATCGCGCCGAAGAAGCCACCCTGGCGGTCGAATTCCAGGTCCTGCCGTCCGAGCGTGCTGGCGAGATCGAAGCGGAAGCCGTCGATATGCATGACGCCCACCCAGTAGCGCAGGCTGTCGAGCACCATGCGCATCACCATCGGATGGGCGACATTCAGCGTATTGCCGGTGCCAGTCGTATCGAAAGTATGGCGGGGATCGTCGGGCGAGAGAATGTAGTAGCTGGCATTGTCGAGCCCGCGGAAGGACAATGTCGGTCCTTTCTCGCTGCCCTCGGCGGTGTGGTTGTAGACCACATCCATGATGACCTCGATGCCGGCGGCATGGAACTTCCGCACCATGGTCTTGATCTCGGTGATCTTGTCGCCGGACATGTAGCGCGATTGCGGCGCGAAGAAGCCGAGCGTCTGGTAGCCCCAATAGTTCTTGAGGTTGTTTTCGAGGAGATAACGATCATCGAGGAAATACTGGATCGGCAAAAGCTCGATCGCTGAGATGCCGAGCTTGACGAGATGGTCGATGATCGGATCGCTGCACATGCCGAGAAAGGTGCCGCGCAGTCGGTCCGGCACTTTCGGATGCGTCATCGTCAGGCCGCGCACATGCGCCTCATAGATGATGGTGTCGGGCCAGGGCCTGCGGATCGCCTCTTCACCCGCCCAATCGAAGTCCGGATCCTGCACCACGCCCTTGACCGTGAAGGGCGCGCTGTCGCGATCGTCGAAGGAAAGGTCGTCCTCGCCGATCTGATAGCCGAACAGCGCGTCGTCCCATTGCAAGTCGCCCGTTACCTGCTTGGCATAGGGGTCGAGCAGAAGCTTGTTGGCATTGAAACGATGGCCGGCGTTGGGGTCATAGGGGCCATGGGCGCGATAGCCGTAGACGGTGCCCGGCCCGACCCCGGCGACATACCCGGACCAGATGTCGCCCTCGCGTTTCGGTAGCGGCATCCGGGCGATTTCATTTTTTCCATCGGGGGAGAAGAGGCAGAGCTCTATCTGTTCCGCATGAGCCGAGAAAACGGCGAAATGGGTACCGGAACCCGTATACTCTGCCCCCAGCTCCGGCTTGAGGAAGTCGAGTTCCGAAAATGAAAAGCTCATGATGCCCCGCTCAATGAAAAGACCAAGCGGGAAACGTAATGGCGGTTCTAAAGTTCCCTCATGAATGGGAAAAGGCAACGGTGTTGCCGGCCGGAGGGTGCGCTTACGGCATCAACTGGCCGCCATTCACCTCGATGATCTGGCCGGTGATGTAGCCGGACAGCGTCGGCGAGGCGAGGAAGAGATAGGCGCCGACGCAATTCTCCGATGTGCCGACGAAACCCATCGGGATCGACTTGCGCTGCAGTTCCATCTGCTCGTCATTGGTATAACGCTCGTGGAACGGCGTGGCGATGACTCCAGGCGCCACGGCATTGACGCGGATCCTGTCGGCGACGAATTCCTTGGCGTGGCCGCGGGTGATCGTCGAGACGAAGCCCTTCGATGCCGCATAGAGGATCGCCCCGTTGCCGCCGCCATTGCGGGCGGCGATCGAGGTGGTGTTGATGATGAAGCCACCCTGTTTTTTCAGCCACGGATGGGCTGCCCGCGTTGCCGCCAGCACCGAGCGCGCGTTGAGATCCATCACCGCGGCATAATGCGCGTCGGTATATTCCGAGGTCGGCTTGCGCCCCAGCATGCCGCCGGCATTGTTGATAAGCCCGTCGAGATGGCCGAAGGTTTTTGCCGTCTCCTCGACGACACGTTCGGTCTCGCCTTCCCGCGACACGTCGCCCTGGATCAGATGCACGGTGCCGCCGGCACTCCTGATCTCCTCGGCAAGCGCCTCCGCGGGCTCGCGGCTGGCATTGTAGTGGATGCCGACCTTGGCGCCCTGCGCTGCAAAGGCGCGGGCGAGCGCCGCCCCGATGCCGGTCGAGGCGCCGGTGATCAGCACGGCCTTGCCGGAGAGATCCGGCAGTTTGATCGATGCGAGCGATTGCGCAAGTTCTACCATGGCTAAGACAGTCTCCCGAAAAACCAAGGACATAGGTGATGAAACAGATTGGGGAAGTCTATCAGCCGAAATCGGCGAAGGGCAATGCACGAAAGCGGGAGACTTGTATCGCCCGTAGGCGGGCAAAACGATCTTTCCGGCAGCCGTCGTTGCCGACGGCCGCCGGATTTCTCGTCACGAAGGCACACCGAAAGCCGGTTGCGGTTTTTGGCGGGCGAGTGGCGGGAATGCCAGCGCGATTGCCGCGGCCCCGAGCCCGACCATCGCCGAGCCGATGAACAGCCAGGAATAATTGGCGAACGTGTCGAATATCCAGCCGCCGATAAGGGGGCCGAAGGCCATGCCGAGGCTGGAGAGCATCGTCGCCGCGCCCAGGACGGTGCCGAGGATGCGCGGCCCGAAGTATTCCCGCGCCAGCACCGCATAGAGCGGCATTACACCGCCATAGGCGCTGCCAAAGACGATGGCGAGCGCATAGAATTGGGTCAACTCGCTGACGAAGAGATAGGTTGCGAGGGCTGCCGCCTGCACCAGCAGGCCGGCGACCAGCACCGGCTTCACCCCGATCCGGTCGGCAAGGCTGCCATAGAGCAGCCGGCCGCCGAGGCCCGCCAGGCCCTCGACGCTATAGATGCTGACCGCCGCCATCGGGGCGACGCCGCAGATCGTCGCATAATTCACCATGTGGAAGATCGGCCCGGAATGCGCCGCACAGCAGGCAAAGAAGGTCAGGCCGAGCACGATGAATTGCGGCGACCGGAAGACTTTCGACAGCCGTGGCTGGGCGCCGTCGACGGCGAACGCAGCGCCGGCTTCAGCGGTCTCGGCCGGTGGGCGCTTGACCAGCAGGGCGGCCGGCACGAGCAGCGCCCAGGCAGCAATGCCGATGATCAACATCGCCGGCCGCCACTCATAGGCCGAGATCAGCCAGCGCGCGAAGGGCGAGATGGTCATCGGCGCGACGCCCATGCCAGCGGAAACGAGCGACACCGCCAGCCCACGATTTTCGTCGAACCAGCCGATGGTCGCCGCGATCATCGGGGCGAAGAAGGTGCTGGCAGCCAATCCGACGAGGATGCCGTAGGTCAGCTGGAACTGCAGCAACGTCTCGGCGCGGCTGGCCAGCACAAGCGCCAGGCCGAGCAGCACAGAGCCGATCATCACGACGATACGCGGGCCGAAGCGGTCGCTGGCCGCGCCCCAGAGGAAACCGCCAAAACCCATGACGATGAAATTCAGTGTCATCGCGCTGGCGATCCCGACATGCGACCAGCCGGTGGCGGTGGCGATCGGTTCTTGAAAGATCGCTAGCGAGAACATCGCGCCGATGGCCACGCACGACATCAATGCGCCTAAGGCGACGATGACCCAACGATAGGAAACACCCATGGCTTCATAACCTCCCTGCCGACAGAGTGATCGCGACGCATACGGCTCACCCGCCGCACTCCTCGCGATCTAAAGACGTTCGGGCTGCGGCGATTTCGACAGCGCACTCAGATCTTTTTCGCCGTTACGGTTCTACAGAGTCCGAAACATCACCAATGCGTCGACATAACCCTCGGTCGGATGAAGGAAGACGCCGGGAAGGCGGCCGACGATTTCGAAGCCGAGGGATTGCCACAGCTGGACGGCGCGGCGGTTGCTGCTGACGACGAAATTGAACTGCATGGCGCGAAAGCCTCTGGCGCGCGCGTGCTCAAGGGAATGTTGATGCATCAAGCGCGCGACGCCACGGCCGCTGGCGGCTGCATCGGTCATGTAGCCGCAATTGCAGACATGGCGGCCGCCGCCGGCCTGATTGGCCTTGATGTAATAGGTGCCGAGGATGACCCCGTCCTCTTCGGCGACGAAGGTCTCGCGGTCCGGCCCCATCCAGTAGGCGAGCGCATCGGCTTCGGGGAGATCGCGGTCGAGCGCATAGGTTTCGCCGGCGCGGATCGTCGGAGAAATGATCCTCCAGATGGCGCCTCGATCGTCGTTGTCTGTGGGTCGGATCAGCATACCCGATTTTTACAGAAGGCTGATATGCCGCGCAACTGGCCGAGGGCTGCTGGCGAACCGACGCAAGCGCCTTCTTCGACCGGCCTCAAACCCTTTCGAGCGCGATCGCAATCCCCTGCCCGACGCCGATGCACATCGTCGACAGCGAATATCGCCCGCCGGTCTCCCGAAGCTCCAGCGCCGCCGTGCCGGTGATGCGGGCACCCGACATGCCGAGGGGATGGCCGAGCGCGATCGCGCCGCCATTGCGGTTCACCCGCTGATCGTCATCGGCAATGCCGAGCGTGCGCAGCACCGCCAGCCCCTGGCTGGCGAAGGCTTCGTTGAGTTCAATGACGTCGAACTGTTCCTGGGTCATGCCAAGCCGGGCCATCAGCTTGCGCGAGGCCGGGATCGGGCCGACACCCATTACCCGTGGCGGAACGGCGGCAGCCGCGCCGCCGAGGATGCGGGCGATCGGCGTCAGACCAGATTTTCGCGCCGCCGCTTCGGAAGCGACGATCAGCGCCGCCGCCCCGTCATTGACGCCGGAGGCATTGCCTGCAGTCACCGTGCCGCCTTCCTTTTTGAAAGGGGTGGCAAGTTTCGCCAGCGTCTCGATCGTCGTCGCCCGCGGATGTTCGTCCTTGTCGACGATGACGGGATCGCCCTTGCGCTGCGGGATGGTCACCGCAGTAATCTCCTTCGCCAGCCGGCCGCTTGCCTGGGCGGCGGCGGCCTTCGCCTGGCTGCGCACCGCAAAGGCATCCTGGTCCTCGCGGCTGACCTTGTAATCTTCGGCGACGTTCTCGCCGGTCTCCGGCATCGAATCGACGCCATATTGCTTCTTCATCAGCGGGTTGACGAAGCGCCAGCCGATGGTGGTGTCGTGGATTTCGGCGGCCCGCGAAAAGGCCGTCTCGGCCTTCGGCATGACGAAGGGTGCGCGCGACATGCTCTCGACGCCGCCTGCAATCATCAGCTCGGCCTCGCCGGCGCGGATGGCGCGCGCCGCCGTGATTACCGCATCCATGCCGGAGCCGCAGAGCCGATTGATCGTCGTGCCCGGGACAGCGATCGGCAGGCCGGCCAAGAGGGCCGACATGCGCGCGACATTGCGGTTATCCTCGCCCGCCTGGTTGGCGCAGCCGAAGATCACATCGTCGACGGTTTCCCAATCGACGGCGGTGTTGCGTTCCATCAGCGCCTTCAGCGGGATGGCGCCGAGATCGTCGGCGCGCACCTGGGATAGCGAGCCGGCGAAGCGGCCGATCGGCGTCCTGATATAGTCGCAGATAAAGGCTTCGGTCATGGCTTTTCCTCAGAGTTCCGGGACGACGAGATCGGCAACCGGCCCGTCGATATGGAGCGGCGCGCCGGTTATCGCCTGCAATTCCTCCGGCGACATCGCGGCCAACTTCTCGCGCAGGACGAAGTGTCCGTCGACGATGTCGATGACGGCATGGCTGGTATAGACGCGGGTGATGCAGGCCACACCGGTCAGCGGGAAGGTGCATTTCTCCACCAGTTTCGGCTCGCCCGTCTTGGTGACGTGCTCGGTGATGACGCAGACTTGCTTGGCGCCGTGCACGAGATCCATGGCGCCGCCGACGGCCGGCACGCCTTTGCTGCCCACCCGCCAGTTGGCGAGATCGCCGCTCTGGGCGACCTGGTAGGCGCCGAGGATGGCGACGTCGAGATGGCCGCCACGCACCATGGCGAAACTATCGGCATGATGGAAGAAGGCCGCCCCCGGCTTCAGCGTCACCGCCTTCTTGCCGGCGTTGATCAGGTCCCAATCCTCCTCACCTTCGGCCGGCGGCTCGCCGAAATTCAGGATGCCGTTTTCGGTGTGAAAGATTGCCTGGCGGCCGGGCGGCTGATAGCGGGCAACCATTTCGGGAAAGCCGATGCCGAGGTTGACATAGGCGCCGTCGGCAATATCCTGGGCGGCGCGCCATGCGATCTGCGCATTGGAAAGCTTGATGTCTTCCCGAGTGTTGATGGGACGGGTGTTGACGGTCATACGTAGGCCACTCCGGCTCGAATGAGTTCTTCTTCCTGCTGGGGACTGATAACAGCGACGACGCGGTCGACGAAGATGCCGGGTGTGACCACATGCTCGGGATCGATGCCGCCGGCCGGCACGATCGACGAGACCTGGACGATGGTCTTCGCCGCCGCCATGCACATCAGCGGATTGAAGTTGCGGCCGGCCTTGTTGTAGGTGAGATTGCCCTGGATATCGCCGATCTCAGCCTTGACGATGGCGAAGTCGGCCTTCAGCCAGCGCTCCTGCACGTAATGGCGGCCATCGAATTCGGCGATGACCTTGCCCTCGGCAAGTTCGGTGCCATAGCCCGTCGGCGTATAAAAAGCCGGAATGCCGGCCCCGCCGGCGCGGATACGTTCGGCCAGCGTTCCCTGCGGCACCAGCTCGAGCTCGATTTGACCGGCCAGATATCTGTCGGTGAAGGCGCGTGGGTCCGACGAACGCGGAAAAGAGCAGATCATCTTTCTGACCATGCCTGCGTCGATCATCGCAGCGATACCGATGCGCCCGTTGCCGGCATTGTTGTTGATCACGGTGAGGCCCTTGGCGCCCTTGTCGATCAGGGCATGAATGAGCTCGATCGGCGCGCCCGAACCACCAAAACCACCAATCATGACGGTCGCGCCATCACCGATCTCGGAGACGGCCTCCGCCGTGCTCCTGACTGTCTTGTCCATGCGGGATTTCTCCTTGGCTAGATCAGGTTCTCCAGCGTCAGCCATAAAGCCCGAGGCGACGGACGGCAAGAAATTTGTGCGTTATTTGACTTTTGTTCGTATATCGCACAGAATGGATGGATCGATTGGAGAACTCGCCCGATGCGCGAAACGGATTTTGTCAGCGGCTTTGCCCGCGGCCTGAAAGTCATCGAGGCCTTCGGCGAAACGCGCCAGCGGCTGTCGATCGCCGAGGCCGCCAAGCTGACGGAGCTCGACCGCGCCACCGTGCGCCGTTCGCTGCTGACGCTGGCCGAGCTCGGTTATGCAGATTATGACGGCAAGTTCTTCACCCTGACGCCGAAGATCCTACGGCTTGGCCATGCCTATCTCGCGGCGACGCCGCTGCCGGCGCTGCTGCAGCCGCATCTCGATCATCTCTCGGAAAAGGCCGGCCAGAGCGCCTCGGCCTCGGTGCTCGACGGCACCGAAATCGTCTATATCGCCCGCGCCTCGCAGCGCCGCGTCATGTCGATCAATCTCACCCCCGGCAGCCGCCTGCCGGCCTATTGCGCCTCGATGGGGCGCGTGCTGCTGGCGGCCCTTACCGAGAACGAGGCGCGCGCCATCCTTGCCCGCAGCGAGCTGAAGCAAAACACTGCGAATACCAAGACCGATCCGGACGAGCTGATCGCCGAATTCCGCCGGGTCCGCGCCCAGGGTTATGCCATCATCGATCAGGAGCTGGAGGTCGGCCTCTGCTCGATCGCCGTGCCTGTGGAAAGCGACCGCGGTGAAACGGTTGCGGCGATCAATATCGGGGCGCCGGCCGCCCTTGTCCCGGCGGCGGAGATGAAGGAGCGCTATCTGCCATTGCTGAAGGAAACCCAGGCGACATTGCGGCCGTTGCTGCGCCGGTGACGGCAACACGGAAAGGGACGGCCCCGGCCGGCGCCGGGGCCGCTGCCGATCGGTCAATGCGTCAGGTCGAGCGCGGCTGTGAGATCACCCATCGGCGGCCGGCCGTTATCACCGAGCGCCTTGTCGCGGGCGAGGATGCCCGGCAGCACCGGCAGATCGTAGCGCGCAGTGATCAGGCGGATGATCGAGGTCGTGTCGTACTGGGTATGATCGACGCTGCCGCCCTTGGCGAAGGGCGAGATGATGAAGGCCGGGATGCGGTTGCCCGGCCCCCAGCGATCGGCCTTCGGCGGCGCGACGTGATCCCAGAAGCCGCCATTCTCGTCATAGGTGACGACGACGAGCATATGGCCCCATTGCGGGCTTTTCTCGAGGTGAGAGACGATATCGGCAAGATGCTGGTCGCCGCTCGAGACATCGGCATAACCGCCATGTTCGTTGAGGTTGCCCTGCGGCTTGTAGAAGGAAACCGCCGGCAGTTTGCCGTCGTCGATATCTCCAAGGAAGGCCTCGCCGCCAAGGCCGCCGTCTTTCAGATGTTCGGCGCGTGCCGGCGTGCCGGGCGCGAAATTGGAGAAATAGTTGAAGGGCTGGTGGTGGAACTGGAAGTTCGGCACCGGCGTGGCATTCGTGCCGTCGAGGGCTGCCTGCCAGGCGCCGCCGTACCACGCCCAGCTGATGCCTTTCAGCGACATCAGGTCGCCGATGGTCACCGCATGCTGCGGCGGTAGCGTCGTTGCCGCCGTCGGATCGGCATAGGCTTGGTCGCCATCCTTGGCCGGCGGGTTGGCGCTCGGCTGGTAGGGTGGCTGCATGGTGTTGACGGCGTAGAAATCGGGCGTCAGCGCACCGTCGGAGACGAATTTCGGGGCGCCGTCCAGCGCCGACTTCGGGGCGTTGTCGGCCACCACAAGCGAAGTGCCGTCGGCATCGACCTTGGCGATCACAGGCTTGGCCGGGCTCTTGTCGGCATCCGGATAATAGGGCGCGCAGGCGCAGACCAGCGCGAAATGATTGAGGAACGAACCGCCGAAGGCGCCCTGGAAGAAATTGTCGGCAATGACGTATTTCTTCGCCACCTGCCACATCGGCAGGATGGAGCCGTCATAATGGCCCATGACCAGGCCGCCGGAATCGGCCCAGGCGACGAATTTGTCGTTCTTGCCGCCGTCGATCTGCATCTGCTCCTGGTAGAAACGGTGCCAGAGGTCGCGGGTGACGACCGAAGGCGTCTGCGCAAAGCCCTTGGGATCGTCGATCGCGAAGCTGGCATTGGCCAAATGGGCCGACTGTGCTTCTGTCACGGCCGGCGTCACGCCCTTGGCTGTCAGGCCGCCCCAGGCCGGCGGCAGTTCGGCGAGCGGCTGGCCGTTGCGGTCGAGCTGGCGGGCCTGCTCGGCACTGACATTGGCAAGGCCATCGGCGCCGGGAAAGCTGCCATAGAGATTATCGAAGCTGCGGTTTTCGGCATAGATGACGACGATGTTGTCGATCTTATCGTAACCGGCCGGCGCCGCATGGGCGGCCGTCGCCATGGCAAGCGGCAGCATCGCCGATCCGGCGAGACAGATGGAGTGAAGGAGTTTCAGTCTTTTCACGGGGGTACCTCATGGCTGGCGGCGTTGGCTAGAGGGAGCGGGGGCGCTCGGGGCGACCCGAAGCTATTCCCGCCATCTATCAACTTTGTGACAAGCGCCTGTCACAAGGCGGCGGGGAAACGACCGTCATCAATTTGTTGCAGCGAGGTTCGATCATGAAGGAAACGAATGCCAAGTCATTGGAATCCTTATCATGACGACGAATACCATCTGGCTTGCGCGGTCCGCCTTGGCGGTCGGAATCGTTACTGCAGCGCTCTCTCTGGCCATTCTGCCGCTGCGGCAAAGCAGCGCGGCGGCGGCTTTCCGCGTACATCCCGGCCCGATGTCCCGCGCCGAGGCCTTCGCCCGGGCCGAGACACTGACCGCGCTTGGCCGCAAGATGTTCTCAGACGCCTCGCTGTCGGCCTCCGGCCTGCAGGCCTGTGCCTCCTGCCATGATCCCGCTCACGCCTTCGGCCCGGCATCGGCCAAGCCGGTCGAGATGGGCGGCAAGGAAATGAACCAGCCAGGCCTGCGCGCCGTTCCGGCGCTGCGTTATCTGCAAGCGGTGCCGTCCTTCACCGAGCATTACTACGATTCCGAGGACGAGGGTGACGAGAGCGTCGACAACGGCCCGACCGGCGGCCTGACCTGGGATGGCCGGGTCGATCACGGCGCCGAGCAGGCGAAGATCCCGCTGCTCTCGCCCTTCGAGATGAGCAACAAGGATGCGGCTGAGGTCGCGGCCAAGCTGCGCAAGACAGCCTATGCCGGCGACATCAAGGCGGCGTTCGGCAAGACGGTCTTCGACAATCCCGAGGACACCTTCAGCGCCGCTGCCGAGGCGCTCGCCACCTTCGAGCAGAGCGGCCCGGATTTTTATCCCTATTCCAGCCGCTACGACGCCTTTCTCGCCGGCAAGGCGACGCTGACGACACAGGAATTGCACGGCCGCAAGCTGTTCGAGGATCCGCAAAAGGGCAACTGTTCGAGCTGCCATCTGAGCGAACCCGCCAATGACGGCGAGCCGCCGCAATTTTCCGATTTCGGCTTCCTCGGCCTCGCAGCACCCCGCAACATGGCGATCCCGGCCAATGCCGATCCCGACTATCACGATCTCGGCCTTTGCGGCCCGCAGCGGACCGACCTTGCCGGCCACGGCGAATATTGCGGCCTGTTCCGCACGCCGACGCTGCGCAATGTCGCGCTGAAAAAGAGCTTCTTCCACAACGGCTATTTCCACACGCTGCGCGACGTCGTCTCCTTCTACGCGAGCCGCGACAGCGATCCCGGCCGCTGGTATCCGAAAAATTCAGACGGCACGATCCGTAAGTATGACGACCTGCCGCAAGCCTACTGGGCCAATCTCAACCAGGACCGGCCTTTCGGCAGGAAGCCGGGCGATGCACCTGCCCTCACCGATCCGGAGATCGACGATATCGTTGCCTTCTTGGGGACACTGACGGATGCCGACTTGCAGCCGAAGGCGAGCGGGCACTGACGCAATCGCCGAACAGGCTGAAGATTACCACAATCTCAGGCCGCCTCTTTGCTAGTTCAATCCGGCCGCCAGATCGCATTATCTGATTTCTTCAACTCGTTTCGTATCCCACATGCCCGGATCCTGCGCTGCCGGTATCTCTTCTAACCGCTCCCGCTGATAAGCGAAGCTTTGCTCTCGTTGTGAAAAGCTCGAGCCAAGCATTCTCATCAGAACCCAACCACCAAGTATAATGCAGTGCCCGTTGTATATGCCGTGTCAGGCCGGGAGAGATCATTCGTAGAACAACAAGGGTTTGTGAGAGGCGCATTTTGGCGGATCGGAGATTATCTCGGCTCAACCCCGTTTCACTACGGCGCGTGACAACATTCAAAACTTATCTTAATGAATAGTTAAACTGCAAAAGTGCGGGAGGCTCCATGCACGAGCGCGAAATCAAGAAGGCATTTTACCCGAACTTCAATATGATCAGGCTCGTGGCAGCCTCCACGGTAATCTTCTCGCATGCCTTCCTTATCTCGGAAAAGACCTCGGCGAACGAGCCCTTTGAGCGTTTGCTCGGAGAGGGCAATATCCTTGGCCTATTCGGCGTCTATGTGTTTTTCATCAGCAGCGGCTTCCTCGTCACGCAGAGCGCGCAGTTCGGCAGCGCGGGTGGTTTTCTCTGGAGGCGGGCGCTGAGAATATACCCGGCCTTTATCGTCTGTACGCTGCTCAGCGTCTATGTCTTGGGCGCCTTGTACAGCCCGTTGGGCGTCAGTGGTTACTTGCTCAAGTCGCTTCATATGAAGACGACACTGCATTCGTTGCTCGACCCGAACTTTGGCATGACCCTGCCGCATGTGCAGTTTTATGACCCCGCCATCTCTTGGCTTGCCACCTCGGTCAACGGCTCTCTTTGGACGATCGGGCAGGAAATCTTCTGCTACCTCATCGTCGCCGGATTAATGGTAATCGGGCTTCTGCGAGCCCCGCTGATGGCACTTGCCCTCGCCGTAGGCGTGACCTGGCAGCTTTTCTTCGATCATCCGTGGCCAAAGATACGGTTCCTGACGGATTTTACTTTTATCGCTCCCTACTTCTTCTGCGGTTCGCTTCTGAGGTTCGTGATGGAAAAGCGGCAGCCCAATATAGTCCTGGCATTGATCTTCGTAGCGCTCGGTATGCTCTGCCTCGTCTTCTGGCCCGGCTATCTTTACGGCCGCATGTTGTTCGCCTATCCGCTTATCTACATCGCAACCTCGCCGGTGATACGCCTGCCGACTCTCGAACGCTTGGGCGACGCCTCCTACGGGACCTATCTCTATGGCTGGCCAGTGGAGCAGACGATGAACCATGCCCTCGGCGAGTACAGCACGTGGTGGGCGGTCTTAGCGCTTTCCCTGCCGACAGCGTGGTTGCTCGGCTGGCTTTCATGGCATCTGCTGGAAAAGCATGCGCTGCGGTTAAAACGAATCTCATTCCTCCAGCGACAGCCTGCATCCCCTGAGAAAGGCGACTTCGACCCACGTCGCAGTGACGTCTGGCGCTCTTGATCGTCACAGCCGGACTTTGACGCGTGACTGTTCTCGGATACCAACACCATTCGGCACTGCTCCCCTTGATGTATCACAATTTCCGATATACATCATTTCATCGGAAATAGTGGGGGAATGATGGAACGTTCGTTTTTGACGATTACCGCCGGTGAGAATCATGAGGCGGTTCGGGCGCTTTCGGCGCCGGCGCGGGTGGAGATGTTAAAGCTGCTTTGCGCCAAGGGGCCGCTGAATATCAACGACATCGCCCAGGCGCTTTCTCTCCCGCAATCCACCGTCGCCACCGGCATCCAGATTTTGGAAGAGGCCGGGCTGGTCGAGTCGCGGCTGGCCAAGGCCCGCAAGGGAAACCAGAAGATCTGCTCGGCGGTCTATAGCGAAATCCTGATCAGCTTCGAGGAAAGTGCCGCGCAACGGGCCAACAATATCATCGAAGTCGAGATGCCGGTGGGGTTGTACACCAGCTGCGACGTGCATGCGCCATGCGGTCTTTGCTCCACCGAGAGCGTCATCGGCCCTCTCGATGTGCCCGACTATTTCCTTGATCCGCAGCGCATGCAGGCCGGGCTCGTCTGGTTCGGGCGAGGCTATGTGGAGTATAAATTCCCCAACAATGCCAAGGTGTTGAACAAGGATATCCGCGCCATCGAATTTTCGATGGAACTGTCGTCGGAAGTGCCCGGCACCAATGCGGATTGGCCTTCCGACATCACCCTCTGGGTCAACGGCATGGCGATCGGCACCTGGACCTCGCCCGGCGACTATGGCGACAAACGCGGCGCCTTCACGCCGGCCTGGTGGAAGCTCGAAGGCTCGCAATACGGGATGATGAAGACCTGGCGCATCTCGACGCGCGGAACCTTCATCGACGGTGTCGCCGCGTCGAATGTCACGCTCGGTGACCTGGCGCTCGGCCAGCACTCCTCCATTCGCCTGCGTGTCGGCATCGCCGAGAATGCCGGTCATACCGGCGGCGTCAATATTTTCGGCCGCAGCTTTGGAAATCACGGCCGCGATATCATCATGCGACTGCATGTTTGAAAAAACGATATCACAAATCGTGATTTTGATTTTCACTTCTTTTTCGAATTAGCGATCTCTGAATAATAGGTATATTGTTGTAATATAATGGTTTTCTAGAAAAACTGCATTAGTATGATTAAAACGGCAACTCGGTTGACAGAACGACATTCCTGATATCAAGTTGGAGGCAAGAAAACAAAAATTCTGATACATAAACGGGAGGATCCGTTGAAAACCAATGTCGTTGCCCACCGCGATTTCCGCATCGCGACCATTGACGCAAGGCTCTACAGTTCATTTCTCGAGCATCTCGGCAGAGCGATCTACGGCGGCATTTACGAGCCCGGACATCCGACAGCCGACGAGGACGGCTTCCGCCGCGATGTCCTTGATCTGGTGCGTGATCTCGACACGCCCTACTGCCGTTATCCCGGCGGCAACTTCGTATCGGCCTATAATTGGGAAGACGGCGTCGGCCCCCGTTCGGAGCGCCCGGTTCGCCTCGACCTGGCCTGGCGTACCCGCGAAGCCAATCAGATCGGCGTCAACGAATTCGTCGATTGGTGCAAGAAGGCGAACACCAAGCCGATGCTCGCCGTCAATCTCGGCTCGCGCGGCCTGGATGCCGCCCGCAATTTCCTCGAATATTGCAATCATCCCGGCGGCACCTATTATTCCGATCTGCGCCGCAAGCACGGCTGGGCCGATCCGCACGACGTCAAATTGTGGTGTCTCGGCAATGAGATGGACGGCCCCTGGCAGGTTGGCCACAAGTCGGCCTATGAATATGGCCGATTGGCCGACGAGACGGCGAAAGCCATGCGCGGCTTCGACAAGTCGCTCGAACTGGTGGTCTGCGGCTCGTCCAATTCCGATATGCAGACCTATCCGGATTGGGAGGCTCAAGTTCTCGAGCAGTGCTACGACAGCGCCGACCATATCTCGCTGCACATGTATTTTGCCAACCGCGAGAAGAATACCCTCAACTATCTCGCCCGGGCGACGAAGCTCGACCGCTACATCACCACGATCGGCGGCGTCATCGACTACATCAAGGCGAAAAAACGCTCGAAGAAGACGATCGGCATTTCCTTCGACGAGTGGAATGTCTGGTATCATTCCAACCAGCAGGACAAGGAGATCCTGGCACGCGACGAGTGGCCGGATGCGCCGCATCTCCTGGAAGACATCTATAATTTCGAGGACGTGCTGCAGGTCGGCGGCATCCTGAATACCTTCATCCGCCGTTCCGACCGGGTGCGCATCGCCTGCATCGCCCAGCTCGTCAACGTTATTGCCCCGATCATGACCGATGACGGCGGGGCCGCCTGGCGCCAGACGATCTACTACCCCTTCTACTACGCCTCAAGATATGGCCGTGGATCGGCACTGCAGCTGGTCGTCGATGGCCCGACCTATGACAGCGACGAGGAGAACGACGTCCCCTATCTCGACGTCTCCGCCGTCCATTCCGAGGATGGCAAGACGCTGACCTTCTTTGCCGTCAACCGTCATCCGCAGACGGCACTGGATTTCGACGTGCGCCTGGAAGGTTTTGGGACCGCCAGCGTCATCGAGCAGGTGGAGATGACCCATAGCGATCTGCTAGCCGTCAACACGGCTGCGCGGCAGGATACGGTCGCGCCGGTCAATGTCCAGACTGCGAAGATCGAGGACGGCAGGTTGCGGGCGGCGCTGAAGCCGCTGTCCTACAACGTCATTCGGCTGTCGGTCTGACAGCCGCCGCCGGGTAAGGCCCATTGGCCCCCGGCTAAAGAGATTCGGCTCGACTGCGAGGAGGCAGGCGGGTTGGAGGGATGGTTGGCTAGAGCCTTGGACCTTGAGTGTTTCAAGTCCTGATGCTTTCGCGAACCGACAACCGCGACGTGCCCATGCGTGCCTTTGCGGCCGCCGTATCGTCGCTTTCTAGGGAGGAGTTCATGCAACAGTGGAAGAGGCTCGCATTTGGCGTCGCGCTGGCCGCACTCGGCCTGACAGCGGCGGCCAAGGCCGATGACTATACCTCCTTGCCCCGCAAGGAGACGCTCATCGTCGAAAATCCGGAAGGGACGATCAAGAATCCGGGCTGGTTCAATATCTGGGTCAATGGCGGCGGCGGTGTTTCCACCGGCCTGCAGCAGCTGACCATGGATACGCTCTGGTATATCGACCCCGAACAAGGGCTTGGCGGCTCGACCTGGGACAGTTCGCTGGCCGCCGACAAGCCGCAATATAATGCCGACTTCACCGAGATGACCGTGAAACTGCGCAAGGGGCTCTTCTGGAGCGACGGCGTCGAGTTCACGGCCGACGACGTGGTCTATACCGTCAAGACGCAGATGGATCATCCCGGCATGGTCTGGAGTGCTGCCTTCTCGGTTCAGGTGGCAAGCGTCGAGGCGACTGATCCCCAGACGGTGGTGTTCAAGCTGAAGAAGCCCAATTCGCGCTTCCATGCCCTGTTCACCGTGCGCTGGAACGGCGCCTGGATCATGCCCAAGCATGTGTTCGAGAAAGTCGCCGATCCGATCCGCTACGATTTCGCCAACCCCGTCTCGCTCGGCGCCTACAAGCTCAAGGCTTACGATCCCCAGGGCAAATGGTACACCTGGGAAAAGCGTGAGGACTGGCAGAAAACATCGCTTGCGCGCTTCGGCGAGCCTGCCCCGAAATATGTGACCTACACCGATCCCGGCCCGCCGGATAAACGCACCATCGCTCAGCTCGAGCACAATCTCGATATCATCCACGACAACACCCCTGAGGGCATGTTCACCCTCAAGGAAAAATCCAAGTCGATCGAGACCTGGTTCCCGGGCTTCCCCTTCGCCCATCCGGATCCGACCCTTCCGGCGGTGATTTTCAACACCCAGGACCCGACCTTCAACAATCCTGATGTGCGCTGGGCGCTGGCCCTGCTGATCGACATCAAGGCCGTCGACATGGCGAGCTATCGCGGCGCTGCGACGCTCTCGGCGCTCGGCGTACCGCCGACGGCAATCGCCATGAAAGACTATCAGGCGCCGATGCAGGATTGGCTGAAGGATTTCGAGGTCGACACCGGCAAGCAGAAGATCAAGCCCTATGACCCCAGCATCGGCCAGCAGATCGCCGATCTGCTGCGCAAGCAGCCGAAGTTCAAGGACCAGATCCCGACCGACCCTGAGGCAATCAGCACGGCCTTCGGCTATGGCTGGTGGAAGCCGGATCCGAAGGCTGCCGGCGAACTGCTGGAGAAGGCAGGCTTCAAGAAGGCCGGCGGCAAATGGATGACCCCGGACGGCAAGCCGTTCAGGATCCGGATGACCGTGGAGGGCGATTCGCGCTCCGTCTTCACCCGAGCAGGCACGCTGATCGCGCAGCAATGGGCCGCCTTCGGCATCGACGCCAAAGCCGTGCCGACGACCAGCCTATGGCAGGTGGCACTCCAGCCCGGCGATTTCCAGGTGGCGATTGCCTGGAGCGTCGAGACCTGGGGCGGCGATCCCGACCTGTCGTTCTTCCTCGACAGCTGGCACTCGCAGTTCGTGGCCAAGAAGGGTGACGTTCAGCCGCCGCGCAACTGGCAGCGCTGGAGCAATCCGGAGCTCGACAAGATCATCGAGACCATTCGCGGCATCAGCGCCGACGATCCCAAGGGCATCGAGCTCGGCAAGGATTATCTGAAGCTGGCCGCCCGCGAAATGCCGACGATCCCGCTGATGTCCTATAACGTCTTCACCTCGATGGACACGACCTATTGGACCGGTTATCCGACCATCAAAGACCCCTATACCGACCCGGTGCCGAACTGGGCCAACTCCAGGCTGATGATGGTCAAACTGAAGCCGGCTCAACCGAAATAATCCTCCCAACGCCGGCGCGCAGCCATCGCGCCGGCCCCTTATCGGCGGGCTCTGCCCGCCGATCCTTTCCCGTCGATGCTGTCCCATCGATGAAAGGAAACCAGAGAGGAACCACTGCCCTATGACGTCCTATCTGATCTTTGTACTGAAGCGGTTCGGTCAGTTTCTGCTCGTCGTCTTTCTGGGCGTCAGCATCACATTCTTCGTCACCCACCTGACCCCGATCGATCCGGTCGAAGAAAGCATCGGCGCCATTACCCAGATGGGGCAGTCCGATCCGAATGCGATCGAACTGATGCGCCAGTCACTGCGCGAGCTTTACGGCATGGAGGGCTCGATCTGGCAGCAATATCTGCATTTCTGGCTGCGGCTTGCGACCGGTGATCTCGGCCCCTCGCTGTCGGCTTTTCCCACACCCGTTTCCACCATCATTCTGCGGTCCCTGCCCTGGACGATCGGGCTGATGACGGTCTCCACCCTGATCACCTTCGTGCTCGGCAATGCGATCGGCGCGCTCGCCGGCTATTACCGGAAGAATACGGTGCTGAAGGCCGTCAGCCTCGTCTGCATCGCCCTGCTTCCCATTCCCTATTATATTCTCGCCTTCGTGCTGCTCATCCTGTTCGGCTATCTCTGGCCGGTGCTGCCGATCAATGGCGGCTATGAGATGAACGCCAATCTCAACCTGTCGTTTTCCCTGGTCCTCGATATCCTCGAACATTCGATCCTGCCGGCCATGTCGTTGATCCTTGTCGGAACCGGCAGTTGGCTGATCGGCATGCGCGCGCTGGTATCCAACATCATCACCGATGACTACGTTGTCTTCGCCGAGCTCGGCGGCGTTCCGAAGCGGAAAATTCTCCGCTCCTACATCGCCCGCAATGCCATGGTGCCGCAGTTCACCGGGCTTGCCATGTCGCTCGGTGCGATCTTCAACGGCACCGTCATCACCGAAATCGTCTTCGGCTATCCCGGCATCGGCAACCTTTTGATTTCGGCGGTGCATGCCGGCGACTACAGCCTGGTGCTCGGCCTCAGCGCCTTGTCGATCGTCGGCGTCGCCGCCGCGGTGTTCATCATCGACATTCTGAGCCCGCTGATCGACCCGCGTATCAAGGTGGAATAGAGCATGTTTACCATTATCCGTGACCTCGCCCGCCAGAATATGGAATTCCTCTGCGGCCTGCTGCTCTTTGCCGTCATCGTCGGATTGATCATCCTGTCCTATTTCTCGCCCTACGCCCCGACGGACATCTATCTCCTGCCACCCGACATGCCGCCCGATGGCGATTACTGGCTCGGCACGACATCGCGCGGCCAGGACGTTTTCTGGCAGTTGACGACCGCCCTTCGCAACACCTTGTATTTCGGCATCGGCGTCGCTTTTATTTCACGCATCATCTCGCTGGTCGTCGGCCTCGTCGCCGGTTATGCCGGCGGTGCGGTCGACCGGGTGCTGATGGCGATCAACGACAGCGTCATGGTCATCCCGCAATTTCCGCTGCTGATCCTTTTCTATTTCGTGCTGAAGGACAGCATGACCTGGACCGCGCTGATCGTCATCATGGCCTCGCTCGGCTGGTCCTACGATGCGCGCCTCATCCGCTCGGTGGCGATCGGCCTCAAGACAAGGCCGTTCACCACCCAGAGCGTCTATTCCGGCATGAGCATGCGCAAGATCCTCGCCGAGGAGCACCTGCCCTACGTTCTGCCGATCGTCTTTGCCACCACGATGAACAACATGATCTGGTCGATCGGCATGGAGATCACCCTGTCGGTGCTCGGCTTCACCGATATCGAGACGCCGACCATGGGCATGATGATCTACTGGGCCAATTCGCATTCGGCGCTGATATCAGGCGTATGGTGGTGGGTGGCGGCACCCGTCGCCGCGATCGTCGTTCTCTTCCTGGCGCTCTTCCTGCTGTCGATGTCGATGAACGAATACAATGATCCGCGCAGCCGGCTGAACCGGATGGGAAGTTAGCATGGACCCTTTGGTCGAAATCGAGAATCTGAAAGCCTATTACCGTGCCTTCCTTTATGGCGTCGATCGCGAGGTGCGCGCCGTCGACGATATCAGCCTGACGATCGGCCGCGGCGAGGTCTATGGCGTTGCCGGTGAATCGAGCAGCGGCAAGACCACCCTGATCAAAACCATTGCCGGCGCCATCCGGCCGCCGCTGCGGGTCGTGTCGGGGAGCGTGAAATTCCATTTCGCCGGCGGCACCCAGGATATTTATGCGATGAAGCCGGAGGAGCGCATGGCGCTGCGCTGGAAGCATCTGTCCTATATCATGCAGGGGTCGATGAATGTGCTCAATCCGGTGCGCCGGATCCGCCATTCCTTCACCGATTTCGCCTTTCGCCACATGCCGGTCGGCAAACAGGTTTTCTTCGAGAAGGTCGCTGCCCATCTGCAGCGGCTGAAGCTCGATCCGCATCTGCTCGACGCCTATCCGCACGAGCTCTCCGGCGGCATGCGCCAGCGCATGACCATTGCGCTCGCCACCATCCTGACGCCGGAATTCATCATCGCCGACGAACCGACGACGGCGCTCGACGTGATCGTCCAGCGCGACGTGCTGTCGATGATCCGCGAAATCCAGCGCGAGATGGGTTCGTCCTTCCTGTTCGTCACCCATGATATGGGGGTTCACGCGACGGTCTCCGACCGCATCGGCATCGTCTATGCCGGGCGTCTGGTCGAGGAAGCGCCGACCGCCAAACTCTTCAGCAAGCCGCTGCACCCCTATACGCAGCATCTGGTCGGCAGCCTGCCGCGCATCGGCGATGCGACGACGCGACCCTCGCTGGAGGGCCGTCCGCCAAACCTTGCCATGCCGCCGGAAGGCTGCCGGTTTCACCCGCGCTGTCCGAAACGCATGGATATCTGCTCGCAGAAGGTGCCGCCTTTGGTCACCGTCGAGCCGGGGCGGCGCGTCGCCTGTTTTGCAGTTACGGGAGATCAGCTTTGACCGCTCTGCTCAGCCTCTCGCATGTCACGAAAATCTATCGGCAGGGCGGCATGCTCGGCCGGCGCCTGGTCACCGCAGTCAAGGATGTCAGCTTCGAACTGGGCGAGGAGCCGGAGATCCTGTCGATCGTCGGCGAATCCGGCTCGGGCAAATCGACGATCGCGGCGATGATCCTGGGGCAAACCACACCGACGGAAGGGCAGCTGGAATTCTCCGGCAAAACTGTCACCATCCATAGCCGATCCGAACGCAAGGCCTTCATGAAGGAGGTCCAGCCGGTTCTGCAGAACCCGTTCGAAGCCTTCAACCCGCTGAAGCGGGTCGACCGCTATCTGTTCGAGACGGCCCGCAATCTGTCAGGCCCGGGAAAACGGATAGACCGGAAAGAAGCGGAGCGGATGGCCGATGCGGCGCTTACGCATGTCGGCCTGACGCTCGAAGAGGTGAAAGGCCGGTTCCCCCACGAACTATCCGGCGGCCAGCTTCAGCGCGTCGCCATTGCCCGCGCGCTGATCCCGCAGCCCCGCCTGCTGGTCGCCGACGAGCCGGTCTCGATGGTCGACGCCTCGCTGCGCATGGCGATCGTCAACCTCTTCGGCCGGCTGAAAAGCGAACTCGGGCTGTCGATCATCTACATCACCCATGATCTGGCCACCGCCTATTACATCAGCGACAACATCATCATCATGCGCAAAGGCGAAATCGTCGAGCGGGGCCAGGCCCGCCCCGTGCTGGACAATCCGCAGCATCCCTATTCGCGCGCGCTCAAGGAGGCGGTGCTGGCGGCGGATTTCAGCCCGGCGATGTGAGCGCTGCGCGTAATGAAAATCAGGCCGCAAGCCTCGCGTTCACTGTCCGGGCATGGATGCCGGAGCGCGGGCACCATGGCGCACGGCATGGATGATAATTTCGGCCTCGGTTACTTCGTAAAAGATCAGGTAGGGGTAAGGAACCGCCGTCAAGCGGCGAATGGTCAAGTCTTCGGTGCGCTTGCCGACGAACGGTTGCTCGGGAAGTTTTTCGATCAGCAATTTGATGCGCTGCCGAACACGGCGTGCGCCCTGCGGCGAACGCGGGTCGAGATATCCGGCAATGTCTTTCAGGTCGGCAAGGGCCGGTTTCGTGTAGCGAAGTCTCACAGGCCGTAGCTGGCCCATACGGCGCGAACTTCTTCATCGCTTGCAAATTCGCCCCGCGCAGCGGCGGCTTTCGAGTCCGCAATCGCCGCCCGCTCCCCGGATGCCAAAGGCACAGGCTCTTGCTCGTCGGCAAGGTGCAACAGGACGCGCGCCAACTCATCCTGCATATCTGGAGAAAGGGCGCGGACGCGCTCGACGGCTTGTTCCAAAAGGTCTGTCATACCCCATTATGCCCGGAAATTCCGCCCGGAAAAAGGGAAAAAACACGCTTCGCCAAAAGGCGGCAGCGCGCGCTCCCACCGGTCGCGGCGGCCGATTGTCGAATTGAGATCTCGCAACCCGACCATCAGCATCATGGATGAGATTGTCGAACGGGGCCAGGCCCGCCCCGTGCTGGATAACCCGCAGCATCCCTACTCGCGCGCGCTCAAGGAGGCGGTGCTGGCGGCGGATTTCAGCCCGGCGCTGTAGGCTCATCCCACGGCGCTTTGGTGTAGGCATCCGGTGAAGACCGCGGTCCTCAGCTTAAATGTTTGGCCGTGATGCGGCGACTGCTCTTGCAGCTTTATTGCAACGCTCAGACACCTGTATACGAAAGCCCTATTTGCTTGGTCGCAAACTTTGTAGAGATACCGAGCGATGTCTTCAACAGAAGCACCTTGGCGGCTGTTGTTCTCGCAGGTGGCCAGGGTTCGACCTGTTCCGGGCGTTTTCTACAATTCCATGGCAACCGCTAACGATTAAGCTCGTCGAAAAAAGCAACGATTGGCTCACAATCAGCGCGAAGAAGAGCGAGTCCGTTTATCGCACGGTCGGAAACGGGGACGAAGCTCTGGGCGAAGTAGGACCAGTTGTAAAACTGGTCCCCGCCACCCTTCTTGACCACGAGCACTGCGTGAAACGCGACCTGGTAGTCGGTGGAACCACCGCCGTTTGTAAACGGTGTCTGCATCCTCAAACCCGCCAATTCAGCCCGTTGTGTGACTGCCTTGTACCGCCGGGGATAAGCCTCGGCCACCTGCACGCAATAGGGATGTGAACCGGCGACCGCGAGTGCACGCCACTCCACAATCTTGATGTTGAGGGCAGACCAAAGAAATAGGCCGGCAATCGGTCCAGCAACTGACGACACGACCACCATGTGTAGCAGTTTGACCGTCCTCGGGCTATCGATCCGGCCTGGCGCCAGCGCAAGGATCGGCAGATCGACCAGCCCAGCCAGCAATATAAACAACCAGATGGCGAAACCAAACTGATCCGTCACCGATACCATTAGAGCAACAACCAGACTCATCCCGAAGTGCACAGCGACGGCTCGCTTCATTAAGCGAGAAGCCGGTTGATCCAGAATAAGTGCACCGGCCGAAATGGCAAAAGCCACAAGCGGACCCGAAAACCACAACAGACACATAAGGACAGCGGGGAGGTCCCAACTGTAGTACGCGATCGGGTGGACTGACCATAGAAAAATCCCTGCCATCAAGGAGCACCAGCCGCAGAGCAGGATTAGGCGGAGTACCGGCAATGGTTTCGAAGGTGTCGACACGGAGGATGCGGTCATGTTTCTTTGACCAGATTTTGCATTTGCGATTTAGAACGTCAGAGGGGACGTCGCGGTGCTGGCGGCGGATTTCAGTTTGGCGATGTAGGCTCATCCCACGGCGCTTTGGTCGACATGGTCCGTTTCAGGCAGTCATTGGGCTGCGCTGGCGCGTCGAGGTATTCGGCATAAATTTCGGGGCTGACCGTGAATGTGGTCCGCTCGAGCAGCACTTCCGGACTTTTGTTCGTGGGTGAGGAAGGCATGGGAAACTCCAGTCTGGGCACGACAGAGCGTAACGACGTCATCTTACAAGTATTGTAAAGATATCATCGCTACGCAATCCGTCACGTGCGCAACGGCGCGGCGCTGTCGTCGGTCTGACGATTTCCCTATTGTTTTGTGACTGCCCTTACCCCGCCTTGCTGCAGATCCACCGCGTCGGCAAGAATGTCGGCGGTCTCGTTGAGCAGCACGTCTTTTGCGTTCTTGCGGGCATTTTCGATGGCGATATCGGCGCTCAGGCTGCGCTCGCCTGACTCCAGGCCATCATCGTCACCGGGATCGTCGCCACCGCTTTCCTGCGCACGAGCCTTGAACCGTTCGGCGCGCGCCGTCGCTTCCTTGCGACGTTCGGCTTCATTCAGGGAAACAATCCCCTTCTCGCGCTGCGCCTTCAGGTCGGCAATGTCCTTCAACAGGCGCTGGAAATCCGGATCGCCCTTCACCCGCGCATCATGGCGGCTTTGCAATGTCGGCAGCAGTTTCGCAAGCGCCTCGTCGCGCGAGTATTTCGCAGGCTTGATCTCAGCCCATGGCAGGGCATTGTCATAACTGGTCTCGCCGAAGCTTGTCGGATCGGACAGTCCCGGCAGGCTGATATCCGGCGTCACGCCACGCAGCTGCGTCGTGCCGCCATTGACCCGGAAAAACTGGGCGATCGTCACTTTCAGCTCGCCGAATTCGGGTTTGCTATTGTGAACCACCTGGTCGAGATCGACGACGGTCTGCACCGTGCCCTTGCCGAAGCTCGGTTCGCCGACAATCACGCCTCGACCGTAATCCTGGATTGCCGCGGCAAAAATCTCCGAAGCCGAGGCCGAGCCGCGATTGATCAGCACACCCATCGGGCCTGCCCAGACAGGCTCTGGGAAATCCGAATCCTTGACCTCGATCTTGCCGTTGCCGGCACGCTGCTGAACGACCGGGCCATTGCCGATGAAGAGGCCGGTCAGATCAATCGCCTCATCCAATGAACCACCGCCATTGTTGCGCAGGTCCATCAGAACGCTGTCGACATTCTCTTCTTTCAGCTCGCCGAGAAGCTTGGCGACATCGCGGCTTGCACTTTTATAATCCTTGTCGCCTTTGCCCTTGGCTTCGAAATCCTCATAGAAGACCGGCAGGGTAATGATCCCGATTTTTCGCTCGATATCGCCCACTTTCACCGACAGCACAGTCTTCCGGGCAGCCTGCTTATCGAGACTGATTTTATCGCGCACCAGGTTGACGACGCGATGTGTGGCATCGGCGCCGGCATCGGCCGGCAGAATGTCCAGCCGCACGACGGAGCCTTTTTTGCCGCGGATCATCTGCACGACTTCATCAAGGCGCGTTCCCACAACTTCCTTGATCGCCCCATCCTTGCCCTGGCCAACGCCGGTGATGCGGTCTCCGACGGCGAGCTTGCCGGAAAGCTGCGCCGGCCCGCCGGGCACGAGTTCACGGATCGTCGTGTAATCGTCGCGCTCCTGCAGCACCGCGCCGATCCCGAACAGCGACAGCTTCATCGAGACATTGAAATCGGCGGAAGCGGCCGCGCCGAAATAATCCGTGTGCGGATCGACCGAGTTTGAATAGGCATCCATGAACGACTGGAAAACGTCGTCGCTTTTGAATTTGTAAACGCGCTCGAGCGTGTTGTCATACCGCTTGTCAAGCGTGTCGCGAATAGCCGCATCGGTTTTGCCGCCGAGCTTCAGCCGCAGCCAATCGCTCTTGACGCGCTTGCGCCACAGCTCATCGCTCTCGGCTTGCGACCGCGGCCAGGGCGCCTTTTCGCGCAGCACCGAATAGTCTTCCTTTGTACTGAAATCGAAACCCTGCTTCAGCAGGCCGCGCGCATAGGTCATCCGATCGACAACGCGCTGTTCATAGGCGTTGAAAATCGCAAACGGGATCTTCAAATCCTTCCGTTCGATCGCATCGTCGATCTCGCTGCGGTCAGCCATGAACTTGTCGATGTCGGCCTGCTGGAAGAGCATGCGGTCCGGATCAAGCGACTTGATGAACTGATCCATGACCCTCGCCGACAAGGCGTCGTCGAGCGGAACCGGCTTGTAGCTATAGCGCGAGAGAAATTGTGCGCTCAACTGAGCAGCTTGCGCCTGTCGCTCCAGCGGCGCCAAAACCGGCGGCGATGCGACTTCAGCAGAGGCGGACTGTACGATTGCAAGAAATGCACCGAGAAAAACGAAAGCTATGCGCATGCAGCGTTGATCCAATTCTTCATGCCGAGGGTGGATGTGTGATCTAAGTGAGGCAATTGTGGTTTTTTGGCAAGCAGGAGGCAAATTGGATTAGTCTGCGAGGCCTGAGAAAAATGGCCCGGCACGATCGATCGCGAGAAAGTGCTCCGCGTCAATCCGCTGGACGGGTGATCGATACGTCTTCGAAACTTCCTGCATTTTCTCGGATTCGAAGAACCAGTGGGACCACAGCAAGCGGATCGGGCGGCGGATATATCTCGCTAGTGCAGTCGGATCGAGCCTGGAGGAAGTGAGGGGTTTCGCAAAATTCCCGCCGCCAGCTCTTGGCACGATGCCCATCGCCCGCGCCGATACTGTGTTTAGACGAGAGCCTGTTGGCTGCGCACCGAGCCAGCGGTCAGGTTAATTAACCGTGCATTGTGTCGGAGAACGGTCGCAAGGCTAATATCTCCGTGCGGCCGACAAGACGAAGGGTCAGCAGTCTGCAACGCACCAGAATCGGTATGGTTGCTGCGCCGTACAATATGCAGCACTCCGGGTCTATCGCGGGAAAAGAATGTTCACCCACCTAAGAATGTGCTGCATATCATTGGACCGCGCAGCATGTTAGAAGGGCTGCGACTCCGGAAAGGAGCACGCATGCCGCTGGACATTCTTCCCAATCGTTTCGAAATATGGCCGGCGACAATGCCATCATGGTTATGGGCAACGGCTCCTCCAAGCAGGCCGTCGTCGTGACCAAGGCGGCACTCAAAGATGCTCCGCCTGCCCCCATAGTTTACGGCTCAGTTCCGCTACCCGACCTCGCCACGATCGGAGCGATTGCCAGCTCAAAATTCGACAAAGGCATGATCGCCGTCGATGGCCGGATTTGGGTCACAGCAGAGGATCTTCGAGAGGGGCGACGTGTAATTGGATAGGATCGGCCGCGCGTGGGGAGCGCCATGGCCACGATCGCGCCCGCAACGCGAGAACCCGGTTGCGGGTGCCGTTTCGATAGCGCATGCCTTCGCTGAACGGAACGATCTTGCGTTCGGAAGACCACAATGAAACTTCAGATCAAGCATCGAACGAGCTACCGTTACGCGCGACCCGTCTGGCTGCTTGCACACCGATTGATGCTGTCGCCCCGAACCGCCCAACAGCTGCGGACCTTGTCTTTCGGGATCGACTGCTCTGCCCGGGGATCGATCGACTGGGCGCAGGACGTCTTCGGCAACACAATAGCCACGGTGACGTTTTCTGAACAAACCTCGGAGTTGACGATCTCCAGTGATGCCGTTGTCGAGCAGACCGCCGATCCGTGGCCTGTTTTCAATATCGACATTTCGGCCCACACCTATCCCTTCACCTATTCAAGCGAAGACAAGACCGACCTTGGCGCATTTGCTGTTGCGACATCTTCCCGTGGCGCGGTGTCGGATTGGGCAGGAGCGTTCGTGCGCAGCCGCCCGACCGACACGCTGTCACTCCTCAAGGATTTGAACGCCGGCATTCTCACAAATGTCACCTACCGTATCCGAGATGAAGAAGGCACGCAGTCGCCCGAACAAACACTGGAACTCGCAAGCGGCTCATGCAGGGACATTGCGGCGCTCTTCATCGAGGCGGTGCGCTGCCTGGGCTTCGGTGCCCGTGCTGTCTCCGGCTATCTCTACGACCCTCAGGCCTCGGTCGATGACGGCGGATCAACGCATGCCTGGGCGGAAGTCTATCTTCCCGGAGCAGGCTGGATCGCGTTTGATCCCACCCACCGACGGGTGGGAGCAGCCTGTCTCATTCCCGTGGCGTTTGCTCGCAACAATGGCCAGATCATGCCTGTGACCGGCGGATATGCTGGAACGCCGGAAGATTTCGTGGAAATGGACGTGTCGGTCAAGGTCATCGAGATACGAGAATAGCGTGGGAGATGGGCGCTCGGCTGCCCTATTCCTTTCAAATCATCGACCCGTTTAAGAGATTTCGAAATTGAAACTATTGCGTATCTGAAATACGCGAAAGTTACATCATGTTTATCTTGTCGGCGAAAACATAGATAAAACGCGTGGCCACCGCCAGGCGCAGGCCGGCAAATTGGTCCATCTCGCGCGCGGTATCTAAGTCGGCGCGGCCGTCAGCCGAAGCGGACAATCCGCTATGCAAAACGAAACAACTGTTGATCGCTCCTTAGGCATAGCACGCCCTCTGATCGTGTCTTTGAGAAACTTCCAGCCGGCGGACCAATATCCGGTATCAGTCTGGCTAGCGATGCAAAATCCCCTAGTCGGCACGCATTCTTTTCATTTGCTTTGCCGCCTCAAGAGGCGCACGGTCCGAACTTCAGTAAGCCATGTTCAGGGCGCTGCTGTTTTAGGGTCACCATACCCTAGCCCCGACTGAAAGGAGGACGTTATGTCTTCCAACATTTCCCTTCGGTTCCTGACGGCCATGGATCGCAACATTCGTCGGGAAGTGCGCTTCCGCAGGCACCGCTGCTAGGCTTTCGATTTTGAGCCTGGCGGAGCGTTTGAGTACCGGTTGGGCCGCTCGGAAAAGACAATCATCCCTCTCAGCATCGCGCATCATCAATCTGCTATCCGCGGTTTGCCCCGTGGCAATCTGCAGACCGCGCATTAACGCCCTACGTGACTGACTTCTCACCATGGGCGTGTGAATATGCATAAGCAGATTTTGGTTCAACGTGGACACCCGCGCGCTCGGCATGGCTGTAGGTGAGATGGGCCTACCCTTCGCCGTTCCGTGCTTTAGCAGTTTCACACTGCGTTCCCAAGACCTTGGTCGACACCGCCAGCTTGCTCTCTTCCAACCATCAGGAAAGGCTCCAATGTCCAAGACATCAATGCTCTATTTATGGAAGAGCACATCAGTCTATCTTAGCCGGTTTCGATACATCGAATTCCTGATCAAGTCGGCCCCTGCTTTCAGCCTAGCCTTCATCGCTTACGTCGCACTGATCCACCCTCGCTGAACGACGCGCGACTGCTTCAGGCACCGAGCAAGATCTGCCTAACCGATGTTGGTTCTGTTTCGACGCAGACCTCATCTCAACCAAGGAGTTTTTCTATGCCTTCCGATGAAGCAGCACCGATCCGCCGAACAATTCGCATGTTTCCCGCCGAGAAGACTGCCTTTACCGAGATTGCGTTCACTAAGATTGTGGCCACAGAAAAAGGGGGGCAGGATGAGAAATCAGCGTTGCTCAAAGCCCTAAGGATCAGCCGATTGCAGGTGATACATCTCAGCGACAACGAGCAGGGCCAAGACCCGAGCAAATTCCCCCACTAACCGTTCACAAGTGGCTATCGCCCACAAATCTTCGCGGGTGAAAATCCCCGCCGAAAGACTAACTCACTCTCAAAGGAGATACCCATGATCGAATTTAAATCGTCGGACGGTAACGCCGAAAGATCAGCAGAAATCGACCTGCACCTTAAAAAACTGGATGCCGAAATGGCGTCGCCGAATATCAAGGAGATAAGGCACGCTGAACTCAACGCGCTTTATCGCCAGCTAAGCGCCGAAAGAGTCTTGCTTACCTCGGCAATGGGTTCAAAGCATTGACGATTAACCCGGCGCCAGGCCCGCTTAGGTGAGACCAGCCAAATTCCTGCTTTGGGAAAGTGCCGATAGGCGCTCTCCAACATGGCATGACCGACCCTATTGATCTTGCGGGTAAACCGGAAACGCGCCTTGGCCAGGCGGGGTCGAACTTCGCAGCCTTGGCGATATTGCTGGATCGACCTCGACCGACCAAGTGCCGGACGAGAAGCTTTCGACAGTACGGATGGCGAGCAGAAGGGCGCGGACAGATCGCTGATAAAGTTACGCTTGGGACACGGATCGCGGTTATCGGAGTCTTGCGCATAATGGTGCCTCGCAAGATGGAACTCGCCACCGGCCGCTCCCCCGGCGAAAAACGCCCCATCACCGATGCACGGCCGCGAGCGCAATTCCGTCGGCGACTTCCTGGCAGCGATCGGTCAAATTGGCGGTCGCCACACGCAGGTGGCTACTCGGCAGAACCGAGAATTTCGCTCCCGGATGAACCGCGATGCCCCTCGCCGCGAGCGTGACCAGCGCAAATGGTTCCGAGGACACTGGGATCCAGGCGCAAAGACCACCGCCATGGGCGGCCTCGACGCCGCGCTCGGCGAGCGCATTGATGAGTGACAAGGTGACGACCTGCCCTCTCATACCCGGCAGTGAAGACTTCTCACATTTCCTCGAGCACAAACCTGGCGCCTTTCTGCGTCTCGGTAATGGTGTCAACTCGGCGATCCTGCATAGCGCCAAATATGACTTCGCGGACGAAAGTCCGACGGCAGGTGCTGCCATGTGGGCGCGGTTGACCGAACGCTACCTCGACGAATAGGCTGCCTTTCGAAAGCGCATTGCGCTCGCAAAGCTCTCACTCAAGGCGCGACAAATCGAACGACTAAACTAAGCGCTCCTAGCATTATCTGGGAAACTCATACAACCACGGCAACAAGTTCGAAGCGGAGGTGGAAAAGCTCGCCCAGGCACTCGCGCTCATCGATGACGGCGATCCTAGGCAGGCGGAAGCCGGCGTCCGTGCCCTCGGGGAGCTACTCGGCTTCACCGCGACAAGGCCCGACAATGACGGAGACACCGGACCCGACGTGTTGTGGCGCGATTACGCGAATCCGCGCCAGTTCGGTTTCGAATTGAAGACGGACAAAAATGATCCGGCGACCTATTTCAAGAAAGACATTTCGCAGGGTCATGACCATCTCGAATGGATGGCGCAGACCTATCCCGGCCACACCATCCTCGGCCTCGCCTTTGTCGGTCCGGCGGGCAAGGCGCATGCCCAGGCCAACCCCTCGGCCGACATGAGCCTGTGTCTGCCATCGGCCCTGGCGGCGCTGATCGAGGATCTGCGCAAGCACACGCCGATGGAGCGCCTCATCGCGATTGCAAAGGAGACGGAAAAAGATCGCTGGGACATCGAATCCCTGCTGGCGCGTATCGATCCAAAACCCATGAGCAAATGAAACCACGCTGTCCGCCCGCGCTGGTCCGCGACAGGATGTTGCGCGGGGGAAATCGGCATTGCCTTTGAATTTCTCGGGCATCCCGGAAGTAGCGGTAGATTTTGTTCGCGGTCGGTCATCATAGCAAATGCCAAGGTCACGCGCCCGCGAAACCCAGCCTTCGATGTATGAGGAAACGCCCGATCATCCGCCGACCGCTTCGCCGCCAGTCTTTGGCTGCCGAGCGGATCGGTCTTTCGATCGAAAGCCATTGCCGAGCGATGGCGGCAGAGCTTGAGATCGAACCCGCCGCGCCGCGCCAATCCATCAGAATTCCGACAAAAAGCGTAAGCCTTGTTGAATTCCTGATCGGCCCGGCCGCCGGCCCCGCGCAGCAGAATTGTGGGCAGCGGCACGCCCGACCGGTCGACTTTGCTACCTCTTCCCGCACGGGCGCTTTATGGCTGCGCCACCGCAACGTGAGCGGAAATTATTGCCGATCGACCGAGGGGTTGACTGAGGCCCAAAGCCAGGGCTCAAAGGTGGCATCCACGGTCGCTCGCGGCGGGAAAACATAGGGAATTATAAGGTTTTTCGCTACGCCATTGAAATCATGTGAGAATCTAGCTTCCCCAGCCAAATCTCCCTAAATTCCCTTGATTGCTTGATTTTCCAGTCGTGCCGTCGACCTGACCGTTGGCCGTGAAGCCCTTCCTGGCGACGTCGTGCGGTCCTTGATGTCGGCCCCATGAACCGCATTCCCAGGCGCACCGCGTCGGATACGCGATCAGATCGCCACAGCGCGTCGCCGTCGGTTCCTCAACCGGTCGCTGTACCCGGCGTCCGCAAAAAACCCCGCGGTTGTTGCAACACCGCGGGGCTCTTTGACGCCTGACCAGGGAGAGTAGGTCAGGCAGCCTTGACTTTACTGGATGTGCGGGCCCATTCGGGCAGCCAGTTGCCGTGGGTGGCGAGCAGGTCGTCGACCAGCGACCAGATCTGGTCGAGGTCGAGTTCGGCCGCCGTGTGCGGGTCCATCATCGCGGCGTGGTAGATGTGCTCGCGATTTTCGGTCATCAGCGCCTGCACCGTCAGTTCCTGGACGTTGATATTGGTGCGGATCAGCGCGGTCAGCTGCGGCGGCAGGTCGCCGATGAAGGTCGGCTGGATGCCGGAGGCATCGACCAGGCAGGGCACTTCGGCGGCGCAATTATTCGGCAGCGAAGTGATGCAGCCATTGTTGCGGACATTGCCGTAGATCACCGAGGGTTCGCCGGTCCAGACCGAGTTTATGATCGAGGAAGCATATTCCTTCGACGGCTGAACCTCGATCTTGTCGGCGCTGCGATAGGCCTCCGCCTGGCCCTTCCAGCGCTCGATCTGCTCGATGCAGCGTTTTGGATATTCATCAAGCGGAATGCCGAATTTCTCGATCAGGTCCTCGCGACCCTCCTTGATGAAATAGGGCGTGTATTCGGCAAAATGCTCCGAGCTTTCGGTAACGAAATAGCCAAGACGCGTCAGCATTTCGTAGCGCACCTTGTTCGGGCAGCGCGGGTTCCAGCCGGGCTTCGGCGCCCTGCCCTCGCGATAGGCGCGCAGCAGATCGGGATAGAGGTTGCGGTAGGAACCATCGGCCTGGCGATGCTCGAATTTGAGATAGAAGGCCATGTGGTTGATGCCGGCCGCCCGGTAACGGATTTCCTCGTAGGGAATGTCGAGGTCATGGGCCAGCTCCATCGCCGTGCCCTGCACCGAATGGCAGAGGCCGACCTGGCGAATGGTCGGGTATTTCTCCGATATCGCCCAGGTGTTGATCGCCATCGGGTTGACATATTGCAGCATGATCGCCTCAGGGCAGATGGCGAGCATGTCCTCGCAGATCTTCCAGAGATGCGGCACGGTGCGAAGCCCGCGCATGATGCCGCCGACGCCGAGCGTATCGGCAATCGTCTGGCGCAGCCCGTATTTCTTCGGCACTTCGAAGTCGGTGACGGTGCAGGGTTCATAGCCGCCGATCTGGAAGGCGACGACGACGAAATCGGCGCCGGCAAGCGCCTTGCGTTGGTCGGAATAGGTCTCGGCCTTGGCCTTGACGCCGAGCGTCGAGATCAGCTTGTTGACGACGACGGCGCTTTCTTCCAACCGTTGCGGATTGAGATCCATCAAGGCGATCGTCGCACCCGACAGGGCCGGACGCTGCAACACGTCGCCGACGATGTTCTTCATGAAAACGGTGGAGCCTGCTCCGATGAATGTGATTTTGGGATTTGCTGCCATTATAACCTCCGGCATTCGATAGTCATGCTACCTCGAAAGCGGCTTTGACGAGCCGTTCGGTGTAGGCGGTCTTGGGATGGGATAGTACTTCGTTGACGGGACCCTCTTCGACGATCTTGCCATGCTGCATAACGATGACGCGATGGCAGAGGGCTCTGACGACCTTGAGATCGTGGGAGATGAAGAGGTAGCTCAGGCCGCGCTCGTCCTGCAGCTTGCGCAGCAGTTCGATGATCTGCGCCTGGACGGAAAGGTCGAGTGCGGATGTCGGCTCGTCGAGCAGGATGAACTCCGGCTCGAGCGCGATGGCGCGGGCAATGGCGATACGCTGGCGCTGGCCGCCAGAAAATTCATGCGGGAAACGCGACAGGATATTGCCGGGCATGCCGGCTGAGATCAGTGCCTCGCGCACCCGGTCCTGCCGTTCGGCCCGGGTGGCGCCCAGCCGGTTGACGACGAGGCCTTCCTCGATGATCTGGCCGATCGTCATGCGCGGGTTGAGGGATGAGAACGGGTCCTGGAACACCACCTGCATGCGGGCCCGGAATGGCCGCATCCCGGCCCTGGAAAGCCCGTGGATCGGTTGATGGTCGAAGTGGATCTCGCCGCTGTCGGGCGTGTTCAGCCGCAGGATCGCCTGGCCGAATGTCGTCTTGCCGGAGCCGGATTCGCCGACGAGACCGAGCGTCTCGTGACGGCGCAGCGTCAGGCTCAGGCTGTCGACGGCGACAAGCTCGCGCATCGCCGGCTTGAAGAAGGTGCCGTGGCGCATCATGAAGGAGACGCGCACGCCCTTGGCATCGAGGATGACATCCGATCCCTCCGGCAGCGGATTGGCCTGGCCGCGCGGCTCGGAGGCAAGCAGATGCCTGGTATAGGCGTGCTGCGGATTGACAAACAGGGCTTCGGTGGTGTTGTGCTCGCGCACTTCGCCATGCTGCATCACATAGACGTAATCCGAAAACTGCCGCACCACGGTCAGGTCGTGGGTGATGAGGATGACGGCCATCCCCATTTCCTTCTGCAGGTTGCGGATCAGGTTGAGGATCTGCGCCTGCACGGTAACGTCGAGCGCCGTCGTCGGCTCGTCGGCGATCAAGACATCCGGATCGTTGGCAAGCGCCATGGCGATCATCACGCGCTGGCGCTGGCCGCCGGAAAGCTGATGCGGATATTGCATCAGCCGCGCGGCCGGATCGGGGATCTGCACATGTTCGAGCAGTTCGAGCGCACGTTTTTGCGCGTCCCGTTTGCTGATCCGGCGATGGACGCGGATCGCCTCGACGATCTGGCTGCCGATCGTATAGATCGGGTTCAGCGAGCTCATCGGCTCCTGGAAGATCATCGAGATGCGGTCGCCGCGCAGCTTGCGGCGGGCCCGCTCGGAAAATGTCAGGATATTGCTGCCGTCATAGGCGACCGTCGATTTCTCCGAAACCACGGCGCGCTTCGACAGCAGCCCCATCACCGTTCGCGCCGTCACCGATTTGCCGGAGCCGGATTCGCCGACGATGGCGATCGTCTCGCCGCGATAGAGTTGGAAGGAGACGTCCTTGACGGCTTCGACCATGCCGTCTTCGACCTTGAAATTCACCGCCACATTGCGGGCGTCGATGATCGGTGTGTCCGAGCGGCCGTCATGGTCATGGCGGACGGATGGGGCGAAGGAATTGACCAGTGCAAGAGCCATATCAATCACCTCAATAAGGATCGACTGCATCGCGCAGTCCATCGCCCAGCGCATTGAAGGCGAAGACGGTGACGAGCACGAAGCCGACGGGGGAGAGAATCCAGGGATAGGAGCCGATGACAGAATAGGTCGCGGTATCCTGCAGCATCAGCCCCCAGGAGATCAGCGGCGGCTTGACGGCAAAGCCGAGGAAGCCGAGGAAGGATTCCAGCAGCACCACGCTCGGTATGGCGAGCGTCACCGCGACGATGACGTGGCTCATCACGTTCGGGAAGATGTGCTGCAGGATGATGCGCCGGTCGGTGGCGCCGACGGCCATCGCCGCCCGGACATAATCGATGCGGGCAAGCGCCAGGGTCTTGCCGCGCACCTCGCGCGACATCTGCGCCCAGCCGAGCGCCGACATCACGACGATGACGAAACCAAGGAAGACATTGGTCGGCGCCGTCACCGGGATCAGCGAGGTCAGCGCCAGATAGAGTGGCAATTGCGGAAAGGCGAGCACCAGCTCGACGAAGCGCTGCAGCCAGACATCGAAGGTGCCGCCGAAATAGCCGGAGACCATGCCGACGGTCGTGCCGATGACGGTGACGATGAAGACGACGGTGAGCGCGATGGTCAGCGAGATGCGCGAGCCGATGATGGCGCGCGACAGCACATCGCGGCCGAACTTGTCGGTGCCGAGGAAATGCACCGGCTCGCCATCGGTCGAGCCGAAGAAGTGGCGGTCAGCCGGGATCAGGCCGAAAAGCTGGTATTCGGCGCCCTTGACGAAGAAGCCGAGCAGCCGCGGATTGTCGTAATCGACGCCGACGATCGGCTGGAAGGTGACCGGGTCGAGCGCATCGGAATCGGCCAGGCCATAGACGCGCGGCTGGAAGACGAAATTGCCGTCCTTGTCGTGAAAGCTCATCATCTGCGGCGGCGCAAAGCCGACATCGGTCGCCTTCGGGTCCATCGGCGCGACGAAATCGGCAAAGACCGCCATGAAGAGCAACAGCCCGACGAGGATAAGCCCGGCCATGCCGGTCCAGGAACGCCGCAGCCGGCGCCAGACCAGGGCGATATAGCTCTCATGGCCACGCGATGGCTTGTTGACCGAAGGTTCGGTCGTTGTCGGCGGTGGCGGCGAGGAGTCGAAAGCCAGCATTCTCAGGCTCCTTGAAATTGGCGGACACGCGGGTCGAGCAGCGCCAGCAGCAGGTCGGCAATGATGTTGCCGACGATCAGCGTCGCCGACAGCACCATCATGAAGGTGGCGGTGACATAGACGTCGCCGATCGCCATCGAGCCGACGATCGCCGGGCCGACGGTCGGCAGCGCGAAGATGATGGCGGTTTCGATCTCGCCGGTCAGCATGTAAGGCAGCACGACGCCCTGGTACATTACCAATGGATGAAGCGCATTGGGCACCGCATGGCGCATCACCACCGCCGCGCCGGAAAGCCCCTTGGCCTTGGCCGTCTCGACATATTGGGCGTTCAGCGTGTCGAGCAGATTGCCGCGCATCACCCGCATATTGTAGGCGAGCCCGCCGAAGGTGGCGATCGCCACGACCGGCCAGACATGATGGACGAGATCGACGAATTTCGCCCACGACCAAGGCGCTCCGCCATATTGCGGCGAGAAGAAACTGCCGATTTCGGCAACGTTGAATTGGAAGACCAGCAGATAGACGATGATCAGCGCCATCAGGAACCGCGGCACCGTCATGCCGAGGAAGGAAATCGCCGAAAGCGTGCTGTCGATCCAGCTGTATTGCCGCGTCGCCGCCCAGATGCCGAAGCCGATGCCGAGCACCGAAGCGAGGATGTGGCAGACAAGCGCCAGAAGCAGGGTCCGCGGCAGCCGCTCTGCGACGACGTCGGCGACCGGCTTGTTGTAGAACATGCTGTAGCCGAAATCCCCGCGGGTGACGATGCCGCCGATCCAGTTGACGTATTGGACGACCATCGGTTTATCCAAACCGTGTTCGACCCGGTAGGCCTGGGCCTGCTCTTCGGCCTGGGCATAGGATGCGCCGCCCTGGTTGATCAGCTGGGATCTTATATAATCGGCATAGTCACCGGGCGGGGCCTGGATGATCGCGAAAGTCACCACGCTCAGAATGAACAGGACGGGGATCGCGGAAGCTATGCGCACGAGCAGGAATCGTAACATCGGACGGTCCGCTTTTCCTTGCCGCCAGTCGCTCCTTGTCAGCGCGGCCGGCTTGTTGGTCATATCAGGCCGCGCGCCACGCGCGGCCTGAATCTCGCTTCAGCTGGGAGGGAACTAGTTCTTAACAGGGCCCTTGTCGCCAGGCTTGCCGGGCAGCTGTTCTGGGAACAGCTCGTATTTGCCCTGCTTGTCGGCGGCCACCCACAGGCGTTCGCGGATCACCGAATCTTCAGCCCAGTTGAACATGAAGATCGGCGTGCCCTGCGGCACATTCGAGAACCGCTTGTTGATGATCAGGGCGCCAGGATATTCCGTCAGACCCACGGTGTTGACGTGCTCTGTCGAGATCTTCTGGTACTGTTTCATCAGCGCAACGCGGGCATCATTGTCCGGGCTGGTCGTGAACTTGGCGACGACATCGTTCAGTTCCTTTTCGAACGGCATCAGATCGAGCTGATCGTCCTTGCCGGCGCGATGGTGCCAGCTGGTGCGTGGACCGATCGGCGCAAGCTGCTCGGTATTCTGCACCACCGACGACAGTTCCGTCGTGTTGCGCTGGATCAGCCAGTCGAAGCGGCCGGCATAATGCGCGTCGTCACGCTTCGGTCCGTCGAGCGCATTGATGACGATCTTCAGACCGAGCTTCTCCATCTGAGCGACGACACCTTCGGCAAGGCTCTTGTCGGTCGTGTACTGATTGTTGATCAGCATGACGATTTCGACATCCTTGCCGCCCGCCGTACCGGCCGGGAAGTTCACGATGCCGTTGCCATCGGTATCCTTGAGGCCTGCCTTGGCGAGTTCCGCCTTGGCGCCCTTGAGATCAAAGGGATAGTAGACGGTGGAGTTGCGGTCGTAAAAGCTGGTGCCGGAGGAAAGCCCGCCCGCATAGATCGCGGTGAACGGTCCCTTGACCAGCGAGTCGCCGATCGCCTTGCGATCGAGCGCCATGGTGACGGCCTTGCGGAAATCCTCGTTGCGGTTCAGCTCGCGGATCGCCTGGCCGCGTTCGTCCGGGCTGCCCCAGCCGTTGGCGGAGAAGTTCATGCGCAAGTTATAGCCGATGAGGCGCGGGCCGAAGGCCAGGCGGGCTGGCGCGGTCTTTTCTGCCGCGCGCTTCAGCGACGCGACGAAGTTTTCCGGCTGCTCGAGGTTCGAGATGTCGGCGGATCCGGCCACGGCCTGCACGTCGCGGTCGGCCCAGGTCGAGAGCTTGTAGTGCAGCTCGTTCAGATAGGGCAGCTGATTGCCCTTCTCGTCGACCTTCCAGTAATAGGGGTTGCGGCGCATGACGATGATATCGTCGGAACGATATTCCACCGGCACCCAGGCGCCCATGACCGGTATGTTCATGAACTCCGGCGGGAAGGCGTTCTTGAACTGGTCGTAGGTGTTCTTCGAATATTTCGGATGCTGGGGTTTGAGGATATGCGATGGACCCGGGCAGAAGTTCGGGTAGGACATCGTGTAGAGATATTGCTTCGGGAAGGCTTCCTTGAAGGTCCATTCGACGGTGTAGTCGTCGATCTTCTTCAGTGTCGTGCCGACGCCGAAAGCCTCAGGCGAGGCGCCGCCGCCGAGCGGCGAGACGTTCGGATCGACGACTTCGTCATCCCAGTAGAACATGATGTCGTCGGCGTTGAACGGCGCGCCGTCCGACCATTTGGCGCCTTCGACCAGATGCATGGTCAGCTTGTGGCCGTCTGTGGACCAATCCCAGCTCTTGGCAAGGTTCGGCAACGGCTCGGTGTCCTTGGCTTCCACCTGGAACAGCGGCGCGGTGCGGGTCAGGCACTCGGAGAGACCGATATCGATGCCGCCCCAGCCCTGCGTCTGGCCGGCGCCGTAGTTCCAGCCTTCCGGCCGGCCGCCGATGACGTGGCGCATCGTATCGCCGTAGACACCGATGCCGTCGGGCATATTGCCTGTCTTGAAGACCATCGGCTCCTTCGGGAGGCGATCCTTGACCGGCGGCAGCTTGCCGGCGGCAACGAAATTCTTCGTGACCCAGTCGGGCTCGTGATATTCGGGCAGCGCCTTGAACTCCAGGATGGAGTCGCGCGCCACATATTTGATCTTGCCTTCGGCCGGGAAGTCCGCCGGCGCCGGCGGAACGGTGGCCTCGGAGGCGTATGCATTCAGCGCCAGGACTGAGACGCCAAGCGCTAGTCCGGCCAGAATGCCAAGGTTGCGGAATTTCATTATCGTTTCTCCCTCTTGTTCCGGAGCGCGGGGCACGCGGCTCCTTTTCCTCAAACGGCGTGAAAGCGGGCCGGCGGCCCAAGGATTTCCCTCCCGGAAATCCATGGCGACCCCTCTCTCACGAAAATCAGACGGCCTGTTTCAGCGCCGCCTTTTCCGCGCGCAGCTCCTCGATCGAGCGAACGTTGCGGCGTGCGGCACCCGCCCAGTCGCGGGTCTGCACCTTGGATTTCGACAGCCGCTCCTTGGCGGCCGGCACGGCATCGGCATATTGCGGCAACCAGCGCGCCTGGGCAACGACCATTTCGTCGACCATCTGCCAGACTTCCTCGGGCGTCGACACGGCGCCGACCAGCGGATCGTGCAGCACGGCAAGCTTCAGAAGATCGATGTCGCCGGATATGGCGGCATGCACCGACATGCGCTGGACGTTGATCGAGGCGATGCAGGTGGCCGCACAGGCTTCCGGCAGGGTGACGCCCGAGACCATGTTGATGCCGAAGCGGTCGACGAAGCCCGGCGATTCGATGATCGCATCGGATGGCAGGTTGGTGATGACGCCGTTGTTCTTGACGTTGAAATGGCCGCGATAGACCCGGTTCGTCTCCAGCGCCTCGAGAATGTGGCTGGCATGTTCGTTCGAGCGCTTGGTAGGGTCGAGCGGCTTTCCGGCGGATTCCAGGAATTGCGGGAATTCGGTCTCGAACCAGTTGCGGGTTTCGGTGGAATGGCGGAGATAACCGCCGGTCTCGCCGTGGATCCAGTCGGACATGTCGATCCAGCGGGTGATTTCCTCCGGCCGCTTGCGGTACCAGGGCAGGTATTCCGAAAGGTGGCCGTTGCTCTCGGTGGAATAGACGCCGAAACGCTTCAGCACGTCGATGCGCAGTTTCTCCTGCTGCGAAAAGACCGGATGCGCCTCGAAGGCGGCAACCAGCTCGTCCTTGCCGATCCTGCGGCCGTTGAGGCGCAGGTCGATGAACCAGGTCTGGTGGTTGATGCCGGAGCAGACATAGTCGAGCTCACCAAGCGATTTGGCGCCAAGCACCTCGGCAATCTGTTCGGCGCCATGCTGGACGCCGTGGCAGAGGCCGACGGTATCGACCTTGCCGTATTCGATCGCCGCCCAGGTGTTCATCGCCATCGGATTGGCATAGTTGAGGAATTTCGCGCCGGGCTCGGCGACTTCCCTGATGTCCTTGCAGAAGTCGAGAATAACCGGGATGTTGCGCTGGCCGTAGAGAATGCCGCCGGCGCAGATCGTATCGCCGACACATTGATCGATGCCGTATTTCAGCGGAATTCTGATATCGTCTGCATAGGCCTCGAGCCCGCCGACCCTGACGCAGCTGATGATGTAACGGGCGCCGGACAGCGCCTGGCGCCGGTCGGTCGTCGCCGTCACCTTGGTCGGCAATCCGTTCGCTTCGACGATGCGGTCGAGGATCGCCTTGATCATCTCGAGATTATGCTCGCTGAGATCGGTCAGCGCGAATTCGACGTCGCGAAACTCCGGAACGCACAAAATGTCGGTGAACAGCTTCTTGGTGAAACCGACGCTGCCCGCACCGATGATAGCGATTTTGAAACTCATGATCTTCACCTCGACCCAATCAAATGCTACAGAAAAGACGGCTATGGAGGATCAGCCCGCATGCTGGAACATGGGGTTGAAAAAGCCAAGAAAATGCTTGTTTTCCTCCCGACCGCTCTATCGGCCGTGGTCTCTTCCCTGTTTGTCGAGCGGGATTATGCCCGAATTCAGCAGGGCCACCAGAGAAGGATTATGCTTTCAGGGGTAATTTTGTGCTGCATAATTTGATTGCCAACGGACAGTCGATGAGAACGGTTTCGCTGCCCCGCGGCCGGGAGCGATTGCATGCGATGCCGACCAGCTCCGGCTATGAAGTGCGCGAGAACGAGCCATATGACTGGGATGGCCGCAGGCGCGGCCAAACGCCGTTCACCGTGCTGCAGCACACGATCAGCGGCAGCGGCCGGCTGCGCTACCAGAACCGCAATTATCGTCTTCAGGGTGGCGACACGCTGCTGGTGCTCGTGCCGCACAATCATCGATACTGGCTGGAGAAGGGCGACCGTTGGGAATATTTCTGGATTTCGATGAATGGTGAGGAAACGCTGCGCATCCACCAAATGGTGCTGTCCACCGCCGGGCCGGTGCTGAAGCTGCAGCCCTCGACCATCGATCATCTCGCCGATTGCAGCCTGCGCCTCGTCACCGGCGCGACCTCGCCGGGGGCTGCCTCGGCGATTGCCTACGAAGCGGCGATGGCGCTTTACGACGACGTCTTCGGCTCGCCGGCCTTTGCCGCCGAGCTCAGTCTGATGCAGCCGGTGATCGACCATATCAATGCCAATCTCGAAAAGCCGCTGCCGGTCAGCGACCTCGCCGGCATCGTCGGCCTCAGCCGCGCGCATTTCTCGCGCAGCTTCGCCGGGAGCGAGGGCATGCCGCCGGCCGAATTCGTGCTGCAGCAGCGATTGCAGCGCGCCGTCAAGCTTCTGACCAAGGCGGACTTTCTGCCGGTCAAGGAGGTCGCCATTATGTGCGGCTTCGAGGACCCGAACTACTTCTCCAAGGTCTTCCGCCGGGTCTACGGCACCAACCCGACGGAATTCCGGACCACCGGCATGTATGCCAGCATCGGCAAGCTGCGATAGCGGCCGCCAGCTACCCCGGTTCCGTCAGGCCCGCACCTCGAACACCATGTTGAACGGGGTTTCCGTGGCGCGACGGAAATGCTTGAAACCTGCGTCGAGCGCCACCTTTCGCAGCTTCATTTCTCCCGCCTGTGCGCCGAGCCCGAGCCCCACCTCCTGCGAGAGCGATGCCGGTGTGCAGATCATCGTCGAGGCGCCGTAATAGACGCGACCGACGGGGTTGAGATTGTCCTTCAGATGGTCATGGGCAAAGGGCTCGACGATCAGCCACGTGCCGTTCGGCCCAAGCGTTTCCTTAACATGCTGGCCGGCGCCGACCGGATCGCCCATGTCGTGAAGGCAGTCGAACATGGCGACCATGTCATAACCGCGGCCTGGAAATTCCGCCGCCCGGCTTTGCTCGAACGTCACACGGTCGGCGACCCCGGCATCCTCGGCGGCGGCCTTGGCTTTTTCGATCGACGGGCCGTGATAATCGAAGCCGGTAAAACGGGAGGCCGGATAGGCCTGCGCCATCAGGATGGTCGATGCCCCGTGGCCGCAGCCGACGTCCGCGACACTGGCGCCGGCCTTGAGCTTCTCCTCGACCCCTGCAAGGGCCGGAATCCATTCGGCGACGAGATGGCTGTTATAGCCCGGACGAAAGAACCGCTCGGTCCCCCGGAACAGACAGGTGCTGTGCTCATGCCAGCCGAGACCCTTGCCGGTGCGGAAGGCATCGGCGACCTTCGGCTCGTCCATCCACATCGATTGCACGACTTCGAAGGCGCCGACGAAGAAGGCCGGGCTGTTTTCCTCGGCAAAGACCATCGCCTGCTCCGGCGTCAGGCTGAAACGATCGGTCTTTTCGTCATAGACGATATAGTCCGCTGCCGCCTGGGCGCTGAGCCATTCCCTGAGATAACGCTCCTTCACTCCGGTTTTTGCAGAGAGCTGCTGGACGTTCATCGGCGTCCCGTCGGCCATCGCCTTGAAAATTCCCACCTTGTCGCCAAGCACGACCAAGGCGCCTGACATGGCGGCGCCGACATCGCCGACAAGCCGGCCGACGAGTGCATCGAGTTTCTGCATATCTGGCTCACGCATTGTTTCCTCCCGAGCGCGTGATTAAGGGACTTCAAAATTAGACTTTAATAATATTCCGTCAATCACCTTCCCTTTCACCGGACGCGCGGCCGTATTAGAGGTCGAAAGTTTCCGGGAGATTTCATCGAAAACGACGTGTCTACCGGATATCTCAACTTACGCGAGAAAACGAACTCATGAGGCCCTGCGCGTGTTTCGTCATTGCCTGGTCCGGAATCTCCCCGAGGCAGAAACACACTTTTGATGTAGGGTTATCATTATGTCTCTATCTTCCGCTCAATGCCGCGCCGCCCGCGCCCTCTTGGCCTGGTCGCAGGACGATCTCTCGTCAGCCGCAAACGTCGCCAAGGCGACGATCGCCAATTTCGAGGCCGGCAAACGCTCTCCCTATGACCGAACCCTCCAGGATATGAAGCACGCCCTGGAAGGCGGCGGCGTCGTTTTCATCCCGGAAAACGGTGGAGGAGCCGGCGTTCGACTTGCAAAACGTGCAAATTCGATCGACACCAACGAGACCGAAACGGTTCAATATGAAGAATATCTCGAAAACGACGCACCGCCTGGTGCGGGTGGCTGAATGATGACAAAGAAGCAGAAGCTCGAACACTCGGAACTGGCCGGAGAATTCACCGATGACGGGATCACCGTGCTCGTCGATATCTTCCGAACGGGCAGCAATGAAGACTGGACGATGGAAGTCGTCACGCAGTCGGAAGATCTGATCCGTTGGGACGAACCATTTGCCACCGACCGGGAAGCTTTTGACGAATTCCTGGCCGTCGTCGCGCGGGACGGCCTTCGATCGTTTCTCGAAGATGACGAGCCGTCTGTCCATTAAGGAAAATTCGTGAAAAGCATCAATGATCTCGTCGCCTCGGCAAAAACCGTCAGCGACCGATACCGGGCCGGACGGATGGAGCGCGAGACCGTGCGCGAATGGGTTCTCGGACTTGGCGCCTATCCATCGCCGCACGGAGACCGTGTGCGCGAAGCGGTGGAATGGTTCCGCCTGCACAATCGCGAGCCTGTTTCCGACGACATCGTGCTCGTGGACATCGACCGGCTCAAAGCAATTTCAGCGCCGTGATCCTCTCCGCTGCATCTACATACAGCGCCAAGCTGATGGAGCTCTGCACGACCGGCATGTATGCCGGCATCGGAAAGTTCGATCGCCCCGAAAAGCGCAGGGCGCCGTCTATTGCCGCATCACGGTTTGACATCGATTGAGTGAACGGCAATGTTGCTTTCAGGCTCCTCGCTCTGCCCGGGCAGACGTCGCGACGGTATGGAATTTTCTTAAGGAATATTCGATGACAGCGACCAAAATTCTCCGACCGGTCATTGTTATAGCGGTTCTTGCAGCTCTCGGCATTCTGCTCTGGTTCGCGACCCGCCCGCCGCCGCTGGTCGTCCAGGGGGAGGTCTCCGCCAACCGCGTCGACATCAGCCCGCGTGTCTCCGGCCGCATCGCCAAGCTCAATGTCGACGTCGGCGATAATGTCGAGGCCAGCACGGTGATCGCCGAGCTCGAAAGCCCGGAGCTGACAGCGGCGCTGCACATGGCTCAAGCCGCCCTTGCTGTTTCCAAGGCGGATCTTACCCGCGTCAACAGCACACGCCCTGAGACGATCGATGCTGCGAATGCCGAGCTTGCCGCTGCGACTGCCGATGTCACGCTCTATCAGGAAGAATCTACGCGCCAGGCAAGGCTGATTGCCACAGGAGCCTCGACACAGGCGCAGGTCGACCAAACGGCCCGCAATCTCGAAGCGGCGATCCGCAAGCGGGAATCCGCCGAGGCCAATGTGCGGCTGGCCGTTGCCGGCTCCAGCAAAGAGGAGAAGGCGCTTGCCGCCGCGCAGGTGGAGCAGGCGCGCGCCTCGCTCAATCAGCAGCAGGTCAACGCAGTCAGATTGGAGGCCAGGATGCGCCGGTCCTACGAAGCGCGATCTTCCCTCGCGAGTTGATGTCGATGATAGATAATCTCACCTGGTCCGGGGTACTTGCCGATCCTGTCGTACAGGCCGGAACGCTGGCCGTCGTCGGCGCCATCGTCACCCGAGTAGCGCTTCGCCCCTTCCCAAGCTGGAAGCTGGCGGGCCAGGTGTTCTTCTTCGCGGCGCTGAGCGTCCTGCTGCTCTATCACGACATCGTGCCCTACGAAGTCGGGCCGACGCCGGATTCGACCTTCGAACGGGTCTTCATCGCCCTTGCCAAAGTGGTCTGGTGGATCAATGCCGCCTGGGCGCTGATCGCCTTCGTCCGCGTCTTCCTGATCTTCGAGCGCCAGCCGAGAGAGGGGCGCCTCGTCCAGGATCTGGTGATCGGCCTCATCTATCTCGGCGCCATCCTCTCGGTGGTCGCCTATGTCTTCAGCTTTCCCGTCGGCACGCTGATCGCCACGTCCGGCGTGTTTGCCATCATCCTCGGCCTTGCGTTGCAAAGCACGTTGAGCGACGTCTTTTCCGGCATCGCCCTTAATCTCGGCCGGCCTTATACGATCGGCGACTGGATCGTACTGAACGACGGTGTCGAAGGCCGTGTCCTCGAAACCAATTGGCGCTCCACCCATCTCCTGAACGGCTCGAACGACCTGGTAGTGCTGCCCAACAGCTTCCTCGCCAAAGTCGGGCTGACCAATCTCAGCAGTCCCGACCGCAGCCATGGGGTGTCGCTGACGGTGCGGGTCGTTCCGACGACCGGACCGTCGGTGATCGCCGAGGTCATGCGCACCGTGCTGCTGAGCAGCGGTTCGATCCTGAGCGAACCGAAACCCGGTGTGCAGATCAAATCGCTGAATGCCGATGCGGTGGAGGTGGAGCTTTCCTTCCGCGTCAGGGATATCGGCCAGGCGGGGCCGGCGAAGAACGAGATCTTCGACCTCATCTACCGCCATCTCAAGGCCGCGGGCCTTACTTTGGCGCGGCCGATCGATGCGGCCGGCCCACCCGGCCAGGTGCAGTCAGAGGAGATGGTAAACCCGCACCGGCCGACGCCGCTCAAGCTCCTCGATGCCATCCCGCTGTTTTCCTCGCTGACCGAGGACGAGAAGGAGACGCTCGCAGCCTCGATGACGCGGCGCACCTACAAGAAGGATTCCATCCTGATCGAACAGGGCGATACCGTTGCATCGCTGATGATCGTGCGCAGCGGCGCACTCGTCGCGACACGACAGGAAGGCCGCAAAGAAATCGAACTGGGCCGGCTGGCGCCGGGCGATTATTTCGGAGAAAGCGGACTGCTGATCGGGATCGGCGAGGCGGCGAGCCTGCGCGCGCTCACCTTCGTCGTGGTCTACGAAATCGCTCAAGCGAGCCTGACGCCGCTCCTGCACGATCGGCCCGGCATCGCCGAAGAGCTTGCCGCCACCCTGTCACGCCGCATCGAGACCAGCCAGCACTCCCTGGCGACCGAAGGCGCCACGCTGAACGGCGGCTCGATGAACTCGCTGGTGACGCGAATCCGTCATCTGTTCCAGGTGCCGCCGTAGGCTGTCCGCCAATTGCAAGGGCTCGCCTTATAAGATCGTCGCCAGTCATTGCCTGACCGCTCGATCCGGGCTGACGCAATCACGCCGATACTCGGCGGCGTAGGAGCAATGACGATCGTGAGCCTGAGGCATAATACCCCCGTTGCAGTTTCCACGCGAAGAGGTCTGGGGTTCCGCAGCTTCGGTAAATGTGACACGTTTACGAGGCTGACATGGCTCCTGCATTTCACGCGCGAGGCGTAAGTCAACCGCGGCTAAATTTTAATTCGTCGGATAAGTAGAAGGAACAGCACGTGGCAGCATTTCCGGAAAAGGCAAAGGTCGTCATCATCGGCCTCGGCGGTATCGTCGGCGCCTCGATCGCGCATCATCTCGTCGAGCGCGGATGGGACGATATCGTCGGCATCGACAAGTCGGGCATACCGACCGATATCGGCTCGACAGCCCATGCCTCGGACTTCTGTTACACCACGAGCCACGACTATCTGTCGGTCTGGACCACGCAATATTCGATCGATTTCTACGAGAAGATGGGCCATTACGCCCGCATCGGCGGCCTCGAAGTGGCGCGCACCGGCGACCATGCCTGGATGGAAGAAATCAAGCGCAAGCTATCCTCGGCACGCGCTTTCGGCACCCGCGCCCATTATGTCAGCCCTTCCGAGATCAAGGAGAAGTTCCCGCTGATCGAGGAAGATCAGGTGATGGGCGGTCTTTACGATCCGGATGCCGGCCTCGTCATTCCGCGCTCGCAGACCGTTGCCGGCAAGCTCGTCGATGCCGCCGAAAAGGCCGGCAAGCTGCAGGTGTTCGGCAACACGCCGGCGAAATCGCTGATCGTCGAAGGCGGCCGCATCAAGGGCGTCGTCACCCATCGCGGCACGATCATGGCCGACCACGTCATCGTCTGCGCCGGCCTCTGGGGGCGCCTGATCGCGGAGATGGTCGGCGAAGACCTGCCGGTCATGCCGGTCGACCACCCGCTCACCTTCTTCGGTCCCTATAACGAGTTTGAAGGCACCGGCAAGGAAATCGGCTTCCCGTTGCTGCGCGACCAGGGCAACTCCGCCTATATGCGCGATACCGGCGACCCGGCGACGACCGAGGGCGGTCAGATCGAGTGGGGCTATTACGAAGCCACCAATCCGCGCATGTGCCATCCGCGCGATATTCTCGAAAAACACGAAGCGCGCCTTTCGCCGTCGCAGCGCGATCTCGAGATGGAACAGATCATCGAGCCGCTCGAGCGCGCTATGGAACTGACGCCGATCCTCGGCGAACTCGGCTATAACGAAGGTCACTCCTTCAACGGCCTGCTGCAGGTTTCCGCCGGCGGCGGCGCATCCTGCGGCGAGAGCCAGAAGGTCAGGGGTCTCTGGTATTGCGTTGCCATCTGGGTCAAGGACGGCCCGGGCTATGGCAAGCTCATCGCCGACTGGATGACCGATGGCCGTACTGAAATCGATCACAACAGCATCGACTACGCCCGCTTCTATCCGCATCAGTTGACCGAAGAGTTCATCGAGGGCCGGTGCTTCGAAGCCGCCCAGAAGATCTATTTCCCGGCCGTTCACACCCGCGAACCCTATGCCTCCGCCCGCAACGCCAAGCGCTCGCCCTTCCACGAGCGCGAAAAGGAGCTTGGTGGCTACTTCATGGAACTTGGCGGCTGGGAGCGTGCCCACGGCTACGCCGCCAACGAGCACCTTCTGGAGAAATACGCCGACCGCGTCCCGGTTCGCGAGAACGAATGGGACAGCCGCCATTTCTGGCGCGTGTCGAATGCCGAGCATCTGGCGATGAGCGAGGATTGCGGCATCGTCAACCTCAGCCACTTCCACATGGTCGATATCGAGGGACCCGACCATGTCGAACTGATGGAATGGCTGTGCGCCGCCAAGGTCGGCGGCGATGCAAACATCGGCAAGGGCGTTTACACCCACTTCCTCGACGACGAAGGCATGGTGCGCGCTGACTTCACCGTCTTCCGCATGGCCGACCGCTGCCGTCTCGTCAACGGCGCCGATGCCGGCCCGCGCGACCTGCACTATATGAAGCGTGTCGCCGAAGACCGTGGCCTTGACGTGACCATCACAGACGTCTCGGAAAAATTCGTGACGATCGGCATCTGGGGTCCGAACGCGCGCGACACGCTGAAGAAGGTCGTGGCCGATCCGGCCGGGCTCGATCAGGAAAACTTCGCCTTTGCAGCGATCAAGCCGATCGAAATCGCCGGTAAGCCTGTCACCGCCTTCCGCATCTCCTATGTCGGCGAGCAGGGCTGGGAACTGCACATGAAATACGAAGACGGCCTCGCCGTCTGGGATGCGCTGCGCTCGACCGGTGTGATGGCCTTCGGCGTAGAGACCTATGCCAACTCGCGCCGCATGGAAAAGAGCCTGCGACTGCAGAACGCCGATCTCCTGACCCAGTACAACCTGATCGAAGCCGATCTCGCCCGTCCGAAGGTCAAGGAAGCCGATTTCCGCGGCAAGGCAAAACATTTGGAATACAAGGCGCGCGAACACCAGCCGGCCATGCTCTGCACCCTTGTGATGACCGAGAATACCGACAAATCGGGCGTGAAGCGTTATCCCCTCGGCAACCTGCCGGTCGTCGATCCCGCGACCGGAGAGGTCCTGGTCGATGAGCTCGGCCGCCGGTCCTACACGACCTCGATCGCCTACGGCCCAACGGTCGGAAAGAACATCGCTTTGGCCTATTTGCCCTGGTCGCATTGCCAGGTCGGACGCAAGCTGAGTGTCGAGTATTTTGCCGAGACTTATCCGGTGGAGGTTGTCGGCGTCGGGTACAAGCCGATCTATGACCCGGAAAATCTGAAGCCACGCACCTAAGCGCTTGTGGCGCCGCAAGCACGCGGCGCCACTCTGCCACTCCGTGCTACCGCCTGTCGCCATTTCCGGCTTCAGCGGTATCATCGGGCGCGCGGCTCGGAATGAACCGTTTCGAGATCAGCCAGCAGCCGAGCGCCCAGAGCGCACCGGCGCACCATCCGGCGAGGACATCCGTCGGGTAATGGACGCCGAGATAGATCCGGCTCAGACCGATGATGACGGCCAGGAAGACGCCGGCAAACATGACGAAAATCCGCGTCGAGGGATAACGCTGCGTCCGGGCCAGCAGCGCCCCGAGCGTCAGATAGGTCACCGCCGAGACCATCGCGTGGCCAGAGGGAAAGCTGAGATCGCTGACCTCGGCGAGATGTGGCACGATGTCGGGGCGCGGCCGCGCAACGAGGATCTTCAAGAGTGTGCTCGCCAGCCAGCCGGTCAGCACCGAGGAGAAGACGAAGATCGCGATCGGCCAGCGCCGGTCGAGCAGAAGATAGACTGTGACGAGGATCGTCATCAGCGAGAGAACAGTGACGCCGCCGAGGCTGGTGATGTCGGCGACGGCATGCGTCATCCAGCCAGGCCCGATCGGCACGCCAAGCTCACCCGGCCGCCTCAGCGCCAGCAGGATCGTTTCATCGAAACGGAAGGTCTCGCCTTCGAGAACCTCGCTCGTCAGCCGCTGCAGCACGAACAGTCCCCCGGCCACTGATGCCAGCATGATCAGCGTCAGCGGCTCATATGCGGTGAGCCTCGCCAAAAATCCGCGTCGTTGAACCTCACTCATGCCTGCCGTCGAGCTCCCTTAACTTCATGTCGATCTACGCCACATCGGCAAGGCCAGCCGCAAAATCAAGACCGTGCGGCATTCGGAGACATTTCGGTGGGCGCCACCACCCCTCGCGGAAGGCTCGGTAGCAAAAGCTCAACCTTCTTTTGCTATGGCTGGAGCCGATTGTCCTGGAGATGGTTTCGGCGATGAAAATTCTGACCTCGATGGTTCTGATGGCGGCCGTCCTGCAGCCGGTCGCCGCCTTGGGCGAGACCGAATGGATGGGCGACGCAAGACAATGGTCGGTCGGCTTTGCCGGCGAGCGCCCTGCCTATTGCCGGCTGCTGTGGAACAGCGAGCTCGGCAAGACCGTGGAATTCCGCCAGAGCGCCACCGAGACCTTCTGGCTGGTCACCAAGGACACCTGGGACATTCCGGCCGGCACCACGACCGAGGTGACGCTGACCGATCGTTCGATGACGAAAGTGGTCGCCGCCGAATTCTTCGACAAGACCACGCTTCGCCTCTGGCCACCGGCCAGCAAAGGAAGCGGCGGACTGAAGAAGATCATCAAGAATTCCTTTGCCGGAACTCCTGACGTGCAGCTGACCTTTGCCGGCGACGAAGGCGACTGGACGCTGCCGCTCTCGCGGGTGGATCAGCTCTACCCCACCTTCGCCCAGTGCCTCAAGCGGCTCGGCGCCGGCGAAAAGGCCAAGCAGGATTCGGCAACCAGCAAGCCGTTCTGACAATCTTCCCGGTTCAGCCGATCGGCGGCGGCACCGTCTCGCGGATCAGGTTGCGCACGGCCTCGATATCGCCGTTGAGCGGCCGTTCGTCGCCATAATGGGAGATACGCTGGCGCACGACTTGGTAAACCAGATCCGTGCCCGCCGCCCGCGGCGCCGTCGCAGTCAGGAAATCATGCGCCTGGGCAGCGGCCATCAGCTCGATCGCCAGGATATATTCGGCATTGTCGATGACCGTGAGCAGCTTGCCGGCGGCAGCTGTCGGATGGGCGAGGAAATCCTCCTGCAGGCCGGAGGTGAGGCCGCCGTCCATGGCCGCGGGGGCGGCAAGCCGGCGGTTGTCGTTGCTGAGTGCGGCTGCGGTATATTGCGCGATCATGAAGCCGGAATGGCTGCCGGCGTCACTCGCCAAAAACGGCGGCAGGCCGCTCACCAGCGGATTGACCAGCCGGTCCATGCGCCGTTCGCTGATCGCGCCGATCTGCGCCAGCGCAATAGCGAGGCTATCGGCCGCCTGGCCGAGCGCCGGAGCGACCGCATGCGCCTCGGAAGAGACGATCGGATGTTCCGGCGTACCGGAGACGGCAGGATTGTCCGTCACCGAGGCGAGTTCCTGATCGACGATACGGGCGGAATTGTCGAAGACGTCGCGGGCGGCGCCGTGGGCATGCGGCACCGAACGAAGGCTGAGCGCATCCTGGGTGCGTCGGCCGAAGGCGGCGGCGACAAGGCCGCTGCCGAGAAGCCGGGCCCGCAGCGTCGCGCCCACCTTTTCCATCCCCGCCGATGGGCGCAGCGCCAGCACCGCCTCGTCGAAGGCGGCGATCTGGCAGCCTGCCGCCTCCAGCGTCAGCGCGGCGATGGCATCGGCCCAGTCGAGCAGCCGTTCGGCGCGAGAAAGTGCTGTGGCGGTCAGCCCCGTAGCGCAGGCTGTGCCGTTGACGAGGCTCAGACCCTCCTTGGCACCGAGCACCAGCGGTTTGAGGCCGATCACCGCCAGCGCCTCGCGGCCGCTCATGCGCCGGCCGGCAAGCGTGGCGCTGCCTTCGCCGATCAGAACAAGCGCAATATGGGCATTGTGGACGAGATAGCCGGCGGAACCCTTGGACGGCACGTCGGGGATGCAGTCATGCTCCAGCATGGCTGTAAGATGCTCGACGACCCCGCGCCGTACGCCGGAATGGCCGTGGGCGAAATTGGCAATCTGAGCGGCGATGATGGCGCGCACTTCGCGACCGCCCAGCAACGGCCCGACGCCACACGCATGGCTGAGCACGATGCTGCGCGACAACAGGCTCTGCGAGGCCCGATCGACCACCGTATCGGCCAGCGCCCCGACGCCGGTGTTGACGCCGTAGGCACGCACGCCGGTCTCGACGATGCTGGCGACGATGCGGCTTGCCTGCTCGACACGCGCCCAGGCGGCGGGCGACAGCGCCAGCGCCTCCCCTGCCCCGACACGGGCGACATCGCGCCAGGTCAGCAGGGTCTCGATGGTTTTGGTCATTGACCGCTTCCGAAATGGCCGATGAACTGGCGGAAGGCGGGTGTGGCGCCGCCGGTGAACATGTCCTCCGGCTTGCCGCTGCTTTCGACCAGCCCCTCGCGCATGAAGACGACGCGGTTGGAAACATTGCGGGCGAAGCTCATCTCATGGGTGACCACGAGCATGGTCATGCCCTCCTCGGCAAGCGCGCGCATGACACGCAGCACCTCGCCGACGAGTTCCGGATCAAGGGCAGAGGTCGGCTCGTCGAACAGCATCACCTTCGGCTTCATCGCCAGCGCGCGGGCGATCGCGGCGCGCTGCTGCTGACCGCCGGAGAGATGGGCGGGATAGGCGTGGCGTTTATCGGCGATGCCGACCTTTTCGAGCAGCGCTTCGGCCTCGGCGATGCAGTCGGCACGCGGTCGTTTGAGCACATGGATCGGCCCTTCGATGACGTTCTGCAGGATCGTCATGTGCGACCAGAGATTGAAGGACTGGAACACCATGCCGAGTTCGGAGCGGATGTGGTCCACCTGCTTCTGGCTCGCCGGTTTGCTGCGCCCGTTTTTGTGCACCATCTCGATGTGCTCGCCATCGACCCAGATCTCGCCATCGCTTGCGGTTTCGAGCATGTTGATGCAGCGCAGAAAGGTCGATTTGCCGGAGCCTGAGGCGCCGAGCAGCGAAATCACATCGCCGTCCTCGGCATCGAGGGAAATGCCGCGCAGCACCTCGTGCGTGCCGAAGCTCTTGCGGATATTGCGGACCGAAAGTCGGGTAACGCCTGGCATGATTGCTCCAATCGGTTCAAGTTCGGCCTAGGCCTTCAGCGCCTGCGGGGCCGCGCGGCGGTGTCGGGACAGCGAATATTCGAGCAGGGCCATGCCCTGCAGGATGATGAAGTTCAAAACGAGATAGATGATCGCCGCGCAGAGAAAGACCTCCATCGTCCGGTAGGTCTGCGAGATCAGCCGCTGGGCCACACCGGTGACCTCCCAGACGGTGACGAGGCTTGCGAGCGCCGTCGACTTCATCATCAGCACGATCTCGGTGGAATAGGCCGGCAGCGCATGGCGGAAGGCAATCGGCGCCAGGATGCGGCGCACCAGCAGGGGGCCGGACATGCCGATCGAGCGGGCCGCCTCGATCTCCTTCGGCGAAACGGCGCGGATGCCGCCGCGAAAAATCTCCGCCGTGTAGCCGGCGGTGCAGAGCGCCAGCGACAGCACGGCGCAGACCATCGGCTCGCGCAGGAACGGCCACAGGAAGGAATAGCGGATGACGCCGAACTGGCCGAGGCCGTAAAACACCAGGAACATCTGGATCAGCAGCGGCGAGCCGCGGAAGATGAAGATATAACCCTTGGCGAACCCCGAAAGCAGCGGGTTGCCGCTGACCCGCATCGAGACGATGACGAGCGCCAGCAGGCCGCCAAAGAAGATCGACAGCGAAAACAGGATCAGCGTCGTCGGCACCGCCTTGAGCAGGGTGACCATGGTCGAAGCTAGAAAGGTGAAATCCATCATCGCCTCCTTACGTCTGGCCCATGGCGGCTGCCGGCATGCTGCGGTTGGCGCGGCGTTCCGCACCGTTGAAGATCCGGTCGGAAAGGCTGGTCAGGATCAGATAGAGGCAGCCGCCGGCGATGAAGAACAGGAAATATTGCCGGGTCGAGCCCGCCGCGACCTGGCTGGTGCGCATCAGTTCGGCAAGGCCGGTGACGGAAATCAGTGCGGAATCCTTGAGGCTGAGCTGCCAGACATTGCCGAGGCCGGGAATGGCGAGGCGAAACACCTGCGGCATGATGATACGGCGCAGCCGCATGCCGCGATGCATGCCGATTGCCGAGGCCGCCTCAAGTTCGCCTTTGGAAATGGCGTGGAAAGCGCCGCGAAACACCTCCGCCTGATAGGAGCCGGAGATGATGCCGACGGCAAGCGCGCCAGCGATGAAGGAGGGCAGGCCGAGGAAACCCTCGTAACCCATCGCCTTGCCGATCGAGGTGACGGCCGAGGAGCCGCCGAAATAGATGAGATAGATGATCAGCAGCTCGGGCACGCCGCGAAACACGGTCGTATAGATGTTGCCGAGGGTGACGAGGGCAAGATTGCTGGAGAGTTTCGCCGCCGCGACGATTGCGCCCAGTACCGCGCCGATTGCCAGCGCCGTCGCCGTGACAGCCAGCGTCATCAAGGTAGCGGCAATGAGCAACGCGCCCCATCCGGTCGAGCCGAAGCCGAGCAGTTCCAAGCTTGCCATAGCGTCCGTTCCCCGTCCGTGGCAGTGTTTTGCGGATTGACAATAGCATGCTGTCTCCGGCGATAAAGCCGGAGACAGGCGTTTGCGGCCGCAAGGCCGAAACGCTTATTGCTGCGGGCTGACGTCGACCTTGAACCACTTCATCGAGAGGTTCTTGACGGTGCCGTCGGCGAGCGCGGACTTGATCGCCTCGCTGAACTTGTCGCGTAGGTCGGTGTCAGCCTTGCGGACGCCGAGGCCTTCGCCCTCGCCCCAGATCGAACCGACGATCTCCGGACCGGTGAAGTCGAGTGCGCCATTGGCGCTCTGGAAGGCGTTGGCGAAATAGACGGCGTCGTCAAAGCCGAGGTCGATGCGGCCGTTCTGCAGGTCGAGATCACGGTCGGCGCCGGTCTTGTATTCGCGGATCTCGGCAATGTCGCCGAAATTGTCATAGACGAACTTGGCGTAGACGGTCGCCGCCTGAATGCCGATCGTCTTGCCCTTGAAAGCGGCCTTCAGCGCATCGATCTCCTTCACGCCAGTCTGGCCGGGCGTCATCTTGATCGTGGCGCCGGTGCCGGCAGCCTTGGCCAGCGGGCTGTCCTTGGCGGTGGCGAATGCGGCAGGTGTGGCAGCATAGGGAATGGTGAAGTCGATGACCTGCTTGCGCTCTTCGGTGATCGACAGCGCATCCATGATGACGTCGAACTTACCGGCATTGAGCGCCGGGATCATACCGTCCCAGTCGGAAGCGACCAGCGTGCATTCGATCTTGGCGCGTTCGCAGAGCACTTTGGCAAGCTCCGGCTCGAAGCCCCCGAGCGTGCCGTCGGCATTGGTGAGGTTCCACGGCGCATAGGCGCCTTCAAGCGTGATGGTCGCCTTCGTCCAGTCCTTGGAAAAGGCGGGCGCAGCGAAGGCGGAAAAAGCCGCCACGCCGCAAAATAGGATTGCGCTGAATTTCATTGATGAATTCTCCTCTGGAGTTGAAACAGACCTTGCGGCACCACGGCCGATCTTCGTCGGCTTGCCCTTTCCTGTCCTTTTAATGTTTCGGACCGATTGGGAGGTTGTATATGGTACCATATGAGATATTTTGTGATATGCAAGAGGAAAGTCGATTTAGGTGGCGAATTCCATTCGTGCAAAAGGAATAGGCAATGAAGCGTTCCGGCGAGATGAAGCGCGAGTTGGCGGAAAATGATAGCACGCCGCTTTATGCCGGCGTCAAGCAGGTGATCCTCGACCGCATCCACAGCGGCGAATGGCCGCCGAAATACCGGGTGCCATCGGAAAACGAGCTGGTGGTCGAGCTCGGCGTCAGCAAGATGACCGCCAACCGGGCGCTGCGCGAACTTGCCAATGAAGGCGAACTCGTCCGCATCCAGGGGGTCGGTTCCTTCGTCGCCGAGCGCAAGGGCTATTCGGCGCTGTTCGAGGTGCGCAACATCGCCGAGGAAATCGCCGAACGCGGCCATGTCCACGAGGCTTCGGTCATCGTTCTCGCCCAGGAAACAGCCTCTCCGGAGATCGCCGACGCATTGGAGCTTGCGATCGGCGCGGCGGTCTTCCACTCGCTGATCGTCCACAGCGAAAACGGCGTTCCGGTGCAGATCGAGGACCGTTTCGTCCATCCGGAGGCTGCTCCCGAATATCTCGGCCAGGATTTCACGACGCTGACGCCGAATGCCTATCTGACCGCCGCAGCCCCGCTTAGCGGCTCCGAGCACGTCGTCGAGGCGGCGATGCCGCAGGCCTGGGAATGCAAGCTCCTGACCATCCTGAAGACCGAACCGTGCTTGACGATCCGTCGACGCACATGGTCGGCAAAGCAGGTGGTGTCGACCGCCCGCCTTGTCTATCCGGGCTATCGCTACCGGCTCGAAGCGCGCAGCGGCAAGATGTTCGAGGAATGAGAACACTCGCCATGTTGTATATGGAACATGGAATTACTGTGATGCCGGGGTGAAACGCGCCACCAGCGCGTGACGATCGCCCGGATAGGTGAAGCGCACATGCGTCACCGGGCCGGCGCCGCTCCAGGTGCGGCGTTCGACGACGAGACAGGCGGTATTGCGCGCGATGTCGAGGACCGCGGCCACTTCGGCATTGGCCGAGACGGCGTGGATCCGGTGTTCGGCCGTGCTCCACGGCACCTGGTTGAGCAACCAGGGCCCCGGCGCCATCATCAGGAAATCGGCATCGGCGGCTTCCGGTACGGTCGCCAGACTGATCAACCGCTCCTCCAGGCAGAAGGGCCGCGCGCCGGCATTGTGGATGCAGACCACCTCGACGACCGAAGAGGCGACCGGCAGTTCCAGCCGGCGGCTGTCTTCCACCTTCGCCTTGCGGCTGGTCTTCTTCGAAACCGCATAGGAATAGGGCAGGTTCAGCGACTGCACCTCGGCCTTGATGTCGTGGATTTCGAGGACGGCCGATTGCGCCTGCGGCTGGGTGACGAAGCTGCCGGATTTCTTGCGGCGCTCGATGAGACCGGCCTTGGCGAGCTGAGTCAGCACCTTGTTCACCGTCATCCGCGAGACGTCATATTGGGTGGCGAGATCCACTTCGAAGGGAATGCGATGCCCCGGCGGCCATTCGCCCGAGACGATACGGCCCTCGATGTCGCCAAGGATGCGCTGATGCAAGGTGGGATCCCTGCTTTGATTCATCGCCACGTTCCGATTGATCCCCCGCTCTAATTCGAATGCTTGCTCATGAAAAGCGCTTTTTCAGGCAGCCAGCAATTCACCCATCGCGGCCAGGAAACGCCGGTCGATGGCGTCACGTTTGAGATGGCGCCCGCCCTCCACCTGCTTGCGGCCGCGCGCCCAGACGCAATCGACGGAAATACCGCCGGCAAACAGCCAGTGATCGAGAATCTGGTCGCCGGAGAGATAGGAAACGGCCGCAGTATCGAGCGAAACGAGATCGGCGTGATGGCCTTCAACAAGACCTGCGGGCGCCTTCAAAGCGGCACCGCCGCCGGCAAGCGCCTGGGTGAACAGGCAAAGTGCCGTCGATCCGCCGGGTGCTGCAACGACATTGCGGGCGCGCAGAGCCAGGCGCTGCGAATATTCGAGCTGGCGCAGTTCTTCCGGCACCGAGATCAGCACATTGGAATCCGAACCGATGCCGTAACGCCCGCCCTCTTCGAGGAAGAGTGGCGCGGCAAAGGCGCCGTCGCCGAGATTGGCTTCGGTGATCGGGCAGAGGCCGGCAATCGCCCCGCTTTTCGCCATCCGCCGCGTTTCGTCGTCGGTCATGTGCGTCGCGTGGATCAAGCACCAGCGCTCATCCACAGGCGCATGATCGAGCAGCCATTCCACCGGCCGCGCGCCCGACCAGGCGATGCAATCCTCGACCTCCTTGACCTGCTCGGCGACATGGATATGGATGGGGCCGTCGCCCGCCATCGGCACAAGCTTCGCCAATTCCTCAGGCGTTGCGGCGCGCAGGCTGTGCGGCGCCAGCCCGAGTTCGGCGCCGTCGAGCCGGCTGGTTACCGCCCGGCATCCCTCCATCAGCCTTTCGAAGCTTTCCAGCGAATTGATGAAACGCCGCTGGCCGTCGATCGGCTGAGCGCCGCCGAAGCCGGAATGAGCGTAGAAGACCGGCAGCAAGGTCAGGCCGAGGCCGGTCTCTTCGCTGGCAGCACCAATGCGTTCGGCAAGCTCGGCGATATTGGCGTAAATGCCGCCATCCCTGTCATGGTGGAGATAATGGAATTCGCCGACCCGGGAAAAGCCCGCCTCCAGCATTTCCGCATAGAGCTTGGCGGCGACCGCCTCGACATGTTCAGGGGTCATTGCCAGCGCGAACTTGTACATGACGGTGCGCCAGCTCCAAAAGCTGTCATTGGCCGGGCCGCGTACCTCGGCAAGGCCGGCCATCGCCCGCTGGAAGGCATGGCTGTGCAGATTTCCCATGGCCGGAACGATAAGAGCGTGGCGTTCATCGCCGGGCTGAGGCGAAACCCCGATCTCGACCCGGGCAATGCGACCGGCTTCGAGCGTCAGCCGCACGTCCTTCTGCCAGCCTTTCGGCGTCAGTGCCGTGCCTGCGTGAAGTGTGGTCATGGCCGTCCCTCTCCTCTTACCGCGCCGCTGCTCTTTCTTTTCCAGAAAAGCGCGCAAAATTTCTCTTGTCACCTGCTTATTATGTATATACATGTTTCGACATAAGGAAAGGCGCAAAGCTGATGACCGGGAACAATTTTTCAGAGGAAGCCTCATCCCCAGACGTCCGGCCAGTGCTGTGGCGCAATGCGCGCCTGGCCACGCTTGCGCCTGAAAAGGACGGGCTCGGTATCGTCGAAAAGGGCGCCGTGCTCACCGAAAACGGCCGCATCACCTTTGCCGGTGCCGAAAGCGAGTTGCCGGCTTCCGCCATCGAACGCTCCGACATCGTCGATCTCGAAGGCCGCTGGGTCACGCCCGGCCTCGTAGACTGCCACACCCATATCGTCCACGGCGGCAACCGAGCCCGCGAGTTCGAGATGCGCCTTCAAGGCGCCACCTATGAGGAAATTGCGCGTGCCGGCGGTGGCATCGTCTCCTCGGTCAAAGCGACCAATGCGCTGTCGGTCGAGGAACTCGTCAGCGCGGCGCTGCCGCGGCTCGATACGCTGCTTGCCGAAGGCGTGACGACGATCGAGATCAAATCCGGCTACGGGCTGAACCGGACCGGCGAAGTGAAGATGTTACAGAGCGCCCGTCTGCTCGGCCATCTGAGACCGGTCCGCGTCGCCACCAGCTATCTCGGCGCCCATGCGACGCCGGTGGAATACAAGGGCCGCAACGGCGATTATCTCGATGATGTCGTGCTGCCCGGCCTCGACGACATGTATAATCTCGGCCTTGCCGATGCGGTCGACGGCTTCTGCGAGGGCATTGCCTTTTCCAGAGCCGAGATCGCCCGCGTCTTCGACAAGGCGAAGGCGCTTGGCCTGCCGGTCAAGCTGCATGCCGAGCAACTTTCCAATCTCGGCGGCGCCCGGCTCGCCGCGTCATATGGCGCGCTTTCGGCCGATCATCTGGAATATCTCGACGAAGAAGGTGTTGCCGCGATGGCCGCTGCCGGCACCGTGGCCGTGCTTCTGCCCGGCGCCTTCTACGCCATCCACGAGAAGCAGAAGCCACCGGTGGAGGCGCTACGCCAGGCCGGCGTGCCGATTGCGATTGCCACCGATTGCAATCCCGGCACCTCGCCGCTCACCTCGATGCTGCTGACCATGAACATGTCGGCGACGCTTTTCGGCCTCACCGTCGAAGAATGCATCGCCGGCGCCACTCGCGAAGGTGCGCGCGCGCTCGGCCTCATCGGCGAGACCGGAACGCTCGAGCCCGGCAAATCAGCCGATTTTGCCGTCTGGAATATTGAGAGCCTCGCCGAGCTCGTCTACCGCATCGGCTTCAACCCGCTTCACACACGCGTCTTCAAGGGCGAAAGGAACGGTCGATGACCATCACGCTCCACCCGGGCTCCGTTTCCCTCAGGGATTTGGAAATCATCTATTGGACCGGCGAGCCGGCAAGGCTCGATCCCGCCTTCGATGCCGGCATCGCCAAGGCCGCCGCCCGGATCGCCGAGATCGCCGCCGGCAATGCGCCGGTCTACGGCATCAATACCGGCTTCGGCAAACTCGCCTCGATCAAGATCGACAGCGCCGACGTCGCAACCTTGCAGCGCAATCTCATCCTGTCGCATTGCTGTGGCGTCGGCGCGCCGCTGCCTGAAAATATCGTCCGGTTGATCATGGCGCTGAAACTGGTCTCGCTCGGGCGCGGCGCCTCCGGCGTACGGCTGGAGCTGGTGCGGCTGATCGAGGGCATGCTGGAAAAGGGTGTCATTCCGCTGATCCCGGAAAAAGGCTCGGTCGGCGCCTCCGGCGATCTTGCACCGCTCGCCCATATGGCCGCGGTGATGATGGGCGAAGCCGAAGCCTTCTTCGCCGGCGAACGTCTTTCGGGCGCTGAAGCCCTCGAAAGGGCAGGTCTCAAACCGGTAGTGCTCGCCGCCAAGGAGGGCCTGGCGCTGATCAACGGCACCCAGACCTCGACGGCCTTGGCGCTTGCCGGTCTCTTCCGCGCCCACCGCGCCGCGCAGTCGGCGCTGATCACCGGCGCCATGTCGACCGACGCCGCCATGGGCTCTTCGGCGCCCTTCCATCCGGATATTCACACCTTGCGCGGCCACAAGGGCCAGATCGACACGGCATCAGCACTTCGCGCCCTGCTCGAACAATCCGTCATCCGCCAGAGCCATATCGAGGGCGACGAGCGTGTGCAGGATCCCTATTGCATCCGTTGCCAACCCCAGGTCGATGGCGCCTGCCTTGACCTGCTGCGCTCGGTTGCCCGCACGCTGGAGATCGAGGCCAATGCGGTCACAGACAATCCGCTGGTGCTGTCGGACAATTCCGTCGTCTCCGGCGGCAATTTCCACGCCGAACCCGTCGCCTTTGCCGCCGACCAGATCGCGCTTGCCGTCTGCGAGATCGGCGCGATTTCGCAGCGCCGCATCGCCCTGCTGGTCGATCCCACCCTTTCCTACGGCCTGCCGGCCTTCCTCGCCAAGAAGCCGGGCCTGAATTCCGGCCTGATGATCGCCGAGGTCACCTCGGCGGCGCTGATGTCGGAGAACAAGCAGATGTCGCATCCGGCCTCGGTCGATTCGACCCCGACCTCAGCCAACCAGGAAGACCATGTCTCGATGGCCTGCCACGGCGCCCGCCGCCTGCTCGGGATGACCGAGAACCTGTTCGCCATCATCGGCATCGAGGCGCTGACCGCCGCCCAAGGCGTCGAACTGCGCGCGCCGCTGTCGACAAGCCCGGAACTCGCCAAGGCGATCACCGCGATCCGCAGCAAGGTTCCGACCCTCGATACCGACCGCTACATGGCCAACGACCTCGCCGCCGCCGCCGAGCTGGTGGCGACCGGCGCACTGAACGCCTCGGTTTCATCTGGCATCTTGCCGGTTTTGGAGGGTTGAGATGACCGCACCATACGAAATCCGTCAGGGCACCTCCCCCATAATCCTCGCCTTTCCCCACACCGGCACCGACGTGCCGGCGGAGATTGCCGACCGTCTCAACGACAATGGCAGGATTCTGGCCGATACCGACTGGCACATCCACCAGCTCTATGACGGCCTGCTCGACAATGTCACGACCGTGCGCGCCACCTTCCACCGCTACGTGATCGACGCCAACCGCGATCCGCAGGGCGTCAGCCTTTATCCCGGCCAGAACACCACCGGCCTCATCCCGGAAACGGACTTCGACGGCCAGCCGATCTGGAAGGATGGGCAGGCGCCTGACGAAGCCGATATCGCGGCGCGGCTGCGGGATTTTCATGCGCCCTATCACGCGGCACTTGCCGCCGAGATCGAGCGCGTCAGGGCAAGCCATGGCGTGGCGATCCTTTACGACTGCCACTCGATCCGCTCTCACATTCCCTTCCTGTTCGAAGGCAAGCTGCCGGATTTCAATATCGGCACCGATATGGGCAAAACCTGCGACGGCGCCATCGAGCAAGCGACGCTGACCGTCGTCGAAGCCGCAGAAGGTTATGACAGCGTGCTCAACGGTCGCTTCAAGGGTGGCTGGACGACCCGCCATTACGGCCGGCCCGAGACCGGCGTGCACGCGATCCAGATGGAGCTTGCGCAGTCGACGCATCTGCAGACCGAGACACCGCCCTTTGCCTACGACACCGCGAGGGCAGACCGACTTCGCGTCCATCTCAAAAACATTCTGGTGCGCATCGAACAAATTGCGCCAGACCTGAAACGATAACGATCACTCGACAGGGGAACCGCCATGACCAACCCACGCCACAATATCCGCGAAATCCGCGCGCCCCGCGGCAATGATCTCAATGCCAAGAGCTGGATGACCGAAGCGCCGCTGCGCATGTTGATGAACAATCTTGATCCTGATGTCGCCGAGAACCCGAACGAACTCGTCGTTTACGGCGGCATCGGCCGCGCCACCCGCACCTGGGAGGATTTCGACCGCATCGTCGCGACGCTGAAGACGCTGACCGAAGAAGAAACGCTGCTCGTCCAATCCGGCAAGCCGGTCGGCGTCTTCCGCACCCACAAGGATGCGCCGCGGGTGCTGATCGCCAATTCCAACCTGGTGCCGCATTGGGCGACCTGGGACCATTTCAATGAGCTGGATAAGAAAGGCCTTGCCATGTACGGCCAGATGACGGCCGGCTCGTGGATCTATATCGGCACGCAGGGCATCGTCCAGGGCACCTACGAGACCTTCGTCGAGGCCGGCCGTCAGCATTATGGCGGCAATCTCAAGGGCAAATGGATCCTGACCGGCGGCCTCGGCGGCATGGGCGGCGCCCAGCCGCTCGCCGCGGTGATGGCCGGCGCCTGCTGCCTCGCCATCGAATGCAATCCAGACTCGATCGATTTCCGGCTGCGCACCCGCTATGTCGACGCCAAGGCCGAGACGCTCGACGAAGCGCTCGAGATGATCGACCGCTGGACCAAGGCCGGTGAAGCCAAATCCGTCGGCCTGCTCGGCAATGCCGCCGAAATCCTGCCGGAAATGGTCCGCCGCGGCATCCGCCCCGACATGGTCACCGACCAGACCTCGGCGCACGACCCGATCAACGGCTACCTGCCGAAGGGCTGGACGATGGCCGAGTGGAAGGCCAAGCGCGAAAGCGATCCGAAAGCAGTGGAAAAAGCGGCGCGCGCCTCGATGCGCGAGCATGTCGAAGCGATGATCGCCTTCTGGAATGCCGGTATTCCGACGCTCGATTACGGCAACAATATCCGCCAGGTCGCCAAGGACGAAGGCCTCGAAAACGCCTTCGCCTTCCCCGGCTTCGTGCCGGCCTATATCCGCCCGCTGTTTTGCCGCGGCATCGGCCCCTTCCGCTGGGCAGCCCTTTCCGGCGACCCGGAGGATATCTACAAGACCGATGCCAAGGTGAAAGAATTGCTGCCCGACAACAAGCACCTGCACAATTGGCTGGATATGGCCAGGGAGCGCATCGCCTTCCAGGGCCTGCCGGCGCGCATCTGCTGGGTAGGCCTCGGCGACCGCCACAAGCTTGGCCTCGCCTTCAACGAGATGGTGAGATCAGGCGAACTCTCCGCCCCGATCGTCATCGGCCGCGACCACCTGGATTCGGGTTCCGTCGCCTCGCCGAACCGGGAGACGGAGGCCATGAAGGACGGCTCCGACGCCGTTTCCGACTGGCCGCTACTCAACGCCCTGCTCAACACGGCGTCGGGCGCCACCTGGGTGTCGCTGCACCACGGCGGCGGCGTCGGCATGGGCTTCTCGCAGCATTCCGGCATGGTCATCTGCGCCGATGGTACGGACGACGCGGCAAGGCGGCTGGAGCGCGTGCTCTGGAACGACCCGGCGACCGGCGTCATGCGCCACGCCGATGCCGGCTATGACATCGCTCTCGACTGCGCCAGGGAAAAGGGCCTGCGCCTGCCCGGCATTCTCGGGAACTGAGCCCGGTGAGGATCCTGCGCGCCGGCGATTACAAGCGCATGCCGTGGAAAAACGGCGGCGGCGAAACGGTGGAGATCGCCGTTTCGCCTGAAGACGCCGGCCTTGCCGGTTTCGACTGGCGCGTCAGCATGGCGACCGTCGCAGCCGACGGACCGTTTTCGATCTTTCCCGGCATCGACCGCACGCTGGCGATCCTCGACGGCAACGGCATGGTGCTTGATATCGAAGGCCGGACGCCGGCGCTGCTGACGACGGCAGGCGATCCGCTTGCCTTCCCGGCCGATATCCCCGTCGCCGCCATGCTCGAGGACGGAGCGATCACCGATCTCAATGTCATGACCCGCCGCGACGGGCTTGCGCACACGCTGATCCGGATCGACATCGCTGGCGGCAAGACCGTGCCGCTGCCGTCGTCGACATGCCTATTGCTCTGCCATCGCGGCACGCTCTCATTCCGGCGGGACGGCGAGACCGGCGCGCTTGCGGCCGGTGATGCGCTGCTGATCAACAATGCGGCCGGGACCGTGCTGGAAATCGACGGCGAGGCAAAATGTTATCTTGCAGCGATCGCCACATGCTGAACTTAGCCCAAGCTTTTGAAGAAATTGGACAATCCTCGATTTTGCGACGCTGCCGCATTGACCATTCCAATCTCAGGCCATGGACGTCATTCCTGCTTTCGGTCTAAACTTCGCCCTTCTGATGCAGAAGAAGACCTAGACCGCCCACGACGTGCTGGGTGGCAAGGGAGCAGGCGTGACGGATCCATACGATATTCTCGGCGTTGAACGCGATGCAAACGAGGCTCAGCTGAAGGCCGCCTATCGGCGCCTGGCGAAGGTCGCGCACCCCGATTCGGGTGGTGATACGGAAGCCTTCGCCCATCTGCAGAAAGCCTATGGGCTGCTTCTCGATCCGGTCCGCCGCAAAGTCTACGACGATACCGGCTACGACGTCGAATTCGCCGATGCCGCCGAACTGCAGGCGCTTGTGATGATCGAGAAGCTGGTCACCGACGCCGTGCTCGATGAGCGGATGCCCGGAAGTTTCGATCCTGTCGCCGTCATGCAGGACAGCCTCTCCGAAGAGCTTCGCAAAGCGCGGTTCAGCAAGAGCGAGTTGGAGCGCCATGCCTCGCGTATCGGCCTGCATCTGGAGCGGCTCGAAAAACAGTCCGGCCGCGATGTGCTCGCCCACATGTTCCGCGCCCGCATCGAGGCAATCTCCAAGGCGGTCGCCGAGACCGAGGCGAAGATCAAGGCGACGGAACGCGCCGCCGATATGCTCGCCGGCTATGTCTACGACGTCGATCCCTCACCGCTGCCGGAGGCCGCAGTCGCCAACCTCGAATGGGCCGAGGCGTCGAGAAACCGCTCCACCGGCTGACGGAGTACGATGCCGGCCTCAATAGGACAGCTTCGGATACCAGTCCGGCGCCCGGCCTTCGGGCGTGCAATCGAGCACGGTCCAGAGTGGCATCAGATCGGGCGCGCCGCGCGGATCCTCGCCGGGATCGGCCGTCACCCCGCCCATCTCTCCGCTCCAGAAATGGCGGATGGTGCCGTCGCGCCGTGTGAAGACGTTGAAGGCGGCGTCATCGCCACCGCCCCGGCCGATGGCGTGATAATCGCGGCTGTAATCACCCGTCGGGTCGGAATAAAGCGGCAGGTGGTGCCAGCCGCGTTCCTTCTTGAAGGCAAGCAGCCTGCCGATCGGCGAAAGCGCGACGACCGCAAGGGCGGCGCGCTGCTCAATGTCAGGCACCTCGCCATCCCAGGCCGACAGCAGCGAGGTGCACATCGGGCATGGGCGCTCACGCTCCGGGCCGAACATATAGCTGTAGACAATCAGCGTCTCCTTGTCGGCGAAGAGTTCGGTAAAGGATATCGGCCCGTTGGCGCCTTCGAAGCGATAGTCCGTCTTCACCTCACCGCCCGGCGGCAGCGCCCGGCGCTGGACCGCCACCCGCTCGATGTGGCGGCGCAAATCGATCTCTTCGGCCAGCAGCGCATCGCGGGCGCTGCGATAAGCCTCGCTCTCATTGGGGAACCGGACGCCGTTCTTTGCCGCAAGCACGGCGGCGGGGACCAGATGCTGATTATCCATGACGATATCCTCCTTCTGTTGCGGCGCGTCGTTTCGGACGCGCAAGGGACGTGTTGCAGCACATCGTGAGAATGACGATCGGCGGATGCGAAAATCGACAGCGCCCGCGTGAAATAACGACAGGACGAAAAAAATCCCACTTCGGAATCCCGAAGGGCTGCCGCTTCGGGATCCCGAAATCCGCGGGGTTTTTCGAGCTGTCGCCTTGGAAAAAGATGCAATGATTTCAAAGACGCAAATTTCGGGATTCCGAAGTGCTATATAGAGTATGGTGGAGGTCCTCACGATTGCCACCACAGCGAAACAAAAGCCTCGGCCCGCGCGGTGTCTGAAAAGCAAAAAGGGCGCTCGACCCTTGCGGGGAGCGCCCTTATCCTGTCGGACAGCGAACGGCTCGACGGCGTCGATACCATGCGCATCCATTTTTCAGGCAGGAGCGGTATATGGACCCTCCAAGCCTGAGTTTCAAGGGACTGTTCCGCACGACAATCGCGTCAGCCGTTAGAAGGCCACTCCAGTCACGGGATTGACCACCGGCCGTTCGCTTTTGTCGCTTGCTCCAGCCGGCTGCACCGTCGGTGGCGCCAGCGATTCTGCGTCGGCGGGCTCCGGCTTTTCGGGAACGGCGCCGACATCCTTGGGTCGCCGCTGCTCGGGCTTTACGTTTTCGTCATTCGTCGACATTGTCTGTCTCCTTTCAAGGACAAAGTCACGGCCGCCGAGATGGTTCCGATGACGGAATGGAGGATTGCCGATGCTGGACAGATTTCTGCTGCAGGGGCCGCAGGATGCGCGCTTCACCATCCTTCTGGCGCATGGCGCCGGCGCGCCGATGGATTCCGCATCGATGACATCCGCGGCAGAGGCGCTGGCCGCCGTCGGCTTCCGCGTCGCCCGTTTCGAATTCGCCTATATGGCCGCCCGCCGCACCGGAGGCCGCAAGCCGCCGCCGCGCGCCGAAACGCTCAATCCCGAATATGAGGCGGCCATTGCCGAGCTCGGGACCAGCGGCCCGCTGATCATCGGCGGCAAGTCGATGGGCGGCCGGGTTGCCAGCATGGTGGCAGACGACCTCTATCGTCAGCAAAAGATCGCCGGGTTGCTTTGCCTCGGCTATCCCTTTCATCCGCCCGGCCAGCCGGAAAAGCTGCGCACCGGCCATCTCACGGGGCTGGCGACGCCCGCGCTGATCTGCCAGGGGACGCGCGATGAATTCGGCACAGGCGACGAGGTACCGGGCTACGATCTCTCAAGCAGGATCGAGCTCTTCTGGCTCGAAGACGGCGACCACGACCTCAAGCCGCGCAAGACAGTCTCCGGCTTCTCCGCTGCCGATCACCTCGCCACGATGGCGAAGACGGCCAAGGCCTGGGCCGAGCGCCTCGTCGTCTAGGGTGCCAGCTTCCTGACATCGATGCTCCGGTCGGTGGCGGAGACGGTGATTTCGAAGTGATCGGCCTGCACCACGTCGCGGATGTTGCGCGGCCGGTGCGCGGCGATATTTACCCCGCCTCTCAGCCGGACGCTGTCATAGAGGATACCGGCGCCGCCGCTCGAACGCACCTCTTCGCCCAACACCTGCGACGCAGCATAACTCGTGCCGTCATAGACATGGGGCCGCAGCGCCTGTTCGCCGCGAATGTCGAGATAGTCGCCAATGAGGGTAGCGGCGTAGCTTCGATAGGTGCGGGCCATCGTCGCGACACCGCGCGCGACAGTTTCGCGCCGGAGATGATGGCCGACCTCGGCGGCGGCCGTGCGGAGATGGTCGGCGGCATACCAGGCGCCGAGATCCGGGCCGTTGAAACGCATTCCTCCCGGCGCGACATGCAGGAATGCCGCCATCACGATACTGGCGTTCGGCGTCCCGTAGACCCATTCATCCTCGGGAAGCCTGCGGATGCGGTCGGCGACGAGACGGTCGTTGGTCCAGCCGACAAGCTCCATCACGGCGTCGAGATCGGCCGCCCGTGCCACCGTCTCGAAAAGCCCGATCGGTGGAAATTGCGACGGGATCAGCCGGTAGGACGGATGCGGCGCCTCGGCAAAACGATCGCTCACCGGAAGACGATGTCCGTATCTTCGTATGGCGTGAATGCCTCGTCGAGCCTATTCGGCTGCATATAGAGACCGCCGCGCGCGCCATCGAGAAACCGGCGTACGGTCATCAACCCGTCCTGGGTTCCGTTGGTCACGATATCGATCGGCGGATGCCCGCCGAAAACCGGCGCCTGATGTGGCATGCGCAGCCAGGCGATGCCGGCGTGTTCGTCGGCAAACAGCACGCCGAGCGCCTGATGGATGCCAAGCACGGCGGAAATCCGGGTCAGCCTATCGACATCGAGCGTGAAAGTCCCGTGCTCGCGGGCCTGCTTGGCCCAATTGTGATAGGTCGAGCGGGAGGGATAACCGAGCACGAGCAGGCGCTGCTCTTCACTCAACCCCCAGAGATCGGCGATCGCCAGAAAGGTTCGCAGCGCTGGGGCACTGAGCCTTTTGCGATTTACAGCGGCAAAGCGGTCGGTTTCCAGCCGCTGCGGCCCCTGGCCTTCCTGCTGCTCGGTACGTCGCGCATGCTGCATAGAAGTCTCCTGGCTTGATTTAGACTTAGTCCAAATCTGGTCATTGTTCAAGCAAATTTAAAGAACCGGGCTCAGGAAATCTCTCCGGCCGCCTCGCGGATCGTCTGCATCAGGATCGATTGCGGCACGGACGGCACGGCATCGGCGCGCATCGTCAGCCCGACCGGACCCCTGGTCTCGCCGGTATTCACCGGCAGCAGAGCCAGCCGTCCGTCGGCGACATCGTCGGCCACCACGCCGTTGGAAATGATCCAGATCGCGTCGCTCGAGCGAAGGAAAGCGCGGCCGAAAGAGTCCGAGACCGTCTCGATCTGGTTGGGCAGGCTGGAGACGCCGTTGGCGATGAGGAAATTTTCGACCACCGGCCGGATGATCGAACCCCGCGTCGGCATCAGCACCGTGTAGTCGCCAAAACCTGAGAAGGGCGATTGCCCGCCGCTCAGCAGCGGATGGCCGGCGCGCACGGCAAACACCACCTGCTCGGAATAAAGATGCTCGAAGGAAAAGCCCGCCATCTTCTCCGCCCCCGCCAGGCGTCCGACGACGACATCGAGATCGCCGACGCGAAGCTGCTCCAGCAGCACCGCGTTCTCGCCGGTGACGATCTTCACCCGGCTCCAGGTCCTCTCCTTGAGGAAGAGTTCCATCGCCCGCGGCATGATGCGTGATGACACCGTCGGCAGGGCGCCGATCCGGATCGGCGGTGCATCGGCAAACTGCTCCTGCGCGACGGAATCGAGACCCTGGCGCAGCGCCGTCAGCGCCGCCCCGGCATGGCGCAGGAAGACTTCGCCGTAACGGGTGATCTTGATGCCGCGGCCATCGCGCTCGAAGACGGCGACACCCAGCGCCTGTTCCAGCTCGCGGATCGTCTTGGTGACCGCCGGCTGGCTGACATGCAGCAATTCGGCCGCCTTCATGACGCTCTTCTGTCGTGCCACCTCGACAAAAGTTTGCAGATGGCGAAACTTGACGCGGCTGTCGATCATCGATCACATAACTCCAGGGTTATCGAAAAGCATAAAAATATCATTTTACTTAACCGGATCAACCGGTCAGTTTTGCCGTTCAGGAGGAGAGTGACGTGCAATTTGCCCGCATCAACGACGTGACGATCCACTATCAGGTGATCGGTGCGCCTGCCGACCGGCCGGTGATCGTTTTCATCAATTCGCTCGGAACGGATTTCCGCATCTGGCGCGACGTCGTGGTGCGGCTTGCCGGGGACTACGCCATCGTGCTTTACGACAAGCGCGGCCACGGGCTTTCCGATGTCGGCCAGCTCCCCTGCTCCATTGAGGACCATGCAACGGATCTCGCCGGCCTGCTCGATCAGCTCTCGGTGAAAGATGCCGTCATCTGCGGCCTCTCGGTCGGCGGCCTCGTCGCCCAGTCGCTCTATCCGCGCCGGCCGGATCTGGTCGGCGCGCTGATCCTCTGCGACACCGCCCATAAGATCGGCACATCGGAAAGCTGGAACGCCCGCATCGCCGCCGTCGAGCAAAACGGCATCGCCAGCATCGTCGACGCCATTATGGAGCGCTGGTTCACGCCTGCCTTCCGCCGGCCCGAAAGCACCGCCTATGCCGGTTATTGCAACATGCTGACGCGCCAGCCGGCCGAGGGTTATATCGCTGCCTGCGAAGCGATCCGCGATGCCGATTTCACCGAGGCGGCAAAGAGGATCACTGTCCCGACGATCTGCATCGTCGGCGACCAGGACGGCTCGACGCCCCCCGACCTCGTGCTTTCCACAGCGAAGCTGATCCGGGGCGCCCGTTACGAGGTGATCCCAGATTGCGCCCACATCCCCTGCGTCGAGCAGCCGGAAGCGCTGACAGCGATCATCCGCGCCTTCCTCTCATCTCTTCCGCCTGGAGAAACCAACCGATGAACGAAACTGCGTCCTCCTCGGAGCGCTATCGGCAGGGCATGGCGACACGCCGCGCCGTACTCGGCGACGCCCATGTCGACCGCGCCGCAACCGCTGCGACCGAGTTCGACCGCCCCTTTCAGGAACTGATCACCGAAGCCGCCTGGGGCCATGTCTGGTCGCGCCCGGGGCTGACCAAGCGCGAGCGCTCGATCGTTACCATCGCGCTTCTGGCGGCACTCGGCCAGGACGACGAGGTCGCCATGCATGTGCGCGCCACCGCCAATACCGGCGCCACCCGCGAGGATGTCTGCGAGGCGCTCTTGCATGTGGCGATCTATGCCGGCGTTCCCGCCGCCAATCATGCAATCAAGATCGCCAAGCAGGCCTTTGAACGGATGGACGCCGAAAAGGCAGCCTGAGAGGGGAAAATGTCCGAATTACCGAACCGCAAGCCGGAGACCGGCGCCTTCTTCGCCCGCGACCGCGCCTGGCACGCGCCGGCGCTGACCCCCGGCTATAAAACATCCGTGCTGCGTGCGCCGCAGCGTGCGCTGCTCTCGCTCGACGGCACGATCTCCGAAACGACAGGCCCGGTCTTCGGCCATTCGATGATCGGCGACCTCGACAACGACCTGATCCTGAATTATGCGCGGCCCGGGGAAAGCGCCATCGGCGAACGCATCATCGTCCATGGGCGCGTGCTCGACGAGCGGGCAAAACCGGTTGCCGGCGCCCTGATCGAGTTCTGGCAGGCCAATGCCGGCGGCCGCTATCGCCACAAGAAGGAATCCTATCTCGCGGCGATCGACCCGAATTTCGGCGGCTGCGGCCGCACGATCACCGACGAGGAAGGCCGCTACCATTTCCGCACCGTCCGCCCCGGCGCCTATCCCTGGCCGAACGGCGTCAACGACTGGCGCCCCGCCCATATCCACTTTTCGATCTTCGGCCACGGCTTTGCCCAGCGCCTGATCACCCAGATGTATTTCGAAGGCGATCCGATGATCTGGAAATGTCCGATCGTCGGCACGATCCCCGACAAGGCGGCGATCGAGCAGCTGATCGCGCCGCTCGACTGGGGCAACACCATCCCGATGGATTCACGCGCCTATAAATTCGATATCGTGCTGCGCGGCCGCCGCTCGACGATGTTCGAAAACAGGCTGGAGGGCAACTGACCATGCAGCAGCTCGGCTATCTCAAGGAAACTCCGTCGCAGACGGCAGGTCCCTATGTCCATATCGGCCTGACACCGAATTTCTGCGACATAGCGGGCGTCTACGATACCGATCTCGGCACCGAGATGATCAACGACAAGACGCTCGGCGAACGCATCACCGTGACCGGCCGCATCTTCGACGGCGCCGGCGCGCTGGTGCGCGATGCCGTCGTCGAAATCTGGCAGGCCGACAGCGCCGGCCTTTACAACAGCCCGTCGGAAATGCGCGGCACAGCCGATCCCAATTTCACCGGCTGGGGCCGCTGCCCGACCCGCGCCGCGGATGGCGTCTACAGCTTCGAAACCATCAAGCCGGGCCGCGTCCCGTTCAAGGACAGCCGCAAGATGGCGCCGCACATCACAGTTTGGATCGTCGCCCGCGGCATCAATATCGGCCTGCACACCCGCGTGTATTTTCCGGAGGAGACGGAGGCCAACGGCGCCGACCCGCTGCTTCAGCGCATCGAACATCGCGAGCGTGTCGCAACCATGGTCGCCATCCGCGACGGCGCGACCTGCCATTTCGACATCCATCTGCAGGGTCCGAAGGAAACGGTGTTTCTGGATATTTAAGAGCCGGCAAGTAACTTGCCGATAGGGCCTAGTGCAAGTAGCGTCCCCTCACCTTACCCTTTCCCGAGAGGAGACGGGACAATGCCTCAAAACCCCTTCTCCCCTCGGGGAGAAGGTGGCGGCAGCCGGATGAGGGGCCTCCATCACAAACGAGCAATTCATGACCGCATCGCCCTTCGACCATCCCTTCCTCTCCGGCCTGCTCGGCGACGATGAAATCGCGCCCTACTTCTCCGCCGAGGCCGACATTCGCGCCATGCTCGCCTTCGAGGCCGCGCTGGCGAGGGCCGAAGCCACCCATGGCCTCATCCCTGCCGAAGCCGCAAGGCGGATCGCCGAAATCTGCGCCGGCTTTTCTCCCGACCTGCCCCGTTTGCGAGCGGCCACGGCACGCGATGGCGTCGTCGTTCCCGAGCTCATCAAGCAGCTGCGCACCGACGTCGGCGAGGAAGCGGCGAAAAGCCTGCATCTCGGCGCCACCAGCCAGGATGTCATCGACACCAGTCTCATGATCCGGCTGAAGGCCGTCGTCTTCCTGTTTGCCGGCCGGCTTTCCGCCATCGTCGCAGAGCTCGATGGGCTCGATCGCCAGTTCGGCCGCAACCGGCTGATGGGTCATACCCGCATGCAGGCGGCGATCCCGATCAGCGTCTCCGACCGTCTCACTGCGTGGCGCGCGCCGCTGACGACCTATCGCGACCGCCTGACCGAGCAGAGTTTTCCCGTCCAGCTCGGTGGGGCCGCCGGCACGCTCGACAAGCTCGGGCCGCACGCCGCAACCGTCCGTGCCTCGCTCGCCCAGGAACTCGGCCTCACCGACACCACGCAATGGCAGAGCGGCCGTCTGCCGATCGCCGATATTGCCGGCCTGTTTGCGTCGATCTCGGGCAGCCTCGGCAAAATCGGCCAGGATATCGCCCTGCTCGCCCAGTCAGGCCAGGAGATAGAAATATCAGGCGGCGGCACTTCGTCGGCGATGGCCCACAAACAGAACCCCGTTGCCGCCGAGGTGCTGGTCTCGCTTGCCCGCTTCAACGCCACGGCGCTGTCGGGCATTCACCAATCCCTCGTCCATGAACAGGAACGCTCCGGCGCCGCCTGGACGCTCGAATGGCTGCTGCTGCCGCAAATGGCGATGGCAACCGCCGCCAGCTTGCGGCTGGCGGGGGAGTTAGTGGGGAATATCAGGCGGCTTGGGGTGGTCTAAAGCCCGTCGCGATCTTTTACCTCAGGCGAAACGAGCATCAAACGAGCCTGGCTATGGCCCGCAGATTGTCGGCCGTCGTTGTTGGGAATTCGAAGAATTCGAGATAGGCGGGGATTTGTTCGAACAGCATATCCGTGCCGACTTGAAAGGCGCAGCCCCGAGCCCGTGCTGCCTCCAGCAACGGGGTGATCTCCTTGCTCAGCACCACCTCGCCGACGAAGGTCGATGGGGAGATGCGGTCGACATCGATCGGCAGAGGGTCACCCCGCCGCATTCCAAGCGGTGTCGCGTTGACGACGATATCGAACCCTGCCGGATCGAGAGAGCCGGTCGTGACGTGCAGATGCGGATAATATGTCTTCAACCGGCCGAGCAGCGCGGTCGCGGCTGTCTCGCTGGCGTCGAAGATTGCGAGATGGCCCACACCTGCCTGCGCCAGCGACGCCGCGATCGCCGAGCCGACGCCGCCGGCGCCGACGACGAGCGCATGGGCGCCGTCGACCTTTCTGCCTTTGCGCAGAACGCCCCGCACGAAGCCCTCGCCATCGAACATGTCACCAATCAGCCTGCCATCGGCATCAAGACGCACCGCATTGCACGAGCCCGCGACTTTGGCGTTGGTCGAGGCTTCGTCGAGCAGTGCCATCGTCGAAATCTTGTGCGGCATCGTGATCAGCGCGCCATGGATATTGGAGAGCCGGAAGACAAGCTTCAGGAACGCCGGATAGTCCTCCGGCCGGCAGCCCATCGGCACGACGACCGCATCGATCCCTGTCTTTTCGAAATACGGATTGTAGATCAGCGGCGCCTTGAACGACTCGGTGGGATAACCGAGGTGAGCGATGAGTTTGGTCGTGCCGGTGATCATGTGGCTAGACTTTCTGGGGATCGGCAGAGGCAACGGTGTCGGCGAGGCGGACCATCTGCCCCGAGCGCGCCGATCTCTTGATCGCTTCGACGACCCTGAGGGTTGCGAGGCCCTCGCGCCCGCTTACGAGGGGCGCGGCATCGCCACGTATGACATCGCAAAAATGGCGGAGCTGACGGCAAAGCGGATCGGCTGCTTCAAAGGGTACGCGCTCCTCGGCAAGCGGCTCCAGCCAATTCGGCTTCGACGTCGCTGTCCAAAGCGTCAGATCGGGAATTGCGAGCGAACCCTTGGTGCCGCCGATCTGGTAGCAATGTCCGGCATAGTGGGGAAATGCAGGGTTCTCACCGGTGGTCGCCTCCCAGCTCCAGGGCGCCGCCACCGCATCGCTGCCGTTAAGCGTGGCGAGAACGCCGTTTGCAAACCGCAACGAGACAACGGCCGTATCCTCGACGGCGTGGTGGCGCACGGCGTGCGATTCCATCGCCTGCACGGCTTCGACCTCGCCGAACAGAAATCGGAAGAGGTCGACATCATGGATCAGGTTGACGAAGATTGGGCCGGCGCCGGCTTCCCGCCGCCAGGAGATGTCGAAATAGTCGTCGGGCTTGGCGACCCAGAAGGTGCCATGCACCGCGATGATCCGGCCAAGCCGGCCGCCGTCGACGATTTGTTTGGCCGCCTGGATCATCGGGTTGTAACGCCGGTGATGGCCGACCAGGATCGGGATCCCGGCCTTCTCGCCGGCCGCAACCAGCGCCGCGGCGGCATCGACATCGTCGGCGATCGGTTTTTCGACCAGAACCGGGATGCCAGCGGCGATGATCTCCATAGCGTTCTCGACGTGGAGCTGGTTCGGTGTTGCCACGATGACGCCGTAAGGCCTGTCTTCCTCACTGATATCCCGGAAGTTCGCATACCATCGGGCGCCGGCATTGCGGGCAAAGTCGTGACCGGCCGAAGACGGATCGATCACGGCGGAGAGAAGCGTTCCGGGCTCGGATATGATGCGCTCGGCATGGCGTCTGCCGATCAGGCCGGCTCCCATGACTGCAATCTTCAATGGCTTCATGATCGGCTCCCAGAATTTGACGAGGTATCGGCCCTGCCCCCTACTTCCGCAGGATTTCTCCGAGAAATTTCCGGGTGCGCTCGTGCTGCGGGTTAGTGAAGAATTCGGCGGGCGGGGCTTCCTCGACGATCGCGCCGCTGGCCATGAAGATCACCCGGTCGGCGACCTGGCGGGCAAAGCCCATCTCATGGGTGACACAGATCATCGTCATGCCCTCGTCGGCCAATGCGATCATCGTATCCAGCACCTCCTTGACCATCTCCGGGTCGAGCGCCGACGTCGGCTCGTCGAACAGCATCACTTTCGGCCGCATGCAAAGCGCGCGGGCAATGGCGACGCGCTGCTGCTGGCCGCCTGAGAGCTGGACCGGGTATTTGTCGGCCTGCTCCAGGATCTTGACCCGCTCAAGCAGCCCGCGTGCCCGTTCCTCGGCTTCCGCCCTGCCGACGCCGATCGCCTTCATCGGCGCCAGCATGCAGTTCTGCAGCACGGTCAGGTGCGGAAACAGATTGAACTGCTGGAAGACCATGCCGACCTCCCGGCGGATCGCATCGACGGTCTTTGCCTGGTCACTCAGAACGATGCCGCCAACCCGGATTTCACCTTTCTGGTAGGTCTCGAGATGGTTGATACAGCGAATGAGCGTCGACTTGCCGCTGCCGGAAGGCCCGCACAGGACGATCCTCTCGCCGCTGCGGACCGTCATGTTGATATCGAGAAGGGCTTGAAACGAGCCGTACCACTTTTCCACCTGCGCCATGGAGATCATGGTTTCTGCGGCCTGGGCGGGAATGGGACTGGTCATCGGTAGAACTCCGGGATTGGCGGGCAGGGCCGCATCGAGGAACAGGGGACGCGGATCAGCGCGCGGAGGCGGCGAACCTTCGCTCGAGACGCGCCCCGAGAATCGTCAACGGGCAGCACATCAGGAAGTACAGGATGCCGACGACGCCGAAGACCGTCAGCGGTTGGAAGATCTGATTGGAGATGATGTTGCCGGCGCGGGTCAGCTCGGTGAAGCCGACGATCGAGGCAAGAGAGGTGCCTTTGATCAACTGCACGAGGAAGCCGACCGTGGCAGGCAGCGAGATGCGCAGCGCCTGCGGCAGGATGACATCCTTCATGCGGGAGATATAACGAAGGCTCAAAGCCTTCGCCGCTTCCGTCTGGCCGCGCGGAACCGCCTCGATCGATCCGCGCCAGATCTCGCCGAGATAGGCGCTGGCATGAAGCGTCAGTCCGATGGCGACGGCCACCCAGGCATCGAGCATCAGCCCGACCAGAGCGAGACCGTAATAGGTCACGAAAAGCTGCATCAGAAGCGGCGTTCCCTGGAAGACGGCGATGTAGCCGGCGGTCAGGCGTTCCAACAGCGGGATGCCCGAGACGCGGGCGAGAGCGACACCGAGCCCGGCAATGCAGCCGCAGACAAAGCCGACTGCGGAGAGGACGACGGTCCATTTCAGGCCGATCAGGAGGAAGACGAACTCGTCGTGACCCATGGAATTCCTCCTACTTGACGGGATATTTGAAGTAGCGGGCCGAAAACAGCGCAAACAGGCGCATCATCAGCCAGGAAATCACGAAATAGAAAACCGTGACGGTGAAGTAGACTTCGAAGCTCCGAAAGCTCTCCGATTCGATCCGCTGGGAAACGGAGGTCAGCTCGTAGGCCGAGATCGCCGAGGCAATGCTGGTGGTCAGTGTCAACAGCACGAACTGGCTGGTCAGAGACGGGTAGATCGCCCGCAACGCCGGCTTGAGGATGATCAGCCGGAAGACCTGCGCCTTGTGCAGGCCAAGCGCCAGGCCGGCTTCCATCTGCCCCTTCGGGATCGACTGGACGCCGCCGCGAATGATCTCGATTGCATAGGCGCCACCATTGATGCCGAGCGCGATGATCGCCGTCGGCGTTGGATCCAGCCTGATGCCGGTGAGCGGAAGCGCGAAGTAGATGAAAAAGATCTGGACCAGGAACGGCGTGTTGCGGATCAACTCGACGAAGGCGATGACCAGCCACCGCACCGGCTTCAGCGGAGAATCGCGCAGGGCAACTCCGCCAATTCCGATGACGATCGCCAGCAGCATTCCACAAATGGCAAGCAGGAATGTCCCGAGACAGCCGAGCAGCAGACTTGGCAGCCCATCGATAACCGGGGTGAAATCCAACTTATAATTCATGCCTTCGCTGCTCCCGCCATGTCGGCCATAGCTTCTATCGCGAGCTCATAACCGCGGGCGCCAAAGCCGATCATGATCGCCGTGGCGACGCGCGAGATCAGCGAATTGTGGTAGATGCTTTCGCGCGCATGAACATTCGAGATGTGCAGCTCGATCTTCGGCGGATCGAACATCTTCAGCGCATCGAGAAGCGCGATTGAGGTGAAGGTATAGCCGGCCGGATTGATGATAATACCGCAGGCCCCTTTGCGGGCCTGGTGCACGCTTTCGACCAACTCGCCCTCGAAATTGGTCTGGCGGAAGTCGATGGCAAAGCCGAGACTCCCAGCCTTTGCGAGGCACTTGTCCTTGATATCTGCCAGCGTCGTCGACCCGTAGATGGCAGGCTCGCGCTCACCCAGCAGGTTCAGGTTCGGTCCGTTGAGCACAAAGATGGTTCTGGTCATGTCGCGCACCTCGGGGCCTTGGGCATGGCGGTTGCGTTGATGGGCAGGGCATGCCCGCCGTCCTAAATAAGGACTTCACTTCTCTCTGGACGTCATCCTCGGCCCTGTGCCGAGGATCTGCCGCCGAAGATGCTCGGGACGAGCCCGAGCATGACGGAAGAGTGGTTGGCGGGCCTTATCATCAGCCGGAAGGCCCGGGCCTCGTCCCGCCTTTAGCGTTGGCTCAGTTCACCGCAAACGGAATGCCTTCCAGCGTTTCCGGGAATTGCGGGACCGGGACCTTCATCCACTTGTCGTAGACGGTCTTGAGCTCGCCGTTTGCCTTGATTTTGTCGATGAAGGTATTCAGCGCCGCGTTGATTTCCTTCTCGCCGAGACGCGTGCAAGCGCCGTTGTAGAGTTTCTGGAATTCAAGCTTGTTTTCGAATTCGCCCGGACGGGCCTTCTCGACGCGGTCCATATAGAAGATGTTGCCGCCCAGCGTATCGACCTGGCCGGAAACGAGGGATTGGACGCTCGCAGCGTCTCCGTCATAGCGCCGGATCGTCGTGCCCTCAGGCGCGTTCTTCGTCACCTGCGTGTCCTGCGCTGCACCCTTGGCGACGCCGACGCTGAATTTGGCCATGTCGGCATTCGTCTTGATCTCTGCCGATTTGGGACCGATCAGAACGATGGCATTGGCCACATAGGGCTTGCTGAACTGCACGGCCTTTGCGCGATCCGGCAGCATCGCCATCGTTGCAAACAGAACGTCGACGCGGCCGGCCGTGAGGGCCGGAATGCGGTTGTTGACTTCAAGCGGCACGAACTCGACGGTAACACCCAATTCCTTGGCAAACAGCGTCGCGATGTCGGCGTCGAGGCCGTCCTGTTTGCCGCCGCTGGTCACAAAACCCCAAGGCGGGTTGTCACCCTGAATTCCGACGATGATCTTACCGCGAGCCTTGATTTCATCAGGCGTAATCGCGGCGGCCGGTTGCGCCAAGGTGACGGCAGCCACAAAGGCTGCGGCTCCGAGCATGGCGTTTCGGCGCGTCAGCATAGACTTGAACATTATGTTTCCTCCTCTTTGACGGTCATTCGACCGGACAGCCACCTCACCTTTTGACTGTGGGAGGAATGATTGCCAGAGACGGACGGCTAAATCAACAGAGTTTTTCAAAATCATATGAGATTTTATAATGCCTCTATCTATTTTAATTCCTCACGAGATTTGCAATAATAGGTGAGGGCGAGTTTTCGCGGCTGGCGGTGGATGCCGAAAGGGCTTTGATATGAAGACCTCGATTGCGACTGTGACGATCAGCGGCGAACTGCCGGAAAAGCTCGAGGCAATCGCCCGAGCGGGCTTCGACGGCGTCGAGATTTTCGAAAATGATTTCCTGGCATTCGACGGAAGCCCGGCCGATGTCGGAAAACTCGTGCGCGACCATGGCCTGGAGATCACGCTGTTTCAGCCGTTTCGAGATTTCGAGGGCATGCCGGAGCCGCTGCGAAGCCGCACCTTCGATCGCGCCGAACGGAAGTTCGACGTGATGCAGCAGCTTGGAACAGATTTGGTGCTGGTCTGCTCGAACGTCTCGCCGGCGGCCATCGGCGGCATCGACCGTGCGGCTGAGGATTTCCGGGAACTCGGCGAGCGTGCCGCCCGGCGTGGACTGAGAGTGGGCTACGAGGCGCTCGCCTGGGGTCGCCATATCAGCGACCACCGCGACGCCTGGGAAATCGTGCGACGCGCCGATCATCCGAATGTCGGCCTCATCCTCGACAGCTTCCACACCTTGTCGCGCAAGATCGACGTCAATTCCATCCGCTCGCTTCCCAAAGAGAAGATCTTTATCGTCCAGCTTGCCGATGCGCCGCTGATCGACATGGACCTGCTCTATTGGAGCCGTCACTTCCGAAATATGCCTGGAGAAGGCGATCTTCCCGTCACGGCGTTCACCGAAGCCGTCGCTGCCACAGGTTATGACGGGTATTTCTCGCTGGAGATTTTCAACGACCAGTTTCGAGGCGGCCTGTCGCGGGCAATCGCCGCCGACGGCCACCGCTCACTGATCTATCTCGGCGACCAGGTGCGGCGCCATCTCGGCGCCGACAGCATGACCGGGGCGGCGATGCCGCAAAGGGCTGCCGTGAAAGGTGTCGGCTTCGTGGAGTTTGCCACGGACGAACAAGATGAAGTCGAGCTGGTGGCTTTGCTGCGCACCCTCGGGTTCAAGCAGACTGCCGTCCACCGCACCAAGAAAGTCTCTCTGTTCGAGCAGGGCGAGATCCGGATCCTCGTCAATGTCGATCAGGCGGGATTCGCCAATGCGGCCTACGCCGTTCATGGCACGTTTGCCTATGCGATCGCCTTGGTCGTCGACGATGCCGCAAAGGCGTATGCGCGCGCCCTTGCCCTGGATGCGGAGGCATTCAGCCAGCCGGTCGCGGCGGGCGAGCTTGAACTGCCGGCCATTCGGGGTGTGGGCGGCGGCATCGTCTATCTGATCGACGACAAGAGCGCCTTGGGGCGCTTTTCCGAAATCGACTTTCGGCCGGTCACCGACGACGCCCAGACGGCGGACGGCGGCCTTTTTCGCGTCGATCACGTCGCCCAGACGGTCGGCTATGATGAAATGCTCACCTGGCTTCTGTTCTACACGTCGATCTTCGAGACCCATAAGACCCCGATGGTCGACATCATCGATCCAGCCGGGGTGGTGCGCAGCCAAGTCGTCGAGAACCAGTCGGGCGAGTTGCGCATTACCATGAACGGAGCCGAAAATCGCCGCACCCTGGCCGGACATTTCATTGCGGAGAAGTTCGGGTCCGGCATCCAGCATCTGGCATTTTCAACCGACGACATCTTTGCAACCGCCGAAAAACTTCGTGGCTGCGGCTTCAGGTCCCTGCACATTTCGCCGAACTATTACGACGACGTCGAAGCCCGCTTCGGGCTCGATCCTGTCATGACCGAGCGGCTGAAAGCAGAGAACATCCTCTATGACCGAGACGAGCATGGCGAATATTTCCAGCTCTATAGCGGAACCTATGGCGAGGGTTTCTTTTTCGAGATCGTCGAGCGCCGCGGCTATCGCGGATATGGCGCGCCAAATGCAATTTTCCGGATCGCCGCGCTGAAAAGGCAGATCCGTCCGGAAGGAATTCCGAAAGACGCTTATTAAATCAGAGAATGCGGCCGCTCTTCAGCACATGCTCTACGCCGCTTTGTACATGCCGTCTGACCACCTCGGTCGCGCCGGCGACGTCACGTTGAATGGACAGTTCGAACAAAAGCCTGTGGTCATCGACAACAGGCTTTCCGCGAAAGCTTTCGGCCAGCATATGGTAACGAAGGAAGCGGTCGAACACCGACGACAATGTCGCCATCAGCGTCGCTGAATTGCAGGCCGAGACGATCGCCTGATGGAACTCCCAATCGTATCGGACCCAGTCGACCGTGCGCGAGACGTCGCCCGCCAGCAGCTTGCGCTCAGCGGCAGCCAGCCGGTGATGGGCAGCGACGATGCGCCCTTCCCATTCGAGATTTCCGGCTGCGAATGCAAGGCCGATCGCATGCGTTTCAAGAACGATCCTCAGGTCGGCAAGCTCCAGCAACTCCCGCCGCGAAGCAGGGCTCACTTCAAAACCACGCTGCCCCTCGGCGACGACGAGGTTCTCCGTGGTCAGGCGGCTCAGAATTTCGCGCAGCGACGAAATGCCGATCGAGTAGCGCTCCTTTGCCTGCTCCAGTTTGATCTTGGCCCCCGGCGCCAATATGCCTGATATGATATCCTCGCGGATCTGCCGGAAGACGACATCGCTTACTGTTTCAGCCGGGTCGTGGACTTGCTTGAGCATGGCTTTTCCTGGTTTCGCCGAGAAGTGTGATGGCCTTAAATCTTGAAAAGACCTCCGTTGTTATTTCAATGTCCCTTTGGCCAGCGCATGTTCCACCCCGCCCTGGATATGAAACGCAAGCACTCGCTTGGCCGTCTCTGCATCCCGTCGCAGGGCCGCATCCAGAAGCTGCTGGTGTTCATCGGCGGCGACGTCACCCCGGTAGGACAAAGCGACCATCTGATACCTTAGATATTTGTCGAAGATCCCCGAGTGGGTCTGCATCAGCAGTTTCGACCCGCATGCGGAAATCAAGGCCTGGTGGAATTCCCAATCATAGCGCTTCCAGTCCTCGGCCCTGCTGGTGTCGCCGGTTGCCATCACCTGCTCCATCCGCGCCAATTTGTAGTGGGCCGATACCAGCGGCGCCTCCCATTCCACGTCTCCATGCGCGAATGACTGCTCCAAGGCATGCGTCTCGAGCAGAAGCCGCATTGCCGCCGTCTCCTTGAGGTCGGAGACGGATACCGGAGAAACTTCAAACCCCTTCTGTCCCTCGGCAACGACCAGACCCTCGGAGGAGAGCCGGTTCAGCACCTCTCTGAGCGTACTGATGCTGGTATCGTAGGCCTCCTTCAGGCTTTCCAGTCTCAATTTTTGCCCGGGCGCCAGCCGCCCGAAAATGATGTCGGCCCGAATGCGCCGGTAGCTGCTCTCGGCGATGGTCTCGTTTACAACAGGCTGGAGCATCACGAGTCTCTTATATTTCTCATATCATCTGATATATCGCTTTTCGGCAATGCCAAGCAAGGAAGCATTCACGCAATACCGAACCCAATTTTCTCATACGATGGAGGTTTCCGCGGACACTGAATGTGCGCGGATCCACATACCCCTTTAGTTTGGTCAGGCTTGCGCTCTCTATTCGGTCACAGATGCGAGTCACACCGACCTCGGCGGAGATGCCTGTCGTGTCCAGCCTCAGGAATTGCGGCGGCAGAAATCAACGCCCGCTGGATGATCCAACAATTGTCGGCGGTTTATGCACTCTCTGGCAAATGCACAGGAAGATAGCTCAGGGGAACAAGCTGGGTATCGAGATCGGGACCTTCCCATTGGCCTGGGTCATAGAAAATGCCGTTATCAGCGTCATACAGGATAAAGTGGTCTCCTTCGACATGGACGACCGCCACCCCGATGACGTCACTCCAGCTCTCCACCTTGCGTACCTCGCCAATACGCCACCCCATCTCGCTTAGGACACAGCTTAGTTCTTTCCACGTGGTGTAATGATTGGTCTGTGCTCCCCAATCGATCATGCCGGCAAGTTGGCCGTAGGGTCTGCCGGTGAGCATCTGCAAGACAAAAACGCCGCAACCATCATCCCGCGGGCGTTGCGTTACAAATTGAAAGCGGACCTTGGCGGGGTTGGGTTGCGCCAATGCTCAGTTCTCCAATTCATTCGGTAGTGCCCGCTCAACCGGGCGATGAGCGCGGGACGACTGGCAAAAACAGCTTCCATTGCGCGGGGTGCTTGATTTCTCGGGCGTGGAATTCGTGATGCTGGCAGGCTGAATTCTGGCGCGAGGTGACAGCAATTGTTTTTTCAATCGTGCGCAACCATCTAATAGGCATGACTTACGGGAAAATGTCCCCGCCCAGCAGCCCGTTTACCGAAAACCAACCATACTGGCTTGCTTTCCGGCGCAAAAGCCGATTGCTTAGGAAAATCTACTCCTTCTTCCGCTAGCGGTTAGGAGAATGAGAGGGGCACAGGCAAACCCGTGGAATTCTACTGCTTCGCATCGGGATAAACTATGATTACGATGGCGATGCGGGAAGGCCGGTTTGAAGAACGATGACGACAGAACTGTTTCAGGTAAAATTTTGGGGCGTCCGGGGCAGTATTCCCGTATCGGGCCCCGAGTTCGACCGCTACGGCGGTAATACGTCCTGCATCGAAATTCGCTGCGGAAAACATCGGATGATCTTCGACGCGGGCTCCGGCCTGCGCGAGGCGGGGCTGTCATTGCTCGCCGACGGCGTCAGCGACGTCGATCTGTTCTTCAGCCATTGCCATTACGACCACATCATCGGCCTGCCGTTTTTCAAGGCGATCTATTATCCCTCGATCAACGTCAACATCTGGTCCGGCCATCTCGACGGCAAGATGAGCACGCGGGAAATGGTCGAGCAGTTCATCAGCCCGCCCTGGTTTCCGGTCAAGACCGACATCTGTCAGGCGACGATGAACTTCCGAGATTTCCATTCCGGACAGGTGCTGACGCCTCACGAGGGCATCGAGATCAAGACCTTCATGCTCAACCACCCGGGCGGCGCCATCGGCTACCGCATCGAATGGCAGGGCCGTTCGGTCGCACTGATCTATGATATCGAGCATATTCCAGGCGCTTACGACCCGGTCTCGCTGGAGATGATGAAGGGTGCCGATCTCGTCGTCTACGACTGCACCTACAATGAAGACGAGATGCAGCGTTTCAAGGGCTTCGGCCATTCGACCTGGGAGCATGGCACCGAGCTTGCAAAGATAGCCGGCGCCAAACGTTTCGCCCTGTTCCACCACGCCCCCTCCCGCACCGACGAACAGCTGGCGCAGATGGAAACGCAGGCGCAGGCCGCATTCCCTGAATCCTTTGCCGCCCGCGACAACCAGATCGTGGTGATCTAGGTGCGCAAGAACACCCCTTCCGCTTCAGCAGCCAGAAGGTGACTTGCTAGCAGCCGGGGCGCCGGATGTGGCTTAGTGTGTACGGCGCGTAACGTGCCCAATCGGAGCCGCAAGACCCTCAAGCGCGCCGCACGCGCCAACCCACGCATGTTCATCGACTGCAAGTGCCGTCTGAAGCCAGGCGAGGGTCAAACGTTTCGTGGCTTCCAGTACATCTGGAGCCTCGGTTTCGGTCTCGCGCGCGTCAAGGCCGGCAATCCCGCCAAGCCCGTGTCCAACCTCGCGCAACATCAACAGTGCCTCCGCGCCCGGGCCATCCTGAAAAGCATCCGCATGCCATTCGGGACCGCGCGGGGTGAAATGCGGATCATCCTGATCACCACAGACAACAAGGCTGAGGGTTGTCAGACTGGAAAAATCCACATCGAAGAAGGGAAACCGGCTTGCGTTCTCCTCGGTCATGTCCTTTCCGCCGCGCCCAGGAGCAGCCAGCAGAATTCCCGCCGAAATTCGAGGATCGGAAAAATCCTCACCGTCCACGCGCGCGCCCAACAGAAGCCCAACGGTGTGGCCGCCAAAGGAATGACCGGCCGCCGCGATTCGGGAATGATCCAGCCGCCCGGAGACAGCGGGCGCCTGATGTTCCACCTCAACCAATTGCTCGATGACCGCCTTCAGCTCCTCCACGCGCTCGCGCCAGAAGAAAGGCGCGCCAGGTGCGCCTGCAGGCAAACCGCCGACGCGCGAGCTTGCATGCGTTGGCTGAATGACAGCGAAACCGCGTTCCGCCCAAAACTGAGCCAATGGAGCGTAGCCGTCCTTCGATGGAAGGTAATTTGAGGGGCCGAAACCGTGCGAAACGAGCACAATGGGCAGGTGGCTGCCCGTTGCAGGTGCGGTTAAACGCAGTTCAAGCGGCTGGCGGCCTTCCATTGGCAAACGGATTGGGGTGTAGGCTACAGTGAGAGTGGCATCAGGCGTGGGAATGTGGCTGGCGAGATTGATCAGATTGTTCATGGTCGAATATCCTGAGCTTGGGTTTCCGAGTAGTCGCCTTCACGCCACAGGATGACCTGTCTCGCGGAACCAGGTCTGCGCATCCGCCCCGGCAGGGCTCCGCATCGGCGCGTCCGGCTCCGTTACGGCACGCCAGACGGCCTGGGCCACATCTTCCGGCGTCGTCACCTCGGTCCCCGTGCGCAAGGCCGTGAGATAGTCGTGAACGAATGCGCTGTAAGGTTGGGGGATCTCCATTCCCACGCGTGCCACTGCATTCTTCCCGAAGGCGGTCGTCGGAGCCGAGCCGGGCAGCACCAGCCGCGTGCGCACGCCGAAGAGCGCGGCCTCAAGGGCAAGGCTTTCGGTGAAAGCGTTCAAAGCCGCCTTACTGGCGCTATAAATGGATAGTGCAGGCAGCGGCTTGATGGTGACGCTGGAACTGACATTCACGATGACGCCCGCACCTCGTACCCGCATCTGCGGAAGGACCGCTTTGGTCAGCGCGATCGCGCCGAAGACATTTGTTTCGAAGAGGTCGCGGACATTCGACATCTCAGCGCCTTCCAGCACGTTCAGCATGCCAACACCGGCATTGTTGACCAGAGCATCGATCGGCCCGGCGGTTTCGACAGCCCTTATGATGCTTTCCGCATTGGTAACATCCAACGCAATCACTCTAAGGCTTTCAGTATCCGGTAGCAGGTCGGTCCGCGGGGTGCGCATGGTCGCGGCCACGTCCCATCCAGCCTGCAGGAAGGTGTGCGCGATGGCGAGCCCGAATCCGGAAGAGCAACCGGTGACGAGGATCTTTGGCATGTGTCTGTCTCCTGACGATTACGCTGCCAAGAGATGGACTACTTGTACCGGACTATCTATATTCGTTTGTCCGAATTCGTTTAGCACAAGTCCAATTCATGACCGACCCAATTGCAGAAGTCGTTTCCCTGCTGAAGCCAATCCCGTCGATATCCAAATTGGTGACAGGCGGCGGCCGCTGGCTCGTCGAGCGCACTGAGCTCGGAAGCCCCTTCTATTGCGCCGTGGTCGAAGGGTGTTGTCGGATGACCATCACAGGTGGTGAGCCGATGCTGCTGACGGCCGGTGACTTCGTGCTGGTTCCGGAAGTCTTCTCGTTCACAATGAGCAGCTTGGAACCACCGCATCGCGGAGCGCTTGCGCAGCGTCTTGAGACTAGTCCGGGTGTATTCCGGTTGGGAGACCCTGATGCGCCGGCCGAGATCAAGGCAATGGTTGGACATTGTGCTTTCGGCTCGGATGACAAGGCTCTTCTCGTCTCGCTATTGCCGGAGGTCATTCATGTCCACGGTGAAGACCGCCTAACCATGCTGGTCCGGATGATAAACGACGAAACGCGACACGACCGGACTGCCCGAGAAATGGTGCTTCGCCGGTTGTTGGAGGTGATGTTGATTGAGGCGTTACGCTCAACGAGCGGTACGGCTGCGCCACCGGGCCTCTTGCGCGGCATGGCCGATCCGCAGCTGGCGCCCACATTGCGCCGGATTCACGAACATCCAGGTCGCAGTATAACCGTGGAAGCGCTGGCGCAGGATTCAGCCATGTCACGTTCAACTTTCTTTGAGCGGTTCCGGAGAGAGGTTGGTGTAGCCCCCATGGAATACGCAACTGGCTGGCGGATGGCACTGGCAAAGCAACTCCTTCGCAGTGATGTTGCAACCGCAGAGATTGCACAACGCGTTGGCTATGGCTCGGCAAGCGCGTTTAGCGTGGCATTTAGCCGGCACGTGGGAACATCGCCCGGGGCCTATGCGCGATCAAATCCTCTTGGGTAACGGGTAGCTCGATCGCGAAGGCGCGGGCAGACCGGTTTTGGGCTTCCCCTGCCGATATAAAGGTCGGAACTGTTCCTGGTGACACGCGGCTTTATCAACCAAAGACAGCGAGTGCTGATTTGACGATAATCCCACCATCCGGACGTCTTTGACGGCCGGTAGCGGCGCGAAAAACTCAAACGCGCCTTCCACAAGCGTGGCGAAATCCGTGACCGGTCCTTCGGCAGCCAGGCATTCTGCGCCTCGGCCCTCAAATCTGGTCGTCAGCGCCCATCGTCCACTGGAACGCCGTCTATCTCAGCCGGGCGACAGCCCATCTGCGCCAGCAGGGCCGAACATCCCCGACGATCTGCTCAAACACGTCTCGCCGCTCAGTTGGGCGCATATAACCTCACCGGCATCTACTTCAGGCCATTGCCGCCTCCAGGCAGAATCCTCCGGGCTGCGTGATGTTCACAATACGTTCGATCTTAGCGCCGGATTTTGAACTGCTCTTGTCCTGCCCCCAGCGCGCTGCAGGCCGCTTTCGCGCTAACGGAACAGATGCCGGTCCTGACCGTTTCCTCGGCGTCGCAAGATCGATGAAGCGGATATCCCTATGACCAACCTTTCCGGAAAGTGCCTTTGCGGGCAGGTGCACATCTCTGTTGGCGGCGAACCCATTCGCGTTGGAATCTGTCATTGCATGGACTGCAGGAAGGAAAGCGGTTCGGCCTTTACCTTCTACGGGATCTGGCCCGCCGGCCAGTTTGAGCATTCTGGGGAAACCGGCGAATTCCAAGGCCGGCATTTCTGCAGCGGCTGTGGTTCGCGGCTATTTTCCGTCGATGACGAGGAGGCAGAAATCAAGCTCGGCATTCTGTCCGAAGCCCCGACGCCCCTGGTGCCCGGCTACGAACTCTGGATCAAGCGCCGCGAACCGTGGCTGCGGCCGGTGGAGGGCGCCGAGCAGTTCGAGGAAGACCGTAGATGAGCGGGGCCATCGGAGGCCTTCCGATGGCCAGCCTCGTCCGGCATCGCCGGATCATCGTCGCAGGCGTCGAGACTCTCACCGCTTGAGAAGCGCCGATGCCGCCGACCAGTGGACGGCAGGATGTCGGCCTGTCGCCGCGAATAAGGCTGACAGAAAGTTCCATGCGGCCGCGTCGTGCACCAGATGGTGGGTGAGCACGCCGATCGGCTCGTCGCTGCCGGCAAACCGGTCGTCAAGCTCGGCCACCAGCTCGGCCACCAATTCCGCCTCGCTGCGTCCGCCGCGCGTGCCGTGCCAATCGATGATGTCGACATGGGTGTTGAGAAGCGGCACCGGGCCGTCCTGCTGTGCCCGCCCATAAACCGAAAGTGCCGTAAACCCAAGCGCGGGCAATGCCGGGATGAGGGCGGCATCGATCCGGTTCCACGGCGGCACCAGCACCGGCAGGAAACGGGTGGGATGGAGCCGCTGCAGCAACCGCAGCCCTTCGCCCAATTCGCCGAGCACGACGTCTGCCGGCCGATCGCCGCCGAGTTCCTGCTTCTTGCCCTCCGGCCTCGCATGGTTCGTATGCGACCAGCCATGCACGGCGACAGTGACGCCTGCTTCCCCCGCCAGCCGCGCGGCCAATGCCCCGCCGGTCAGGCCGGGAATGACGGCAAGCGTCAGCGGCACCGCGCTCTCGCCCGTCAGCGCCAGCTGCATCTCCAACGCCAGCGTCGGCTCGACGGCATCGTCATCCCGCAGCCAGAAGCGGGCTACGCGGCCGGCGGCTTGCCAGCGGTCAAGCTCACGGCGCAGCGGCTCCCAGATCGTCTTGTCGGTCATCGCCTTACTCCTGTTGCAGCATTGTCCTGCAAAATTCCGTCCAATATCTCAGCCGCCCTCGCCAGCGAGCGTTGCCCGAGCACGAAGCGCCGCGCCGCCTTCCCCACGGCGTCGCGCCTCTCCCCGTCGTCGAGCAGGGCAGCGATGGCCGCGGCATAGGCGGCGAGGTCGCCATCCGGCGTCAGCAGGCCGGTCACCCCGGCCTCGACCACATCAGGCACCCCCGCCGTTTCCTGCGCCACGACCGGCAGGCCGGCGGCCTGGGCTTCCAGATAGGCAAGACCATAGGCCTCGCCGCAGCCGGGCCAGACATAGATACCGCCGCGTCCAAGCAATTCGGCGATATCGGCCGCGTCCCGCTCGCCCAGCCATTCGATGCGGTCCGTGGAAAAACCGGCAAACAGCGCCTGAACCGCGTGGCGCATCGGCCCATCGCCGATGACTGCAAGCGTCCACGGCCGGTCTTCGATCAGCAGCAGCGCTTTTGCAAGCATCGTATAACTCTCCATCTTGTCACCCGCACGCATCATCGCCACCACCATCAGCCGCAGCGGATCGGGCGCCGGTGAGACCCTCTCGAACAGCCCCGTGTCGATGAAGGGTTGGAGACCGGCAAGACGCGCCTGCGGAAAGGCGGCCGAAAGCCCGGCCCGGTCACGCGCCGTGAAGCTGATATTGACTGCTGCCTGCAGGATCGCCTCGCCGACTGACTTCTGCACGCCTGCCCAGCCGGTCCTGTCGCGTTTGCCCGCATAGGAGGCTTCGACGGTGACATAGGGGATGACCAATTCGGCTGAAATCACCGGCCCGAACGGGTCGGGCGATTTGTAATAGGGGTGGTAGCAGAACCACAGCTCGGGTCGCGGCGCCGAAGTCCATTTTTCCCGCAGCCGCTGCAGTTCGGTACGGATCGCCGGTTCGAGCGCCGCTGCCGCCTCGGGTGTCGCGGCATAGGTGCGGAATTCTGAAATGATCTCGACTTCATGGCCGGCGTGCTCCAGCGCCCGGATCAACAGCCGCGCCATCAGCCGGTCGCCTGACGGCACCGGATGGTTCGGCGATTTCATCGGCGCGTAGAAAGCCACCCGCATGCACAACCCTCACGTAAGGACACACTGTTTCCAACCGGCATGCCCGGTGGCGAAACTCCGCTATTGTCCATTTCTCTAAAACTTGCGCATAAGCATATGGAATGTGATGGCGATGGAAGCAATTCCGCCTCTTTCTCAATTTCTATGGGCCTGCGGTTGCATCGACAAGAACGGGAATGCATGACGACGGTCTCGGCCACAGGGATTTTTTCGGAGCGTACGATCAGAAGGGCGAGACTTGGTTCCGGCCTCGTCATGTTCATTTTCGTCCTGCTGCATTTGTCGAACCATGCGATCGGTTTGATTTCAGTCTCCGCCGCCGATAAAGCCGCCCGCCTGTTCATGGCGATCTGGCGCAATCCCGTCGGGACGACCATCTTCTATTCGTCGGTTCTGATCCACATCGCGCTGGTGCTGCGCGCCATCTATATGCGCCGCAGCCTGGTGATGCCAAAGGGCGAAATGGCGCAGATTGTGCTCGGCCTTCTGATCCCGCTGCTGCTCATCGATCACGTCATCGGCACGCGCATCGCCCATGAGCTCTATGGCTATATCGATGATTACGAGACGGTCGTCGGGTCGCTGTGGATCAGGGCTCCGGGGAATGGTCTGCGGCAGGCGCTCGGTGTCGTCGCAGTCTGGATCCATGGCTGCATCGGCCTGCATTTCTGGCTGCGCTACCGCCCCTGGTACCCGAGTTTCGCGCCGCTGCTGCTGGCGCTGGCGATCCTCGTGCCCGTGCTCTCGCTGCTCGGCTTCGTCGAAATGGGCCGGACGCTCGCCGACCCCTCCTATCAGCAGGCGATTGCCAACAGCCCCTACAAAGCGACCGTCAACACCCGTTACGCCTCGAACCCGGAGGTTATCCGTCAGGTCTCGACGATCCGCGCCGGCCTCTACGGCGCTTTCTCGGCCTCGCTGCTGATCGTCGTCGCCGCCCGCGCCCGGCGCAAGCTGAAGGAGCGCCTCGACCAGGTGGCCGTGCATTATCCGGGCGGCGAGGTGATCCGGGTGCCGCGCGGCTTCTCGGTGCTGGAAGCAAGCCGGCTCGGCGGCCTGCCGCATTATTCCGTCTGCGGCGGCAAGGGCCAGTGCTCCACCTGCCGCGTGCAGATCCTCGGCGATTACGGGAACCTGCCGGTCCCCGACAAGATGGAACAGACGACGCTGAGGCGTATCAATGCCGGCCCGGATGTGCGGCTCGCCTGCCAGCTTCGCCCGAACCGCGATGTCGCGGTGGCGCCGCTGCTCGTGCCGGCGCTCGAAGCGGCCCTTCCCGCCAACAGCCAGGAGACGAGCCCCGGCCGCGAACGCGAGATCGCCGTGCTCTTCGTCGATATCCGCCATTTCACCACGCTGACGGAAACGCGCCTGCCCTTCGACGTCGTCTTCCTGCTGAACCGTTATTTCGCCATCATCGGCAAGGCGGTGGAGCAGGCGGGCGGGCGCCTCGACAAGTTCATCGGCGATGGCGCCATGGCGCTCTTCGGCCTCAACACCGCGCCGGAGGAAGCTTGCCGCCAGGCGCTCAGCGCTGCCGCGGCGATCGTCGCCGAGATCGAGAAACTCGCCGCAGAGCTCGCCGACGAACTGGCGCTGCCGCTGCGCATCGCGATCGGCATTCACACCGGCCCGGCCGTCGTCGGCACGATGGGCTATGGCCGGGTGCGCAGCCTGACGGCGATCGGCGATACCGTCAATGTGGCGAGCCGGCTGGAAAGTGCTGCCAAGGAGTTCGAAGCGGCGATCGTCATCTCCGAACCGGTGGCGGCCCTCTCCGGCGCCGATCTCGCCGGCATCGAAAGCCGTGAAATCAGCGTGCGCGGCCGGGCTCTGCCCTTGAAAGTCTACGTCATTCCGAGAGAGAAAGCGGCAGAACCGCTCGAAGGAAGAGACTGATGCCCGGCAAACCGTGGCTCACCGCCAAATATTGGAGCCGCCGACTGCGCAAGGCGCGCAATGCCGCCGCCTCGCGCCTCTTCGACACCCGCTTCGGCCGCCGCCTGCTGATCGAGACTATCGGCCCGCGCGTCGTCTCGATGACGGTCGATGCCGGCGACCATCTGATGACTTTTTCGCCGTCGGACTATATCGGCCGCAAGGTCTTCCGGAAGGGCCATTTCGAGCGCGACGCCGTCGACCGGCTGATCGTCATCCTGCGCGAGCGCGGCCTCTTGCGAAAGGATGCGACGCTGCTCGAGATCGGCGGCAATATCGGCACCCAGACCGTCTACTTTGCCTTGAGCGGCACTTACGCCCATATCGTCAGCATCGAGCCCGATCCGCGCAATTTCCCGCTGCTTGCCCTCAACATCCGCCAGAACCGGCTGGAGGAAAAGGTCCGCCTCGTCAACTGCGCCGCCGGCGAGAGTGAAGGCGAGATCGACTTTTTTCTCAACCGCAACAATCACGGCAAGAGCAGCGCCATCCGCCAAAGCTCGACGGACAAGAAGATCATCGTGCCGGTGAAACCGGTTCCCGAGATCCTCGCCGGCCTTTCGATCGACCCAGCCGAAATTGGCCTCGTTTGGATGGATATCGAGGGTTACGAACCGGTCGCCTGCCGCTCGATGCAGCCACTGCTTGCCCGCCGGGTGCCGCTCTATATGGAGTTCACCCCGCTCTTCTACGGAGCGGAGGGAACCAAAGCCTTCACAACGATGCTGTCCGGCTTCTATGAGGATTGCGTCGTCATCTTCGAGGACCGCGAGCAAGAGATGAAGGTTTGCGACCTGCCGGGCGATTACGATCAGTACAACGTGCTGTTTCTGCCGACCACGTGACTTCCTGCACGACGTGGAGCACTGAAAGAGTGCAAGTCGGAGGCGAGCGGACGGTCGCTCGCCTGGCGAAGACAGCTAACCGGAAAAATCTCGTCAACGATGAGAGAGGTGAGTGCTTAATACCCGGTCATTTCGAGATATCCGACACCTGACGTGGTGCCCGTGAAGTTTACCGGCCCTTCCCAATAAGGCGTCGAAGTCGCCATCCAGGACTGGTCGTTCAACGGTTTGGTCGTGATATCGAGTGACTTACCCGGCACGCGGATACGCCACTCTACCGGCATCTGGTGCCCATTGACCGTTGCCTCTCGTGTTGGCTCCAACTGAACGTCGTCTTGCGACAGAGGTGTGGTTTGCCCATCCGCGGATATCCAGTTTGCGGAGATGAACCCGTCCATGTTGTCACGCAGGCGAAAAGCCATCAGCTTATCGCCGGATTCCATATGCAGTGAGAACCAGTCCCAGCCTGTTTGATTGGACGCAAGCGGCTGCGACGACCACTCTCGATCCAGCCAAGCCTCACCCGTGACATCAACCGGCGCCCCGGAGATCGAAATAGCGCCTGAGACCTCATAGAAAGGCTGCGAGTAGTAATAACTCGCCTGCCCGTCAGCCGACTTCACGGAAAAGCCGTTGTCGCCCTGCAGCACCAGCGGGCCGTCAGCCTTGAGGTGCAAGCCATAGCTGAAATCCGGCCCGTTTGCGGAGAGCGAAAGGTTGCCAAGAGCAAGCGAGCCTGCTCCATCAGCAGCTGTCGTCTGCCAGTCGTCGATCCACGCCCGAAACGGCATTGACTCAACGCCCGCTTGTCCAACTCCTCCCCGGCCAAAGCGCTCCGCGACATACTGGTGGGTTTGAGTGGTGATAGCCGCATGTCCGATCCAGACCTGCGGATCCGCGAAGCCTTCTTTGTTTCCCGGGGCCAGTGCGGATCGGAAGAGCGTCCATTGCGCGCCGTACTGCTTTTTATCCTCGCCTGTGAGGTTGGCAGTCACATACCACCATTCAATCCGGTAATCAGGATGAGCGCCGTGATCGGCGGGAAACGAGAGAGTGCCGCCATGTTTCGGGATCGCAAATCCCTGCGCATCTGACCCCAGCCCGGCAAAGCCCTGTGCGAAGGCATGTGCGCTTGCGCAGCTCATAACAACAGCCATCAGGACAACTGCCTGCATTCTAACGTTCATTGGCAAAGATCCTCAACAGATCGACCGGATTGACCGAGGCCAGACGCCGAACGGGAACCAACACCGACAGCAATGATGCCAGGAGGGCGATTGCTCCCAGCCGAAGCCAGTCCATTGGAAACACCATCATTGGCAACCGCCATCCAAAGGCCTCGACGTTCACAATCGCCAGCAGCACCCAGGCCAGGGCGAGACCAACCGGGATCGCCGCCAGAAATGTTGCAAGCCAGAGCGCAAGTGTTCGCGCCACTTCATAGAGCGCCAAGTTTCGTCGCCGCACGCCCATTGCCCATAACGGCGCGAGCTGAGGAAGCCGAATACCTGACAGCGTCAAAAGACTTGAGAACATGGCAAATCCTGCCACAGCTAGCGTGAGGACGTTCAGCGCACCCGTCACCTTGAATGTCTGGTCGAAGATGGCTCTCGATTGTCGCTTGAGGGAGGCCTGGTCAACGATCGCGGTATCCGGCAGACCGAAATCTTCTACCAGCTGACGCTTAAGATCCGAGGCTCGCTCGGGAGGCACTCGGACGCCGTAACGAAGTTTGGGTACATCGGGATAGTGATCGACCAGGCCATTGATCCCCACGATCACTTGACCATTTGGATTGCCATAGTCCGAATACACGCCGACGACAGTCGCGCTCCAGCCACCAGGCATCACCAATGGCTGGCCGATCTTAGCTTCGCCGCGACGCCACATCTGCTCATTGATCAGAGCGCCCTGCCCCGCGGCGACCTTTTCCCAGACCTCCTTGTCTGAAGCAATCAAGGGCCAATGCTCACGATAGGTGGGATCATCCGCAACGCCGAAAATCTGGATCTGCTCACCGAAGACTTCACCGTCGACGCTCCAGATTGGAAGGACTGCTGTCGCGCGCTGCGGAAGCCACGCCCGTAGCCGGGCAGCTTGATCCTCATCCTTGGCAGTCACGTAAAGTTCTGCGGCCAGGCGTTGATCCAGCCACCCGATAAACGTCAACCGGAAACTGGCAACCATCGTGCCGACGCCGATGTTCGCCGACAATGCGAGCAGCAGAGCAATCAAGGCCAGCGACAAGCCAGGGAGTTGCATGCGGGTGTCTGCCCAGAACCATTCTACCAGGGCGCTTCCTGCCAATCGATGAGATGCGGTCAGGATGAGGGCAAGAAGTCCAGGTAACATAAGAGCTGTTCCGAGCAGCAGGCAGCCCAGCACCGCAAAGCCCGCCACGAGGCCGGATGCCGTGATCGCAACGACGACGGCCACGACAAGCAAAACTCCGCCAGCTCCGGCCTGATAAGCCAGTGATCTGGCCGACTCTCTTGCCCACGCCCGCGGTTGAGCGGCAGCCAAGATCGGCAGCTTCCAAACCCGCCAAAGGCTCTGCGCTGACGAGACAGCGGTTCCGCCAAGGGCAATCGCCAGTCCCGCCAACCACCACTCCGGCCGAATGGAAAGCGAACCCGATACATTGGCACCATACAAGCCCCGGAGCGTGGCAGCCACACCCGGCATTAGCAGCGAAGCGATCATGTATCCAAGGATGACGCCGATCAAACCCGATACCAGCGCGAGCACCGAGAGTTCGGCCACAAGCATGAGGGACAGCGCCCGAAGAGAGACACCAAGGGACCGCAGCGTTCGGAAGGTGCCACGACGCTGCTCGAAGGTCAGGCCTGTGGCCGAATAAACGATGAAAAGCCCAACGACGAATGAGAGAAAGCCGAAAGCAGTCAGGTTGAGATGGAAACTATCGGTAATGCGGGCAACGTCTGGCTGGTCAGCCGGTTCGCGAATCGTCAGTCCGGGTGCAATCCGGTCGAGAGCTTGGGCTTTGAGCTCTTGATTGGCAGCAACCACCAGGCGGTCAATCCTCCCGTACTTTTCGAGCAACCTGTCGGCGACGGATATATCGACGAAGGCGGCGCCATCGGGGACATTGTCGTCGACTTTGACAGGCATGTCCGGGCCCCCGCGCAGCCGTTCGGCGGTCGCGCTCGATACCAGAAGCTGTCCGCCGGCTGAAAAGAAGCCCGAGAGATCCGAGCCGCTGACGATCGCCGCACCCGGAGTGTCCCTTGGCATCGTCAGAGGTTCGATGCCAACCAGCCTTATTCGCGTGGTTCCAAGACGGTAAATTCCCTCAATGACCGGCGAAACCTGCAAACCCGCTCGACGCAGGTTTCCATAGATTTCGGTCGTGATACCGCCACCGTTGTTGGCGACGATCTGTCGAAGACTGCCCTGCTCCAAAACGGATGACGCCCGTGCGTAACTTGCCCTGGCCTCGGCGTTGATTGCCTGGACACCAGACCAAAGAGCCGTAGCGAGCGCAATTCCCATTACCAGGGTGAGCAACTGAAGCGGTTTTCGGCGCCAATGAGAAAGAAGCGCTGCGAACGCGACAACCTTCATCCGACAATCTTCCCGCCGCGAAGGACCACTGTTCGGTCCAGACGCTCTGCAAGCCTCGCAGAGTGAGTGACAAGCAGGAGAGCCGATCCCGCTGTCCGCGCCAGACTGACCATCAGGTCAAGGACGACATCCCCGGACTGCTCATCTAGATTGCCCGTTGGTTCGTCGGCGAGAATGAGTGGCGGTCGAGCGGCCAAGGTTCGTCCGATTGCGACGCGCTGCTGTTGCCCTCCAGAAAGCTGCTCGGGGTATCTTGCGGTGTAATCGCCCAGCCCCAATCTATCGACCAACTCTTTTTCCCAAGCGCGGTCGTACCGGTTCGCGAGTTTGGCGTGGAATGAGATATTGGCCGCGACAGCCAGTGACGGAATGAGATTGAACTGTTGGAAGATGAGTCCGACCTTGGTCCTGCGGTAATGTGCGCGTTCGTTTTCACTGAATTGCTTAAGATCTCGGCCGTTCATGACGACGGAGCCACCATCTGCATGGTCCAGCCCTCCCGCCAGATGCAGCAGCGTACTTTTGCCACTGCCGGACTCTCCCGTCAGGGCGACGCTTTCGGCAGCCGCTACGTCCAGATCGACGCCCCTCAGTATCTCAATCGGGCCTTCGGCGGTCGAATAGGATTTTTTGACGCCGGACAGCGTTAGGATCATCATGAACTCTGGAAGCGGCATTGATCGGCGCGTTATCCTCAACTAGGTGAGGTTCTCCTTCACGACAAGGTCCGAAAACCGGCTGATCGATGATAGTTCCTCGCCGCCAGAGCCCTCCAAAGTTCTCGAAGAATGGATCGCAGCGGTCTTCGCTGGCACCGTCGTCCTTCAAGCTCTCGTATCGCCCATAAATTCGGGCACGAGCATGGTAGCTCTACGGCGATTTCATTGGCCAACTTCAATGGAAACGAAGCCTTCTTCGGTATCGCCATCAGTCGTCGGTGTGCTCCACCTGAGCGTATAATTGCCTGGCCGCAGCCTGTCGCGAGTAGAAACAATGACCTCTCCTTGAGCAGGGCCTTCCTTGGCGCCTGCGCAGGCGACCAGATGGTTCCGTTCATCGCGCAGCTCGAAGACAGAGCGGGACAAATCGATCTGATAGGAAAAGGACAGTGAGACGTCAGAGCCTGTTACAGGCAAGATCTGGGCAACACCTGCAAAGGCGGCATGCGGCACCAGCGAGACACCGGCAATGATTGCCCAGATCGTAATTCTCCGCAGCATGGGCGATATCCTCAGAGCTAAGAGATTGAATGCGCAACCAAGCCACCGGGTTCCAGGCGGCAAAGGTCGCGCACGGCCGACACGCTATCGAGGGCGTGATTCGACAATGGCATCAGGTCACCAACGCGCGTCACATTTGTCGACCGGAGGAGGACTGTCTGCCGCGAAATCCACAACTTACGAACTCGTTGAGCGCGCCCCAAAGACAGCCTGCGCGTCTTCGAACAGCGCCCTGATCAACTCGCCCGATGGCAGATGCTGCGTCAGGCGAGTGCCTGTCCCGACGACAGGTTGGTGAAGTCGTCCTGCCCTTTTGCTTCCACTGCACCTGCTGATCCATATGGACCGGCATGAGCAGTCGGCGACTCCGACATGATTGCGAAGATGCTCAACACGAATCCCGTCGTCGTCCGCCGCACCATGGCCGGCCTTCGCGAACAGGGCTATGTCCGCTCCGAAAAGGGCCACGGCGGCGGCTGGACGCTGCTGCGTCCGTTGTCGGAAATCACGCTGCTTAATGTCTACAACGCGCTCGGCGAGCCACATCTCTTCGCTATCGGCCCCGCCGATGATCGGCCGAAATGCCTTATGGAACAGGCGGTGAATACCGTCCTCCGAGATGCGATGAAGGAGGCGGAGGCCCTGCTCCTGCGGCGGTTGGGCAGCGTAACCCTGGAAGAAATCGCCGCCGACTTCGAAGCAAAACTGACCTCGCGCTCAGCGACGTCCTATTCCTGCGCCTCATGAGGGTTATGTTCCGCAGCAGAGGACATAACGGCTTTCCTTGCATGGCGAAGCCGCTTCAAACCAGCCTCTTCGCCTCTGTCCTCGTATGCTCATGGTACTTGTTTTCGCGCAGCGTTCCGAAAAGCTTCAGGCTCTCCAGATGCTCGCGCTGGGCGCGGTAGAATTCGTTGAGAAAGAACAGTTCCTGGCCGGGCTTCACGGTCTCGGGATACTGGATCCTTCGGGTAATGGTGCGGACGATCTGAGCGATCTCCACGCTGTTGCGGCTCTTCGTCGTGTCGCGGAGCACATCTTCCAGCGTCTGCAGCTCATATTTGCCGTAGATATCGAGATGCTCGGGTGAAAATTCGAATGCCGGCTGCGAGTCGGCGGCGGCAATCGCAGACAGTGCGAGGTCGGACAGCAGCACCGAGCGCGGATTGTCGACCACCAGCGTGCCGGCGATGATGTCGCCGAGCCGTTGCCGGCGCCGGTTGGCGAGCGGAACGATCACGACCACCAGAAGCCAGGCGCTTGTCAAAGCGTTTTCCAATCCCGACTGCGTGGCAATTGACGCCAAAAGGGTCATGGGAGCGAAGATCTCCACCTCTTTCATCAGGTTGCGCGCGGTAACCTGATGGGGCGTCAGCCGCCGTCCGTTGGCGTTGATGACGCGGATGCCGGTAATCTTTTTTCCGAGTGTGCGTCCGTTCCAGATCAGTTCCGATAAAATGTAATAGGGAGTCCTCACCAAGAAACCCAGCAAGACGATCAGCATCATCTCGACGTTCGAAGGCAGGATTCCTGTGAAGGCGATAACGAAGGCGCAGATGAGGATGAGGATACCGGTGAAGATGATGTCGAGGATTTGCGCGCCGAGGCGGCTGCCGATGGAGCCGATCGCGAAACTGATCGGAACACCCTCCGGCGGGATGAACTGTTCGACGCGGTTGCCGTCCTGAACTGACTGGTTCATCGCACAGGCTCACGCGAAACTTTATTTTCGCGGCCTCCAAACAGCAGCCAGCCCACCCAGAAGAGGCCCATCCCCCAGCCGATGGTGAGGCGCCAGATCGGATCCTGTATCAGCTGGCGAAGGAAGCCTTCGATGAAGGCTGCCACGATCAGCATCAGCGCCGCAAGGATCGCGAGCTTGACGGCGTCACGTCCCTGGTGGCGTAACGCCTCCCGGCGGGTTCGTGCACCCGGCAGAAGAACGGCAAGTCCGAGCCTTGCTCCCCCCGCGCAGGCGATGGCGATGGCCGCAAGCTCGGTCACGCCGTGGATCGAGAGCCAACCGAAGACGTCGTAACCCAGGCCCTTGCGAGCAAACATCGCGAAGAACGCGCCCATGATCAGGCCATTGTAAAAGGTCAGGATGAAGCTCGGTACCGACACGAAAATGCCGAGTGTGAAAATCAGCACGACGATGGTGGTGTTGTGGGAAAAGAGAAATGCGGAAAAGGCGGAGAGCCTGTCGCTGTCATGCCCTTCATCGCCATAGATCGTCGAGCGGAGATAATCGGCCGATGCATCCGGGGTGCGCTGGTCGGCCAGCCGCGGCGGCACCAAGGTATAGAACCAGCTCGGATCGCTGGTGCAGAGCTTGTAGCCGGCAAGCGCGCCCAGCACGAGCGCCAGGAAACCGATGAACAGAGGCAGGGCCGATCGGCGCACCGCCTGCGGAATGCCCTGCACCAGCAGGCGGGTGAACAGGCCGCCGAGGCTTTCCTGCGGCGCATAGACGACCAGATAGGCCCGGGCGCAGAGGCTCTCCAGATAGGCGATCAGGGCACGATCGAGGGAAATGTCGCGGGCCACGCTCAGCGAGTTCATCGCCTGCCTGTAGCCGGCGGTGAGATTGCGGACCTCATCATAGCCGAGGGCGGCTGCGCCACCTTTCTCGGCCCGCGTCACGAGGTCGTCCAGCTGACGCCAGTGCGTTTCGCGCTCCACCCGGAAGCGCGCCGAGCGAAGCATATCGGTCTGAACAGCGCCGACGTTCACCGTCCCGCCCGTATCTCTCCTGTCGCCGATACCGATATCCATCATATCATCTCACGGGATTTGATTTCGATGTAACGCGCAATGAGATCCGAGGTCAGTGCCTCCGGTGTGCTGTCGAGACAGAGTACGCCGAGACGCGCCAGCTTTTCCATCACCGTTCGCCTCTCCTGAAGGATCTGGCGCGCCGCCACGGAGCGGGCGATGGCGTCCAACGTCATCTCCTCGGGTTCCACCAGCTTTGCCAGCATCGGATCGCGCAAGGCGACGTAGACGATGAAATGATGCCGGGCGAGCACCTGAATGTTCTCGATCATCAGCTCCGCCGTGATGCTGTCGACGAAATCGGAAAATATCACGATCAGCGAACGTCGTTTCAAGCGCCCCGACAGATGCGTCAGTCCCAGCGTATGGTTGCTCTCCTGGGTTTCATACCGCAGCTCGGCGCACATCGTCTGCAGCCGGGGAAAGGCTGCTCTTCCAGGCAAGGCCGGCACGAACAGGCGCGGGCGGCTGTCGAAACTGTAGAAACCCACGAGATCGCCGGCAAGACCACCGGCCCAGCACATTGCCAATGCCGCGTTGATGGCGCGATCGAGCTTGGTGAAGCCGCCGAGCTGTTCGGCCATGAGCCGTCCGGAATCGATGCACAAGATGATCTGGTGGTTTCGTTCGGCCCGCATCTCGCGCACCACCAGATTGCGCATCCGGGCGGACCGCTTCCAATCGATGCTGCGCGGATCCATGCCGCTTACAAATTCACGCAGCTGATGGAACTCCGATCCTTCGCCACGCAGCCGCAGATCTTTCTGACCGGCTTCCAGCGGCAGGATCTGCGTCCTTATCGCACCTGACAGCACCGGCGATATGTCAGGCAGAACGGCAATCTCTTTCCCCACCGGCATGCGCGCGATCATCTCGAGCAGCTTCAGCCGCGACGGCCACTTCAGCCACAGGTCATGGATGGCGTATCGTCCCCGTCGTGTCAGGTGAAGATCCAAAGAGGCCCCGGCAGATTTCTCTCCAGAGACTGACATGGGGCTCGCCAATCTGCTTTCGCCGACGACGAGCTCGGGAGCGCAATCGAGCCGGATCTCGATATTGTCAGGCACTGCGCCCTTCTGCGGCCGGATAGTGGCCGTGAACGCGGCGGTGTGGCCGACAAAACCTTGCGGCGGCAGATCGAATTCCACCGTCATCCGGCCCGACAAGGCCGACATGACCAGATCGGCTGCCGTCACCGCCGCAAGCGCGATCCAAAGGCCGAGTAACAGGTAGCCCATATCGCGCCACCACACGCTGACGAAAACCGTCACCGCCGCCAAAATCAGAACAAGTGCGATCAGATACCGGGATGGCCGCATTTAACGGGGCGCATCCACGCGGTTCAAGATGTTGCGGAGCACCTCGTCCGGTGTGCGGCCGTCGATTTCCGCCGAAGGCGAGAGAATGATGCGGTGGCGAAGCGCCGGCACCAGCAATGCCTGAACATCATCCGGCAAGCCGTAATCCCGGCCCTCGAATGCCGCACGCACACGCACGGCCGAGGCCAGAGCGTCGGCGGCGCGCGTCGATGCGCCGCAGAGAATATCGGCATCGGAGCGCGTGGCGCGCACCAGGTCGACGACATAGGTCAGGATCGTGCTGTCCAGATGGATCGCATCGATCAGCGCCCGCCCCTCGGCGAGCGTCGCACTGGTGACGAGCGGGCGGATGCCGGCATTGCGCATATCCGATTGCAGCGCCTGCTTCGCATGTTTGGAGAGGATGGCAATTTCCGTATCTCGGTCGGGAAATTCGACGACGAGCTTGAACAGGAAGCGGTCGAGCTGGGCTTCGGGCAGGGGATAGGTGCCCTGCTGCTCGATCGGGTTCTGGGTGGCAAGCACGAAGAAATCCGGTCCCAGGGAATAATCGGTTCCGTCGAGCGTGACCATCCGCTCATTCATCGCCTGGAGGAGCGCGGATTGCGTCTTCGGCGGAGCGCGATTGATCTCGTCGGCGAGAAGGATATCGGTAAAGACCGGACCCTTGGTCAGGTGGAACTGATTGGTCTGGAAGTTGAAGAGATTAACACCCAGGACATCACCGGGCATCAGGTCGGGCGTGAACTGGATGCGACGATAGACCAGTGCCATGGCGGCGGAAACCGAGCGCGCAAGCAGGGTTTTGGCCGTACCGGGAGGGCCCTCGACGAGACAGTGGCCGCCGGCAAAGATCGAGATCAGGACGAGATCGATGATCGCATCCTGCCCCTGCACCACTTTGCCGATTTCGCCGCGAACCGTGGCGATAAGATTGCGAAATTCACCTAGATCCAAGCTCAATGCTCCCTAGCAATTTTCTGAATATCTCGAGATGGCGGTGGAGGTCCGCCCGCGTCATCACATGTCCGCGTTCGATCAGCGCCTCGGCTGTAGCGTGCAAGGCCTGCGCCCCTGCCTTGTCGCGGCGCGCCAGACGTTGAAACAGCCGCGTAATACCTGCCTGATTGCCGGCTCCAGAGCCGAAGAGCAGCTGCGCTTTATCGGCCAGCAGATGCAGCACGAACTGGCCGGCCATCCGCCCGTCATTGCCCGACAAACGAAGCAGCCGCGCCGTAGCTTCGATCGCGGCGGTCTTCGACAGCTCGATGTTTGCAGATGCCTCACGCAAAGGCGGCCCGAAGCGATACGCGCCGCGCCAGAAGCAGATCGCTGCGACGACGAGCAGTGTTCCCCAGATAACCGACAGCGGATAGGCGAAAAACCGCTTGAGATCGGAGGCAGAGCGCTCATAGGACTTGCCCTCGTCCACCGGTTTCTCGCTGTCCAGAGGCAGGCCGACCGTATCCAGATAGACCGGCCGCGTCTCGCCGGCGCCGCGCAGCAGCGTGACGAGCGACGCGGCGAAGGAGGCGTTATCGGCCAGGGCCATCCCATGATTGTTCAACAGGTCGGGATCCGACAGAAGATAAGCGTGATGATAGTTCTCGCAATGGATGAGCAGCGCACCGGTCAGCGTGCCCGCAAGCTCCCTGCACGAGGACGGCAAGCTCGCCAGATCGAAGGTTTGCGCTCGATACAAGGCAATGCTGATTGGCTGGTCCGGCTTGAGGCGCGGATGTGCCTCGTCAAGTCCCTTCCCGCTGCGATCGAGACCCAAATCTGAATAACCGATCCTGTCGAGTTCGCCGCGGATGTCGGCGAGATCAACCAGTCCCGCTGCGCTGGCGACACCATCGGTCGACACGCTGCCACGCCATTTCGGCAAAATGATCAGCGTCGGCAGCGCGTAGCGACTTGATTCCTGGACTGAGCTTTCCGAACCCGCCTCATCCGTTTCTTCGCCCGTCTGAGGTGCGACAGCCTCGCCTCGGCGTATCGACAGGGGAACGATGCGCAGCGAGATTTCCGAACTCGCTCGGGCGACATGCGGGTCGGATCGGATGACAGGGATTCCCTTGGCCTGCAGCCACAATTCCAATCCCTTGTTGCCGAGCGGCGAGCGGTCGAAATCGCTGCCCCGCGGCAGCCAGAAGAGTGCCAGCGCTACCAGCACAAGCACCATAACCAGGATTAAAACGGGGGCCGACTTACGCATGGGTCAATCTACCGATCGACAGAAGGTCGCGCGCCGCGGCGAGAAGGGTGCTGAAATGGTTTTCCGCAACGCTGCGACCGCCGTAATGAACGAGTTCCACCGCAGTCAGGAAATTTGCAAGCCGCTCGCGGTCGGGCATATTTTTCGGCAGGCGGGCGAAAACGGCGCGTTCCGTATCGGCACGGAAAAGACGGGTTCCGGTAATATCCGCCGCGTGCAGCAGGCAATGCCTGAGCAGCAGGACAAGCGCCTGCCGTCGATCCGCCATGGCCGCAATGCGCTGCAGGAAATCGCTCGGCTTCTCCTCAGCCTCCGCGGCCGATGTGCGCCAGCTTTCCGGCGCCTCCCCCTGCCGCTTCATTTCGCGAGGAGCAGAGGAGAGCAAGACACCGCCATTTCCGAAGCGGATCCACAAGCCGATGACCGCGATGAGACCGACAAGCACGACGGCAACCGCCAGAGGACCGCTGACGACCGACTCCCGCGGGACAAACAACGGCTTGCGTTGCGGTGGCGATGTCGTCGTATTCGATGCCGGTGCGCCTTTTGCGGAGGCGTCGCCATAGACCAGCGTACAGCGCAATCCGTTCTGCAAGCACTGCGAGGCATATTCGGCTCCGGCGGCGCTCCTTTGATGAGCATCGCCCTCGGCCTGCGGACTGCTGCTGTCCTGCGCTTGCGCAGGCGGAAAGGGAGCCGAGGTGGCCAGGATCAAAGCCACCAGCAGGCCGGCGTTGCGGATGGTCATGCTCTAGGCAAAGACCTCTGCTCGCGCTTCAGGACGCAACGGATCCGGACCGAACTTGTTCGGACCTTCGGTGCCCTTCATCACGGAAATAATGGTAATCGCGAGCCCCGTAACAGTACCGACATAGGGAACCATGCCCAAGACGATCACCGCGAGATACCACCAACCGGAAATGTTGCGATCATGGAAGCGGCGAACCTGAAGGGATAGGATGGGCAAAACGAGGGCAAGCGCCAACAATCCGCCAATAATCATAAGGACGACCACCAGTGAAGATGTTCCGCCCTGCTGACCGGAAAAAGCGCCTGCCGCGAAGGCCAAAATTACTATTGCGAGAGCCAACAACGCATAGAACAGCTGAAACCACCAATATTCCGACCGGGGGGCCCTGCCGGAAAAGGTTGCGTATTTCTGCGTCAGAACAGTCCGAACAGCTTCAGTAAACCCCAATTGAAACGCTCTCATTGTGCCTGCTGCAAGCAAGGCGCCTACAGTCTTATCAACGTCCTGCTTAATAGTCGTTTTTCGGATAAAACAGCTACAATTCAAACGCAGAAATTGCAATAAGCCGGTTGCTTCAAAACAGGCGCTAACTCATGTGGAAACTAACCGCAGAAACGGAGCTACCAGCAGGCTGCGGATGCCCATGCTGTTAGGCAAAGACTTCTGCGCGCGCTTCAGGACGCAGCGGATCGCGTCCGAACTTGTTCGGACCTTCGGTGCCCGGAAGCACGTTGATCACCAGGATCGCAATAACTGCAATGAGACCCATGTAGGGAACGAAATTAGCAACGCACAGCGCGAGATACCACCAGCCGGAAATGTTGCGATCATGGAAGCGGCGAACTTGAACTGCTATCGCTGGCAAAAACATCGCCAGCCAAATCAATCCGCCGAGGAAGAAGAGAAGGCCGAGCGGTGGCGGAACTCCGTCCCGGAAGTCGGAAAAGCCGGCGACCAAACTGCACAGGATGCCCATCGCAAGCAGCACTGGAACATAGAATAAGACATACCACCAATATTCGGCGCGGGACGCCCTGCCGGAGAAAGTTGCATATTTCTGCACCAGAACCGTGCCGGCAGCTTCAGTAAACCCCACTTCGATGCCCCATCTGTGCTAGCGGCGAGTCTGGTGATCGCTCACCTTTCGGCTCGGACCTACAGCCCGACGAAAAACAGCTACAATTCAAACGCATAAATTGCAATGAGGCAGCTGCATCGCGTCAGCATCCAAACGCGATGCTTGGGCGGAAAGATTTTTTAACTTCGTTGCCCGGGGAATTCGATCGTATAATGTGGTGGTTTACACGCCTCCCCGTGCCGCGTAGCCCCCTCATCCGCCTGCCGGCACCTTTTCCCTGCGGCTGAGAAGAGAATCGTGGCAACGCCTCGCTTCTGTTGAAACCTCGGTCGCCACAGTCGCCGCTACCACGGCTTATGTCCTCCGATAAAGAAAATACCGCCCTTCCTTGATTCCCTCCGGCAGCGGCAGCGCCGCCAGTTCGGCATGCTCCAGCGGCAGGCCGCTGACGGCGATGCCGTTTGGGGCGATGACGGCGGCCATCAGCTGCGGCAGCCAGGTCAGCGTCACCGCGTCGATCTCGTCATGGCCGGTGCCGATGTCGGCATGGGCAAGGGCCGCGCCGATGCCGAGGAAGGCCTGGCCGGATTCGCGGATATTGCCGGTCACCATATCTTCCGCCGCGGGTGTCGAGGCTGAATAGGAGCGGACCTCCCAGTCGAAGGCGACGATGCGGCGGCCGGGGAAATTCTCGCGCAGGTGATCATAGGTGCGGCCATTGCCGAGGCCGAATTCCAGCACCGGACCCTCTGTTTCGCCGACCAGATCGATGATCGCGTTCAAAATGTCGCGTTGGGCCGTCAACCGGCGAATGAAGCTGTCGAGGCGGCTCATCTAATCCGTATCCGTCATGAAAAATCGTGCTCGGGTGCTAACACATGAAACCTTGCCAAGTCGATTGCCGTAAATGGGAAATGGCGTTGCAGTGGCAACATGGGTCTGTGCTAAGCTGGATGACATGAAAACCGTGACCGACGAAGAATTCTTTGCCGCCGTGCCGCTGTTCAGCGTCTTCGAGGGCGTGACCGATGCCGCCAATTATCGGCCGCTGCCGGACGGATGGGTGCTGGCGCTCGCCGACATCGTCGGCTCGACGCAGGCAATCGCCGGCGGCCGTTACAAGGACGTCAACATGGCGGGCGCCAGCGTCATTTCGGCGGTGTTGAATGCCGTCGGCAAGGGCGATTATCCCTTCGTCTTCGGCGGCGACGGTGCGCTGATCGCGCTTCCGGGTTCGCTGGAGCAGGCGGCGCGCGATGCCCTTGCCGCGGTGCAGGTCTGGGTCGAGGAAGATCTCAGCCTGATGCTGCGCATCGCCATCGTTCCCGTCGCCGACACCCGCGCCGAGGGTCTCGACGTCCGCGTCGCACGTTACTCGGCAAGCCCGCACGTCACCTATGCGATGTTCTGGGGCGGTGGCACCAGCTGGGCGGAAAGACAGATGAAGCTCGGCCGTTACGCCGTCGACCGCGCCGCCCCGGAAACCCGCCCAGATCTCACCGGCCTCTCCTGCCGCTGGAGCCCGATCGATGCGCAAAACGGCGAGATCGTCTCGATCATCGCGGTTCCCGGCGAAGGCCGCCCGGGCGAAGAATTCCGCGAGCTCGTCAACGGTATCGTCGCCATCACCACCGAACAGAACCGCGATAGCCATCCGGTGCCGGCCGGCGGCCCAAACTTCGCCTTTTCGCTGCACGGCATCAATCGCGAGGCCAAGGCCACCGCGCCGGCCGGTCGGCGGTTGCGGCAGAAGCTCTTCATCTTCCTGCAGCTCGCCGTTACCGTATTGTTCTACAGGCTCGGCATTCCGCTCGGCCGCTTCGACGCGCGCCGCTACAAAAGCGACGTCGCCGGCAATTCCGATTTCCGCAAGTTCGACGACGGGCTGAAGATGACGGTCGACGTCGATGCCGAACATCTGAAACGGATCGAGACGTTGCTGGAAGCGGCGCGGGCCAGGGGCATTGCCCGCTACGGCCTGCATCGGCAGGCCTCGGCGCTGATGACCTGCTTCGTGCCGACGCCGATTTCGCGCGACCACATGCATTTCATCGACGGTGCATCAGGCGGTTATGCGGTGGCCGCCAGCCGGATGACCGGCAAGTCGCTTTCTGCAACGCCGCCCGTCATCTGAGACGCGCACCGAAGAAAGGCAACCCGCCGCTTTGACGGCGACGGGCTGATCTCATCCTGGTTTACGCAACGACTTAGCGGGAACGGCAACGACCGGTTCGGGTAGTTTCCTTGTCGCCGTCATCGTAGGCAATGCCGACGGGTGCCATCGAGCCTCCCTTCTTAGCTGTGGCCGTCACGCCTTGATGATGTGACCGGCAGAAAGCCCGAGCCGGTTGAAGACGTTGCGCGTGTCGATGATCAGCGCAGCACTTTTTGCGAGCGTCGCATAATCCACGCTGTCATGGTCGGTCGCGACCAGCACCGCATCGTAACCGGCGACCGCTTCCGGCGTCAGCGCCACCGATTGGCGGCCCTTCAGCGCCTGGTATTCGCGTGTCGGCGGGATCTCGGTGACGAAGGGATCGTGATAATCGGCCCGTCCGCCGCGTTCCTCAATGATCTCGATCAGCCGCAGCGATGGGCTCTCGCGGATATCGGCAACGTTCTTCTTGTAGGCGAGCCCGATCACCAGCACCTTGCTGCGGCTCAGCGCCTTGCCGGCGCGGATGTCGAGGGCTTCGGCAAGCTTGCCGACGACATAACGCGGCATTGCCGAATTGATCTCGCCGGCGAGCTCGATGAAGCGGGTGGGCAGCTCGTATTCGCGCGATTTCCAGGTGAGGTAGAAGGGATCGATCGGGATGCAATGGCCGCCGAGGCCGGGGCCGGGATAGAAGGGCATATAGCCGAAGGGCTTGGTCTTGGCCGCGTCGATCACTTCCCAGACATCGATGCCCATCGCCGCATAGACGGTCTTCAGCTCGTTGACGAGGGCGATGTTGACCGAGCGGAAGATGTTTTCGGTAAGCTTCACCGCCTCGGCCGTCGCGTTCGAGGAGACCGGAACGACGGTCGAGACCGCCGCACCGTAGAAGGCCTTCATCAAGGACAGCGCCTCAGTGCCGTCGCCGGCGACGACCTTCGGGATGGTGGCGGTATGATAATTCTGGTTGCCGGGATCCTCCCGCTCCGGCGAGAAGCCGACGAAGAAGTCCGAACCGGACTTCAGCCCGGTGCCTTCGAGAATGACCTTGACGATATCATCGGTCGTGCCGGGATAGGTGGTCGATTCCAGCACGACGAGCTGGCCGGGGCGCAGATGCGCGGCGATCGAGCGCGACGTCGCCTCGACGAAGGAAAGGTCGGGATCGCGGTGTTTGGTCAGCGGCGTCGGCACGCAGATGATGATGACGTCGCAGGCGGCAAGCCCGGCGAAATCGGTCGTCGCCTCGAAGCGTCCTGCTTTGATCTCGGTGGCAAGCGCTGCGTCGCTGACCGCGTCGATATAGGAGCGGCGGGCATCGAGCGCCACCATCTTGGAGGGATCGATGTCGAAGCCGGTGACCGCAAAGCCGCTGCGCGCCACCGCCATCGCCAGCGGCAGGCCGACATAACCGAGCCCGATGATGCCGGCACGCGCCGCGCGGGTGTCGATCTTCTGCAAAAGCGTATCGAAGGTGGAGAGAGCCAAGGCGGGATCTTTCAAACGGGGAAATTCAGGAAGCTGATCTAATGCATGATTGCGGTGAATTAAACCCGGGGGCGGATGTTCCTCTTTTCCCGGCGGCATGCCGTCCTGTCGATGCCAGTGGCTTCCCCTCACCCTAGCCCTCTCCCCGTAAAAACGGGGAGAGGGGACGTGGCCCTGCGCGAGGTGGGTGGGAACGGAGAGGTCGCGGCTCGGCAGGCGGATGAGGGGCAGGTCTCGCCGACATATTTGAAAACCCCTTAGCCGGGGTGTGGCCAAAATGCCCCGCCGCCATCCTTTGCTGCAACTTCAGGGCACAAAAAATGCCGATCCCATTGTTTCGCATTTGCAGCATCCCTATTTTGACTTTTGATAATGAACCGCCGTGAAAGGACCGCCCCTCCGATCCCCCGATAGGGAGCAAAGGGGTGCCGCTGCCGGGCTCTCGGCAGATCGTTGACAAATAATACCGCTCGTACATCCTGATTTCCTTGTGACCTGCGCATGAAAATGTGCCGGCCGGGGGATTTTTGGCTCTTGAGGATGGCGTGGCTTATGAGGATCATACCGAGAATGAGCACGATCGAATCCAGCGTCTCCTCCATCCTGTTGGACCGGGTCGCCGAATGGCTGACGAACTCTTCGCTGGCCGGAGACGAGCTGGAAAACATTGTGCGCGGTTTCTGCGAACGGCTCGCCTCCGCCGGCCTGCCGATTGCGCGCGTGCATCTGACCTTTTCGATGCTGCATCCGCTCTACGACGCGCTGAGCTTCACCTGGCGGCGCGCCAGTGGCGTCACCATCGAGGGCTTCCGCATGCCGGCCGGGCAGAAGCCGGACCGCTTCCTGCAGAGCCCTTATTATTACCTGCTCGACAACAATCTGCAGCACATCCGCCGCCGGCTGATGCAGGAAGGGCCGGCCGAATTCCCGATCTTCGAGGACCTGCGCAAGGACGCTATCACCGATTACCTGGCCTTCGTGCAGCCCTTCGGCGACGGTTCGGTGCAGGGCATGATGGGCTCCTGGTCGACCGACCACCATAACGGCTTTTCCGACGACATGATCGATGCGCTGCTGAGAATGCAGAACCATCTGGCCGTCGCCGCCAAGATGGCCGTGCTCGGCAAGCTCGCCAACAACATGCTGACCACCTATCTCGGCGGCGATGCCGGTAAGCGGGTGCTGAACGGCCAGATCCGCCGCGGCGACGGCGAGACGATCCGCGCCGCCCTGGTCATGGGCGACATGCGCGAATCCACGGTGTATGCCGAAAAGGAAGGCCGCCAGGCCTATATCGACACGCTGAACCAGTTCTTCGACGCGATCGCCGCGCCGTTCAACCGCAATGGCGGCGAGATACTGAGTTTCCTCGGCGACGGCTTCCTCGCCGTCTACCCCTGCGGGCGCCACAAGGACCCGTCGAAAATCGCCTGCGAGGCAGCACTTTCCGCCGTCCATCAAGCGCAGGCGCGGGTTGCCGAACTCAACAGGGATCGCGAGCAGAAAGGCCTCAGCAAGGTCGGCTACGGCATCGGCCTGCACGTCGGCAACGTCATGTTCGGCAATGTCGGCCTCAAGGATCGGCTGACCTTCTCGGCCTTCGGCTCGGCGGTCAACGAGGTGCAGCGCCTGCAGATCCTGACGAAGAAATACGGCCGCGAGGTCGTCGCCAGCCAGGCCTTCGCCGGTTATTGCGGCGGCGAATGGACGACGCTCGGCGAAGAAAAGCTGCGCGGCATCCGCCAGAAGGTGACGGTGCTGCAGCCGCGTGCGCCCACCCCCGAGATCAACGTCGACGAGAGCTTCCGCGAGGCCGTCCAGAACGGACTTTCAGAAGCCGAGCAGGTCATTCTCCTGCACCGTGACGCGAAGAAACAAGTCGAGCGCACAACCATGGAGAAGTTCATCCAGTAAAGCCACGAAACTCCTGCCATAAATCTGCGCATCCCGCCTGGGGAACTTCGGCGGGACGTGGCAGTTTTCCCTTGATTGTCATCTGCTAGACACCCCGTTTGCGGTACGATAGTGTTGCCTCAACGGGAACATAGAAGACTGGGGAATTTCATTGGTATGGCGTCTGCAGCCGATTTGTTGCGTATTGAAAATCTCGACGTTTCCTTCTCGGTTTTCGGCGACCGGCTGCGCGTCGTAAAGGAAGCCAATCTTCGCATCCTTCCGGGCAAGGTCACCGCTCTCGTCGGCGAATCCGGCTCCGGCAAATCGGTGATCAGCCAGTCGGTCATGGGCATTCTGCCCAACCCGGCCAGCGCCTCCGGCCGCATCCTCTTCACCGATCCGCTCGACGGCACCGCGACCGATATTCTGTCGCTCTCGCGCGACAGCGAGGAAATGCGCGACCTGCGCGGCCGGCGCATGGCGACGATTTTCCAGGAGCCGATGACCTCGCTCTCGCCGCTGCACACCGTCGGCAACCAGATCGGCGAAGCGCTGCTGATCCATACCGAAGCCGACAAGCAGGAAGCACGGGAGAAGACCGAGGAAATGCTCGGCCTCGTCGGCTTTTCCAATCCCCACCGCACCTACGACATGTATCCGTTCGAACTGTCCGGCGGCATGCGCCAGCGCGCGATGATCGCCATGGCGCTGATCTGCAAGCCGGCGCTGCTGATCGCCGACGAGCCGACAACGGCGCTCGACGTGACGATCCAGGCGCAGATCCTCGAGCTGCTGCGCGATCTGCAGGCCAAGCTCGGCATGGCGATGCTGCTCATCACCCACGATCTCGGCATCGTCGCCAATATGGCCGACGAGGTGGTCGTCATCTATCACGGCGAGATCATGGAGGCCGGGCCGGTAGAGGCAATCTTCCGCAATCCGCAGCATCCCTATCTCAAGGCGCTGATGGCCGCCGTTCCGCATTTCGACATGAAACCCGGCGAGCGGCTGAAGGCGCTGCGCGACGTGCCGGTCAATCTCGAGACCCTCGTCGGCAAGAAGAAGCCGTTGCAGGCGGAGGCGCCGGGCACACTGCTTTCGGTCGCCAACCTCTCGAAAACCTATAAGACGCGCAAGCGCAGTTTCCTCGGCAAGCACGAAGCCGCCGTCGTGCACGCCGTCGACGACGTCAGCTTCGACATCCGCCGCGGTGAATGCCTCGGCCTGGTCGGCGAATCCGGTTGCGGCAAGACGACGCTCAGCAAGATCCTGATGCGCGCCATCACACCCGACAGCGGCGCGGTGGTGTTCAACGACGGCAAGGACGTAATCGACGTGCTTTCGGTGCGCGGCGAAGCGTTGCAGGATATGCGCACCAAGATCCAGATGGTGTTCCAGGATCCGGTCTCCTCGCTCTCGCCGCGCATGACGGTGCGCAACATCCTCAGCGAACCGCTGGAGATCCACGACCGCGGCGACAGTGACGAGCGCAAGCGCAAGGTCGAAGGCTTGATGGCGGCGATCGGCCTCGACAAGCGTTATCTCAGCCGCTACCCGCATAGTTTTTCGGGCGGCCAGCGCCAGCGCATCGGCATCGCCCGCGCCCTGGCGCTCGGCCCGAAGCTCGTCATCCTCGACGAGCCGGTCTCGGCTCTCGACGTTTCCGTCCAGGCGCAGATCCTCAATCTGCTGAAGGATCTGCAAAAAGAGCTGGGGCTGACCTATCTCTTCATCTCGCATAATCTCGCCGTCGTCGATTACATGGCCGACCGCATCGCGGTGATGTGCAAGGGCCGCATCGTCGAGATCGCGCCGCGCGAGATCATCCTGCGCGACCCGGTGCACCCCTATACGAAATCGCTGCTCGCCGCCGTCCCCTTCCCCGATCTCGACCGGCCGCTCGATTTCAAGGCGCTCCGGGAAAACGGCGCTGCCGACAAGCAGAACTGGGGCGCGACCTTCACCGCCGCGCATGACGACGCCTCCGAGCTTGCCTATGCCGATCTCGGCGACGGCCATCTGGTGCGCGCCCGCAAAGGCGCCGATGCCAAGGAGTTGCGCGGATGGTGACGCGTCGCATTTTTCTGGGCGGCCTTGTCGGCGCAGCGATCGCGCCGGCGGTGCTTCGGGCGCAACAGGCCGGCGAGCCGGAATTCCTCAAGGACCAGCTCACATCCGGCAGCCTGCCGCCGATGGCCGAGCGCATTCCCGCTCGCCCTCGCATCGTCAACCTGAAGGAAATGGGGCTTGCACCCGGCAGCTACGGCGGCACGGTGCGCACCATCATCGGCAGCCAGCGCGACATCCGCTTCATGACGATCTACGGCTATGCCCGCATGGTCGGCTACAACAAGCACCTGCAGTTCCAGCCGGATATCCTCGCCGATTTCCGCTCGGAGGACGACACCGTCTTCACCTTCACGCTGCGCGAGGGCCATAAATGGTCAGACGGCCAGCCGTTCACGGCCGACGATTTCCGCTACTGGTGGGAAGACGTCATCCTGAACGACAAGCTGACGCCCGGCGGCGGTGCGCTGGAGCTTCGCCCTCATGGCAGCCTGCCGCGCTTCGAGATGCTCGATCCGCTGACGGTGCGCTACACCTGGGATAAACCCAACCCGATGTTCCTGCCGACGCTGGCCGGCCCCATCCCGCTGGTCATCGTCGGGCCTGCGCATTATCTCAAGCAGTTCCATAAGAAGTTCCAGCCTGACCAGGCGAAGATGGACCAGATGATGCAGGCCAACCGCGTCAAGAAGTGGCAGGACCTGCACATCAAGATGGCCCGCTCCTACCGGCCTGAGAATCCCAACCTGCCGACGCTCGATCCCTGGCGCAATACGACGCCGCTGCCGGCCGAACAATTCGTCTTCGATCGCAATCCGTTCTTCCACCGCGTCGACGAGACCGGCAGGCAGCTTCCCTATCTCGACCGGTTCATTCTCAACGTCTCCTCCTCGTCGATCATCGCCGCCAAGGCGGGTGCCGGCGAGGCCGACCTGCAGGCGACCGGCATCGATTTCAACGACTACACCTTCCTGAAGGAGGCCGAGAAGCGCTTCCCGGTGAAGGTCAATCTCTGGAAGGTGGCGCGCGGCTCGCGCATCACGCTGTTGCCGAACCTCAACTGCGCCGACGAGGTGTGGCGCGGCCTTTTCCGCGACGTGCGCCTGCGCCGCGCCTTGTCGCTGGCGATCGACCGGCACGAGATCAACATGGTCGCCTTCTACGGCCTCGGCACGCCGAGTGCCGATACCGTCCTACCCGACAGTCCGCTGTTCAAACAGGAATATGCCGATGCCTTCGTGAAGTTCGATGTCGACGAGGCCAACCGCCTGCTCGATGAGCTCGGCCTGACCCAGCGCGGCGATGACGGCATCCGGCTGTTGCCGGACGGGCGGCGCGCCGAGATCACCGTCGAAACCGCCGGCGAGAGCAATCTCGATACCGACGTGCTGGAGCTGGTCCACGATCACTGGGCCAATATCGGCCTTGCGCTCTATACCCGCACCTCGCAGCGCGACGTCTTCCGCAACCGCGCCATGAGCGGCTCGATCATGATGTCGATCTGGTACGGGCTCGACAATGGCGTGCCGACGGCCGACATGTCGCCCTCAGGGCTGGCGCCGACGCTCGACGATCAGCTGCAATGGCCGCTCTGGGGCATGCATTACCTCTCCGCCGGCCAGGAGGGCGCCGCACCGGACTTGCCGGAAGCAGCCGAACTGGTCGACCTGCTCGGCCAATGGGGCTCGACGGCAAAATTCGAGGAGCGCCAGGTGATCTGGCACAAGATGCTGTCGCTCTATACGCAGCAGGTGTTCTCGATCGGGCTGATCAACAGCACGCTGCAGCCGGTCCTTTGCGCCGCCAAGCTGCAGAACCTGCCGGAGAAAGCCCTCTACGGCTTCGATCCCACCTCCTATCTCGGCATCTACATGCCGGATACATTCTGGTACAAGGAGGCCTGAGGCGTGCTCAGATACATTCTCTGGCGCATCGCCGCCATGGTGCCGACGCTCTTCGTCATTTCAGCGCTGGTTTTCACCATCATCGAGCTGCCGCCGGGCGACTTCTTCGAAAGCCAGATCGCCGAACTGCGCGCCTCCGGCGAGACCGCCAACCTCCAGGAAATCGAGGAGATGCGCCAGCAATACGGCTTCGACAAGCCGGAGATCGTGCGCTATTTCTACTGGGTCGGCGGCATGCTGCACGGCGATTTCGGCTATTCCTTCGAATACCAGCTGCCGGTCTCCGACGTCGTCGGCGAGCGCCTGTGGCTGACGATCCTCGTCTCCTTCACCACTATCCTGCTTACCTGGCTGATCGCCTTTCCAATCGGCATCTATTCGGCCACGCACCAGTATAGCTGGAGCGATTACGGGCTGACCTTCTTCGGCCTGCTCGGCATCGCCATACCGAACTTCATGCTGGCGCTGATCCTGATGTATTTCGCCAATATCTGGTTCGGCATCTCGATCGGCCATCTGATGGACCAGCAATATATCTCGGCGCCGATGAGCTGGGAGAAGGCGCGGTCGATCCTCTCCCATCTCTGGATCCCCGTCATCATCGTCGGCACGGCCGGCACCGCCGGCATGATCCGCCGCTTGCGCGCCAACCTGCTCGACGAGATGCAGAAGCAATATGTGACGACAGCGCGCGCCAAGGGTCTGCATCCGATGCGGGCGCTGCTCAAATATCCGCTGCGCATGGCGCTCAACTTCTTCGTCGCCGACATCGGCTCGATCCTGCCGTCGATCATCTCGGGCGCCGAGATCGTTGCAATCGTCCTGTCGCTGGAGACGACGGGACCGATGCTCATCAAGGCGCTGCAGAGCCAGGACATGTATCTCGCCGGCTCGTTCCTGATGTTTTTGGCCTTCCTCAACGTCATCGGCGTTTTGATCTCCGACATCGCCCTCGGCTTTCTCGATCCCCGCATCCGTCTGCAAGGCAGGAGCACCAAATAATGTCGCCCCTTCCCGCACCCGGCGCGCCGCTTCCGCATTATGTCTCGACCGCGCCTTTCGACCCCTTGGCGACCGAGACCATGACGGCGGCGCAATCGCGCATCCATCTCGCCTCGCAAAAGCAGCTGATGTGGTGGAAGTTCAAGCAGCACAAGCTGGCCTTGATCTCCGGCATCTTTCTCGCCCTCGTCTACCTGATGATCCTGATCGTCGAATTCCTGGCGCCCTACGGTCTGCACACGCGCAACGTCGATTTCATCCATGCGCCGCCGCAAAGCATCCATTTCTTCGACAAGGGCAGCTTCGTCGGTCCGTTCGTCTACGGCCGCAGCATGACGCTCGATCTCGACACTCTGCACCGCGTCTATGCCGACAAGACGAACGACGTGCAGCCGATCCGTTTCTTCTGCCGCGGCGATGCCTATAAATTCTGGGGAATTGCCGCCTCGAACTATCATCTGGTCTGCCCGGCAATCGGCGGGCAGATGTTCCTGCTCGGCACTGACCGGCTCGGCCGTGACGTGCTGTCGCGCATTCTCTACGGCGCACGGATATCGCTGACGATCGGTCTGATCGGCATTTCGATCAGCTTCGTGCTCGGCATCGTCATCGGCGGCCTTGCCGGTTATCGCGGCGGCATTTTCGATCTCATCGTCCAGCGCCTGATCGAAGTGCTGCAATCGCTGCCGAGCCTGCCGCTGTGGATGGCGCTGGCGGCGATCATGCCGGTGACCTGGAGCCCGATCGTCATCTATTTCGGCATCACCGTCATCCTCGGCATCATCGACTGGACGGGGCTTGCCCGCGCGGTGCGCTCCAAGCTGCTGGCGTTGCGCGAGGAGGACTACGTCCAGGCGGCACAGCTGATGGGCGCCAGCACGCCGCGCATCATCGGCCGGCATCTGGTGCCGGGTTTCATGTCGCATCTCATTGCCTCGGCGACGATTTCAATCCCCGGCATGATCCTCGGCGAGACCGCACTCTCCTTCTTGGGCCTCGGTCTTCGCCCGCCGATCACCAGCTGGGGTATTCTGCTGACCGAGGCAAAAAGCGTCAGCGTCATCGCCTTTTATCCTTGGTTGCTCTATCCGATCATTCCTGTTGTTCTTGTCATTTTGGCGTTCAACTTTCTGGGAGACGGCTTGCGTGATGCGGCAGATCCCTACAAATAGCAGGAAGTTCCGCGGCGCCTCACGGCACCGCCCCCATCTCCTGGCCTCCGGACGGTGGGGGTACTAACCATGTTGCTCAGCCCAGAAGGGATGCCCATGTCCAGACGACTCGAAGATGCGCGCATCCTCATGTACAGCCACGACACCTTCGGTCTCGGCCACCTGCGCCGCTGTCGCGCCATCGCCCATGCGCTGGTCGAGGATTATCGCGGCCTCAACATCCTGATCATTTCAGGGGCGACGATCGCCGGCGCCTTCGATTACCGCGCCCGCGTCGACTTCGTGAAGATCCCGAGCGTCATCAAGCTCCGCAACGGCGAATATACGTCGCTCGCCAGCCATATCGACCTGCACGAGACGCTGAAAATGCGCGAATCGAGCATCCGCCATACGGCCGAGACCTTCCAGCCCGATATTTTCATCGTCGACAAGGAGCCGATGGGACTGAAAGGGGAGGTCGAGGATACTCTGGCCTATCTCAAGGCCCGCGGCACCGTGCTGGTGCTCGGCCTGCGCGAAGTCATGGACGCGCCGCATCTGCTCGACGCCGAGTGGAAGAGGAACGGCATCATGCAGAAGATCGACCAATATTACGACAGCGTCTGGGTCTATGGCCCGCCTGATTTCTACGATCCGCTTGTTGGTCTCGACGTGCCGGCCAGCCTGCGCCGGAAGATGGATTTCGTCGGTTTTCTGCAGCGCAGCGTCTCCAAGGGCAAGACCTCGGTCAACGCCCGCAAGGACAATTACCTCCTGGTCACCACAGGCGGCGGCGGCGACGGCTCCGATCTCGTCCACGACGTCATGAACGCCTACGAGGCCGATCCGACGCTGACGCAGAAGGCGCTCGTCGTGCTCGGACCCTATATGCCGGCCGCCGAGCGCGCCAAGCTGGTGCAGAAGGGCGAAGCCATCCCGTATATCGAGGTGATCGAGTTCGACAACCACATGGAAGAGCTGATCGACGGCGCCACCGGCGTCGTCGCGATGGGCGGCTACAACACCTATTGCGAGATCCTCTCCTTCGACAAGCCGGCCCTCATTGTGCCGCGCGTCAAGCCGCGCGAGGAACAGTTGCTGCGCGCCCAGCGGGCAAGCGAGCTCGGACTCGTCGACATGCTGCTGCCGGAACAATCGGTCGATCCGACCATCATGGCCGAGGCTCTGAAGCGTCTTCCCTCCCGGCTGCCGCCATCAAAGAGCGGCAGCAATATGCATCTCGAGGGGCTGGACCACATCTCGCAGACCGTCGGCCGATGGATCGACGGCCGCGGCAGCCACCTTTCCCTCGTCGGCGCGGAATAGGGAACAGCCTTGCCGCCACGCCGCAAGATCCTCGTCGTGCTGAAAGGCTATCCCCGCCTTTCGGAAACCTTCATCGCCCAGGAGCTGCTCGGCCTCGAAAAGGCCGGCTTCGACCTCACGCTGATTTCGATGCGCCGGCCGACCGACAAGAAGCGCCATCCCGTGCATGACGAGATCAGGGCGCGGGTCGTCTACCTGCCGGAATATCTGCATGAAGAGCCGATCCGCGTGCTGAAGGGCCTGGTCGCCGGTTTTTCCAAACCGGGCTTCAAGGCGCTGATCAAACGCTTCCTCGCCGACCTCACGCGCGACCTCTCCCGCAACCGCTTCCGCCGTCTTGGCCAGGCACTGGTGCTGGGACGAGAATGGCCGGACGGCGGGCAATGGCTGCATGCCCATTTCATCCACACACCGGCTTCGGTGACGGAATATGCGAGCATCCTCACCGGCACGCCCTGGACCTGTTCGGCGCATGCCAAGGACATATGGACGTCACCCGACTGGGAGTTGCACGAGAAACTCGGCAGTGCCCGCTGGGCCGTCACCTGCACCAGGACGGGCTATGAGCACATGCGCGCACTGACGTCCCGCAAAGATGCGGTGCACCTAAGTTACCACGGGCTCGATCTTGCCCGTTTCGGCCATTTTGCCGGCGAGCGTTCGGACAGGACCGGCAGCGACCCCGCCGATCCCGCCTTCATCCTTAGCGTCGGCCGCGCCGTCGAAAAGAAGGGCTACGACGTGCTGCTGCGCGCGCTGGCCCTGTTGCCCGCCGACCTCCACTGGCGCATGGAGCATATCGGCGGCGGCGAGGAGCTTGCGAGGCTGAAGGCGCTGGCAGCCGAACTCGGCCTTGCCGACCGCATCGTCTGGAAGGGCGCCATGGCGCAGGAAGACGTGCTCGATCATTATCGCCGCGCCGACCTCTTCGCGCTTGCCTGCCGGATCGCCGCCAACGGCGACCGCGACGGCCTGCCGAACGTGCTTGTGGAAGCCGCGAGCCAGCGGCTCGCCTGCCTCTCGACCGACGTATCCGGCGTGCCGGAGCTGCTGACGGACGGTGAAAACGGCCTGGTGGTGCCGCCAGAGGATCCGGCGCTGCTTGCCAAAGCGCTGGAGGCGGCAATCCGCGACCCGGCCCTGCGCAAGCGCCTCGGCGACGCCGCCGAAAAGCGGGTGCGCGAAGATTTCGACTATCACTCCAGCATCAGACAGCTCACCGGCCTGTTCGAGGCCGAATGGCAGAAGGCGTCATGACGGCACCGCGCATCTTCTTCTACGTCCAGCACCTGCTCGGCATCGGCCACATAGCCCGCGCCAGCCGCATCGCCAGTGCGCTTGCCAAGGATGGTTTCGACGTCACCGTCATCACCGGCGGCCTGCCGGTTCCGGGTTTTCCGGGCGAGGGTGTGAAGACCGTGGCCTTGCCGGCGGTCGTTGCCAGCAATGCCGGTTTCTCCGGTCTCGCCGATGCCGATGGCCGGCCAGCGGGCGAGGATTTCCTCCATGCCCGCCGCGATCTGCTACTTGACGCCTTTCATGCAGCAAGGCCCGATGTCGTCATCATCGAAGCCTTTCCCTTCGGCCGCCGGCAGATGCGCTTCGAACTGCTGCCTTTGCTTGCCGCAATCGACAAGGCCGAGCCCCGACCGAAACTCTTGAGCTCGGTGCGCGACATCCTGCAGGAAAACCGCAAGGCCGGCCGCGACGCGGAAACCGCCGCCCTGGTCAAAGCGCATTTCGATGCCGTGCTGGTCCACGGCGATCCGAGCTTCGTCAGGCTCGAAGACACGTTCCCGCTGACAGGGGAGATCGCCGACAGGCTGCGTTATACCGGCCTCGTCGCAGCGCCGCCGGCGCCGGAACCGACCGAGATATTCGATATCATCGCATCGGCGGGCGGCGGCGCGGTCGGCGCCGCGCTGATCGGTGCGGCGAAAGAGGCGGCGGCGATGCTGCCCGCCGATCTCCGCTGGCTGCTGATATCGGGTCCCAACCTGCCGGAAGCCGATTTCGCCGCGCTGTCGCAGGACGCGCCTGCGAATGTGACGCTGGTGCGCTTCCGCAAGGATTTTCCCTCGCTACTGCGCGGCGCCAAGGTTTCGATCTCGCAGGCCGGCTATAACACGGTCGGCGACCTCCTGCGCACCGAATGCCGGGCGATCCTCATCCCCTTCGTTGTCGGCGGCGAGACCGAGCAGACGGTGCGCGCCGAGCGGCTGCAGGCGCTTGATCTGGCCGATATCCTGCCGGAAACCGGACTGACGGCTGGCCATGTGAAAGAGGCCGTCGAAAAGGCGCTCGCCACGGCGCGCCGCGAGCCGGTATTGCTCGATCTCGACGGCGCCGAGAAAACCGCTGGCATCATTCGCTCCATGCTGGCCGAATCGCTCGCCTAATCCAAAATTCCTGTGATATAAGCAATGTTCCGGCGAGAATCGGCGTTTCTGCAGCCGGTCGCTTCGCCTTGTTTTCATTGCGATATCGGCGGTCCGGCTGCATGGTCCTGTTCTCAACATTCCTCCCCATCCCGGCCCCCGGAATTTCCCAGCAAGCTGACGGTTAGCCATGGAAAAAAGCCTCGCCCGCTACATCTGGAAAAACACGCGGCTGCAGCAGCTGTGGATTCTGGCTGTCGTCGCCGCCTCGATGGTGCCCTACTTCCTGTCCTTCGACCTGCCGAAGCAGATCGTCAACGGACCGATCCAGGGTGACGGCTTCGAAGGTCCGGGCGCACGGCAGACCTTCATGCACATTGCCTACGACATCCCGCTGATCGGCCATGTCGAGTTCTTTCAAGGCTTGCAGCTCAACCGCTTCCAGATGCTGATGGCCCTTAGCCTGGTGTTCCTGGCGCTGGTGGTGCTGAACGGCCTCTTCAAGTTCTATATCAACACCTATAAGGGCCGGCTTGGCGAGCGCATGCTGCGCCGTATCCGCTTCGAGCTGGTCGACCGGGTGCTGCGTTTTCCGCCCATTCATTTCAAGCGGGTAAAATCCGCCGAGATCGCCACCATGATCAAGGACGAGGTGGAGCCGATGGGCGGTTTCACCGGCGATGCCTTCGTCTCGCCTGCCCTTCTCGGCGGCCAGGCGATCACCGCACTCGCCTTCATCATCGTCCAGAATTTCTGGCTCGGCATGATCGCCGCCGGCATCGTCGGCGTCCAGGCCATCATCATCCCTCGCATGCGCAAGCGGCTGCTGGAGCTCGGCCGCCAGCGGCAGCTGACGGCACGCGAGCTTTCCGGCCGCGTCGGCGAAATCGTCGACGGCATTGGCACGATCCACGGCAACGACACCTCCAACCTCGAACGCGCCGACATCGCCTCGCGGCTTGGCCGGATCTTTTCGATCCGCTACGACCTTTACCAGTGGAAGTTCCTGGTGAAGTTCATCAACAACTTCCTCGCCCAGGTCACGCCTTTCCTGTTCTACGCGATCGGCGGCTACCTGGCGCTGCAGGGCAGGCTCGATATCGGCCAGCTCGTCGCCGTCATATCAGCCTATAAGGACCTGCCCGGGCCGCTGAAGGAACTGATCGACTGGGACCAGATGCGCCAGGACGTGCAGGTGAAGTACCAGCAGGTCTATGAGCAGTTCAATGTCGAGCCGCTGATCGACAGCCGCATCCAGGAGCTCGCCACTGCCCCGGTGGGTCCGCTGACGCATGCGTTCGTCGTCACCAACCTCTCACTCTCCGATGACAGCGGCGCCCGCCTGGTCGACCACGTCTCCGTCGAGATCAAGCCGAACGAGACAGTTGCGATCGTCGGCCCGAACGGCAGCGGCGCGGAAGCCTTCGCCGAAGCGCTCGGACGCATGGTCTGGCCGGATTCCGGCCGCATCACCATCGACGGGCAGGACCTGTTGGCTATGCCGGAATCGATCACCGGCCGGCGCATCTCCTACGCCTCGGCCGACACCTTCTTCTTCCATGGCACGCTTGCCAGCAATCTGCTCTACGGCCTCAAGCACGCGCCGATGACCGATCCGGTCTACGACGAGCAGGAAGCGCTGGAATACAAATGGCATTCCATCGAGGCGGTGAAGGCCGGCAATCCGACGCTCGACCTCAACAGCGACTGGGTGGACTATAAGGCAGCCGGCGCCAGCGGGCCGGAAGACCTTTTGAAAGCGATCCGCCCGGTGCTCGACGCCGTGATGATCTCGCAGGACATTCTGGATCTGGCGCTGCGATCGACCGTCAACACCGACGTGCATGTGGCCGTCAGCGATCACGTCGTCGCACTGCGTGCCTCGCTCCGGGACCGGCTGCGCGACGAAGGGCTCGACACGATCGTCGTGCCTTTCGATTTCGACGCCTATAACGGCCAGGCGACGGTTGGCGAGAACCTGCTCTTCGGCACGATGAAGCGGCCGCTGATGACCAATCGCAGGCTGGCCGCGCATCCCTATTTCCAGCAGCTGTTCCGCGAAACCGGCCTCAGCACCGATCTCTATGCCATGGGCCTGGAGATCGCCGAGAATGCGGTGGAACTCTTCCATGATCTGCCGCCGGACCATCCGTTCTTCCAGCAGCTGACCTTCATGACGGCGGAAGACATTCCGACCTACCAGGCGCTGCTGCAGAAACTGCAAAGCCGCCGCTTTGAGGATGCGACGCCCGAGGAACGTTCGGCCATCATCCGGCTGAGTTTTGCCTATATCGAGCCGCGCCACCGCTTCGGCTTGCTGACGGACGAGCTGATGGGCAAGATCGTCAACGCCCGCAAGCAGTTTCACGAGCATATTCCGGCCGATCTCGCCGAGCTGATCGAGCGCTACGACGCCGAGCGTTTCACTCCATCGGCAAGCCTGATGGACAATGTGCTCTTCGGCCGCATCGCCTATCAGCAGGCCGACGCCTCCGATCGCATCCGCGGCATCATGGGCGAGCTCTTCGACGCGCTCGACCTTTATGACGATGTCCTGTCGATCGGCCTCGAATTCGACGTCGGCTCCGGCGGCAAGCGGCTGACCATGGTGCAGCGCCAGAAGCTGAACCTTGCCCGCGCGCTGTTGAAACGCTCGGACTATTTCATCTTCAATCGGCCGCTATCGGCGCTCGACCAGCGCGTTCAGGATCAGATCACCCGCAACATCGTCGAAGACCTTCACGAAGAAGGCCAGCGGCCGGCGATCATCTGGGTGCTTTCCAATGCCCGGATGGCAGAGGTGTTCGACCGGATCCTGCTCTTCGACCGCGGCGGACTGGCGGAAGCCGGAAACTATCCGGAACTTTCCGAGAAAAACGGGATGTTCAAGGAACTGTTATCGTAATATTCTATAGGGGCGGCGATGGTAGGTGTTCCCGGCGGGACGCCCGGAATTGAAGACGCAGGGTTCCAAGAACCCGGCGTCAGGGGATTGAAACGCTCATGCTGTTGAGAGACGAAGTCGAAATGCTGCGACGGGTGCCGATCTTTTCGAGGATTGCGCCAGCAAAGCTCAAGCTTTTGGCCTTCACCTCCGACCGCATGACCTACAAGGCCGGGCAGAACCTCTTCCATCAGGGCGATGTCGGCGACGCCGCCTATGTGATTCTTTCCGGCACCGCCGACATCATCGTCTCCTCACCGGCCGGCGAGATCAAGGTTGCCGATGTCGAGCTCAATTCCATCGTCGGCGAAATCGCCATCCTCTGCGATGTCTCGCGCACGGCAACGGTGCGCGCCACCTCCCCGCTCGAAGTGCTGCGCATCAGCAAGGAGCACTTCCTGAAGCTGCTCAGCGACTTCCCCGAAATGGCCGTGGAAATCATGCGCGTTCTCGCCGACCGCCTGAACCACACGACGGCGGAACTGACCGCGGCCCGCGCGGCAAAGCAGCCGCAGATGGCGCAGTAAAATGCGCATTCAGCCTTTCGGCGGCCATTGCTGGGCGCAGTGAAGAAGGCGCAGTATTTCCACCCTCTGTGCTTTTCTGTCGATGCGATAGATCAGCAGAAATGCAGTGGGCGGAATGACCAATTCCCGCGTTCCATCGAGACGGCCGCCACGTCCTGCCTCGGGGTGATCGGCGAGCATTTTGGCCTGATGTCGAATAACATCATCCAACGCAATTGCAGCCTTCGGATTTTGAGCGAAGATGTGCCGAATCTGGCCTTCCCGATCCAGGAGAGCCTGCTGCAGCCACTTGACGATCAAGCCTTATCTCCGGATTCCAGCTGCGCCAGCAGTTCGGCCCGAAGCTTGTCCATTCGCTCTTCGGCGTCCTGCGCACTAATCCAGACGGCGTTCGGATCATCGGCTTCCCGGATCGCTTCCTCGACCTGTTCGCGGAACCACTTGTCGTATTCGGCCGCCTCATGGGTCCGACGCAGAGCCGCGGCCCGATCCGGCCGCGACGCCGTCTGAGGGGCGTAATCGGCCGCATCGACATCGAACTGCGAGATGCCGACATCCTTGAGATAGGAGACCAAGGTGTCCATGCGCTTGAACACACGCACCTGCCGGCTGCGTTGAGCCGCGAGCGGGCGCTCTGCCTTGCCGTAGCGGATAACGACGGACCAGCCGCCGGTTTTGCCGACGACATGCGCACCATCGACCGCTCCTGCGTTGACAAGGCGGGAAAGGGTCGAATGATCGATGGTTTCCGCAGTCATGGCATATCCTCTTCAGGCCGATAAGGATATGCATTTAATTATAGATTGCAATGCATTCAATAATTGAAATTGCGCAGTTCGAAAACGCAGCCTGCATGATTCCCGTGGATGCTCGGACGACTGACAAAGCCGGCCAACCTCTCTTTCGTCATGCTCGGGCTTGTCCCGAGCATCTGCAGCCGGTTCATATGTAGCAGATCCTCGGCACAAGGCCGAGGATGACGACGAGTGAACAGCGAAGTTTTGAAATTTATCAGCAAACCGAGCCTGCACGGTTTCCCATGCAGGCCGTGTCTTCAAGCCCGCCTATTCGCGCTGTTCCAGCGCCTTGCTGAAGGCGAGTGCGGCAAGCGTGCAGATGGCGCCGGACAGCAGATAGTAGCCGACGAAGGTCAGGCCGAAGCGGCTGGAGAGGCTGAGCGCCACCAGCGGCGCGAAACCGGCGCCTATCAGCCAGGCAAGGTCCGAGGTGAAGGCAGCACCGGTGTAGCGATAACCGCGGCCGAAGCGCGACGAGATCGAGCCGGTCGCCTGGCCAAAGGATAGGCCAAGCACGCCGAAACCGATGATGACGAAGGCATCGTGGCCGCTGTTGCCGGAGGCGATCAGGATCGGCCCGACGAAGCTGAAGACGGCGATCAGGACGGCGCAGATGGCAAGCTGGGCGCGCCGGCCGATTCGATCGGCAATCAGGCCCGAGGCGATGATCGTGACGATGCCGACCATGGCGCCGACCACCTGCACTACCATGAAGGCGCCGATCGGCTGGTTGCCGTAAAGGCTCATCCAGCCGAGCGGGAAGATGGTGACGAGGTGGAACATGGCGAAACTGGCGAGCGGCACGAAGGCGCCGATCAAGATATCGCGGCCGTGAACGCGCAGCACGTCGAAGATTGGTGCTGCCTCCAGCTCGTGCTGCTCCAGCAGCGTGCCGAATTCCTTGGTCATCACCAGCCGCAGGCGCGCAAAGAGCGCCACGACATTGATCGCGAAGGCGACGAAGAACGGATAACGCCAGCCCCATGAGAGGAAATCCTCACTGGAAAGATTGGCGACGAAATAACCGAACAGCGTGCTTGCCAGCGCAAAGCCGATCGGCGCGCCGAGCTGCGGGATCATCGCATACCAGCCGCGGTGATTGGCCGGCGCATTGAGCGCGAGCAGCGAGGCAAGCCCGTCCCAGGCGCCGCCAAGCGCAAAACCCTGGCCGAGACGGAAAAGCGCCAGCAGCGCGATCGACCAGACGCCGATCTCGTCGTACCCCGGCAGGAAGGCGATCGAAGCCGTAGAGCCGCCGAGCAGGAAGAGCGCGATCGTCAGCTTGGTGCCGCGCCCGTACATCCGGTCGATGGTCATGAAGACGACGGATCCGACGGGGCGGGCGAGGAAGGCGAGCGAAAAAATGGCGAAGGAATAGAGGGTGCCCGTCAGCCTGTCCGGCGCGAAGGGGAAGACGAGCTGTGGAAACACCAGCACGGAGGCGAGACCGTAGACGAAGAAATCGAAGAATTCCGACATGCGGCCAATGACCACGCCGACGGCGATGCTGCCTGGCGAAACCGGTTTGTCGTCGTGAATGCGCCGCGCGTCGCGTTCCAGCGACGACGATGACGGTCCGTAATGCGATGTTGTTGCCATAAACGCCTCCTCGTTAAGGCGCTTCCGGCAAGGCGCCCCACGCGTGATCTTGATCAAACCCGCAGGCTTATCAAGTCCGTAAGACTGAAATAGTTCATCATCACCGCTCAAATGAAGCCTGGATGAAAAAAACTGCGTGATCGGGACGGTGATATTTCTCCTGCAAACGCTGGCCCGGCCGGTTCTTGCGGATATATTGGAGCTGAAACATGCGCTGGCGAAAAAATCCTTCTGGATTTCATCAGGATTTCGAAGCTATAGAGCATCATGATTTACGCCGCAGTGCGGCATGCTTGCTGCACTGCGACCAAACACCTCATGTCGCGATCGGGTTCAGTGCTTTAGTCGCGGAACAAACGAAACAACAAGAGCTTAGAGACGTGCAAAAACTCACGAAGTTTTCCCGCCTTCTATCCGTCTTGCCGCTGTTTTTTCTGGCAGGATGCAACATGGTAGTCATGGCGCCCTCCGGCGACATCGCCGTGCAACAGCGCGATCTCATCATCATCTCGACGGTGCTGATGCTTTTGATCATCATACCGGTGATCTTCCTGACGCTGCTCTTCGCCTGGCGCTACCGCCACTCCAATACGGCTGCGACTTATGCGCCGGAATGGCACCATTCGACCCGCCTCGAAATCATCATCTGGGCAGCGCCGCTGGCGATCATCATAGCGCTCGGCGCCGTCACCTGGATTTCCACCCATAAGCTCGACCCCTACCGGCCACTCGACCGCCTCGATGCGGAGCGCGCCATTCCGGCCGATACCAAACCGCTAACCGTCGAGGTCGTGGCGCTCGACTGGAAGTGGCTGTTCTTCTATCCCGAGCTCGGCATTGCGACGGTCAACGAGCTCGCTGCCCCAGTGGATATGCCGATCAGTTTCAAAATCACCGCCTCCTCGGTTATGAACTCCTTCTACATTCCCGCCCTTGCCGGCCAGATCTACGCCATGCCGGGCATGGAGACGAAGCTGCACGCCGTTATCAACAAGGAAGGCGAGTATGAGGGCTTCTCTGCCAATTACAGCGGCTCAGGCTTCTCGCATATGCGCTTCAAGTTCCACGGTCTCAACCGCGAAGGCTTCGATGCCTGGGTGGCTAACGTCAAGCAGCAGGGCACGATGCTCAACCGCGACGCCTATCTGAAGCTCGAGAAGCCGAGCGAGAAGGAACCGGTGCGTTATTATGCCGGCGCCGATGCCGATCTCTACAACGCCATCCTCAACATGTGCGCCAAGCCGGGCAAGATGTGCATGAACGAGATGATGCACATCGACATGAAGGGCGGCGGCGGCAAGGAAAGTGCGGAAAACCGCGACAAGCTGCAATACGACAATCGCCATGCCGACGAAGGCATCGTCGCGCCTGCGGCCACCGTGCCGGCAACGGGCGCTCCGGCGCGCAGCGAACCGGTCAACACCAGCGACGGCAACAGCATGCAGCACGACATGCCCGGCATGGACATGCAGCATGACGGCCATTCCATGCCGGGCATGAGCAATGGCGCCGATCCTGCGCCGGCGCAGCTCAACAACAACAATTAACCTGGCGCTTTGCGTCGCAAGACATAATGAACGGGTTGTTCCATGTTTTCCAATCCTGACCTCCTGAAGTTCGTCTTCGGCCGGTTGACCCTCGATGCCATCCCCTATCACGAGCCGATCCTGGTCGTGACCTTCATCGGCGTCGTCATCGGCGCCATCGCAGTGCTTGGCCTCATCACCTATTTCAAGTTCTGGGGTCCGCTCTGGAACGACTGGATCTGCAGTGTCGATCACAAGAAGATCGGCATCATGTATGTGATCTTGGCGGTCATTATGCTGCTGCGCGGTTTTTCCGACGCGATCCTGATGCGCGTGCAGCAGGCGATCGCCTTCAATGGTTCGGAGGGTTATCTGCCGCCGCACCATTACGACCAGGTGTTCACCGCCCACGGCGTCATCATGATCTTCTTCGTGGCGATGCCCTTCGTCACCGGCCTGATGAACTTCGTGGTGCCGTTGCAGATCGGCGCGCGCGACGTCTCCTTCCCCTTCTTGAACAATTTCTCCTTCTGGATGACCACCGCCGGCGCGATCATCATCATGCTGTCGCTGTTCATCGGCGAATTCGCCCAGACCGGCTGGCTCGCCTACCCGCCACTGTCGGGGGCCGCCTACAGTCCGGGCGTCGGCGTCGACTATTATATCTGGGGCCTGCAGGTGGCCGGCGTCGGGACGACGCTGTCGGGCATCAACCTGATCGCCACCATCGTCAAGATGCGCGCGCCGGGCATGACCTTCATGAAGATGCCGGTCTTCACCTGGACGGCGCTCTGCACCAACGTGCTGATCGTCGCCTCCTTCCCGATCCTGACGGCAACGCTCGCTTTGCTGTCGCTCGACCGCTATGCGGGGACGAACTTCTTCACCAATGACCTCGGCGGCAATCCGATGATGTATATCAACCTCATCTGGATCTGGGGCCATCCGGAGGTCTACATTCTGGTGCTGCCGGCCTTCGGCATCTTCTCGGAGGTCGTCGCCACCTTCTCCGGCAAGCGCCTCTTCGGTTACGCCTCGATGGTCTACGCGACTTGCGTGATCATGATCCTGTCCTACATCGTCTGGCTGCACCACTTCTTCACGATGGGCTCGGGCGCCAGCGTCAATTCCTTCTTCGGCATCACCACGATGATCATCTCGATCCCGACCGGGGCGAAGATCTTCAACTGGCTGTTCACCATGTATCGCGGCCGCATCCGCTTTGAGGTGCCGATGCTATGGACGGTCGGCTTCATGGTGACCTTCGTCATCGGCGGCATGACCGGCGTCATGCTCGCCGTGCCGCCGGCCGACTTCGTGCTGCACAATTCGCTGTTCCTCATCGCCCACTTCCACAACGTCATCATCGGCGGCGTTCTCTTCGGCATGTTCGCTGGCGTGAACTACTGGTTCCCGAAAGCCTTCGGCTTCAAGCTCGATCCCTTCTGGGGCAAGATGAGCTTCTGGTTCTGGCAGATCGGCTTCTGGTTCGCCTTCATGCCGCTCTATGTGCTCGGCCTGATGGGCGTTACCCGCCGCATGAACCAGTTCGACGACCCGTCGCTGCAGATCTGGTTCATCATCGCGGCCTTCGGCGTCGGCCTGATCGCGCTTGGGATTGCCGCCTTCCTGATCCAGATCGTCGTCAGCTTCATGAAACGCGAGGAATTGCGCGACGACAGCGGCGATCCGTGGGATGGCCGTACATTGGAATGGTCGACCTCTTCGCCGCCGCCGGATTACAACTTCGCCTTCACGCCCGTCGTCCACGACCATGACAGCTGGTACGACATGAAGAACCGTGGTTATGGGCGTCCGCTGGAAGGCTTCCGGCCGATCCACATGCCGAAGAACACCAGCACCGGCGCCATCCTCTCAGGCATCAGCGTCGCCCTCGCCTTCGGCCTGATCTGGTACATGTGGTGGCTGGTCGTCGTCTCCTTCGTCGGTCTGCTGGTCGTGGCGATCGGTCATACCTTCAACTACCGGCGCGACTTCCACATCTCCGCCGACGAGGTGACCGAAACGGAAGGCAAGCGCACCGCGCTGCTTGCCGAGCAGGTGTAGTGACCATGAGCGATCAGACCATCGACACGGCCGAAAAGCCTGAATTCTACCTGACTGAAGACCATCATCCGGAAAACAGCACCAATCTCGGCTTCTGGCTCTACCTGATGAGCGACTGCCTGATCTTCGCGGTGCTGTTTGCCACGCACGGCGTGCTCGGCCGCAACTATGCCGCCGGTCCGTCGCCGGCCGATCTCTTCGATCTGCCGATCGTTGCCCTCAACACCTCGATGCTGCTGCTCTCGTCGATCACCTACGGCTTCGCCATGCTGCAGATGGAGCGCAACGCCAAGGCGGAAACGCTTTTCTGGCTCGCCGTCACCGGCCTGTTCGGCGCCGCCTTCATCGGGCTCGAGCTTTATGAATTCATCCACCTGATCCATGAAGGCGCCGGGCCGACGCGCAGCGCCTTCCTCTCCTCCTTCTTCACCCTGGTCGGCACGCACGGCCTGCACGTCACCTTCGGCATCATCTGGCTGATCACGCTGATGGTGCAAGTGTCGATGCACGGGCTGGTCGAGGCCAACCGCCGCCGCCTGATGTGCCTTTCGATGTTCTGGCACTTCCTCGACGTCGTCTGGATCGGCGTCTTTTCCTTCGTCTATCTGCTGGGAGTCCTCGGATGAGTTCGCAAGTACCCGCACACGAGGACGCGCACGAGGCGCATCACGGCCACAGCCACGGCCATCAGGCCGGCCACGGCACCTTCCGGAGCTACATGACGGGCTTCGTGCTGTCCGTCATCCTCACCGCCATTCCCTTCTGGCTGGTCATGTCAGGCGTGTTCGATAGCCCGGCGGTGACGGCGGTGCTGGTGATGGGCCTCGCCGCCATCCAGATCGTCGTGCATATGGTCTTCTTCCTGCACATGAACCCTCGTAGCGAGGGCGGCTGGACGATGATGGCGCTGATCTTCACCATCATCATCGTCGCCATCGCGCTCTCCGGTTCGCTCTGGGTCATGCATCATCTCAACGCCAACATGATGCCGATGAGCCCCGAGATGATGAAGAACATGCCGTGATCGGCAGGAAAGGCCGGCGGCAGCGCCGCCGGCATCGACCCAGCCGATGAACAAGGCTCCCTCGGAAAAATCGGAACGACCGCCTTCGCCGGCAAAACGCGCGATCTTCGCCGTCTGCCTGGTGCTGCTTGCCGCAGGTCTCGCAGCCCTCGGCACCTGGCAGGTGCAGCGGCTCGCCTGGAAGCGTGATCTCATCGCCCAGGTCGATCAGCGTGTGCATGCCGCCCCCCTGCCCGCCCCGACCCAAGCCGACTGGGCCAAGGTCAATGCCGCCGATGACGAATATCGGCGGGTGAGCGCAGCTGGGACGCTGGCGAACGACAAGGAGACGCTGGTCTATGCCTCGACGGCGCTCGGCCCCGGCTATTGGGTGATGACGCCGCTAACGCTTGCCGACGGCACCGCCGTTCTCGTCGATCGCGGCTTCGTTCCGACAGACCGGCGCGATCCGGCCACGCGCCGCGACGGCGAATTGTCGGGCATCGTTGAGATCACCGGGCTGATGCGGATGAGCGAGCCGAAGGGATCGCTGCTGCAATCCAATGACCTCGCCGCCGACCGATGGTATTCCCGCGATGTCGCGGCGATCGCGCAAAAGCGCGGTCTCAGTGCGGTCGCGCCCTATTTCATCGATGCGGATGCCACGGCCAATCCGGGCGGCCTGCCTGTCGGCGGCCTCACGATCATCCATTTCGCCAACCATCATCTCGTCTATGCAATCACCTGGTACGGGCTGGCGGCGATGGTACTGGCATTGCTGGTGTTCATTCTTCGCGGCGAGATCGGAAGACGCCGCCGGGAGTAGGCCGGAACTCATACGAGTGCTCAGGCAAACGGTTGCGCCGGGCGGCGTGAACGCAACCGGATTAACATCGTGTAAAGCGATGTCCGATATTTCTTACCCGAACAGAACATATAAAGCTGCACATGAACCGGCCGGATTACATTCCCAGTCTCGATGGCCTGCGCGGTATCGCCGCGCTGCTGGTCGTTCAAGCCCATGTCGGACTTATCTTTCCGGGTGCATCCGTGCATTTAACGACCATGGGCAGCGAAGCCGTCGGCTTGTTCTTTGCCCTCAGCGGCTTTCTGATGGCCCATCTCTACGGTTCCCGGCCGGTGACCAAAGAAAACGTCCTGGATTTTCTGGTGAGCCGCTTTGCCCGCATCTATCCGGTTTATCTGGCTGCCGTTCTGCTCGTGGCGATGCTGTCCGGCATACCAAATCTAGACTTCGTTCAGCCGATCATGGGCGGGATGGACTTTGTGCGCCATGTGTTTCTGCTGGGCTCGAGTGGCGTTTTCTGGTCGATTCCACCCGAAATTCAATTCTATCTGCTCTTCCCAATCCTATGGCTTTGCTTAGCCCGACCGCACCGCTATAGCGGCGTGATCGTCGGCTTCGCAGTGGTCATCGTCGTGGATGGCCTGCTTGAATTGCCAGGGCCTGGAATCATGCTCGTTTCCAAGCTCCCGTACTTTCTTTTCGGCGCACTTGCCGGGGCGATGCATTCTTACTGGGATCGATGGACGCCTTCCGCCCTCACGGGAATTTTCACGCTGTTCCTTCTGGCGGTGTTCTTCGCTTACAGGCATCTCGCGCCTGGTTTTTCGCCCGAATTCTGGAGCCTGCAAAGTGCGGTCGCCGCGGCCGTCATCGTGGCACTCGTCGCACGACAACCCCCCATCGCAGCAAATGTCCTGGCTGCTGCACCGATGAGGTTTCTGGGGACGATCAGCTTCTCCCTCTATCTTTTCCACGTCCCGATAATGTTCCTGGTGCATCGGACTTTTGAGACTGTGATGCCGGAACCGGCGCTCATCGCGGTAGCGCTGTTCGTTGCGGTGGGGGGAGCGTGGTTCCTTCATGAGACGATCGAAGTCCCGAGCCGACGCCTGCTCGTCGGCTTGTGGCAGCAGCACCGGTGGCGCGTAACCGCACGCGATTCTTCGGCTGAGCGGATCGAACGCGCGATCCTTGACCTGCAAGAGACCGAAAAGCGCCTCCTCAGCGGCGCAACTTCAGCCACGGTCGGGGCCGACCGCGCCGTCATCCAAGATAATGGCGACGAGACGCGTAGCGCGTAGTGCAGACGCGACGAGGCGTTCGCCGGACCAAGTCGCAACGCAGCTGAGAATTGGGCGCCGCCGCTCGCGTTTCTTAAGAAGCGACCCGGCTGATCGCATCGGCGAGCTGGGTCTGCGAGAAGGGCTTGCCCAGGCGGGGCAGATTGGCGATGCCGGTTCCTTCGGGGAGTTCGGCGTAACCGGTTGCGAGAATGATCGGCATCTCAGGCCATTCCTCGCGGATCGCCTCGGCGAGTTCAGCCCCCGTCATGCGCGGCATGGCATGGTCGCAAATCACCAGATCGACCGGCTGCCTGCGCAGGATCTCAAGCGCATCGGGGCCGGCCATGGCCTCGAACACGGTGTGACCGAGATCCTCCAGCATCAGCGTCGTATTCATCAGCACCAGACCATCGTCATCGACGGCGACGATGCGCAGCCGGCGCGACGCATTTTCAGCGCGTTGCGTCAGGCCTATAGCGACCTCGGCTGTCCGCTCGACAACGACGACCGGGAACCACAATTCAGCCGTGGTGCCTTCGCCAAGACTGCTCTTCAGCATGAGGCGGCCGCCGGACTGGGACGCAAGGCCTTGCACCATGGAAAGCCCGAGACCGGTACCCTTGCCGACGCCCTTGGTGGTGAAGAACGGCGTCGTTGCCTGCTCCACCGTCTTTGCATCCATGCCCTCGCCTTCATCGATCACCGCTATTCTTATATAGCGGCCAGGCGGCAGCGGAGCCTTGCCTGATGGCGCGGATTCCTCGGACGCGCGAAGCACGATCCGGCCGCCGGACGGCATGGCGTCGCGGGCGTTGACGACGAGGTTGAGGATCGCCATCTCCAGCTGGTTCGGATCGGTAAGGATCGTCGGCAGCCTGACGGGGAAAGAGGTCTCGATCCTGGTAAGCGGGCCGAGCGAACGGCTCAGCATGTCCATCATGCCGCGCATCAGGCCGGAGACGTCGATCGGCTCCATGTGCAGTTCCTGCCGGCGGGAAAAAGCAAGCATGCGCTGCGTCAATGCCGCGCCGCGCTGGGCACCCTGCATCGCATTATCAACAAGCGATGTCAGCGACAGATCCTGCGGCATGCGCTTCTTCAGGATTTCGAGACTGCCGAGCACAGCCATCAGCAGATTGTTGAAATCATGGGCGATACCGCCGGTCAATTGGCCGATCGCCTCCATTTTCTGCGATTGGAAGAGTTCTTCGCGGGCCTGCTCCAGCGCGCGCTGTGTTTCCATCTTTTCGGTGATATCGCGGGTGATCTTGGCAAAACCGATCACATCGCCTTCATCATCCCGGATGGCGTCGATGACGACGCTGGCCCAGAAGCGGGTGCCGTCCTTGCGGACGCGCCAGCCTTCCCTCTCGAACCGGCCTTCGCCGCGCGCAACGCCGAGCGCGGTCTCCGGCACGCCGGCTGCTCGGTCCTCGGGGGTATAGAAGGTCGAGAAATGCCGGCCGATGATTTCTTTCGGGCGATAGCCCTTGATCCGCTCGGCGCCGAAATTCCAGCTGCTGACATTGCCGTCGGGATCGAGCATGTAGATCGCATAATCCGAGACGCCCTGGACGAGCCGGCGGAACTGTTCCTCGCTCTGGCGGATCGCCTTTTCGGCGGCTCTGCGTTCGGTCAGGTCACGGGTGATCTTGGCATAGCCGATCAGCTCGCCGGAGGGACGCCGGATCGGGTCGATGATCACATGCGCCCAGAAGCGGCTTCCATCCTTGCGCTGGCGCCAGCCTTCCCCCTCGAACCGGCCGTGTTCCTTGGCGGTCGCGAGCGCCCGCTCCGGAACTCCCGCGGCGCGGTCCTCTTCCAGATAGAAACGGGAAAAATGTTCGCCGACAATTTCGGACGGCTTGTAACCTTTGAAGCGCTGAGCGCCGGTATTCCAGCTGGTGACGATGCCTTCGGGGCTGAGCATATAGATGGCGTAGTCGGTGATGGCATCGACCAGAAGACGAAAGCGCCCCTCGTCGTCAAGAGACGTATCATGTCGATTCAGCGCTTCCATCGGCCCCTCTGAGTCACCAGCGCTTTATAACGCAAACGCAGACGGATGGTTCCGAAGCAGCCTCAATTTTCAGACGGCCTTAACCTGTGGGTAGAACCGCTCGCCGACCCGTTCGGCAGCGGCATAAGCCTGCGAGACGATCTCCGGCACCAGATCGATGTCGGGCAGGCTGCCGAGGCCGAGCGGGCCGACGGCAAAGAGCCCGGCGACGGTCGAACCGTCCTCCAGGAATGGCTCGCCGCGCGCATTGACCGCCAGCCCGAGCGAAAGTTCGTCGGGCATGGCGAGGCCGGCGGAAAACAGGCTCTCAATCAGCGGCGCCGAAAGATCCGGCGCCTGACAGCGGCAATCGATGATGCGCTCGGCATGGATGACCTCTTCGGCAGAGGAACCGGCCGGCGTGAAGAACAGGCCGCTCAGGCCCCGGCGACCGGCCCGCCCGCGGCGCAGCACCGTGCGGCCTTCGGCCAGCTCGCGTTTCAGGCGCAGGTGCATGGCTTCCGGCAGGCGGTTGCGGTGGCTGTCGTAGATTGCCCGGAGGTGCCGGTTGAACTGATGTTTGTCGCGTGCCGGCAGCGAGCGCCAGAGCGAGCGGGCATGTTTCCTGAGGCCGTTCATCACCGATTGCCAGCTTCGGCCCTCTTCTTCAGCCTCGCGACAGGCCTGGCGGATGAAGCGCACGATCTCCGGCAGGCTCTCAGGCAGCGCTTCGGCCGGGAACAGCGGATCGGCGGAATTCGGCGTATGGCTCTGGGGCAGGAAACCGCGGCGGGAAATGATCGTCACCTGGCCGGCATAACCGGCATCGCGCAGCTGCAGCAGCTGGTCGACGACGCGAATGCCGCTGCCGAGCAACACCGCATGTGGCCGTGCCACGAGGCGCTGGGCCCTGACCGGCGAAACCTCCTCACCGCCGGTATCCTGATCGTTCAGGCCGTAGCCGGTGGCCAGCATCACGGTATCGAACAGCGGATTGGCGGGATTGGCGCTTTCGAGCAGGAAACGGTTGCCGTGGCTCCTGCGGATCGCCACCACCGGATCGTTGCAGACCTGGACGGTAATGTCTCGGCGCGCGGCGAGCGCTTCCGAAAACCGCTGGTAGACATAATCGCTGAAGATTTCCTTCGGCACGAAGATCTGCCGGAAACCGGGAATGGCGGCCGGCACGGCGGCGCGAAAGGCGGCATTGCTGCAGAGCCAATCGTTGAAATCGTCACTGTCGCCGACAGACACCGAGAGATCGCGCACGCGGGTGTTGAGGATCGTCGAGGCGCGCACTGACGCCAGCGCCTGCCCGCCGCTGACCGACGAATTCGGATCGAACAGTTGCAGGTGGAAGGGCGCGCGCAGCGTCTTCATCAGCGCGATCGCCGTCATCATCCCGGAAAAGCCGCGCCCGACGATGGCAATACGCGGCACCGCCGATATCAGCGCCGCCGCATTGGCGCGCGCCGAAAAAAGTCCCTGAACCGTCATCGCAACTCCTTTGCGGTTTCATCCGCACCGTGGGTCGATCGAGGTTTCAACGCATAAAACAGCGGATCATGCGTTAATGAGGTTCATGCGGCCATTCACGACAGCTGCCGCAGGATCGAGGTCCGAGCCGGAAGCCCCGGAAATGCACAAGCGGACCAATCACGCTCGCCTATAGTCTATTAAACTAGTAGTGTATGAAAGCGCGAAATGGCGCATATGGCAAGAGGTTTATTGCCACGGCAATTCAAGCCATTGAAAGATAACTTGGTTTAGAACGTCGATGCGGCGCGCTTCAGTCACCCTCGCCCGGATATTGCTTCGCCTTCAGCAGGCCGGCCAGATGCGCGGTATTGCGCGCCAGCGTGTCGACGGCTGTCGTCACCACCTTCGGAACCTTGTCGAGGTCGACGAAATTGGTGGAACCCAACGCCTCGCCGACCCAATAGGCGACGGCGCTGGCCGGAATGGTGAAGCCGACATCGTTCAGCGCCTGGAAAAGCTCGGCCGACACATGATGGGCGCCGTCCTCATTGCCGACGACGGCGACGGCCGCGACCCTGCCATAGGAAACCATGCGGCCCTGATCGTCGGTCTCATCGAGGAAGGCGTCCATACGCTCCAGCGCCCGCTTGCAGACGCTGGAGGGCTGACCGAGCCAGATCGGCGTCGCCATCAGCAGGATATCGGCGGCGAGCACCTTGGTGCGAATATCAGGCCAGTCATCGCCTGCGCCTTCATCCGATGTGACGCCCGGCTTGACGTTGAAATCGGCAAGCCGGAGCACTTCGGTCTTGACGTCATAGGTCGACAACGCCTTGTCGATGAGAGCGATCATCCGGTCGGTCGAGGACGCCTCCTTGGCATCGCTGGTCTTCAGTGTGGCGTTAAGAGCGAGGGCTTTCAGCGGCATGGTCTCTCTCCGGTAATGATTGCCTGACAGGGTTTGCCTGCTGCAACCAACCCACAATGCGATTGTTCCCGCCAGCTCGCGAGGAGACCTCACGTAAAAATAACCAGTTGGTGAATTCTTTACTTGAACCCCCAAATGGAATCGGCAAAAGTGAAGGCGCAATCAATCCCTTCATGGATTTGCCGTCTTTTCGGGCCAGCGTCCGACCACACATCTATTGGAAAAAATACCGTGAGCAGCGATGCGTTAACACGCGCGACGAAGCCTTCGGCTTCGATGGCGCTTGCAACTGCGGCAGGCTGGGGCCGAGGCCTCTTCACATTGGTGCGTATCACCATGATGGCCTTCCGCCACCCCTGGCAATCGGGCTTTGCGATCGGCGCCACGCTGGTCGCTTCCACCTTCCAGCTGATGATCCCCCGCCTTCTCGGCCAGGCGGTCGACCACACACAGATGGCGATGAGCGGCGGCGCGGCGGGCCAGGCGGCGCAGGACGCGCTTTTGACCACGGCGCTGCTCCTGCTCGGCGCCAGCGTGTTGCGCGGCCTCTTCACCATGGTCCAGAACTATTACAGCGAAGCCGTCGGCCATCACATCGGCTACGAGTTGCGGCTGGCCTGCTATGAGAAGATCCAGCGGCTGTCTTTCAGCTTTCACGACACGGTGCATTCCGGCGATCTGATCACCATCGGCCTGCTCGATCTCGAAGGCGTGCGGATGTATTTTTCCACGGCGCTCGTCCGAATGATCCTGCTGTCGATCCTGATCGGCATCGGCGCCTATATGCTGCTGTCGACCGATATCGTGCTCGGCCTCCTGGCGCTCTCTTTCGTGCCCTTCGTCGGCTGGCGCTCTTCGGCGACGCAGCTCAGGCTGCGGGCCACCTGGCTCGATCTGCAGGAGCGGCTTTCGGTGCTGACCCGCATCATGGAGGAGAATCTCGGCGGCATCCGCGTCGTGCGCGCCTTTGCCGCACAGGATCATGAGCTGTCGAAATTCGAGGCGGCCTCGAAGAATGCTCTGGCGCTCGCGCATCAACGCGTCGGCATCCGCGTCCTCAATACCAGCGCCATGACCTTCTCCTTCTTCCTGGCGATGGGCCTGGTGCTCTTCGTCGGCGGCGGCAAGGTGACGTCGGGCGAGATCACCGTCGGCACGCTCGCCTCCTTCCTGACCTTCATGACCATTTTGCAGATGCCGGTGCGCCAGCTCGGCCTGATGGTCAATGCCTTTGCCCGCGCCTCCACCTGCGGCTCGCGCCTCTTCAGCCTGCTCGACCTCGACATCGCGATCAAGGACGCACCGGATGCCAAGGAATTGGCGGTGACCGACGGCGTGCTGCGCTTCGAGAATGTCAGCTTCGCCTATCCCGGTTCGGAAAAGCGCACCGTGCTCCACGATGTCTCCTTCGAAGCCAGACGCGGCCAGACGATCGGCATCGTCGGCCCTCCCGGCAGCGGCAAGTCGACGATCGCCCATCTCATTCCCCGCTTCTACGACGTTAGCGGCGGCAAGATCACCATTGATGGCCAGGACATCCGCAAGGCAACGCTGCAATCGCTGCGCCGGGCGGTTGCCGTCGTGCAGCAGGATTCCTTCCTGTTCACGACGACGATCGAAAACAACATCGCCTATGGCGACCCCTGGGCAAAGGAAGGTCGCATCGAACGCGCCAGTGAAAGCGCCCAGCTGCATAATTACGTGCTCGGCCTGCCCACCGGTTACGACACCGTCGTCGGCGAGCGCGGCGTTTCACTGTCCGGCGGCCAGCGGCAGCGTCTTTCGATCGCCCGGGCGCTGATGCTGAAGCCGGCGGTGATGGTGTTCGACGATTCGACGGCGGCAATCGACGCGGCCACCGAGCAGCGCATCCGCAGCGCCATGCGCCGCTATGCCGCCGACCGGGTGACGATCATCGTCGCCCATCGCCTCAGCTCGCTGATGCATGCCGACCAGATACTGTTCGTCGAAGACGGCCGGATCGTCGAGCGCGGAACACATCAGGCGCTGCTGTCGCTCGGCGGCCGCTACAAGGCGCTCTACGACCTGCAGGTTCGGCCGGGCGACGAGGTGCTGAGCGCCTAACTCGCCTCTCCCCCGCTGGGGGAAGAGCAAACAAGCAGTGAATATTGCGGGCCATCCCATGTAATGGCCGCAGGAGGAACGAGATGGCCGAGGAACTGGAAACCGAGCGTCCCGACGTTCGCGAGGATGGGCGCCGCCCGCCGCGGGCGGTGGTCGGTTCGCATCGCGTCGAGGAGGAGATGTTCGGCAAGGCCTTCGACGGCAATATCGTCAAGCGCATCTGGGTTTTCGTTCGTCCCTATCGCCGCCAGGTCCTCTGGTCGGTCGTTGCCGTCCTGACCTTCACGATGATGCAGCTGCTGATCCCGCTGATCATCCGTTATGCCATCGACCACGGCATGTCGCCGGGCGGCAACTCTTCGGCACTGGTCTGGTCGATCGCCGCTTTCGCCATCGCCATATCAATCAACTATGCGGCAAGCTACGCGCAGGAGACTCTGGTCGGTGGCGTGGCGGAAGACGTGCTCTTCGATATCCGCCGGGCGATGTTTTCGCATCTCCAGCGCGTCTCGCTCTCCTTCATGGACAAGACCGAGGTGGGCCGGCTGATGTCGCGCCTGCAGGGCGACGTCAACTCGATGCAGGAATTCCTCGAAACCTCGGTTCTCTCGGTCGGCGACATCGTGCTGCTCTTCGGCATCGTCGTCGTCATGCTTTATCTCGATTTCAAGCTGGGGCTGCTGACGCTCTCGGTGCTGCCGGTGCTGTTCATCGTCCGCTTGTTCTGGCTGCCGCTCGCCCGCAAATCCTTCATGGCCGCGCACGAGACCAATTCGGTTGCCAACGGTGCCCTTGCCGAAGCCATCCACGGCGTGCGCGCCGTCCAGAGCATGGACCGGCAGGGCGTCAACTTCACGCTTTATGACGACAAGGCGCATGCGAACTTGCGGACGCATCTGACGGCGGCACGTTATGCGCAGGTGATGGTGCCGATCGTCGATAGCCTGACCGGCGTGGCGATGGCGCTGGTCATCGTCGTCGGCGGCGCCCGCGTTCTCAACCAGGCGCTCGATGTCGGCGTTCTCGTCGCCTTCCTGTTTTACATCCAGCGCTTCTTCGACCCGATCCGTTCGCTGACGCTGCAATATTCGGTGATGCAGCGCGCCATGGCCTCCGGCCAGCGGCTGACCGAAGTGCTCGATGTGCCGGTCGACATCAAGGACGCGCCGAATGCCAAAGCGCTATCGCGCGACATGGACGGCTCGGTCGAATTCAACGACGTCGTCTTCGGCTACAATCCGAAACATCCAGTGCTGAAACATGTAAGTTTCAAGGTCAATCCCGGCGAGACGGTGGCGCTGGTCGGGCCGACCGGGTCCGGCAAATCCAGCTGCATGTCGCTGATCCACCGCTTTTACGATGTGCAGCAAGGCCAGGTGCTAGTCGGCGGCCACGATGTGCGTGACCTGACGCAGGATTCGCTCGGGGCACAGATCGCCATGGTGCTGCAGGAGCCTTTTCTCTTCACCGGTACCGTCTTCGAAAACATCCGCTACCACAAGGCGGAAGCGACACGCGAACAGGTGATCGAGGCGGCAAAGGCCGTCGGCGCGCATGAATTCGTCATGCGCCTGGCCGATGGCTACGACAGCATTCTCGGCGAGCGCGGCGGCAATCTTTCGCTCGGCCAGCGCCAGCTTTTGAGCTTTGCCCGCGCATTGGTGGCAGATGCGAAGATCCTCGTGCTCGACGAGGCAACCGCCAACATCGACAGCTATACCGAGATGCTGATTCAGAAGGCGCTGGTGAAGCTGCTCGAAAATCGCACCGGCCTCGTCATCGCCCATCGCTTGGCGACGATCCGCGAGGCCGACCGCATCATCGTGCTGCAGAACGGCGAAATTATCGAGAGCGGCAACCACCGCCAGCTGATGAAAAACGGCAAGCTCTATTCCAAGCTCTATAACCTCAACTACTCGTCTTTCGACGATATTCCCGAAGACGTGCTGGAGGAGACGACGGCGACGCAGTCGGCGACCTGACCGCGACCCCCATGGCGACCCCGCTGAGAAAATGACATGAATTAACGCCTGTCGCAAAGTTTGATCGAACAAACGATTTGCTGCCGCATTTCTCTTTTATCGGGGGACGAGTGCCACTGAGGAGAATGACATGAAGAGAATCATTAGCAGCCTGTTGATCGCGACGGCCCTTGTTGGATCGGCTATTCAGCCTGCTGCCGCGCGTGACCACCATCATCACGACAATACCGGCCGCATCATCGCCGGCGGCGTTGCCGCAGGTGTCGTCGGCGGCCTTATCGGCGGCGCACTCGTCAATGGCGGTGGCCCTCGCTACGTTGATGAAGGCCCTCGTTATGTCGAGAGCCCCCGTTATGTCGAACCCCAGCCGAGATGCTGGTATGAGGACCGGGACGTGCGCAACCGCTATGACGGCGGCTACCACGCCGAAACCGTCCGGGTCTGCGAATAGGCCTGAGCATTTGCAGCGGCTTTGACCTCGTCATCGCCGCTCGACCCCTCAGCCGAGGTTGTGTTTCGCAGCCTCGGTTTTGGTTTATATCAGCGACATCCCAAGAATCGGCCCCTCATCCGGCTGCCGCCACCTTCTCCCCGTCAACGGGGCGAAGGGTATGTGCAGCGACCTCTCCGTCCCCACTAACCTCTCGCGGGGCACGTCCCCTCTGCCTGTTTTTTACGGGGAGAGGGTTAGGAGGGGCAGCCTTCACCGAAGGGCGGTACCAACGCACAGTCTGAACTTCGCTCAAGCGAGTCATCCCGAACTGGTCATGCGCCGGAGCTTCCAGCCGTAACCTCTACCCACGGCTTTTCGCAGGCGCTGTCCTGTGGCAAGAAGGGCCACTGACGCGTGGCGCTTTCAGAGAGGAAGATCGACAAAGATGAAGGGAATTCGCCAGCTCGCCGAGCATCTCGACATTTCGATCGGGACGGTGTCCCGTGCGCTGAACGGCAAGCCGGACGTCAACGAAGAAACGCGCCGGCGCGTGCTCGCCGCCGCCGAGGAGCTTGGTTACGTCGCCAACCAATCGGGCCGCAGCCTCCGCCAGGGCATGACCAACGTCATCGGGCTGATGCTCGAGGTCAGCCGCGAGACAGTCGAAAACAGCGACGACTTCTTCCTGGGCGTCACCGACGGGCTGCAGAGCGTCTTTTCCCGTCACAAGCTCGATCTGGTCATGCTGCCCTGCCCCGATGACGAGGATCCGCACGAATATCTGAAGCGCATGGTGGCGCGCCGCCTGGTCGATGCGATGATCATCTCGGCGACCCGACGCACCGACCGACGCATTGAGCTGTTGGAAAAGGTCCGAATCCCGTTTGTGGCGCTCGGCCGCAGCGCGTCCGGCGGCAGCTATACCTGGATGGATCTCGATTTCGAAGGCGTGGCGGCGCGCGGCGTCGACCGGCTGGTCGCAAAAGGCCACCGGCGGATCGCGGTGGCGGCCCCCTCCTCCGACATCAATCTCGGCTATATCTTCCTCGAGAGTTACCGCCAGGCGCTGAAACGCCACGGTATTGCCTTCGACCCGGCCCTCGTTATCCGTGTCAAGTCGAGCGAACAGGGCGGTTATCAGGCCGGCCACGAACTGCTGATGATCGAAGAACGGCCGACGGCGATCATCCTGATCCACGAACTGATGGCGATCGGGCTTTACCGGCGGCTTGCCGAGGCCGGCATCGTTCCCGGCCGAGACCTCGCCGTCGTCGGTTTCCGCGAGGAGCCGCGCACGCATTTCCTGCAGCCGTCACTGACCTCCTTCCGCATGTCGCTGCGCGATCTCGGCGCCCAGCTCGGCGAAACCCTGCTTGCCACCATGCCGGCCTATGCCGATCATTATCCGCAGGGAGCCCGCAGCCGGATCTGGCCGCTGGAACTCGTTCCTGGCGAAAGCGACGCGTTCACGCTGACGGGCTGAGTTCCCCTCACACCCGGCTCGGCGCCGCCGGAGGCTCCCGGCTCGACAGTTGCCGCGTGACGAAGAAGACCAGCAGAGCGCCGACAGCAAGGCAGGCGGCGAGGAAGAACATCGGCGCAGTCGTGCTGCCGCTCGCCTCCTTGATCCAGGGCACGACGTTCTGGGCGACGAAACCGCCGAGATTTCCGACCGAATTGATGGCGGCAAGCCCCGCAGCGGCACCCGCCCCTTTGAGGAAACGCGAGGGCAGGCTCCAGAACACCGGCTGCGGCGCGAAGATGCCGGCAGCGGCGACGCAGAGGAAGGCGAATTGCAAGGCGTGGTTCGGGATCAGCGCCGACAGCAGCAGGCAGGCGGCGCCGATCAAGGCCGGAACGACGATATAGGGCGTCTTCGATTGGGCCTTGTCGGCCATCGTGGGAACGGCATAGAGCGCGACCGCAACCAGCAGCCAGGGAATGATGTTGAGGAAACCGTTCACCGTGTTGCTGACGCCGAAGGCCTGGACGATGGTCGGCAGCCAATAGCTCAGGCCATAGGCCGAGAGCGGAAAGGCGATATAGCAAAGCGCCATCAGCAGGACGCGCGGGTCGATCAGCGCCTTGAAGCCGTTTCCGGCATTTTCGCCCATGCCGGCATTTTCCGATGCGAGCCTCCGTTCAAGCCAGTCCTTCTCCTCGCCAGTCAGGAAACTTGCGTTTTCAGGCCGGCCGGGAAGATAGAAGAAGGTGACGATGCCGGCGATGACGGCTGGAATACCGGTCGCCAGGAAGACCCACTCCCAGCCGGCAAGGCCGTAAAGACCATCGAGATCGAGCAGCACGCCGCCGAGCGGTGCGCCGACGGCATTGGCGATGGCGCTGAAGATCATGAACAGCCCGACCATCCGGCCGCGATAGGCAGAGGGGAACCATAGCGTCAGCAGATAGAGCACGCCTGGAAAGAAGCCGGCTTCGCAGACGCCGAGCAGGAAGCGCAGGATATAGAACATCGTCGCGTTCTGCGTGAAGGCGAGCGCGACGGTGACGAGGCCCCAGGACACCAGGATGCGGGCGAACCAGACACGGGCGCCGAGCCTTTCGAGGAAGAGGTTGCTCGGCACCTCGAAGAGAAAATAGCCGATGAAGAACAGCGAAGCGCCGAGGCCGTAGGCATATTCGCTCATCCCCAAGGCATCGACCATCTGCAGTTTGGCAAAGCTGACATTCTGCCGGTCGATATAGGCGATGAGATAAAGGATGCCGAGAAACGGCATCAGCTTCCAGGTGATTTTCGAGATCAGCCGCTTCTCATCGACCATGCGTATCCTCCGGAATGATCATGTTGCGTCATGGCGTAAATAGTGCTGGCCGCCAATATTCAATCGCGCGAGGTATTTTCTGCGGTATCGCAACCCTGATTGGTGGCCGCACCCGGGGGATGGGTGCGGCCTGTGCTTGACTATTCGGCAGCGGCGACGGCGGCGCGGCGGCCGATCGTTGCCTGGGTCAGCGCGAAGGCTAAGAAGGCGCAGAGCGCAATGCCGGCAGCCATCGGAACGGCCGTGCCGTCGAAGAAAAGGCTCGATATCACCATGGCGACGGCGGCAATGACGAAATGCAGCGTGCCCATCAGCGACGAGGCGGTGCCGGCAATCGCGCCGTGATCCTCGAGAGCAAGAACGGCGCTGGTCGGGATGACGAGGCCGAGGAAGCCGTAGCCGATGAACAGGAAGGTCGCCATGACGGGCAGCTGGTTGAAGCCTGAAGCCATCACCACCGCCATGACAACCATGGCTAGCGCAAAGGCGCTGACCGCAATCCGCATGACGCGCACCAGGCCGAAACGCTCGCCGAGCCAGCCGGTCGCCTGCGACACCGCGAAGAAGGACACGGCGTTGATCGAGAAGGCGAAGCTGTATTCGGTCGGCGTCAGCCCGTAGTGCTGGATCAGCACGAAGGGCGAGTTGGCGAGATAGACGAGAAAGCTCGAAATGCCGAGACCGCCGATGAAGGTCAGCGTCAGGAAATTGCGGTCGGCCAGCAGCAGCCGGTAGGCCGCCATGGCGCTCTTGAGGCCGCTGCCGCTGCGCTCCTTGGCAGGGCGGGTTTCGTCAAGCTGGGTGGCAAGCAGGACGAGGCCGATGAAGGCGGCGATCATCACCGCCCAGAACACCCCGCGCCAGCCGTAGAATTCGATGACGGCGCTGCCGGTCAGCGGCGCCAGGATCGGCGAGATCGAGAAGACCAGCATCAGCAGCGACATCAGGCGCGCGGCCTGCACGCCGGTATGCATGTCGCGGACGATGGCGCGCGGAATGACCATGCCGGCGGCACCGCCGATGCCCTGGACGAAACGGAAGGCGATCAGCGTTTCGATATCGGTCGAAAGTGCGCAGCCGATCGAGGCGACCGCGAAGACGCCGATGCCGAGATAGAGCGGCAGCTTGCGACCCCACATGTCCGAAAGCGGACCATAGACGAGCTGGGCGAGGGCAAAGGAGATGAAGAAGGCGAGAAGCGTCAGCTGGGTGACGTTGTTATCCGCATGCAAGTCCTGGCCGATGGACGGCAGCGCAGGCAGATACATGTCAATGGCGAAGGGGCCGATGGCCGAGAGAAGGCCAAGAATGAGAGCAATGCGAAAGAAGGAAGCCGTCATAATGGTGATCTTTCATAAAAGCGCAGCGGAAGCATCGAATCGTCGCTCCGCCGCAGTGCTCTTAGAACAGGATGGCGCCCGAAAACTCCTCACACTTTTCGGCATCATGTTCTGGGGTTCAATGATGATCGTTCGCGCGAAGACGAAGTTGGGAGCTCATATCTTCAGCAACGGAACCAATAGTGTCAACAAATTTGGACACGGCTGTAAACTAGACGCCATTGTCTAAATCGTCAAGACGTCTTATCTTCGCCTTCATGAAAGATCGCATGACACCGGCAGTCCGGATGGGGGGGCATACGCAGCGCGGACAATGCGCAAAGCGCATGTCGATCCTCGATGCCGCCGCCGACGTCTTCTGCCGCCAGGGTTTTGCCGGCGCCAGCATCGACGAGATTGCCGCCGTCGCCTGTGTCTCTCGCCAGACGATCTACAATCACTACCGCGAGAAGGAAACGCTGTTCGTCGCCGTCGTCGAGGACGTCATGAACCGCGCCAACGCCATGCTCTTCTCGGTGCTGGCGAGCTTTCCCGAAAACGCCGACAATCTGGAGGACGGGCTGACGGCCTTCGCCGTGCGCCTCAACAAGAACTGCATCTGCAATCACGACGGAAAATTCCTGCGCAAGCTGGTGCAGACGGAGGGTGAGCGATATCCGCACCTGTTCGAAAGCTGGCGCCAGCAGGGACCGGGCAAGCTGACCACTGCCCTTTCCGCGCTTCTTGCGCGGGTCGCTCATAAGGGCGCGCTCGTCATCGACGATTTCGACGTCGCCGCCCGGCAGTTCGTGGCGCTCGCCAATGCTGACCTGCAGATGATGACGCTTTTCGGTGGAACGCCCACCGATGAAGAGCTTGATAAGGCGGCGCGCAATGCCGTCCGTACCTTTCTCAAGGCCTATGGCGGGCCGGCGGCTGATAAGGTCGGTCGCCCGCCGCAGCTTGCGGCCATAGCGGGCGGATAAGGCCTCCCGATCAGGCCCTTTCAATCAGGCGAAGACGGTCATCTGCGAGGGCACGACCGCAAACATGCCGACGCGGCGCGCGGCAAGATATTTCACCAGCTGCTGGACGACAGAAGGCATGACCGGCTTCTGCACCACGCCGACCGCGCCCTTGACGCCATTAGCGACAACTTCGGGATTGCCGGTCATGAACACGACGGCAATGCCGTGTTCTTCTGCCAGCCGCCGGCCGATCTCGGGCCCGGTCTGGCCGTCGGCGAGATTGACGTCGACGAAGGCGATATCGGCAAGCGGCGCCAGCCGCAGCGCCTGTTCGCGATCACTCGCAAGACCTGCGACCTGCATACCCATATCTTCCACCGTCGCCCCGAGATCCAGGGCGATGAGGAATTCATCTTCGACGATCAATACTCTCTGTCTCATGAGATCATCTCGTTGCCAGCGCCGCACGACATTGGTGGCCATGATACGTCCCCTTGTTACGCATATACTTCGGAAGAGGTATCCGCTCCGGCAGCTGTCCCTGCACGAAACTCCCTGCTGAAACGGCCAACTTGAAGATATGTTCCGCGGTGGAACGCGATTTTTGATATTTAAGATATTGTTAACGTTGATAGATTCTTAACAAGAAAGCCGGCGAAGCAAAAACGGGCGCTAAATTGTGCTCAATCTCAAGCGCGCACCTTCTGGATGAAGGCACGATGACACGATATGATTATTCCGTTGGCATGAAGATCGAGGCTCACGTTGAAAACCAAACTTATCGTCTTGGCCACGGTCGTGGTCAGCCTTTTCGCCTATACCAAATTGATGGCCAGGATCGGCTCGGGCTCGCCACCTCCGGATGCGCCGCTCGCGCAACAGGCCGACCTCATCCGTGTTTATAAATCCGAACGCCGCATGGTCCTTCTCAAAGGGGATGTTCCGATCTCGACATATCGGATTTCACTGGGGCAGGCTGCCGATGCCGGTCCCAAGCAACAGGAAGGTGACGAAAAAACGCCGGAAGGGCGCTATGAGATCGACTGGCGAAATCCCAAGTCCATGGCGCATCTCAGCCTCCACATTTCCTATCCGAACCCGGATGACCGACGCAACGCCGGATCCAACGGCTTTCCGCCCGGCGGCAATATCATGATCCACGGGCTTCCCAATGGCTGGGGCCTGTTCCAGGAAGCCCATCAGCTATGGGATTGGACGGATGGCTGTATTGCCGTCACCAATGCGGAGATGCGCGATATCTGGGCCCGCGTTCCCAATCACACGCCTATCGACATCATCCCCTGAGGGTTAATCACCCCTTGGCCTTCCTGACGAGGACCGGCTGGCTGCGGTAATCGGCGGGAAACAGCGACTTCAGATTCTCGATTTTCGGCAGGTCGTTGTAGACGATATAGGGGTAGGTCGGATTGAGCGTCAGAAAATCCTGATGATAGGCCTCGGCGGAATAAAAGCCGGTGGTGTCGGAGACCCTGGTGACGATCGGCTGGGCGAAGACATGCGCCTTGTCGAGCTGAGTGATATAGCGCTCGGCGACCTTGCGCTGCTCGGGGTCGGCGACGAATAGCGCCGAACGATACTGCGTTCCCTGATCCGGGCCCTGGAAATTCAGCTCCGTCGGGTTGTGCGCCACCGAGAAGAAGATCTGCAGCAATTTGCCGTAGCTCACTTGTTTCGGATCGAACTTCACCTCGACGGCTTCGGCGTGACCTGTCGAGCCGGTGCTGACGGTCTCGTACTGGGCCGTCCCAGCCTCACCGCCGGCATAGCCGGAGACGGCGCTCTGGACGCCCTTGACGTGCTGGAAGACGCCCTGGACACCCCAGAAACAACCGCCGGCGAAAATGGCGCTCTCGGTGCCCGGCCGGGCAGCCTCGTCAACGGCCGGCGGCGGAATGACGACGGCATCTTCAGCCGCACTTGCGGCACACGCACCGAGCGAGACAATGGTGGCGGCTAAGAGCCCGGCAAGGCTCCTGCGGTGAGAAAATATGGACATGGCGCTACCTCCTGCGATGGCCCAAATCCTTGCTCATCCTTGCAAAAGGCGCAAATCACAAGCCGATCACTCACGCCGATGTGACAGGCAGACGAAAGCGCCTGTGTGAAGATGAAACAGCATGCAACCTGAGTTGACAATTTCGCGAGGAGTGAGGAGAGTGCCCGCCGGTCAGAGCCTGCATTTCCGGGGGGAACCTATGTCCGTGCGCTCGTTCTTTGCTTTCGCGACAATCGCATTTTTTTCCACGATCGCCGTCAGTTTTCCCGCCGCCACTGCGGAGACCAAGCGCGACATCCAGACGATCAAGGACGCCGATTTCTTCGGCTTCGATCTTCGCACCGAGCAGAACGTCTCACTCGATCAGTGCAAGACCTCGTGCATCGGCGACAAGAGCTGCAAGGCCTTCACCTACAATCCCAAGGTGAAATGGTGCTTCCTGAAATCCGATTTCAAGACGATGAACGCCTTCCCCGGCGCCATCGCCGGCAAGATTGTCGAGACGACCGGCCAGAAGGAGCAGGATCTCGGTGCTGCGCCGCGCCTGACCTTCCTGTCGAACGACCTCATCCAGCAAGCCCGCGACTTCAAGGACAATCTGGCGCTTGCCGACGACCAGCAGGGCCAGGGCGCCGACAGCCTGACGGCCAATGCCCGCATCGACCTCACCGGCAACAATCTGGCCGACGCGCTGAAGTCCTTCCATGGCGCGCTGTCGATCACCCCTGACGACGCCGATCTCTGGCTCGAAACCGCCCGCGCCGCAGCTTCGCTCGGCAGCGCCGAGAGTGGCACGAGCGGTCAGGCCGTGCTCGACGCGCTGAACGGCTACGAGCTGACGCGCACCAAGCCCAAGCGCGCCGAAGCGCTCGCCGTCCTCGCCGACGCCCTGGACCGAAACGCCAATTACCGCCCGGCGCTCGACGCCTACAAGGCGAGCCTGGCGCTGGTTGCCTCCGAGGATGTGCAGGCGGCCTACCTGCAGCTGAAGGCGACGCAGGGCTTCCGCATCACCGAACACACGGTCGACGCCGACAGCGCCACGCCGCGCGCCTGCGTCACCTTCTCCGAAGCTCTCAACAAGACCACCGACTATACGCCCTTCGTGACGCTGAACGGTGCGGCGCCCAAGGCGCTGGAAACCAAGGACAAGCAGATCTGCGTCGAGGGGCTGACGCATGGCGAAACCTACAAGCTCGGCTTCCGCACCGGCCTGCCGTCATCCGTCGACGAGGCGCTCGAAGCGCCCGTCAGCATCGACGTCTATATCAAGGACCGCAGCCAGATAGTGCGTTTCACCGGCGACAGCTTCGTGCTGCCCTCGACGGCGCGCCGCGGCATTCCGATCGTCTCGGTCAACATGACGTCTGCCAACCTCAAACTCTACCGCATCGGCGATCGCGCCATCGCGCCGCTGTTGACCAACTCGCAATTCCTGACCCAGCTCGACGGCTACAGCGCCCAGAACATCCAGGATCAGAACGGCGAACTCGTCTGGCAGGGTTCGATCGAGATCGCCGACGAGCTCAACAAGGACATCGTCACCAGCTTCCCCGTCGATGAGGCGCTGCCCGAGCGCAAGCCCGGAGTCTACGTGATGACCGCAACGGGGCCGAATGGCCCGGCGCAGGAGTGGGACTCGCAGGCGACGCAATGGTTCCTCGTCTCCGATATCGGCATCACCACCTATGCCGGCACGGACGGGCTCAACGTCTTCACCCGTTCGCTTGCCTCGGCAAAGCCGATATCAGGCGTCGAGCTGCAGCTGCTTGCCAAGAACAATGAAGTGCTCGGCACCGCCAAGACCGACGAAAACGGCCGCGCCACCTTCACCGCCGGCCTGATCCGCGGCACGGCGGCGCTGACACCCGCCGTCATTACCGCCAGGAACGGCACGTCGGACTACGTTTTCCTCGACATGACGCGGGCCGGCTTCGATCTCTCCGACCGCGGCGTGACCGGCCGCGCCGCACCCGGCGCGATCGACGTCTTGACCTTTACCGAACGCGGCATCTATCGCGCCGGCGAAACGGTGCATGCACAGGCGCTCGCCCGCGACACCGATGGCAACGCCATCGAGAACCTGCCGCTGACTTTCATCTTCAGCCGCCCCGACGGTGTCGAAGACCGGCGGATCGTCAGCCAGACCAGCAATCTCGGCGGTTACAGCATCGATTTCCCGACCCAGGAAAACGCCATGCGCGGCACCTGGACGATGAACATCTACACCGATCCCAAGGGCAGTGCGATCGCCAGCAAGAGTTTCCTGGTCGACGATTTCGTGCCGGATCGCACCGACCTGGAGATCAAGACCGAGGCCAAGGAAATCGGCCCGGATATGCCCGCGAAGATTAATGTTTTCGGCAAATATCTCTATGGCGCCCCGGCCGCCGGCCTGACGCTCGAGGGCAATGTCGTCGTCAAGCCGACGCGCGAGAGCGCCGCCTATAAGGGCTTCCTCTTCGGCCTCGCCGACGAGGAGGCGAGCGAGGATTCGCGCCTGCCGATCGACGGCCTGCCGGAACTCGACGAGAACGGCGAAGCCTCGACCGATCTCACCGTCAGCGAGCTGCCGGCAACGACGCAACTGCTCAACGCCACCGTCTATATCAGCATGCAGGAGGCCGGCGGCCGCGCCATCGAGCGTTCGCTGACCATTCCGGTGAAGAATCAGGGCGCTTCGATCGGCATCAAGCCGGAATTTTCCGACGATCTGCCTGAGAACGCCATCGCCAACTTCACGGTGATCGGCGTCAATGCCGAGGGACAGAAGCAGGAGACCAAGGGCCTGCGCTGGAAATTCTACAGCCTCAACCGCGAGTACCAATGGTATCGCGAGGGGACGGCATGGAAATACGAGCCGGTCTACACCGCCGAGCAGATCGCCAATGGCAGCGTGGACGCGACGACGGACGGCGGCAAGATCTCCGTGCCGGTGAAATTGGGCCGCTATCGCCTCGAAGTGGAAAGCTCGGATGCCGACGGCCCGACCTCCAGCGTCGAATTCGACGCCGGCTGGTTCGTGGCCTCGACCTCGACCGAAACACCGGATGGGCTGGAAATCGCCCTCGACAAGGACAGCTACAACGTCGGCGACACCGCCAAGCTGAAAATCACCTCGCGCTATGGCGGCGAGCTGATGGTCATGGCCGGAACCGAAAAGCTGGTTGCCGTGCAAAATGCGACGATGGGCGAGACCGGCGGCGAGGTCGACATCCCCGTCACCGCAGACTGGGGTGCCGGCGCTTATGTGACCGCGACGCTCTTCCGCCCCGGCGACGCCCAGGACAGCCACATGCCGATGCGTTCGATCGGCATCAAATGGCTGAAGGTCGATCCCGCACAGCGGGCGCTGCAAGTCAAGCTCGACACGCCGGAAAAGATGCTGCCGCGCGGACCGTTGAACATCGGCCTGCAGGTGGCCGGTGCGGGCGCCAACGAGGATGCCTATGTCACGGTTGCCGCCGTCGATGTCGGCATTCTCAACCTGACACGTTACGAGCCGCCGAACCCGGAAGACTGGTATTTCGGCCAGCGGCAGCTCGGCCTTGAAATCCGCGACCTCTATGGCCGGCTGATCGACGGCTCGCTGGGTGCGACCGGCAAGCTCAGGACCGGTGGCGACGGCGGTGCCATTGCGCTGCAGGCAAGCCCGCCGACACAGAAGCTCGTCGCCTTCTTCTCCGGGCCGGTGAAGCTCGACGCCGAAGGCAAGGCCAATATCTCCTTCGACATTCCGCAATTCAACGGCACGGCGCGCGTCATGGCGGTTGCCTGGTCGAAGACCGGTGTCGGGCACGGCGTCAAGGACGTCATCATCCGCGATCCGGTCGTCGTCACCGCGAGCTTGCCGAAATTCCTCGCCCCCGGCGACAAGGCCAATCTGCGCCTCGACATCGCCAATACCGATGCGCCGGCCGGCGACTACAAGCTGCAGCTGACCGGCAATGATGCGGTCGGCATCGACCAAGCCTCTGCCGACCAGACGATCCGGCTGGAGGCCGGCGCCAAGTCCGCGCTGACGCTTTCGCTCATCGGCAAACAGCCGGGCGCCGGCAGCGTCTCGATCAACCTCTCCGACGCCTCCGGCCTTTCGCTCGACCAGACCGTCGACGTGCCGGTGCGCCCGTCATCCCTGCCGATCACCGAACGCAGGGTGCTGGCGCTGAAGCCCGGAGCAAAGCTCACCGTCGATAAGAACCTGCTTGCCGACAGCGTCCTGCCGGGTGCTTCGATCAGCGTCAACGTCACCCGTTCGGCCGCCTTCGACATCCCGGCACTGCTGATGACGCTCGACCGCTATCCCTTGGGCTGCGCCGAGCAGACCATCAGCCGGGCGCTGCCGCTGCTCTACCTCGCCGAAGTGGCGAAGCAGGCCGGCATCGAAAATGACGACGACGTGCACAAGCGCGTCCAGGATGCGATCTACCGCGTGCTCTCCTACCAGGCCTCGGCCGGCAGCTTCGGCCTCTGGGGACCGGATTCGGGCGATGTCTGGCTCGATTCCTACGTCACCGACTTCCTGACGCGGGCCCGCGAAATGAAATATGACGTGCCGGAAAGGGCCTTCGTGCAGGCGCTGGAAAACCTGCAGAACACCCTGTCCTACACCACCGACATCAAGGGCCAGGGCGATCAGATCGCCTATGCCATCTATGTCCTTGCCCGCAACAAGAAGGCGGCGATCAGCGATCTGCGCTACTACGCCGATACGATGATCAACGACTTCCCGACGCCGCTCGCCAAGGCGCATATCGCCGCCGCACTGGCGCTCTATGGCGATGCCCAGCGCTCGAAGAACATCTTCCTCGACGCGCTGCAAATGTCCGAGCAGTCGATGGTCTCACGCGTGAACCTGTCGCGCACCGACTACGGCACGATCCTGCGCGATGGCGCGGCGATCCTGGCGCTCGCTGCCGAAAGCCGGCCGGTGCCGCCTGTCGTCCCGGAACTCGCCAAGGCCGTCGCCAAGGAATGGCAGCGCAGCAAATACAAGAGCACCCAGGAAGAGGCCTGGATGCTGCTTGCCGCACGCGCCATCCAGGGCGGTGACGACGGGTTGAAGGTCGACGTCAACGGCGCCGCCCACACCGGCGCCTATATGGCCCGGATGACCGGCGATGCGCTCACCGATCATCCGCTGACCTTGACCAACCAGACGAACGACCCGGTATCGGCGGTTGTTACCACCGTTGCCGCACCGACCGTGCCGTTGCCGGCCGGCGGCGACGGCTTCCTCATCGAGCGCAGCTATTACACGCTCGACGGCGAGGAGGCGAATGTCAGCGAAGCCCAGCAGAACGAACGCTATGTCGTCGTCATCCATGTACGCGAAAGCAACGACTGGCCGTCGCGCATCGTCGTCACCGATCTTCTGCCGGCCGGCTTCGAGATCGACAATCCAAACCTCGTCGACAGCGCCCAGATGACGAATTTCGACTGGATCGGCGAAATTTCCGCCGCCCATACCGAATTCCGCTACGACCGTTTCGTCGCCGCCTTCAACCGCGCTCAGGGCGACGAGCGCGAATTCAACGTCGCCTATGTCGTGCGCGCCGTCACCCCCGGCATCTACGACCATCCGGCCGCAAGCGTCGAGGACATGTACCGGCCGGAGCTTTCGGCCCGCACGGCGACCGGCAAGATGGAGGTCGTGGCAGCACAAGAATGAGGCTGTGGCACAAGTTTGCGATCGGGTCCGTCGCCGGCATCCTTCTTGCCGGCGCGGCTCTTCTTGCGCTCGACGCCGCCGACAAGGCTTTTCCGCCGCCGTTGGATAGAGCGGACGTGGTTTCCGCCGAGGTGCTCGATGCCGACGGCCAGTTGCTGCGCGCCTTTGCAACGACGGAAGGCCGCTGGCGGCTGAAGACGACGGTTGCCGACGTCGATCCACAGTTCCTGCGCATGCTGATTGCCTATGAGGATCAGCGTTTCTACGATCACAATGGCGTCGATGCCTGGGCGCTCGGGCGGGCAGCCACGCAATTCGTCCGCAACGGCCGCATCGTTTCCGGCGCCTCGACGCTTTCGATGCAGGTGGCGCGGCTGATCGAGCCGCGGGCGGGACGCTCGCTTTCGGCAAAACTGCTGCAGCTCGCGCGTGCCGTGCAGATCGAGCGGCGGCTGTCGAAGGAACAGATCCTCGATCTTTATCTGACGCATGCGCCTTACGGCGGCAATCTGGAAGGCGTACGCGCCGCAAGCCTTGCCTATTTCGGCAAGGAGCCGCGCCGCCTGACGGTCGCCGAGGCAGCCCTGCTCGTCGCCCTGCCGCAATTGCCCGAACGGCGCCGGCCGGACCGCAATCTGAAGGCGTCGCAAGAGGCGCGCAAGCGTGTGCTTGAGCGTGTCGCCGTGGCTGAGGCCGTCGGCGACGGCGAGGCGGAGCGAGCCGAGGGTGTCGCTGTCCCCATGCGACGCATGCAATTGCCGGCGCTGGCCGCTCATGTCGCCGAAGCAGCACTGCGCAAGGAGCCGGCAGTCCTCAAGCACCAGACGACGCTGAAGAAACAGGTGCAGCAGGGGCTGGAATCGGTCGCCCGGGCAGCGGCGATGAAGCTCGGGCCAAAACTGTCGCTGGCCATGGTGATGGCCGATGCCCAGACGGGCGCGATCGTCGGCGAGGTCGGCTCGGCCGATTATTTCGACGCCAGCCGCTCCGGCTGGATCGACATGACGCGCGTCAACCGCTCGCCGGGCTCGACGCTGAAGCCCTTCATCTACGGGCTCGCCTTCGAGCAGGGCCTCGTCTCCCAGGAGACGATCATCGAGGACCGGCCGGCTGATTTCTTCGGCTACCGGCCACGCAATTTCGACATGAGCTATCAGGGCGACGTCACCGTGCGCGAGGCCTTGCAACTCTCCTTGAATGTGCCGGCCGTCAAGCTGCTCGACGCCGTCGGGCCGTCGCGGCTGCTGGTCCGCTTCCGCCGCGCCGAGGTGCGCCCGGCCCTGCCGCCGAACGAGACGCCGGGACTGGCGATCGGTCTTGGCGGCGTCGGTCTCACGCTGAAAGATCTGGTGCAGCTCTATACCGCGCTCGCCAATCGCGGCCAGCCGGCAAGGCTCGGCGACGGTGTCACCGGCGCACCGGGCAAGCTCGACGGCGAACCGCTGTTGGAGCCGGTCGCGGTCTGGAACGTCGCCGATATTCTCTCCGGCGTCATTCCCCCCGCCGGCGCACCGCAGCGCGGCATCGCCTACAAGACCGGCACCAGTTACGGTTATCGCGACGCCTGGTCGGTCGGCTATGACGGGCGTTATGTGCTCGGCGTCTGGGTCGGACGGCCGGATAACAGCGCCGTGCCGGGACTGACCGGCTATGGCACCGCAGCACCCATCCTGTTTGAGGGTTTCGCCAAATCCGGCATCGCGACGACGCCCTTGCCCCGCCCGCCGGCCGGGGCGGTGCGCATCGCCCAGTCCGAACTGCCGATCAGCCAGCGGCGTTTCGCGTTCAATGCCAGTGGCCTGCTGGTCGCCTCCGGCCGCGAGGCCGCCCCTCAGATCGTCTATCCGCCCGAGGGCGCCCATATCGATCTCGGCGCCGGCGCCGGCGCGCTGTCGCCGCTCATGCTGAAGCTGCAGGGCGGCCGCGCGCCCTTCCGCTGGCTTGCCAATGGCAGGCCGCTGCCCGACCTCTCCCGCCGGCGCACCCAGCAATGGCTGCCCGATGGCGGCGGCTACTCGAAATTGACCGTCATCGACTCGGCCGGACGCGCCGCAAGTGTGGGCGTTTTCATCGACTGAAGGAACCAAAACCCGCCTACAACCGTTGGAAAGGGTCTCCCTCCAACGTCAGACGGCCTCATGACACTTCCGACCGCGACCTACCGGATACAATTCCGCAACGGCATGACCTTCGATCGCGTCTGCGACCTCGTTCCCTATCTCAAGACGCTCGGCATCAGCCATCTCTACGCCTCGCCAATCTTCACCGCCGTCAGCGGCTCCACCCACGGTTATGACGTCACCGACGCCAACGAGATCGACCCGGCGCTCGGCGGCCGCGCGGGGTTCGACCGGCTGACGGAGAGCCTCGCTTCGGCCGGCATGGGACTGATCCTCGACATCGTCCCGAACCACATGGCCGCTTCGCCGGAAAACGGCTGGTGGCGCGACGTACTGGCATTCGGCCATCAAAGCGCCTATGCGGGCCACTTCGACATCGACTGGAGCGAGCCGCTGACCCTGCCGCAGCTCGGCCAGGATTTCGAGCGCGCGCTCGCTGATGGCGAGCTGCGCATTACGCTGGACGAAACGCATGGCACCTTCGCCTTCGGTTATTTCGAGACGCTGTTGCCGCTCAACCCCAGCTGTTACGGCGCGATCGCAAACCGGCTCGACGATCCGGTGGCAACGAGAATGGCAGAGGCTGCGGAGGTCACCTCCGGCGAGAACCTCGCCCGGGCGATGCGCGACATCCTCTTCGAAGGCGGCGATCGGGCGATCCTCCGGCAAAAACTCGACGACGTCTCGTCCGACCGCGATTTCCTTAAAAGCCTGCATGAGGGACAGCACTGGCGGCTCACCCATTGGCATGAAGCGGCACGGCATCTGAGCTATCGCCGTTTTTTCGAGGTCACCGGACTGGTCGGTACCCGCGTCGAAAATCCCCCGGTGTTCGAGGACATGCATTGCCTGACGATCGAGCTGGTGCGCCACGGCAAGGTGCAGGGGCTGCGCATCGACCATGTCGACGGGCTCGCCGAACCCAAGGCCTATCTCGACCGGCTGCGGGAAGCGGTCGGGCCCGATACCTATATCGTCGTGGAAAAGATCCTTGGGGCTGGCGAGGTCCTGCCGGAAAGCTGGCCGGTGGCGGGCACCACCGGATATGAATTCATCGCGGCGCTGAGCGAACTCTTCGTCGACGGCGGCGGCCTGCGCAGATTGGACGATGCCTATCGTGGCGTCGCCCGAGAGACAGGCGATCTCGAGGAGGGCCGGCGGCTTGCCAAGCGACAGATGGTCGAGCGCAATTTCGCCGGCGAGACCGGCAGGCTGGTATCGATCGCGGCAGGGGTCTTCCCCGAGATAAACAGAGACGAGATCGCCAAGGCGCTCAGCGAACTGCTGATCGCCTTTCCGGTCTACCGCACCTATGGCGATGGCGGCCCGCTCGCCTGGCAGGATTCAGCCGTCCTTGCCGCGACCGCATCGCAAGCCATGGCAGAGCTCGATGATCGTCGCGCCCTCGACCATGTGCTGAAGCTTCTCGAAGGCAAGGTCGACGGTGATCCAGCCCACGAATTCCGTATCCGCTTCCAGCAGTTGAGCGGGCCTGTGATGGCGAAGGCGACGGAGGATACGCTATTTTACCGCTATAACAGGTTGCTTGCCGCCAACGAGGTCGGCAGCGAACCCGGCAAGGCGCCCGACGGTCCGGACGGATTCCATCGTCGCTTGGCCGAGCGGGCGCGGCTGCAGCCGCACGGGCTGTCGGCAACCGCCACCCACGATACCAAACGCGGCGAGGATGCGCGCGCAAGGCTCTATGCGCTGAGCGAGGGCGCGGATGTGTTCGTGCAGGCGCTGGCGCGCTGGCGTGAGATGAACCGGCCGTGGCTGAAGGACCTGCCGGATGGCGTAGCGCCGGAGCCGAATATCGAATGGATGCTCTATCAGGCGCTGGCCGGCATCTGGCCGGAAGATTTCGACAGAGGACAGATGGAAGAACATCGTCAGCGCTTCACCGAGTACGCGGTCAAGGCAGTGCGCGAGGCGAAACTCCACACTGATTGGGTGGAACAGGATTCCGCTTACGAAGAAGCGGTGACGACCTATGCAGCGGCGCTGGTGTCGCCCGAGAATGACGCCTTCCTTGAGGATTTCGAAAGGGTGCTGCAGCCCTTCATCGCAGCCGGCTACCTCAACAGCCTGTCGCAGACGCTGCTCAAGCTGACGGCGCCGGGCATTCCCGACATCTACCAGGGCACGGAAGGCTTCGATTTCAGTCTTGTCGATCCCGACAACCGACGCCTGGTCGATCATGCACGGCTGACCGCCTGGCTTGATGAAGCCGGACCGATCGCCAAGCTACAGGCGGCGGCGTTAAAGCAGCGCATCGTCGGGATCGGCCTGCAGCTGCGCCAGCGGCATCCGGACCTCTTTATAAGAGGCGACTATCTGCCGCTGAAGGTGACGGGCAGCCGGCGCGATCATGTGCTGGCTTTTGCCCGGGTGCATGCCAGTGATTTTGCGATCGTCGCCGCACCCCGGCTGATGTTCGGCTGGCTCGACCCGGGCGTGCTGTTTGCCGGCCCGGAATTTTGGGAGGATACGGCGATCGCCGTCCCCTCCCCTCTTCACGGGCTGAAGGCGGATCTGGTGACCGGAAAGACGATCGAACCCGGCGGCAGCATCTCGGTCGCCGCCCTGCTCGGCAGCCAGCCGGTCGGGTTGATCAGCCCGATCTGAGGATCGGGCTGCAGACAAAAATCATCTCCGTCAAAATTAGCGCTTGACCTTCCAGTCGCTGGAAGGTGGATAAGCCTCTCCAACTGCCCCTCGGGCATAGGAGATGGCAATGAATATCAAACACGATCACGACCATCATCACGGCAACGCCCATAACGGCGATCACAGCTGTTGCGGCCATAGCCCGACTACCCCCGCGCCGGTTCGTGACGCCGTCTGTGGTATGACCGTCGATCCAGAGGCCGGCAAACCCTCGCTTGATCATGCGGGCCGCCTCTATCATTTCTGCTCCGAAGGCTGCCGGACGAAGTTTGCAGCTGCGCCGCAAGATTACCTGACCGCGAAAGATCCGGTTTGCGGCATGGACGTCGATCGTTCGACGGCAAAACATTTTCTGAAAGTCGAGGGTGAGAAATTCTACTTCTGCTCGGCCGGCTGCCAGACAAAGTTCGACGCCGATCCCTCAGCCTATCGCGGCGGCAAACGCCCTCCGGCAAAGCCGGCGCCGAAGGGCACGCTCTATACCTGCCCGATGCATCTGGAGGTGGTCAGCGACCGCCCCGGCGACTGCCCGAAATGCGGCATGGCGCTCGAGCCGGCGGGCATTCCTCCGGCCGACGAAGGTCCGAGTCCGGAACTTGTCGATTTCGTCAGACGGCTTTGGGTCAGCGCCATCCTTGCGGTGCCGCTGCTCGCCCTCGGCATGGGTCCGATGCTCGGCCTGCCGCTCCGGGAAATGATCGGCGAACCGCAGGCGACCTATATCGAACTGCTGCTGGCAACGCCGGTCGTGCTTTGGGCGGCCCTGCCCTTCTTCCGCCGCGCATGGGCCTCGCTCGTCAACCATAGCCCGAACATGTGGACGCTGATCGGTCTCGGCGTCGGCACCGCCTATGTCTACAGCCTCGTCGCCACGCTTGCACCCGGCATCTTCCCGATGAGTTTCCGCGGCCATGGTGCGTCCGTGCCCGTCTACTTCGAGGCAGCGGCCGTCATCGTCGCCCTGGTTTTCGTCGGCCAGGTGCTGGAACTGAAAGCACGCGAACGCACCGGCTCGGCCATCCGCGCTTTGCTCGACCTTGCGCCGAAGACGGCGCGGCGCATCGCTGCCGACGGCGGCGAGAGCGACGTGCCGGTCGACGAGATCGAGGCCGGCGACCGGCTGCGCGTGCGCCCGGGCGAGCGGGTGCCGGTGGACGGCTCCGTCCTCGAGGGCCAGTCGACCGTCGACGAATCGATGATCTCAGGCGAACCCTTGCCCATCGAGAAATCGACGGGCGATGCGCTGACTGGCGGCACGATCAACAAGAACGGCTCTCTCGTCATGTCGGCCGAGAAGGTCGGCGCCGACATGGTGTTGTCGCGCATCGTCGACATGGTCGCCAAGGCGCAACGCTCGCGGGCGCCGATCCAGGGTGCGGTCGACCGGGTGTCGGCCTTGTTCGTGCCGGCGGTCGTTGCCGCGGCCATCCTTGCCTTTATCGTCTGGGCAGTGATCGGTCCGGAGCCAAGCTTGGCGAATGGCCTGCTTGCCGCCGTCGCCGTTCTGATCATCGCCTGCCCCTGCGCGCTCGGTCTTGCGACGCCGATGTCGATCATGATCGCCACAGGACGCGGCGCTGGCGAAGGCGTGCTGATCAAGGACGCCGAAGCGCTGGAGCGTTTTTCCAAGGTCGATACGCTGATCGTCGACAAGACCGGTACACTGACCGAGGGAAAGCCGAAGCTTACCGACATCGTCGCTTTCGGCGGAATCGAGGAAACCCGGCTGCTGTCGCTGGCGGCAAGCCTGGAGCGCGGCTCCGAACATCCGCTGGCCGACGCGATCGTTTCCGGCGCCGAAGAGCGCGGTGTCGCCTTCGTCGAGATCACCGGTTTCGAGGCGAAGACCGGTAAAGGTGTTCAGGGCCTCGCCGGCGACACAAACATAGCGCTCGGCAATGCGGCGATGCTCGCCGATCTCGGCATCGATCCGTCGGCGCTTGCCGAGAAGACCGAAGCCCTGCGCGGCGAGGGCAAGACGGTGATGTTCGTGGTATTGGATGGCGCGCTTGCCGGTCTCGTCGCCGTTGCCGACCGGATCAAGCCGACGACATCAGCCGCCATCAAGGCGCTGCATGACAGCGGCCTGAAGATCATCATGGCGACGGGAGACAACGAGCGCACGGCGCGTGCGGTGGCAAAAAGCCTCGGCATCGACGAGGTCCGCGCCGACCTGTTGCCGGAGGGCAAAAGCGCGCTGATCGACGAGCTGCGTGCCAAAGGCGCGGTCATCGCCATGGCCGGAGACGGCGTCAACGACGCGCCGGCGCTTGCTGCCGCCGATGTCGGCATCGCCATGGGCACCGGCGCGGACGTTGCGATGGAAAGCGCCGGCATCACCCTGGTAAGGGGCGATCTCACCGGCATCGTCAGGGCGCGGCGGCTGGCGGATGCGACGATGCGCAACATCCGCCAGAACCTCGGCTTCGCCTTCGGCTATAATGCGCTCGGCGTGCCGGTCGCAGCCGGCCTGCTCTACCCGATCTTCGGGTTGCTGCTGTCGCCGATGATCGCGGCGGCGGCGATGAGCCTCTCGTCCGTCTCAGTGATTTCAAATGCGCTGAGACTGCGTTTTGCAAAATTATAGGAGATGACGATGAATATCGGCGAAGCATCGGAACGCTCCGGCCTGCCTTCGAAGACCATCCGCTACTACGAGGATATCGGCCTTATCCGCCCTGAAAGGGGCGGAAACGGCTACCGCGATTATGCCGCGACCGACGTTCACAAGTTGCGCTTCCTGCAGCGCTCGCGCGGCCTCGGCTTTTCCGTCGAGGAGTGCCGGCAATTACTGGCGCTCTACGAGGACAAAAGCCGGGCGAGTGCCGACGTCAAGGACATCGCTGAGAGCAAGCTTGCCGAGATCGACCGCAAAATCCGCGATCTCTCGGAATTGCGCCGCACGCTGGAACACCTCGTGCATGCCTGCCATGGCAATGACCGGCCGGACTGTCCGATCCTCGAAGGGCTTTCGGACGGGGGCTGACATTTCAGGAGGGCGGCCGGCGCGCTTCAGGAAAGCTGCGGCATGTTCTGGTTGGCCGCCTGCGCCGATTGAGCCCGCTCGTCGGGCTCCTCGTCTTCGCCGTCATCCAGCACGCCGTCATCCAGCCGATGTTTGATCGCAAGCGCATAGATCACGTCGAGAATATTGCGGTCCCTGAGATGAGGATCGGTCAGGGCGAGAAGCGAGGCCCGGACGATCTTCCTGCTGGTGGCCTTTGGACAACGCGCCTTGACGAAATCATAAAGCGCCTGATCCGTCAGCCCTTCCATGGCGCCGTCTACGAGAGCTTCGTAGACCCGCTTCTTTTCCTTCATTCTTGAATTTCCCCTTCAAATCAGCGGCGTCATGATCTGTCATGTAATTGTCATAAACAACCGCGGATTTCGGGCGCCGGTCCGCTGGAGAGGCTAATTGAAGACGGTATTCTCGGCCGGCATGATTTTTTTATTCTCGCCGGGAATAAGATCTGCCGCACTGACGTATACTCAATCATGGAACGCAAAGAACGCCCCTTCGACGTCATCGGACAGCTTGCAGCGCTCAGGCGCTACGCACGCTCGCTGGTGCGCAATTCGGACGAGGCGGAGGATCTGGTGCATGATGCGCTGGTGCGGGCGCTGGAGAAGAAGAAGAGCTTCCGCAGCGGCGGCAATCTTCGCACCTGGCTGCTCTCCATCCTGCACAACGCTCATATCGACCGTCTGCGCCAGAACCGGTCGCTGACGCGCCGCCACGACGAGGCGGCTGTCGAAGCCGAGCAGTCGCTGCCGGCCGGCCAGGAACATGCCGTGCGCCTGCGGCAGGTGCGCAACGCCTTCTTCGGCCTGCCGGAGGAACAGCGCGAGGCCCTGCATCTCGTTGCGATCGAAGACCTGTCCTACCAGGAAGCCGCCAATGCGCTCGGTATTCCGGTGGGGACGCTGATGTCGCGCATCTCCCGCGCCCGCGCGCAATTGCGCGAATTCGAGGAGAAGACGCCGCGTGTTTCGCATCTGAGAATTATCGGAGGGGACGGCAATGAAAGCAATTGATCCGATCCTCGATGCCGATCTCGACGCCTATGTGGATGGCGAGCTCGATGTCGCCCGCCGCATCCAGGTAGAATCGTATCTTTCCGACCACCCGGCGATTGCCGCCAAGGTCATGGCCGACCTCAGCGTGAAGGGCGAGCTGCGCTTGGCGCTTGCCGGCGAAAGTGCCTTCGGCCGCCCCGAGACCCGCGACGCCGCCCGCCGGCTGGAACGTGGCCTTTCCTACGGCCGCATTTTTCATTCCATGCAGCGCATTGCCGCTGTCGGTATCCTGATTACCGCCGGCTGGGTGGCGCACAATTCCTTCGGCGCTTTTTCGGCAACCGAGGTATCGGCCTCCGTCCCAGCGCCCGCCTATGTCGAGGATGCCGTCCGCGCCTATCAGACCGCCGCATTGCGCCAGTCGATGCCGCCGCAGACGCCGGCCACCTATAGCGCTGACGATATTCGCGCCGCCACCGCGATCGTGATGCCTGAACTGCCGAAGGACTGGAAGGTCGCCGACGTGCAGATCTTCCCGTCCGAATTCGGCCCCAGCGTCGAGATGGCGATCGAGGTGCCGGAGGGAAAGCGGCTGTCGCTTTTCGCCGTCCGTCCAGGCGCCTTCGAGGTCAAGCCGGTCAGCCATCTCGCATTGGCAAAAGCAGAAGCCGCCTATTGGCAGATCGGCGAGGTCGCCTATGCGCTGATCGCCGACGAAAGCGGTCTCAATCTCGACCAGGCGGCCGAACGGCTCGCCCGCTCGCTCTATTAGTTCAAACCGAGGAGATCAGCATGAACCCGATCAATCCCCGCTACGGCGCCGTGGCCGGCACCCAGGCCGTCTTCGACGAAGGCCTGCGCCAGCACATGCTGCGCGTCTACAATTACATGTCTCTTGGCCTGGTCATAACCGGCCTCGTCGCCTTCGTTGTCGGCTCGACGCCGGCCCTATACGTGCCGATCTTCGGCTCGCCGCTGAAGTGGGTGGTGATGCTGGCACCGCTCGCCTTCGTATTCTTCTTCTCGTTCCGCATCCAGACGATGTCGGCCAGCACCGCGCAGATCACCTTCTGGGCCTTCTGCGCCGTGATGGGCCTGTCGCTTGCCTCCGTCTTCCTGGTGTTCACCGGAATGAGCATCGCGCGGACCTTCTTCATCACCGCCACGATGTTCGGCGCCACCAGCCTTTACGGCTATGCGACCAAGCGTGACTTATCGCGCATGGGCTCGTTCCTGATGATGGGCCTGTTCGGCGTTATCATCGCCAGCGTCGTCAATATCTTCCTGGGTTCGAGCGCGCTGCAGTTCGCCATCTCGGTGATCGGCATCGTCGTCTTCGTCGGCCTCACCGCCTACGACACGCAGAACATCAAGGAACAATATTCGGAAAACTTCGATCAGGAATCGAACCAGAAGCTCGCCGTCTTCGGCGCACTCTCGCTCTACCTGAACTTCGTCAACATCTTCCAGCTTCTGCTCAACTTCACGGGCGAGCGGGAATAGGGACCGCGCTTCTGGGGGCAAAGGAAGCGCAAGAGCGCCCGGTCTGCACTCTGTGACAGGATGGCAGACCGGGTGTTCACCTAAATGCCTATCGCCCGGAAGTGTGCAGCGGTTCCGGGCGATAGGCATAAGTAAAGAGCTGGAGCGGCCGGGTCATCCCCGGCCGCTCTTATTTTCAGATGATGCCCCACGCGCGGTAGCGGCCGCGGCCGGTGATTTCACGAATGCCGATCTCGTTGACGAGGTTCAGAGCGCCGCGCGGCGTGATGCGCAAATGGCGGGCAACCATCGCCGCCGAGACCATCGGCCGCGACAGGATGAAATCGGCAAGGTCCGGCAGGCTGCTGTTCGAACGGCGGCCGCGAAAGCGCAGTTCCATCTGTGTACGGGCGAGCGACAACCGGTCGAGTTCCTTGAGTCCGGCCTCAGCACCGAGATGCATCGCCTCCAGGAAGGCCTGCAGCCGTGTGGCCCGGTCGCGCGCCCGGCGACGTTCATGGCGTACCAGCTTCAGCCCACCGTAAAAAGAGAAGAGATGCGAGGTGACCTTGCCGCGGGCGCGCAGATGGCTTGCGACCAGAAGACCGCCGAGCCAGTGCTGACGTCGCAACGGCTCGATCCTTTCCCAGGCTTCGAAAAGGATGACGGCGCCGAGAACCGGCGGCAAACTTTCGGCCAATGGCTGTACGCTCCGCCACTCCGCAAGCCGCTGTTCCTCGTCCCATTCGTCATCACCCAGCAAGCCGAGAGGATCGTCATTGCGCCTTGCCGGGGCAACCGCGGCCGTTTCGCTTGCCGGGGCTTTGCCGGTATGGATATCGAGCAGCTTCTGCGAGCGGGCAAGAAGCGCATCGATCTCCGCCATCTCGGCCGCGAGCGGCCCGTCCTCATCGCCGCCCTCTTCTTCGGTCTCGAGCGTAACGGCGAGGCTGTTTACCTCCGGCACTTTCCCCTCCCCTTCCCCGAGCGTCGCGGTTAGCGTCGCAAGTCCCGAAGCTCCCAGCGCCCAGGTCGGCTCGCCGGTCCAGATGCGCCGACGTGCCCGCAGCACCGAGTGAGCGATCGTCAGTTCGTGGCTGGGTGCCCGGCTATCCATATGCGCATCGTGCAAAACCAGATCCTCGACATGCACGAGTTCGCCGGCCACCCAGAGCGCGCCGGCAGCATCGAAGAAATGGCTGCGTTCGGCAAAGCCCTCACCGACCGGCGCGCGCAACACCCGCTCGTCCAAGCGTGCCACGGCGTCCTCCGCCGCAGCAAGGGACGGAAGCAGGGTTTGAAGCATCACACCGTCGATATCGTAGCGCATTGTTAAGCTTTACGGTTTTTCACAAATGGAAGCAAAACCTATGTTTCCTTCCGCCATCTATGACATGGTTAACGGCGCTTTTCAACAAAAGGCCAGGAGGAAGCGGTCGAGTTTGCCTGGGCGACCGGCAGCATTCCCTTCTAGCTGTTGCACCTGGCGCGAAACGTTTTCAGCCCCGCTCATCCGGTTTTCCTTGCTGCCGGACCACTTGCCCGCATGAGCGCCATCAGCATCGGCCCAAGCGAGAATTCGCCGCGCTCTGCCCGCCGCGTCAGGTCTCGCAGATAGCCGCCGGCCGAGTTGATATGCCCGCCTCTTTCCAGGATGCAGGCGATCACCGTCGCGGCGTTCTCCGGTCCCATGACCTCGCAAGCCAGCTGATAGGCGCTGGGGCTGACGCCGAGCGTCGAGCGGACGATGACGGCAGCCGCCATCAGATCCCGCCAACTGCCGATCCCACCGCCTGGCCCATAAGCGACGATCTCCGGGCAGGCCTGCAGCACCATGGCAAGCGGGAAGGACTTTGGCGTCTCCCGCCACGGCTGCGGTTCTTCCTCCGGTTTTGCGCCCTGCTTCGGTTCGAAGCCTGGTTCAAGTTCAGATAGAGAGTGTGGGTTTGAATTATGTATGTGCCGACCGTTTTGGCCATCATTGGCGTCTGGTTTATGTGATTTCGTCTTCAATTCCAGCGTCTTGATGATCATTTCGCGGAAGGCTTCGAGATCAGTCAGCAGGCTCTCCATCTCGGCGGACGACGGGCGCCGCGGCAGGCTTGCCGAGAGAAGATTGAAATGCTTCTGCATCTCGATCCATTCGCCGGCAATTTCTTCTTCCAGCGCGATCTCGATGAGTTTGGCGATGTCACGCCGGCAAAGTGTCAGACGCTCCCGCAGGCGCTTCCATTCGAGCTTGCCGGCAAGCACCTGAGCCGCCTGCGCCTCGATCTCGCCAGCGCGCACCAGGAGCGGCGCCAGGCTGAAGCCGAAGGCCTCTCCAAGCCCGCCCTGACCGTTACGACGGGCAAAACGTTTACCGTTCGGGCTATCCCGCCGGATAATCAGGCCGGCCTCCACCAGCATCGCCAAGTTCCGCCGCAGCGTCGTGCCGGCCATGCCATGCGTGCGCAGCGACAACTGCTCGTTCGACGGAAAGACGACGAAACCGTTGGCCTCGGCAATCTCGTTCTTCGGATAAAAGGTCAACAGCGCGTTGAGAACAGCGAGCGCACGGTCCGATACGCCGACCATGTCCTTTGCTTCGCAGAGCGCGCGAAAGATCTTCCACTTATCGACCGATGCGTCCGGATCGACCTTACTGGCATTTTCCTGGCTTGCCAGCATGCCAAGCGTCATCGATCGCCGCCCAAAGGGCGTCGATACATATTGAGGCTCCATGTCCCTCACCTTTTCTCAAGGCAAAAGAAATCTGCCACCCAAAAGGATGCCGAAGATGCTTGACAGCGATTCGAGGAAGTGCGATTCTCAGATTGTCCAGATATGAGAAAGGCTTCCGCGACGGCAACGTTCGGAGGCTTTTTCTTTTGCGGCCTACTCTCCTGCTTGCAACTTGCCGGCCCGATAGGCTTCGTAAAGCTCATCGAGACGACGTGAAATGTAAGCGCCGAAATCCGGCGCATCGCCGGTTTTCAACGCAATCGTAAAGGAATTGCCGGCGCTCTTGATTCGGCCGGCAATCTTGCCGCCGCTCTTCGGCTTCCAGTCATATTCCGTGGGTTCGGGCTTCGCCTCTTTCCTGGCGAGCTCGGCAACCAAAAGCTCGAAGCGACGGTCGCTTTCCTCAGCCGTGAACCGTTGCGAACCGATGAGCTTGGCAAGCCGCGCGGCTGTCATTCCGTTCCAGTCCTGGGCAAGCGCCATCCATTTACGACGCCCGATACCGGGTGCGGCTCCGACCGACCTGACGATGTCGGCCGGGATCGCTTTGGCGACGGAGATCAGCTTCGACAGCTCGGTCTTGTCGGTCGACAGTGCCTTCATGATGACGGGACGCTCGAACCCCTTGAGTTCGAGATTGAGGGCAAAGACAGCCCGCTCGATATAGGAAAGGTTCCGGCGCGCTGAATTCTCGATGCCTTGGGCGATGACGACATCGGTATCGTCGAGCTTACGGACGATCGCCTGCACCTTGCGCCCCAGCAGCTTGACGGCCTGCAGGCGGCGGTGACCGTAAGCGATCTGATAGCGCTCGTCGTCATCGGGATGGCGGCGCACAAGAACCGGCACTTCCTGACCGTTCTCGGCAATCGACTGCACCAGCTCGTCCTCGATATCGAGTGGATGATCGGCGAGGCGATCGCGGACGAAGGAGGAATCGATCAGATCTGGATCGAGCTCGACGATGCGTTCGCCGGAGAGCAAAGCCTCCTGCATCGCCCTGCTCTCTTCCTCCATGCGTCCAAGCGTCAAGGCCATCGTCCGAACCGGCCCGGCCGATCCGCGCAAAGACGTCTCTTCGTAGTTGGCCGCGGCCAACTCCTGCGCCGTATCGTCGAAAAGACCTTTCAGGCGATCGCGTCTGCTCATGTGCGGCCCCAGGCTTTGTGAATACCGGCGAGAACTTCGCCGTTGGCGGCATTGACCGATTCCAGCGCCCGATCATAGGTCGAGCGGCGCACCTGCCCCTTCTCGATCTCGAAGAGCGTCTGCTTGGTCAGGCCGGCATCGGCGATCGCCGTCGATTTGAGAATTGTCGCCGTCAACACGTCATCGCTGAACAGGCTGCGCAGCAGCGCGACGATCTGCGACTGCGGGGCATCGAAGGGTTCGTGACGGGTCACGACATATTTGATGAAATCGTGTTGCAGATCGCCGCCCGCCTTGCGCACCACGGAGAGCAGATCCGAGGTCATCAGCAGGAATTGCGACATGGAGGCGACGTCAACCATCTGCGGATGGATGGTGATAAGCAGCGACGTGGCGGCACAGACGGCGCCGAGCGTCAGGTAACCGAGCTGCGGCGGGCAGTCGATCACCACGACATCGTAATCGGCCTCGACCTCGGCAATCGCTATGCCGACGCGGCGGAAGAACAGTTCGCCCGGCCGCTGGCGATCACTGAGCGCCCGCGGCGTCTCATGCTCGAATTCCATCAATTCAAGATTGCCCGGCACCAGATCGAGACCATCGAAATACGTCTTGCGGACAATGTCCTTCAGCGGCTTGCGATCGGCATCGTAGCGAATTGCGCCATAAAGCGTATCACCATCGGAAAGATCGAATTCGGGCTGGACGCCGAGCATCGAAGAGAGTGAGGCCTGCGGATCAAGATCGATGGCCAGCACCCGATAACCCGCCAGCGCCAGATACTGGGCCAGATAAAGCGTGGTCGTGGTCTTGGCCGAGCCGCCCTTGAAATTGGTGACGGCAACCGTCTGCAGCTTCTCGCCGGGGCGCCGCCAGGGAAGGTAGGACAGCGCATCCTTCGGCTTCAGCTTTGCCATATAATGGCGCAATTCATTGATCTGGCCAAGCGTATAGGAACGCCGGCCATTCTGGGAAAGTTCCGGCTGCGGCCCCTTGCCATCCAGCGAAAGCTGGCGAAGATAGCCGTCGGAGACGCCGATCATCTGAGCGGCCTCGCCGGAAGAAAATGTGCGCAGCGTCTTTTGCGACAGCGGCGGAAACAGCTTTTCGCGCAACAGCTTCAGTTGCCGCGAAAGCTGGTTCGCATGCCGCTCGATCCGCACATCTGTCGTCGATACGCTAATGTTGTCCAAAACACTCAATCCTTTTCGATGCGCTTTTTCGTCAACATAGCGTCAAAAAGCGTATTGAAGGTGACACGATTCGCAATTTGCGGCAACAATAGGGGCGGAGAAGCCGTTTCGGCCCGGTTGGCCGCGGCCAACTCTCTGCCATCGCCCTTGCGGAGCACCGGCTTTTTCGGCAAGACCGCCGGGACTCATGGGGACTATCGGCTTGAAGCACATCCATATCATCGGCATCGGCACAGGCAATCCGGAGCACGTCACCATACAGGCGATCAACGCGATGAACGCCGCCGATGTGGTCTTCTTGCCGGTCAAAGGGACTGGCAAGGAAGAGCTTGCCGAGATCCGCCGCGAGATCTGCGAACGATATATCACGCGGCCAGACACCAGGATTTGCGAATTCGCGGTGCCGCAGAGGCAGACGGCAGACAGAACCTATCCGCAAAGCGTCGATGCCTGGCACGGTGAGATCGCCCGCATCTATAGGGAGCTGATCTCCGGCCTGCCGGAAGACGGCGGCGGCGCTTTTCTCGTCTGGGGTGATCCCAGCCTCTACGACAGCACGATCCGCATCATCGAACGCGTGCGGCAGGAAACCGGTCTGGATTTCGATTACGGCGTTATTCCCGGCATCACCAGCATTCAGGCCTTGGCGGCCAGCCACAAAATTCCGGTCAACCTTGTCGGCAAGCCGATCGAGATCACCACTGGGCGCAGGCTGGCGCATGACGGGCTTTTGACCGACAGCACGATCGTCATGCTCGACGGCGAACAGGCTTTTGCAAAGATCGACGAAGCCGACGCCGAAATCTTCTGGGGCGCCTATCTCGGCACCAAGGACGAGATCGTCAGATCGGGACGGCTTGGGGATATCGCCACGGAGATTCTGGCGCTCCGCGCCGAGGCCAGGCAAAGGCACGGCTGGATCATGGATATCTATCTGCTGCGCAAAGGACGGGATTTCGAGGAATAGCTGGCCGGACCTTTTCCACATGTTTTGCCGGGCCGGCTGCGATCATGTAAGAAATGGTCAGAGGATCAGGAATGAGCATTGAGGCCGAAACGGCGATCGACAGAACAGGTAAAGCGGATCTGCACGGCCGCCCGGCGGTGGCGATGCGCAGGCGCGGCGCCTGCCCCGCCCTGGCAGCGCCTATGCCGACCGGCGACGGCCTGCTGGTGCGGCTGCGGCCGGCCGGCGGCGCGCTGACGTTGGCGCAATTCGCCGGACTTGCTCGCTCGGCCGCGGCACATGGAAACGGCATCCTCGAGATCACCGCGCGCGGCAATCTGCAGATCCGCGGACTGCTGGCCGAGACCGTCGGACAGCTTGCTGCCGATATCGATGCCGCCGGGATCACCGTGCCGGACGGGCCGGCGATCGAGATCTCGCCGCTGCATGGTATCGACCCGGAAGAGAAAAACGACCCGGCAGCAATGGAAATGGCCTTGCGCAGCACGCTCCACGATCTCATCACCTCGCCGCGGCTCGCGCCGAAGCTGTCGATCGTCGTCGACGGCGGCGGAGCCTTCGGGCTGTCGGCACTTTCCGCCGATATCCGCATCGTCGCGCAATCCGACGCAGATTGGCTTGTCGCGATCAATGGCGATGGTGAGACAGCAATGCCGGTGGCAATCGGTCCAGCCGAGACGGCGGTATCAGCCGTCGGCGAGGTTCTGAGCGTGCTGGCAGCCCTCGGGCAGGGCAGGCGGGCAAGGGATATCGACCCGGCGCTTCTGCGGGCGCGTTTTCCGGCTATGGATAACATCCGCTTCATTCCGTCGCGGGCGGCAAGCATACCGTTTCCGGGCCCGCATCGGCTTGCGGACGGCAAAATCGTGCTCGGCGTCCGGCCGGAATTCGGACAGATGCGAGCGTCGGATCTGATCGCTCTGCTCGATCTCGCCGACGCCCATGGTGCAACGGCCATCCGGCTGACGCCCGGTCGCGGTTTCTTTTTCATCGGCCTGCCGGCAGATACAGTGCCGGCTATGCAGATCGCCGCAGCCGGCCGTGGTTTCAGCGCGCAGCCCGGCGACAACAGCGAGCACATCGCCGCCTGCGCCGGGGCCGGCGCCTGCGGCTCCGCCTTCTACGAGACCAGAAGTCTGGCGCGCCGCATCCTTGCCGCAGCACCGGGCCTTTTCGACGGTTCGCTGATGCTGCATCTGTCCGGCTGTGCCAAGGGTTGCGCTCATGCGCGGCCGGCGCTGACCCTGACGGGTTCGGCGGCAGGTTACGACCTGATCCTCAACGGGTTGGCGGCGGATCGGCCGGACGAACGGATCGCTGGCGGTCGGATCGATTTCGCTATAGAGAGGCTCGCCCGGTCCATCGAAGACAACAGAGGCGCTGGCGAATCGGCTGCTGCCTGCCTTACACGGCTTGGCGCAACCGGTGTTTCGAAGGCGCTGCGACAGGAATAGGAATGCCAGACTACGATTATATCCGCAGCGGCGACGCGATCTACGAGCGTTCCTTTGCGATCATCCGCGCCGAAGCCGATCTTTCGCGCTTCACCGAAGATCAGGCCGAAATTGCCGTGCGCATGATCCATGCCTGCGGGCTGGTCGAGGCGGCCGAACATTTCCTGTTCTCCGCCGATCTCGTCAGTGCCGCGCGCGACGCGCTGAAGGGCGGGGCGCCGATCTTCTGCGACGCGGAAATGGTATCCCAGGGCGTGACCCGGGCGCGGTTGCCGGCGCTGAACGAGGTGATCTGCACGCTGCGCGATCCCGCCACCCCGGAACTTGCGCGCGAGACCGGCAATACGCGATCGGCCGCCGCCATGCATCTCTGGCTCGATCGGCTCGGCGGAAGCGTCGTGGCGATCGGCAATGCCCCGACCGCGCTGTTTCATCTGCTCGAACTCCTGCGCGACGGCGCTCCGAAACCCGCAGCAATTCTCGGCATGCCTGTCGGCTTTGTCGGCGCGGCGGAATCGAAGGATGCGCTGGCGGAGAATTCCTACGGCGTACCCTTTGCCATCGTGCGCGGCCGGCTCGGTGGCAGCGCCATGACGGCAGCCGCCATCAATGCATTGGCGAGGCCGGGCCTATGACCACAAGCGGCCGTCTTATCGGCGTCGGCACGGGTCCCGGCGACCCCGAGCTTCTGACCCTCAAGGCCGTACGCGCCATCGAAAGCGCTGACGTGATTGCCTATTTCGCCAAGCAGGGCAGGGGGGGCAACGGCAAGGCGATCGTCGAACCACTGCTGAAATCCGGCGTGACGCTGCTACCGCTTTACTATCCCGTCACCACCGAGATCGACAAGAACGACGAACGCTACCAGAGCCTGATCACCGAATTCTACGACCGGTCCGCCGAAGCCGTCGCCGGCCATCTCGATGCCGGGCTGACCGTCGCCGTGCTCAGCGAGGGCGATCCGCTGTTTTACGGCTCCTATATGCATCTGCATATCCGGCTTTCCCAGCGCTACCCGACCGAGGTCATCCCCGGCATCAGCGCCATGTCGGGTTGCTGGTCCCTGGCGGGCATGCCCATCGTCCAAGGTGACGATGTGCTTTCCGTACTGCCCGGTACGATGGCGGAGACCGAGCTGACGCGCCGTCTCGCCGATACGCAAGCCGCCGTCATCATGAAGGTCGGCCGCAATCTGCCGAAGATCCGCCGGGCCTTGGCGGCGGCCGGCCGGCTTGCCGAAGCCGTCTATGTCGAGCGCGGCACCATGGCGAATGCGGCGATGGAAAAGCTTGCCGACCGGACCGACGGCGACGCGCCGTATTTTTCGCTGGTGCTGGTGCCGGGCTGGGAGAACAGCCGATGAGCGGCAGGCTTTTCGTGATCGGCACCGGCCCCGGCAATCCCGAGCAGATGACGCCGGAAGCGCTGGCCGCCGTCGACGCGGCGACGGATTTCTTCGGTTACGGACCCTATCTCGACAGGCTGCAGCTCCGCGACGATCAGCTGCGGCATGCCTCGGACAATCGCGAGGAGCTGGGCAGGGCAGGGGCCGCACTTTCGATGGCGGCAGACGGCGCCATGGTCTGCGTCGTCTCCGGCGGCGACCCCGGCGTCTTTGCCATGGCTGCTGCCGTCTGCGAGGCGATCGAGAACGGCCCGGGAGCATGGCGGGCGGTCGATCTCACCATCCTACCCGGCATCACGGCGATGCTGGCCGTGGCGGCAAGAGCCGGGGCGCCGCTTGGCCACGACTTCTGCGCCATATCGCTGTCTGACAATCTAAAGCCTTGGAATATAATAGAAAACCGCCTTGAATTGGCAGCCAAGGCCGGTTTCGTCATCGCCCTCTATAATCCGATCAGCCGGGCGCGGCCTTGGCAGCTCGCAGAAGCCTTCAAGCTGTTGCGCGACCATCTGCCCGCAACGACGCCGGTTATTTTCGGGCGGGCGGCCGGGCGGCCGGACGAGCACATTGCCGTACAGCAGCTGTCGCAGGCCGATGCGTCGATGGCCGATATGGCGACCTGCATCATCATCGGCTCCGCCGAGACGCGGATCGTCTCGCGGCCCGGCAGGCTGGACCTTGTCTATACGCCGCGTTTCATGGCGGGGGGAACGAGGTGATCGATCGTCGCCAGCGCCGCCTCGACAGTGTCGACCGTCTTGACTGTGGACGCCGAGGCGCGTGCCACCATCATTACCTCGATGCCGAGCAGGCGGGCTGCCTCGATCTTCGCATAGGTCGCGGCCCCGCCGCTGTTCTTGGCAATGATGGCGTCGATGTGGTGCTGCTTCAGCAAAGCGCTTTCGCCTTCCAGCGTGAACGGGCCACGATCGAGGAGATAGTCGACATTCGCGAGCGCCAGCGGCCGTTCGACAGGATCAACGCTGCGGATGAGATAGAAATGCTGCGCCGCCGCCTCCGCGTGATGCGCAGCCTGCCGGCCGGTCGCCAGAAAGACATGGCGGGGGGAGGGGCCGAGCGCTTCGATGGCAGCCGGGATGCTCTGCACCTCGCGCCAGCGATCGCCCGGCAGGCGCTGCCATTCGGGACGGCGCAGCGCGATTGCGGTTATGCCAGTGGTCCCGGCGGCAAAGGCGGCATTGGCGGAAATGCGCTCGGCGAAAGGATGTGTGGCGTCGATCAGCAGATCATATCCGCCGGCCTTCAGAAAATCCGCCAGCGCCGCAGCCCCGCCGAAACCGCCAATGCGAACCGGAACCGGCTGCGCGGCCGGTTTTTCGGTGCGGCCGGCGAGCGACAGAAGAACATCGCAATTTCCCCGTGCCGCCAGGCTTCCGGCGAGCAGACGCGCCTCGCTGGTGCCGCCGAGGATCAGAATGCGAGGTCTTCCCATGTCTGATGTCTCTCCTCGTTGCGGCCCGCGCTGGCTGACTATTATCGGCATCGGCGAAGATGGTCCAGCAGGGCTCGGCGAAGAGGCGAGAAGCCTGATCGCGACCGCCCCTGCCGTCTTCGGTGGCGCGCGCCACCTTGCGCTTGCTGCATCGCTGATATCGAGCGAAAAGTTTTCCTGGCAGAGCCCGTTCGAGCGCTCAATCGATGCCGTCCTTCAAAGGCGTGGAACGCCGGTCGTCGTGCTTGCCTCCGGCGACCCGTTTCTCTACGGCGTCGGCGCAACGCTCTCCCGCCATGTCGCGACGGAAGAGATGCGCACCATCCCGGCGCCGTCGGCCTTCAGCCTAGCCGCGTCGCGTCTCGGCTGGCCGCTGCAGGACGTCGTGACGATTTCGCTGCATGGTAGGCCGATCGACCTGATCCGGTCGCATCTGCACCCCGGGCGGCGCATCATCGCGCTGACCTCGGACGAGGACGGGCCGGGCGATCTGGCTGCCCTGCTTGCCGCCGTGGGTTTCGGTCAGTCGCAGCTTACCGTGCTCGAGGCGCTTGGCGGTGATCGGGAACGGCAGAGAAGCACCATGGCAGCCGATTTCGATCTCACCGACGTCGACCCACTGAACGTCTGCGCACTCGAAATCGCGGCAGGAGAGGGGGCGCGCATTCTGCCTTGTGCCGCAGGAATCGAGGACGCGCTGTTCGAGCATGACGGGCAGATCACCAAACGCGAAATCCGGGCGGTGACGCTGTCGGCGCTGGCGCCGCGTCACGGCGAACTGCTCTGGGATATCGGCGCCGGCTCGGGATCGATCGGCATCGAGTGGATGCTGGCCGATCCGTCGCTGAAGGCAATCGCCATCGAACAATCGCCGGAGCGGGCCGCACGGATTGCCCGCAACGCCTCCACCTTCGGCGTACCGCATCTCGCCGTCGTCGAAGGCACGGCGCCCGATGTACTGACGGGCCTGCCGGAACCGGATGTAATCTTCCTCGGCGGCGGCGGCAGCGAGCCGGGTGTTGTCGATGCCGCGATTGCCGTGCTGAAGCCGGGAGGCCGGCTCGTTGCCAATGCGGTGACGCTGGAGATGGAAGCCGTGCTGCTTACCGAATATGCCAACCGCGGCGGCTCGCTCACACGGATCGAAATATCGCGCGCCGAGGCCATCGGCAGCATGAGCGGCTGGCGGCCGGCGATGCCGGTGACGCAGTGGCGCTGGACGAAAGGATAACGGGATGACGGTGCATTTCATCGGCGCAGGGCCGGGTGCTGCGGATCTGATCACGGTGCGTGGCCGCGACCTCATCGCTCGATGCCCGGTCTGTCTCTATGCCGGTTCGATCGTCTCGCCGGAACTGCTGCAATATTGCCCGCCGGATGCGCGTATCGTCGATACCGCGCCGATGTCGCTCGACGAGATCGAGGCGGAATATCTGCGCGCCGCTGCGGCCGGCCAGGACGTCGCCCGGCTGCATTCCGGTGATCTCTCGGTTTGGAGTGCGGTGGCCGAGCAGGTACGCCGGCTGCAAAAACACGGCATCGCCTATACGATGACGCCTGGTGTTCCGGCCTTTGCGGCGGCCGCCTCGGCGCTCGGGCGCGAGCTGACAATCCCATCAGTGGCTCAAAGCCTGGTGCTCACCCGCGTTTCCGGTCGCGCCTCGCCGATGCCGAACAACGAAACACTGGCGAAATTCGGCGCAACCGGAGCGACGCTGGCGATCCATCTGGCAATCCACGCGCTGAAGCAGGTGGTGGAGGAATTGACGCCGCTTTACGGTGTCGACTGCCCGGTGGCGATCGTCGTCAAAGCCTCCTGGCCGGACGAGCGCGTCCTGCGCGGCAGGCTTTCCGATATCGAGGCAAAGGTTGCGGCCGAACCGATCGAGCGCACGGCGATCATCTTCGTCGGCCCTTCGCTCGCCGCGGAGGATTTTCGCGAGAGTTCGCTCTACGATCCGGCCTATCAGCGCCGGTTCAGAGGCCGGGAATAGCGACAATCTTCAGCGCACGGTCCTGACGCCGTTGGCGGCATCAGGACGCTTTGCTCCGGTCTCAAACCCGCGCGGTCAGGTGATCCATGCTGGCGCGAAGCGCGCCGGCCGGGTCCTTGACCGCATGCACTTCGGCTGCGAAGGGCTCGAAGGAGAACGGACCCTCATAACCCGCCTGCAGCAGCGCCTTGATCTGCCCGGCATTGTCGAGCCGGTCGTCGCCGTCGACGAGCACGCGATGGGAATCGCGCATATCGGCAACGGAAACGGCAGGGTCACTAACGCCGGAGATGTGCACGAGGCCGGAAAGCTCCGGGAAGGTCGCTGCTTCGCCGGCAAGGTGATGGTGGAAGGTGTCGTGGACGAGCTTGAAGGTCGATTGCGCGCCGAGTTCCTTGATCGCCTCGGCCGCCTCGCTCTTCGAGCGCAGCGAGCAGATCTCAAAGCCGAGCGGCTCAACGAGACCGATAATGCCGGCCTTCTCAAGCATCGGCTTCAGCGCCGACAGAGACTGGCGCAGATTGGCCTGCCGTTCACCGTCGGCACAGCCGGTGCCGTCGTTCTTCGGAACCAGCACGAGCGCCTTGGCGCCGCAGGCGCTGGCATAATCGATCAGTTCCTGCGCTTCCCCAGCGCGGGTTGCATTCCACTCGTTGAAACGCTGCAGGGCGTTGATCGAGATGATCGTCAGCCCATGGCGGGCGGCCGCTTGCCTGATCGCTTCGGGCCTGGTGCCGTCAAGGATGGCATTGCCGGAAAGGTCGTTGCGGATTTCGACCGAGTCGATGCCGAGCGATTTGGCCAGCGCGAAAAATTCGTCGATCGCAAGCGACGGCGCGGCCATATGGTTGAGCGCAAAGCGGATCGAAGTCATGACGGATATATCCTCCTCGTCTCCGCAGCATGAGCGGAGCAGTCCTGTGATTGGGTCGGCGAATCTCTATCGGAATTCGCGTGGCAATCCATCGGTCTTCGCCGCCGTCGGCTTTCATTTCTGAAAGAATTTCAGCCGAGATGATAGAATTCCATCATTTCTCAAATGTTCTCTGAGATATGAATATCGAAGGGCAGGAAGAACTGTCCGGGAACAGCCGTTTCGCTGTTTTCGATCGCGCTCGTCATCAGCACCATCAGCTCTTTGCAAAGCGCGGGCAGGGGCGTGCCGATCGCCATGGCGACGATATCGTCGGCAAGCCCCGCTTTGCTGTCTGGCGTCAGCTCATTGACGACGAGGACGATCTTGCCGCCGAGACTTTCTTCACGGATCGCCGAGATCGCGCCCTCCATGCCGCCGCCACAGACATAAAGGCCGACGAGATTGGGATGTTTCTGCAGCAGCGTCAGCGTCGCCTCATGCGTGATCTCGGGCGTGTCGAGGTTGATCAGCGTATCGATGACGTCGAATTCCGGTGCGTTTTCACGAAAATAGGAGCGAAAACCGATTTCCCGCAGCTCATGGCCGTGAAAGCGGTGGCTGCCGACGAAACAAGCGACCTTGCCGGGCGCTCCGGCTGTTTTGGCAATCACCCAGGCAGCGGTGCGGCCGACCTTGCGGTTGTTGACCCCGACATAGGCATTGCGCACGCCTGAGGCGAGGTCGGAGAGCAGCGAGAAGACCGGGACGCCTTTGTCCTTCAACTCCTCGATGGCGGTCGTCACCGCCGGGTAGTCGGGCGCGACGAGCGCAACGGCCTGGTTGCGGGCGCCGAGTGCCTTCAGCTTCTCGACGATCGCCGCCGGTGTCGCAGCCGAGGGAAAGTCGATCTGCGTTTGGATGCGGGCGCTGGTCACCATACGCGCTGCGGTTTCGATCTCGCGCACGAAGCTCTGGTAGAAGGACTGCGTTGGTTTCTGCAGCAGGAAAGCGAGCTTGTATTGCGGCAGATCTTCGAAGACGCGCTGCCGGATCAGGCCGACGGCGTGATAGCCGATCGACTGCGCCGCGTCATAGACCCGCCGCGCCGTTTCCTCCCGCACGCGGTGACGGGCGTTGAGAACCCGGTCGACGGTGGCGACGCTGACGCCGGAGGCGCGGGCAAGATCGGATATTGTCGGGCGGCGCATCGGCGGTCCTGATGGATTCAATCATTTATGCAAGCCACTCTTGATGGCTTTTGATAGATTGCATCAAGCCTGCATTGAGTGCCTCCCAAAGTCAACCTATCCTCGCCGGCAACAGCATAACGGGAGGCGGATGATGGCGACCCAGACAAGGAAACGTGACTACGACCTGCTCGGCGAAAGCGGCCGCACCGCCGTCGAGACCGGGCTGGCAGCAGCGCAATGGTACCACACCGACGTTGCGCGCAAGGAGATGAAGGCGCTGATGCAGCGCTCCGATGCGCCGGCGATCCGTGACACGGTCATCTGGCTCGGCAGCATGGCGGTTCTTGCCGGGCTCGGCGTCTATTTCTGGGGGTCATGGGTCGCGCTGCCCTTCTTCCTCGCCTATGGCGTGCTCTACGGCTCGGCTTCCGACAGCCGCTGGCACGAATGCGGTCACGGCACCGCCTTCAAGACGCGCTGGATGAACGATGCGGTCTACCAGATCGCCTGCTTCATGATCATGCGCAATCCGGTGACCTGGCGCTGGAGCCATGCGCGCCATCACACCGATACGGTCATCGTCGGCCGCGATCCCGAAATCGCCGTCATGCGGCCGCCCGATCTCTTCCGCGTCACCCTCAACTACTTCGGCATCCTCGACGTCTGGCATGCGCTGGTCGACATGCTGCGCAACGCCTGCGGCGTCGTCAGCGCCGCGGAAAAGACCTTCATTCCCGAGATGGAACAGCCGAAGGCGATCCGCATCGCCCGCATCTGGCTGGCGATCTATCTCGCCACGATCGCGGCTGCCATCGCCATGGGTTCGATCCTGCCGTTGATATTGGTCGGCTTGCCGCGCCTTTACGGCGCCTGGCACCATGTGCTGACCGGCCTGCTGCAGCATGGCGGCCTTGCGGACAACGTCATCGACCATCGGCTGAACAGCCGCACGGTCTATATGAACCCGATAAGCCGCTTCATCTACTGGAACATGAACTACCATGTCGAACATCACATGTTTCCGATGGTGCCCTATCACGCGCTGCCCCAACTGCACGCGATGATCAAGCATGACCTGCCGGCGCCGAACCCGTCGATCTGGTCCGGCTACCGCGAGATGATCCCGGCCTTCCTGCGCCAGCTGCGCAACGAGGATTATTTCCTGAAGCGCGAACTGCCGACGACCGCACGGCCCTATCGCGAGGAATTCCACAACGAGCTGGCCCCGGCCGCGCAATAATCACGATTAAGGGAGGACATAATGAGCGGAAATTGGATCGAGGTCTGCGGCAAGGACGAGATCGACGAAGAGGATGTCATCCGATTCGATCATGGCGGGCGCACCTTTGCGGTCTATCGCAGCCCGGACGACGAATTCTTCGCGACCGACGGGCTTTGCACGCATGAACATATTCACCTCGCCGACGGCTTGGTGATGGACGAGATCATCGAATGTCCGAAACATAATGGCCGCTTCAACTACAAGACGGGCGAAGCCAAGGGCGCACCGGTCTGCGTCAATCTCAAGACCTATCCGGTCAAGATCGAAGACGGTGCCGTCTTCATCTCGCTCTGAGGGAGGCCGGCGTGGCTCATTTCGTCATCCTGGGAGCCGGCGAATGCGGTGCGCGCGCTGCCTTTGCCTTGCGGGAAAAAGATTTTGACGGCGAGATAACGCTGGTCGGCGCCGAACCCCTCCATCCCTATGAACGGCCGCCGCTTTCGAAGGCGGGTTCTGCCGATGCCACCGATCCGAAATTCATCGCCGCGGTGGAAAAATACTCGGAGAACGGCATCGGGCTGCTAACCGGCCTGGAGGCGAGGGATCTCGACACGGCATCCAAGAGCGTGACGCTTTCGGACGGGATGACGCTCTCCTACGACAAGCTTCTGCTGGCGACCGGCGCAGCCGCGCGTTCGTTCCCCGGCGCGCCGGAGGGTAGCCCGCATATTCGCTCGCTGCGAACCCATCATGATGCGGCGGCGCTGCGTGATGTCATGAAGCCTGGACGGCATATCGCCATCATCGGCGGCGGCTTCATCGGGCTGGAACTTGCGGCGACGGCGCGGCTGCTCGGTGCCGACGTCACCGTCATCGAGGGGCTGGAACGTGTGCTGAAGCGCGGCGTGCCGGAGGAGATCGCCCATCTCATCACCGAGCGCCACCGCGCCAAGGGCGTCGATATCCGCTGCGGCGTCTCGATCGCGGCGCTGACCGACGAAGGCGGAAAAGCCGTGATCAGATTGTCGAGCGGCGACGTGATCGAAGCCGACCTCGCCCTTGTCGGCATCGGCGCGCGGCCGAATGTGGAGATCGCCGAAAAGGCAGGGCTCACGATCGAAAACGGCATTGCCGTCGACACCTACCTCCAGACATCGGCCCCTGACGTCTTTGCGGCCGGTGACTGCTGCTCCTTTCCGCTGTCGATCTATGGCGGCCGGCGGGTGCGGCTTGAATCCTGGCGCAATGCCCAGGAGCAGGGCACATTGGCAGCGGCCAACATGCTCGGGCTCAATGAAGCCGTTTCATCGGTGCCGTGGTTCTGGTCGGACCAATATGACATGACGCTGCAGATATCAGGCCTTGCCGAAGGCGCTGCCACGCAGCAGCGCCGCGAGCTCGGGGCAGGCGCCTTCATTCTCTTCCATCTCGACGCCGACGGACGATTGATCGCCGCAAGCGGCATCGGGCCCGGCAATGCGGTGGCCCGCGACATCCGCCTCGCCGAAATGCTGATCGCGGCGCGCGCTCATCCGGACCCGGCGGCACTTGCAGCCAGCGACATCAAACTGAAATCCCTCTTGGCCGCCTGAGCCTCCCAATATTTTCAAAGGAATTGACAATGAAGAAACATAAGCGCGCGACGGTCGCCGATCTGCTTGCCGAAAAGGGCAAGCGCCAGCTCACCATGCTGCGCGTGACGTCGCTGGAGGAGGCGGAAGCTGCCGAAAAGGCGGGGATCGACATCGTCTCCGTACCGCCTTCGCTGCTCGGCCCGGTCTTTCGCGAAATCGCTCCCACCCCCTTTGCCATTCCGGGGCTCGAATATGGCGATCTTGTCTCGGCTGAAGATTATCTGCGCGCCGCCTTTACGGCGCTGAAGGCCGGCGGCGATGCGGTCTATTGCGCTGCAAGTCTGCAGACGATCCGGCGCATGCGCGACGAGGGCATTCCCGTCTGCGGCCATCTCGGGCTGATCCCGTCGAAGGCGACCTGGACCGGCGGTTTCCGCGCCGTCGGCAAGACGGCGGCAAGTGCGGCCGAGATCTGGCGGCAGACCAAGGCGCTGGAAGAGGCCGGCGCCTTCGCCGCCGAAATCGAAGTGGTGCCCGGCGATGTCGCTGCCACCATCAGCAGCAACACCTCGATGCTGATGATCTCCATGGGCGCCGGCGGCGGCTGCGACGCGCAATATCTCTTCGCCGACGACGTGCTCGGCGCCAATCGCGACCACTATCCGCGCCATGCCAAGATCTATCGCGACTTCGCCGCCGAACACGACCGGCTGCAGCGCGAACGCATCGCCGCCTTCACGGAATTCGCCGGGGATGTTCGGACCGGCGCCTATCCGGAGAAACGCCATCTCGTCGGTATCGATGAAGCGGAACTGAAGATTTTCCTGGATGGGCTGGCCGTCGAGACGGGAAATAGCTGAGGGCAATGCCGGTCTGATCGTTGCCTTCGCTTCCGCTCCATTGGCTTCCGTCCCGGCCTGTGTCAGGAATGACCCATTCGGAACGGAGTATTCGGTCCCCTGTGACGATCGGCTTTGCGCATGCGGAATTGATTGCGGTGCTCGTCGCGGTGACGGGGGACGAGCCGCGCGTGATGACCATCCGCTCCGGCAATGCGCTGCCATCAGGCCCTTTCGAAATGGGCCATCGCACCTTGCAATCGGGCCTGCGCGAATGGGTGCAGGAGCAGACCGAGCATCCCGTCGGCTATCTCGAACAGCTCTATACCTTCGCCGACCGCGACCGCAACAACGACATCCCGGGCGGGCGGACGATCTCGATCAGCTATCTCGGCCTCGTCAACGAACAGTCGGGTGCCGGCCGGCCGGGATGGCATGGCTGGTACGAATACTTCCCCTGGGAAGACCATCGGCAGGGCCGCCCAGTCGTGCTTGACGAGATCATGGCGCGTCTAAAGATCTGGGCCGATGCCGATCCGGCCCGGCGCGACCATCGCCATCGCCGGGCCGATTTCACCTTCGGCCTCGACGGCGGCGGCTGGAATGAGGATCTCGCCTTGCAGCGCTACGAATTGCTCTATGAAGCCGGGCTCGTTTCCGAAGCCGGATGTGCTGGCGAAGCCAATCTCGGCCGGGCGATGTTTGCCGATCACCGCCGCATTCTAGCGACCGGGATCGCCAGGCTGCGCGCCAAGATCAAATACCGCCCCGTTGTCTTCGAACTGATGCCGGACAGCTTTACCCTCTTGCAGCTGCAGCGCACCATCGAGGCCTTGGCGGGTCTGACGCTGCACAAGCAGAATTTCCGCCGCCTGATCGAACAGCAGGAACTGGTCGAGGAAACCGGCGGCACGGAAAGCGAAACCGGCGGCCGGCCGGCCAAGCTCTTCCGCTTCCACCACACGGTGCTCGAAGAACGCGCGCTGGCCGGAACGAAATTACCGCTCTCCCGCAATTGACATATGCTCATCGTGAGAATATCTATTTGCCTATGATATGCTCAGCTAGAGCATAATTAGGAGCCGGTCATGAACCACCCTGTTTCCGCATCCTCGCTCTACCAGCGCGTCAGCCGCGTCATTCCCAAAGCCGAATGGATGACCTTCGAAAACGACGTCGACGCCATCCTCGAGCTGAAGCGCCGCCGCAACGCCGTCATTCTGGCGCACAATTATCAGACCCCGGAGATCTTCCACGGTGTGGCGGATATCGTCGGCGACAGCCTGGCGCTCGCCCGCAAGGCGATCGAGGTCGATGCCGACGTGATCGTGCTGGCCGGCGTGCATTTCATGGCCGAGACCGCCAAGCTGCTGAACCCCGAGAAAACCGTGCTGATCCCGGATCTCGGCGCCGGCTGCTCGCTGGCGGATTCGATCACGCCAGAGGATATCGCCCTCTTGCGCCAGGCCCATCCCGGCGTGCCCATCATCACCTATGTCAACACCTCGGCCGCGGTGAAGGCCGCCTCCGACATCTGCTGCACCTCGGGCAATGCCAAACAGGTGGTGGAATCGCTCGGCGTGCCGAAGGTGCTGATGATCCCGGACGAATATCTGGCGCGCAACGTCGCCCGCGAGACTGACGTCGAGATCATCGCCTGGCACGGCCATTGCGAGGTGCATGAACTCTTCACTGCAGAAGACGTGCGCCAGCTGCGCGAAAACCATCCCGGCGTGACGGTGCTCGCCCATCCCGAATGCCCGCCCGAGGTCGTGGCCGAAGCGGATTTCGCCGGCTCGACCGCGGTGATGTCGGACTATGTCGGCAGCCGAAAGCCGGCCCGCGTCGTGCTGCTCACCGAATGCTCGATGAGCGACAATGTCGCCGTGCATCATCCCGACGTCGAGTTCATTCGCCCCTGCAATCTCTGCCCGCATATGAAGCGGATCACGCTTGGCAATATCCGCGCCGCCCTTGAGGAAAACCGCCACGAGGTGACGGTCGATCCGGCGATTGCGGTGGCCGCGCGCCGCGCCGTCGAGAGGATGCTGGCGATATGACCGAGGTTTTCGACCATCTTGCCGGACGCACGGTGATCGTCGGCAGTGGCCTTGCCGGGCTGATGACCGCATTGACGCTGGCGCCTGAACCTTCCGTCATCGTCACCCGTGCCGCCCTTGGCGCGGAAACGTCGAGCGCCTGGGCACAGGGCGGCATCGCCGCCAGCATGGGCGCCGACGACAGCGCGGCGCTGCACCTTGCCGACACGCTTGTCGCCGGCGACGGGCTCTGCGATCCGGCCGTGGCCGCCGGCATTATTGTCGAGGCGCCGGCAGCGATCGCCGCGCTGGAACAAGCCGGGGTGCGTTTCGACAGGAATGCCGCCGGCGAACTCTCGCTAGGGCTGGAGGCCGCCCATAGCCGCCGCCGCATCGTCCATGTCGAAGGCGACGGCTCGGGTGCGGCGATCGTCGCCGCGCTGGTGCGGGCGGTGATGCAGACGCCTGCCATCACCGTGCTCGAAGGCTTCGAGGCGCGGCGGATATTGATGGACGGCGAGCAGGTGGCCGGCCTGCTCTGCGCGACCGCGAGGGGGGCGGTCATCCTGCCGACGTCGAAGGTGGTGCTCGCCACTGGTGGCATCGGTGGGCTTTACGACGCGACCACCAATCCGATGGGCAATTTCGGCCAGGGCATCGCGCTGGCGGCCAGGGCAGGTGCTGAACTCGCCGATATGGAATTCGTCCAGTTCCATCCGACGGCGCTCAATTCCAGCCGCAGGCCCTTGGCGCTCGTCAGCGAGGCGGTGCGCGGCGAGGGGGCCGTGCTCGTCAACGAACGCGGAGATCGGTTCATGGTCCGCATATCAGGCGCCGAGCTTGCGCCGCGCGACGTGGTGGCGCGCGCCATCAGCGCCGAAATCGCCCGCGGCGGCAAAGTCTTCCTCGACGCCCGCGATGCGCTCGGCAGCCGGTTTGCCGCACGCTTTCCCGTCATCTCGACCCTTTGCGGCGAGGCCGGCATCGATCCGGCGAAAGACCTCATTCCGGTGCGCCCGGCCGTTCACTATCACATGGGCGGCGTTGCCACCGACGCCAATGGCCGCAGTTCGGTGTCCGGTCTCTGGGTCGCCGGAGAGGCGGCCTCGACCGGCCTGCACGGCGCCAACCGGCTCGCCAGCAATTCGCTGCTGGAGGCGGCGGTGATGGGCATGCGGGCAGCGCGCGACATATCGGGATTGCCGGCACGGGGGACCAGCACCGTCCTCGCCGAGGAGCTGCCGGTGCCGGCCGATGCATCGCTCGTCCGGCCGATCGTCTCGCGCCATCTCGGCGTGCTGCGCAATGCCGGCGCCGTTGAGGGCGCGATCGCCGCCTTGCTGCCGCTTGCCGAAGGCGACGGCCCTGCCGCCGATCCTGGAATCGTCGCGCTGCTGATCGCCGTCTTTGCCAGCCTGCGGATGGAATCGCGCGGCGCCCATGCCCGCACCGATTTTCCGCTGAAGCTCGGCGCTGCCGACCGGTGCCGCATGCGCCTTTCCCAAGCGCTGGGGATCGCCCGTGCGACCCCGCCCTATGCCCTTGCCAGGAGTGCCTGAGATGAGCCTCGTTCCGCTTCAGCGCCTGATCGTCGAACCCTTGGTCCGGGCGGCCCTGCTCGAAGATCTCGGTCTTGCCGGCGACATCACCTCGGCGTCGGTCATCCCCCACGATCATCGCTCGACGGTGGTGATGGCCGCCCGCCAGCCGGGCGTAATCGCCGGTCTCGATGCGGCCGAACTCGCTTTCACTCTCGTCGATCCGGAGATCGTCATGCGCCGCCAGCTCCAGGACGGCGATGCGGTCAAGCGGGGCGACGTGATCGCCACCATCGAAGGTCCCTCACGCGGCCTGCTGACGGCTGAGCGCACTGCGCTGAATTTCCTCGGCCATCTCTCCGGCATTGCGACGGTGACGGCAGAGATTGCCGGCGCCATCCGCGACACCAAAGCCTCCGTCGCCTGCACGCGCAAGACGACGCCGGGGCTCCGGGCGCTGGAGAAATATGCGGTGCGGGCCGGCGGCGGCATGAACCACCGTTTCGCGCTCTATGACGCGGTGCTGATCAAGGACAATCACGTCGCAATCGCCGGCGGCGTCACCGAGGCGATCCGCCGGGCACGGGCCGGCGTCGGCCATCTGGTGAAGATCGAGGTCGAAGTGGACACTCTCGACCAGCTGCGCGAAGCGATGGAGACTGGCGTCGACGCCGTTCTGCTCGACAATATGACGCCCGCTCAACTGCGCGACGCCGTCGCCATCGTCGCCGGCCGGGCGATCACCGAGGCCTCCGGCCGGGTCACGCCGGCAACGGCTGCCGCAATCGCGGCTTCCGGCGTCGACCTCATTTCCGTCGGCTGGCTGACGCACAGCGCCCCGGTGCTGGACATCGGGCTCGATTTCGTCGGGGCGGCGGTGAACTGACGATCATGACACCATAAATAGCAGTTGCGCGAAATCGGATGCCGATATAGAACAAACAAAGAACGTTTCGCAAATCGGAGGTTTACGTGATCGATCACACCGGAATCACCGTGAGCGATTTCGCGCGCTCCCAAGTATTTTACACCGCCGCTCTTATGCCGCTCGGCTACAGGTTGCTCAAAGATCTGGGTGTTGCTGCCGGCTTCGGTGTAGCAGAAGGTTTTGGCCGCAGCTTGGATCCGGGCGGTGATTTCTGGATTTCCCGAGGCGAACTGCATCATCCCCGCGTCCATATCGCCTTCGCTGCAGAAAGTCGTGCTGTGGTGGACGCTTTTTACAATGCCTCTCTGTCCGCCGGGGGGACGGACAACGGTCCGCCCGGACTGCGCCCGCATTATCATGCAGATTACTATGCTGCCTTCGTCCTCGACCCTGACGGCTACAACATCGAGGCGGTTTGCCACCTTCGATAAAGCAGAGACGATCGGCGGCTTTGTCCAGCTGCAGCCGCAGTCCCACTTTCGGTTGAAGGTGTAAACTATCGAGTGCCTTGATCCGTGTCAGGTCTTTCGGGCGCCATCTACCTCGCGGTTGCAAGAGCATGGCCGCATCGGGGCGGACGCGGGCAGCACTCTCGACAACGCGATCGTCAGCGCCGATGTCCTTCGTCGACGCACATTAAGCTGACAGGAGTTCGCTCACGGCAAGGACCTTACCGTAGCCAGCAGCAAGCGCGCCCATATATGCGGCATGAACCTGCGCGGCCGAGATGAGCTGGCCATCAAAACTGAGATCACGGGTGGCGCAGGCGTCATGGACGATGATGGTGTCATAGCCGTAATCAACAGACGCACGGCTGGTGGCATCGATGCACATATGGCTCATCGCGCCGACCAGCACGACCTCCTGGATACCTTCTGCGTCCAGCTGCTGCTTCAGGTCCGTTTCCCGGAATGAGTTCGGATAGTGCTTTGTGATGACGGTTTCACCGCTCTTTGGTTCAACGGCTGGTATGAAATCGACACCCGTTGTGCCCCTCGCAAAAAACGGAGCATCGGCTCTGCCTTCGTGGCGTATATGGATCACCCTGTCCCCGGATGCGCGTGCGGCGTCTAACACTTTGACTGCATTGGCAGTTGCCTGATCAATTCCGACAAGAGCGTGTCTTCCCGATGACAGATAATCCTTCTGAAGGTCGATGGCGATGATTGCACGCTTGCTCATGTGATTGTTCCTTTTCAATTCGTCAGGTGCCCTGGATATCCGCTTCTCCCTTGTGATAGGAGTGGCGATATCGACAAAGTTCGGGGTGATATTGCCATGAGACAGTTTCCGACAGAAATCGGTATCCTGGTCTATCCAGGCTCGCAGGCGGCGGCAGTCCTGGGCATGACCGACCTCCTGACTTACGCTGAGAGACAAACCAGACTGCAAACCGATGGCAAAATGCCTTCGCTAAGGATCACGCATTGGCAAAAAGAGCCGAACGACAGCATTCCAACGTGCATTTTCGACACCTCGCCCGGGAAAGAGAACGCCCCGAGCGTCCTCGTTATCCCACCCGGTTTAGGAGAGCTTGCTTCGAAAGAGACTGCGAGTGAATATTCCAAATGGCTGCATGCGCTTCACGCGCAAGGCACCTGCCTTGCCTCAGTGTGCAAAGGGGCCTTCCTACTTGCAGAGACCGGATTGCTGACCGGTCGAACCGCAACCACGCATTGGGCTTATGAAGAGGAATTCCGATTGCGGTTCCCGAAAGTTGTCGTCGATACTGATCGGCTCATCATCGATGACGGTGATTTGATAACGGCAGGCGGCGCCATGTCATGGATCGACCTGACCCTCAGACTTGTCGACCGTTTTCTCGGCCCATCCATCATGATCAGCACAGCGCGCGCATTTGTGATTGACCCCCCGGGGCGCGAGCAAAGGAACTACAGCGCCTTTTCACCCAGGCTCGATCACGGAGACCTGGCTATTTTGAAGGTTCAACATTGGCTTCAGGCGCATGATGGCAAGGAGATGAGTCTTGCCGCTTTGTCCGCTCAAGCAGGACTTGAGCGGCGGACGTTCATTCGTCGCTTCCAAAAAGCGACGGGACTCACAACGGGGGATTACATCCAGCGGCTTCGCGTCGGCAAGGCACGCGAGCTTCTGCAGTTCGGCAAGCTGCCTGTCGAAAAGATCGCGTGGGAGGTCGGTTACAACGATCCGAGCGCTTTTCGTAAAGTTTTCGGCAAAATTACAGGTCTTTCTCCCGGTGACTATCGACAGCGCTTCGGTGTCAAAGGGGCCGAACAAGCGCCTTACAAAATCAGTGGCAGGCCGACTCCATATTGAAATATATTTGGTGACAGTGCCGCATCGGCACGCGAATCGTCTCTCATGGAAAATATCGGCAAAGCATCTTCTCGGCGAGCGACACGTGAAAATGCAAATATTCGCTGAAACTTCTTCTTTTGCCGCTATGCGCGGCGCTCTTATAGTTCTAACATCATTTCTGCGGCGGCTGCGTTTGCGCGCCTTGGCTTTCAGGGGTGAGAACCGGGATGCAACGGACATCCGGACAGATGTCGACGAACAGGCTGTGCCTGCTCGGAAGACCGAGGCTGCTGGCAGCGGGGAGGGAACTCCCCTTGCCGGAGAAGTCTTATTTTCTCCTCGCCATGCTCGCCGCCGAAGCCAATCTCGAACTGGACCGCGAAACCGTCAGGCGACAGCTCTGGCAATCGGAACTGCCGGAAAAGCGTGCCGGCAGCCTGCGCCAGCTGCTGTCGCGTATCGAACAGAGCATTCCCGCCGACCTTCCGCCGCTGCTTGCCGCAACCCGAACCCATATCGGGCTTGCGGACGGCTGGGAGGTCGACGTTCATCTCCTGAAGCAGAAAGCGCCGCTCGCCCCCGAAGACAGCGATATGCTGAACGGCGAATTGCTGGAAGGCGCCAAATCGCCGACGCAGGGCGCCGAGGACTGGCTGACCTTTGAGCGCCAGCGTATCGACGAATTGCGCTCCGCCCATCTCACCCGGCTGATCGAGACGTCAGAAGACAGGTCGGACGAGGAGCAGGTCGCACTTGCCAAGCGCCTGCTGGAACTCGATCCTGCCAGTGAGACGGCCTATCGCGCCTTGATGCGCACCCATGTCAGGATGAACGATCCGGCTGCGGCCCGCCAGGCCTATCTGAAGTGCAAGAGCCAGCTGAAGGACGACTTCGACACCGAGCCGGAGGAAAGCACCACAGCGCTCGCCCGCGAACTCGGCCTGATCCCGGCAGCACAAGCGGCAGTGCCGGAGCGCCCATCGGCGCCGGGAATGTTTGCCGATCTGCTTGGCCAGCCGCGCATCATCATCCTGCCGCCGGAAAGCATCTTCACCGATCCGCTGATGGAGCGCGTCGGCAGGGCGCTTCTCGAAGACGTCACCATCGGCCTCAGCCAGCAGCGCGGCTTCAAGGTGATTGCGGCGCATACGAGCCTGGAGATCCTCAGCCGCTCGATCGATCCCGCGCGTGCCGTGCCCGGCCCGCTCGACCTCAGCTTCGACTATGCGGTCTACGTCACCATTCAGGGCCGCGACGAGGATGTCTTTGCGACTTGCCGGCTGACCCGGACGACGACGTCGGAGGTGATCTGGGCCATCGAACTGCCGCTGGTCATGCAGAAGATCAGCGAGTCCTTCACCCATCTGACGCGGCGGATCGTCTCCTCGCTCGCCGACACGATCGAGCGCCACGAATTGGCGATGCCAATTGGCGAGGCGCCGGCCTCTGCCTATCGTCTCTATCTCGAAGGCAAGCGGCTGATCGCCCATACCGACCTGCAGCATCTGCGCCAGGCGCGCAAATGGTTCAAATCCTCGCTCAATCGTTATGAGCATTTCTCGGCCGCCCATGCCGGCGTGTCACGCGCACTCGGCATGGAATGGCTGATCCGCGGCATGCGCGACAAGGAACTGCTCGATGAGGCCAACGGTGCCGCCCGCCTTGCGCAGCAGTCCGACCCGAACAGCGGCCGGGCCTACCGCGAGCTTGGCTTTGTGGCGCTTTATCGCCGCCGCTTCGACGAAAGTCTGGAATATTTCCAGCAGGCCCAGGATCTCAATCCCAACGATGCCGACATCCTCGCCGATTTTGCCGACGCGCTTTCCCATGACGGCGATTTCGACCGGGCGCTGGAGCTCAGCCGCGCGGCCTTCAAGCTCAATCCACTGCCGCCGGACTATTATTACTGGAACCTCGGCGGCATCCACTTCATGCGCGAAGAGTATGAAAAGGCGATCGAGGCGCTGGAACCGGTGAAGACCAAACAGGCGACGGCGAGACTGCTTGCCGCCTCGCATGCGATGGCGGGCGACAAGGGCAAGGCCGAGAACTATGCCCGGACGGTGCTGGAAAACTTCCCCGATTTTCGCAGCGAGGACATCCGTCATTTCGTCCCCGATCGCGATCCCGCCTTCACCGAACCGCTGATAAAAGGCCTGCAACTCGCCGGTCTTCCCTGATTGCATCGCCTTTTAACGAAGCCTGTAACGCTTAAATGACGCGGGCAATGTTTCTCTCCAATGGTTAACGGCAGCGAGCTGCCCGACCAATTGGAGATGGAACATGAAGACGAATGCTGAAACCACCGCAGTTCAGACACAGTCCCTGCGCTTCTCTGCAGCTGCCAGAGCAGCGATGAAACAAGATGAACTCAACGTTTCCGCCAATGCGCTCGAGAGCCTGACGCATGCGCTGAGGTTCCGTTAAGGACGAGACCGGTATGTCCGCTTTCGCCGATCTAGAGCAATTCCAGCAAAAGTGTGAAGCGGTTTTGCGTCCGGAATTGCGTGAAAACAAAAAGATAGAACATTTTCTTGATTCGAAGAAAAACGGAAATGCTCTCGAAACGCTTGCCGGTGACCTCAAACGATCATCGGCCGGCGTCAGCGATTATCATGACCGCGCCGTCACGCCTGCTCAGACACTTGCAGCCATCAGGCCGCATCTGCGCGAATTCGGCATCACGCGCGTCGGCCTGCTGACCGCTCTGGACGTCTTGAACATCCCGGTCGCCTTCGCGACGCGGCCGAACAGCCATACGCTCTCGGTCTTCCAGGGCAAGGGTATCGACAACGATGCCGCCATGACCTCGGCCGCCATGGAAGCGATCGAGACGCGGATCGCCGAAATCCCACCCGCCGATGTGACGCTGGCGACGACCGCAAGCATGCGGGCGGAACATGCCGCCATGATCGATCTCGACAATGTCGCCCGTTGCGCGCCAGACGAGATCGGCAACGGTCTCATTCCCTGGTGCTCCGGGCTCGACATCCTTTCCGGCAGCACTGTCTACGTGCCCTGGTGGCTCGTCGGCCTCGACCATTGCGGCGAAAGGCCGCCGGGCTTCGAGCAGTCGAGCGATGGACTTGCCTCCGGCAACACACCGTCCGAAGCGGTCCTGCATGGACTTTGCGAGCTGGTGGAACGTGACGCCTGGGCCTTAACCCAGCTGAAATCGCCGCAGCAACTGAAGGAAAGCCGCATCGATCCCGCCTCCTTCGGCGATGCGGTCATCGACATCATGACCGATCGGATCACCCGCGCCGGCATGCGGCTGCTGCTGCTCGACATGACCACGGATATCGGCATTCCCGCTTTTCTGGCCGTCATCATGCCAGGCAATCTTTCCGACCGTGTCGACGCGCGCTGGGCGCATGTCTGCGGCGGCTGCGGCTGCCACCCCGACCCCGTGCGCGCGGCGCTGCGCGCCATCACCGAAGCGGCGCAGAGCCGGTTGACCGCGATTGCCGGCAGCCGTGACGATTTCTCGCCGCGCATCTATCAGCGGCTCGACCAGAGTGCGGCGATGCAGCAGGTGGTCGAGCTCTGCGAGGGCGACGGCCGGATGCGCGCGTTCCAGGCCCGTCATTGCCGCGCTGCGACGATCCAGGAAACCATCGGCGAGATTGTCGAGCGGCTGGCGGCAAGCGGCATCGAACAGATCATCGTCGTGCCGTTTGCGCATCGGACCCTGCCGGTCTCGGTCCTCAGGGTGATCGTGCCCGGCCTGGAGGTCGATATCTCGGGCCAGTACATCCAGCTCGGCATGCGGGCAGTCAACACCATGAGAGGAGCCCAGCCATGAAGGTGCTGTTCGTAGGCCCCAGCCTTGGCAGCGATCTTGCCGCGGCGAGAGCCATGTCTCCTCGCATCGATTTCCGGCCGCCGGCCGCCTGCGGCGATATCCTCAAGGCCGTTCACGACGGCGCCACCGCGATCGGCCTCGTCGACGGTTATTTCGGCGATCTGCCCTCGGTCTGGCACAAGGAAATTCTGTTCGCGCTCGAACATGATGTCGCCGTTGCCGGCGGCGCCAGCATGGGCGCGTTGCGGGCGGCCGAATGCGCGCCCTTCGGCATGGTCGGGCTTGGCTCGATCTTCGAAGATTACGAGGCCGGGCGGCTGCTCGACGACGAAGCCGTCGCGCTGGTGCATGCACCGCAGGCGCTGGGTTGGCTGCCGCTCTCGGTGCCCTGGGTCGATTTCGAGCCGACGATCGATGCGCTTCTTGCCAATGGCGAGATCTCGTCGGGCGAGCGCAAGAAACTGCTGCTTGCCGGCCGTTTCCTACATTTTTCCGAACGCACCTATGCCAAGGTCGTCGACGAGTGCCATTTCCGCAAGCCGCGCCGCGACCAGATCCTCGCCGCTGTCCGCCAGAATCGCGTCGAGCGCAAGCGCAGCGACGCCCGGCTGGTGCTGGATTGGCTGCGCCGGGACGAATTCCTGCCCGTTAACCGTGACTGGCGCTTTGCCGCGACCTCGCATTGGGAGCTGCTGCACGCCGAAGTCACGCGCAATGCGGTTCCTGTAACGCTTGAATAACGGTAACGGCAGAAAGATGCAGTGGTGATGGAATCGTAGGGTTTCACGGCCAAAGGGGCGGGAACGATGTTTGAACAACGCAACGAAGCTACAGGCAGCGAATACGCAAGGATCTTCCGGCTGCTGTCGGCAGCCAAGGAGGAGGCTGAAAAGCTTCAGCTGCGGAATCTGATGCACCTGACGAACATGGCGCTGCTGCAGGTCGTCATCGATTGGGACGGCATAGATCCCGACAGGGAGCTAGACGTCAATCTCGAAAAGCTGCTCGGCAGCAAAGCCAAGATCGCAATGAAGGACGCCAGCGAGAATCTGATCCTGATCGATCGCCACTGACCCTTATGCGGATCGGCTTAAGGACAACGGCCTATTCGGCCGCTTCGCTATCCAGCTGTTCGGTGTTGGCAATCGCCTGAACGAGCTTCAGGATCTTCTTGCGAAGAGCTTCGTTCTTGATCGAAAAGAACGCCGCATTGAGAAGCACGCCTTCGCGCGAAATAATGAATTCTTCGCTCGGAGCCGGGTTGTCGTTGGCCGTATCGGGGGCCGACAGGTCGTCGAAAAACGTCCTGACATCGACCTTCAGCGCGCCGGCGATTTCAACCAGCATGCTGGCGGAAACGCGGTTGGAACCCTTTTCGTATTTCTGGATCTGCTGGAACGTTACACCAACCCGATCGCCCAGTTCCGTCTGAGAAACTTTCCTTAGCAGACGCTGGATACGGATGGTCTTTCCGACGTGAACATCGACGGAATGCGGTTCTTCTTTCATTTTTTCCCTCCTGAGGACATCGGATTAGAAGTATTCGCCAAATCCGTGTCTGACAACTTTTACCTGAGATGGCTAAAGCTAGCAATTGCTTGGTGGTAAGTCGTCCCAAACCGAAACACTGCGTCGCTTCGTCCTTACACAAGCAAAAGACATGCCAAAGTAGCACTTTTATAAGGCACAGCACATCACGTGATTTCGTGACGTCAAAGCGACCAGAGACGCTGTGCATTGGCGGAAAGCAGCTTGGACCGCTCCGTCTCGCTGCTGCCGGAAAGCACGGCGTGGGTCGCCGCGACCCAGGTAGAGAGGCCGCCGCCGAGCGTGCAGACCGGCCAGTCGCTGCCCCAGACGACACGATCCCAGCCGAAACTTGCAATCACATGTTCGATATAAGGCCGCAGAGTTTGCGCCGTCCATGTCTCGGCATCGGCATAGGCAACGACGCCGGACACCTTGCAGACGACGTTTGGCCGCCGGGCAATCTCCGATAGGCCGACTTTCCATGGCTCGAAGGCATCGGAGCGGATATCCGGCACGCCGCAATGGTCGAGCACGAACTGCACATCCGGCGCGAGATCGACGAGGGCGCTCACGCGGCCTGCCTGGTGCGGCAATGTGCAGAGGTCGAAGGTCTGGCCGCTGCCGCCAAGGCGGCGGATATTTTCGCGAAACAGGGCGCCTTCCGACACGTCGTCGGGCACGACATGCAGCACGCGGCGGAACCCCTTGACGAAGGAATCGGCCTTTTGCCGCTCGAGATAGGCGGCAAAGCCTTCCTCTTCCGGCCGGCAGGAGACGATGGCGCCGGCAATCAGGCTGCCTTCCTTTCTGGCGATACCGGCGATGTGGTCTGTCTCGCCCTGCATCGCGGCGGGATCAACGTCGACCTCCATGTGCAGCGCCGTGGTGATGCCGCAGCGCCGCGCCTCGGCCGCATAGGTCTCATAGAGAAAATCATGATCGAGATCGGGCACCTGGGAAAGCCAGGGATAGGGCAGTGCTGAGCGATCGATGATGTGCAGATGGGTGTCGATGAGCACGCTTTTCTCCTCCAAGGCAGGCTGTACCGCAAGCTATCCCCGGTGAATGGATTGTTCAAATAAAAATTATCGCCCGTCAGGCGGGGCTTGCGACGTCGGCGCCGGCAAGCAGCGAAAGCTGGTTGGCGGTCTTTTGCACCTGCATGATCGCCTGGGTGATATCGGGAGCCGTGGGTGCATTGACAAGCGCAATGAAGGGGCAGGTGAGGGCGGCGATGCAGCGCCCATCCGGCCCGAGAACGGGCGCGGAGAGATTGTAGACGCCGGATGTCTGGGCGCTCGCCATCATCTCGTAGCCGCGCTCGCGGATCTGGTCGAGACGATCGTAGAAATCGGCGCCGAGCTCGATGTCGGCGCGACTGCGCACATGTTCCGAGATCATCATCTCCCGCTCCTCCTCACTGCGGAAGGCGAGCAGCACATGCCCCGAACCGGTGTCGAACAGGCTGATATGGGCGCCGATGCGGATCGAGAATCCCCAGTAATCCGGCGCCTCCTGCTGGGCAATGACGACAGCCGCGCCGCGATCGAAGACGGCAAGGTGATTGGCCTGGCGCGTGCGATGGGCGAGATCGCGCATCAGCGGTGTGGCGTAGGAAGCAAGCCGGCGCACCGGCGTGTGCAGTTGCGCAAGACCGAAAAGCTTCAGCGTCAGCGAATAACGGTCGCCATCCAGCCGGGTGACGTAACCGCGGCGCACCAAGCGGTCGAGCATGCGATAAAATTCGTTGGGACTGCGGTCGAGCCGCTTGGCAATTTCCGCCTGGGTGAGACCGCTGTCGACGCTGGCGAGCAATTCCAGGATATCGAGGCCCTTATCGAGCGCAGGAGCGCGGTAGCGGTCTGACTCGTCGGTCTCCATTCCTTCCTCCTGTGAATATCAATCTGCATATACGCAGAACCACGGTCGGAAAAGGAAAAGTTTACGCTTGACCCTTGGCTGATCGTCTGTTTGTCTATAAACAGACAAATCATCACTGAAGACGCAGCTCGGTATCACGCGAGATATCGCACGCTTCCGGAAACCAAACCAGGTGGCAGGCTGCCAGCACTATCTTGCCGGAGGGCGGTCAGAGCGCGCAAAGTGGGAAAAGGCGTATGCCTTAATGCATGTCGCCCGGAAGTGTGCAGCGGTTCCGGGGTAACGACATGCATAAAAACAAAGGACTAAAGCGCGTCGCATGAACCAAGTTTGATGCGACGCGCTTTAGTCCTCGTCAACACAAATTGCATTCCATCGTCCAGCGTAGACACTTCCAGAAAAGGCCCGTGACATGACAAACAGACTTTCCGGCAAGACCGTGCTCATCACCGCCGCCGGCCAGGGCATCGGCCGGGCGACGGCGGCAGCCTTTGCCGCGATGGGCGCCAAGGTCCAGGCGACCGACATCAATACCGAGGCGCTGGCGACGTTAGCTGCGGAAACCGGGGTTTCCACCCATCAGTTGAACGTGCTCGATGAGGATGCGGTCAAGGCTGTCGTTGCCGAGATCGGCGCGGTCGACGTGCTGTTCAACTGCGCCGGCTTCGTTCACGCCGGCTCGATCCTCGAGATGAAGGATTCCGATTTCGAATTTGCGCTCGACCTCAACGTCAAGGCAATGATCCGCACCATCCGCGCCGTGCTGCCCGGCATGCGCGAACGCAAGGACGGGTCGATCATCAACATGGCCTCCGTCGCCTCGAGCATCAAGGGCGTCCCGAACCGCTTCGCTTATGGCGTCACCAAGGCGGCGGTCATCGGGCTGACCAAATCCGTTGCCGCCGATTATGTCGCCGAGGGCATCCGCTGTAACGCCATCTGCCCCGGCACGGTGGAAAGCCCGTCGCTGCAGGACCGCATGCGCGCCCAGGGCGATTATGACGCAGCCCGCGCCGCCTTCATCGCCCGCCAGCCGATGGGCCGGCTCGGCTCGCCGGAGGAGATCGCCGATCTCGCCGTCTATCTCGCCGGCGCCACCTACACGTCAGGCCAGGCAATCGCCATCGACGGCGGCTGGACGATCTGACCTCAGCTGATGTTGCGGCCGGCAGTCGTGCCGGCCGATCGGGCTATTGCAATTGGGAGAACAACCATGACCCGCATCACCGACCTTCGTGTCTTCGATCTCCGCTTTCCCACCTCGCAAAGCCTGGATGGGTCGGATGCGATGAACCCCGATCCGGATTATTCGGCCGCCTATGTCATTCTCGACACCGATGCGTCTGATCTTGCCGGCCATGGCCTGACCTTCACCATCGGCCGCGGCAACGATATTTGCTGCATGGCGATCGAAGCGATGCGCCATCTCGTGGTCGGCGCCGACCTCGGCGACGTGCTCGCCCATCCCGGAAAATTCTGGCGACATCTGACCAGCGATAGCCAGTTGCGCTGGATCGGCCCGGAAAAGGGCGCCATTCATCTGGCAACCGGCGCCGTCGTCAACGCCGTCTGGGATCTGCTTGCCAAACAGGCGGGAAAGCCCGTCTGGCGGCTCGTCGCCGAGATGTCGCCTGAGGAGATCGCCGATATCGTCGATTACCGCTATCTCACCGACGTGCTGACGCGTGAGGAGGCCGTCGAGATCCTCAAGCGCGCCGAGGCAGGCAAGGCCGAACGTATCGCCATCCTCGAAAAAGAGGGCTACGCCTGCTATACGACCTCGGCGGGCTGGTTGGGTTATGAGGACGAAAAGCTGCGGCGCCTCTGCAAGGAGGCGATCGACGCCGGCTTCAACCATATCAAGATGAAGGTCGGCCGCGACCTGGACGACGATATCCGCCGCTTGAGGATCGCCCGCGAGGTGATCGGTCCCGATCGTTACTTGATGATCGACGCCAACCAGGTGTGGGATGTCGGCCAGGCGATCGACTGGGTCAAGGCGCTTGCCCCGGCCAAGCCCTTCTTCATCGAGGAACCGACAAGCCCCGATGACATTGCCGGCCACCGCAAGATCCGCCAGGCGATCGCGCCGGTGAAGGTCGCGACCGGCGAGATGTGCCAGAACCGCATCATGTTCAAGCAGTTCATCGCCGAAGGCGCAATCGACATCGTCCAGATCGATTCCTGCCGCATGGGCGGGCTGAACGAGGTTCTCTCCGTGCTGCTGATCGCCGCCAAGTTCGGCCTGCCGGTCTGGCCGCATGCCGGCGGCGTCGGCCTCTGCGAATATGTGCAGCATCTGTCGATGATCGACTACATCGCGGTATCCGGCACCAAGGAAGGCCGCGTCATCGAATATGTCGATCACCTGCACGAACACTTCCTCGACCCCTGCCGGATCGAGAGCGCGGCCTACATGCCGCCGACCTTGGCGGGCTTCTCCATCGAGATGAAACCAGCCTCGATCAGCAACTATACGTTTCGGAGCTAAGGAAACTTCGCCGGCGCTGACGTATCCACTGCCGGTGGCAGGATAAAATTCCTGATTCGACAGTCTTTCCTGCCGATAATGGGCTTCCAATCTGAGGGGACTGCTCCAATTCACTTGGAGGCGGGCGAAGCTTGCTTTTTTTAGCAGTGAGGAATATTTTCAAACGATGAATGCGGAGGGGGCCTAGCACCAGCAGGCCAGCAAATTTTATTGAACTTAAACAATAGAATGTTTGCGATCGAGCCATGCCCAAGTTCCACAATGCCTGGAGACTATGCGCTTATCTGCTGACCGTGGCGGCAATACTGCTGTCGATCGGCGTCGCGCATGCCGCCATCACGCAAGAGAGCGGCCGCCGCGTCGCCCTCGTCATCGGCAATTCGGTCTATAAGACGCTGCCTTCGCTTCCCAACCCCGCCAATGATGTCGAAGAGGTCGCAGCCACGTTGCGGGCGGCCGGTTTCGACGTGACGATCGGCATCAATGTCGATCGCATCGGGCTCGAGGATACGGTGCGCCGCTTCCTGCGTTCGACCAGCAATGCCGAGGCAGGGCTGATCTATTATTCGGGCCACGGCATCCAGGTGGGCGGGCAGAATTTCATCGTGCCGGTCGATGCGACCTTGGAAACGCCCTATGACGTCGAGACGCAGACCATGCCGCTCGACCTCATCCTGAACCATCTCAAGCAGAATTCGCGGGTGCAGTTGATCTTCCTCGATGCCTGTCGCAACAATCCGTTCAACGCTCAGAAATTCTGGATGGCGGAAAAACTGGAACCGGTCGGCGCCACCCGCGGGCTTGCGCGCATCGACAGCGATCTCGGCAGTCTGATCGCCTTTTCCACGGAACCCGGCCAGGTGGCGCTCGATGGCACCGGGGCGCTGAGCCCCTATTCCGAATCCTTCATCAAACGCGCCAGCGAACCCAATAAGGAAATCCGCCAGGTGCTGACCGATGTGCGCCGCGACGTCATCGCCATGACCGGCGGCAAGCAGGTCCCCTGGGAAAACTCCTCGCTGATGGACAGCTTCTATTTCATTCCGGCGCCGCCGCCGCCAAGCGTCGAGTCGATGCAGCAGGTGAGCGTGCCGGAAGGTGCTGCCGCCACCAAGCTGCCGATCGCCCCGCCGCATGACGAAACCGGCTCGACGCTGCTCGTCACCCTGACCCAACTTCCCCAGACCGGCAAACTCACCTTCGACGGCAAGCCGGTCGAGCAGGGCGCCAAGATGCCCGCCGCGGCGCTGACGGCGCTGACCTATGATTCCTCAGGTGTTACCGCCGGAACCGTCGGCCTGATCGGTTACACCGTGAGTGATCCCTATGGCCAGGCGACGCAGGGCGTCGTCGCGATCACCGTCTCGGCGGATGCCGGCGCCAAACTCGCCCAGCTCGAACAGCAAAAACAGGTGCGGCTTGCCGATGCCGACGCCTATCTGAAGACCCTGTCGCGCGACGTCGGCACGACGATCGGCGTCGGCCCCGTCGCGGCCAGCCTGCCGGTCGTGCCGGCATCGGCGGCGGAAATGACCTTCAAGGTCGCAGCCCTTCCCGACAAGGGCACGCTGCGCGCCGGAGACCGGGTAATCGGGCTCGGCCATGTGCTTGAGGCAGCCGATATTCCGGGCCTTTCCTACGAGCCGCAGATCGGCACGGAGAATCAGCCTTTCGCCCTGACGCTGCAGGCCGCCAACGACGATCTGCCGCCCGCCACCGTCACCTTCAAGCCGGTGCTCGACGCCTGCGACACCGCAGCCGCCGCACCCCTCGACCTGCAGGGCGTGACCGCAGGCAAGCTGCCGAACGAAATCGACCCCGATAATGCCCTGCCGGCCTGCACCGAGGCGATAAAGGCCTATCCCGAGGTGGCCCGCTTCGTCTACCAGCTCGGCCGCGCCCAGCTTGCCAACCGCGACACCAAGACGGCTTTCGCAACGATCAAGCAGGCGATGGATGCCGGGCATGTCCGGGCAATCTACGAATTGTCGAGCCTTTACGAGTCCGGCGCCTCCGTTCCGCGCGATGCAACCAAGGCAAGCGAGATCGCCAAGGCTGGTGCGGCCAAGGGCGATCCCTTTGCCCTGCACAGCTACGGCAAGGCCCTCTACTACGGCCGCGGCACCAAGGCCGATCAGCAGCTGGGATTACGCTTGATGCTGCAGGCCGCCGATCTCGGCCATACCTACGCGATGAACGAGCTCGGCTATATCTTCCTGAACGGCGTCAACGTTCCGGCTGATCCGGAGCGCGGCATCCGCTTCTACGAAGCCGGCGTCCAGCGCAACGACATCTATTCGCTGAACAATCTTGCGCTCGTCTACCGTTTCGGAAAAGGCGCCCCGGAGGATCTCCCGAAAGCGCTCGACCTTTTCACGCGGGCTTCAGAGGGCGGTCAACCCTATGCCCCGACTAATCTCGGGCGCATGTACCGCGACGGCATCGGCGTTGCCGCGGACAAGGCGGAAGCTGCGAAGTGGCTGGAGATGGGCGCCGAACGTGGCGACTATTGGGGTGCACTCGACCGCGCGATACTGGCGAAGGAAGACGCTGCGGACGCTGACAACCTGGTAACGGCGGCCCGTTATTTCGCGCTGGCGACCGCCGTCAACATGCCAGGCAGTGGCGATCCGAAGAACCAGGCAAAGGCGGCGCTCAAGGCCTTGCCGAATGCCGCCAAGAAGAAAGTGGAGGAGACCTTTGCCGCCGAGCTGACCGCTCAGGAACAAAAGGCGCTTCCAAAAACCAAATCGCTCGATGACAGGCTCGTTCAGCTCGCCAAGGCGACATGGGTAAAGCGAAATCCGAGGTACGATCTCTTCTAAACGGCGATCCGGGGGCGCCCTACATGACAAGAAAGCTCATCATCCGTGTTCTGCTTTGCTCGACCTTCCTTGCAGGTTCAGGCGCAATCTTGCAGAGTTGCATCTTCGACCCTGGCGCCAAGACGCTATTCGCCAGTGAGGAGCCCGCCAGGAACGTTACGCCTGGCAGGAAAACCACGCCCGCCGTTAGAAAAGTGGCCGTAAATAGCAATCAACCGGCTTTCGCCCGCTCCGAGAACAGTTCCAGTGGGAATTCCAGCTCTGGCGGCGGCATGGGCGGCGGCTCTGGTTCCAGCAGCTCTTCCAGTTCAAGCAGTTCATCGAGCTCCTCGGGTACCTCGTGGTCTGATCGCCGCCTGAAGACCGATATCCGCCGCCTTGGCACTTCGGCTGAAGGTATTCCAATCTATGCTTTCCGTTACATCTGGGGCGGGCCGATGTTCATCGGCACGATGGCGCAGGACCTGTTGACGATCAGACCCGATGCGGTCATCGCTACCGGATCGGGCTATTACATGGTCGATTATGACAAGCTCGACCTTGCGATGATCTCAGTGCCGGAAGAGCGGTCACCGTTCACAGTTGAAGCAGCGTTGGCGCAGGCGGTGAAGGCGGCGCGGAAACGCTCCGTCCAGCCGGCAATGTGATCGAGAAAGCCGAGCGCGTGCCGATATCGGAGGACAGGGATACCCTCACCAGGAGTCCCCTGGTCACTCAAGCTGCGACCCTTGCCGGCGTTCTCGTCGGCATTGCGCTCGCGACCTATCTGCAGCTCGAGCCCGGCAAGGCGATGGCGCTTGCCGTCCTTTGTCTTCTCCTGGCGTGGATCGTCGTCGACGGCACACCGGCTGCGCGCCGGGCCTGGGCATTGCGAGAGAGGCGGCATGAGGCTCCCGCCGCTTCCTGGCGGCGCATCGGAACCAAGCTTGTCGGCCTCGCCGCGCTTTTGGGTGCGGTCGTCATCGCCTGTTCCGTCTTTCCGTTTTTCACGCAGTCGTCGGCGGTCCGATGGTTCATCGAGGCCGGTCATACCACCATCCCCATCTCCATCGCTCTTGTCGGCGCCACCATTCTCTACGTCGCGGTCACCGATCTCGTCGCCGCGGAGCCCGACGATTATCTCAACCAGGTCGGCCGTGCGGTACTGATGCAGGATTTTCGCGAAGAAGACGTGCTGTTCGCCTTGCGGCTGCTGGCGATCAAATGCTTCTTCCTCGTGCTGATGTTTTCAAGCGGCATAGCCGCACTTTCCGATCTTGCCGAAAAGCCGGCCTGGCTGTTTCCCTCACTTTCGGCCGCCTGGTTCGAAGGCTTGCTGCGGCTCGTCTTGCTTCTCGACGTCATCCTGGCGGCCGGCGGCTACATCGCCACCTTCAAGCTTTTCGGATGGCATGTCAGGGCAACGGAGACGACGGCGCTCGGCTGGCTCGTCTGCCTGATCTGCTATGAGCCGTTCTTCCCGGTGATTTCGCATGCCTTCGTACCCTATGGCGACGGGCCGGGTTGGGAGAGCATTATCCGGGAGGGATCGGTGGTCTTCATCCTCTGGAGCGTCGCGACGCTGTTCTGCACGGTCATCTACGTCTGGGCGACCGTCGCCTTCGGACCGCGATTTTCCAACCTGACCCATCGCGGCATCATCACATCAGGCCCCTACCGCTTCATCAAACATCCGGCCTATGTCTCGAAGAACATCGCCTGGTGGCTGTTTGCGTTTCCGAGCTTCATCGCCAGTGGCCTGGCCGAAGGACTTGCGCGGGCCGGCATGCTGGCGATCATCAGTCTTATCTATTTGCTGCGCGCCCGCGCCGAAGAGCGCATGCTGAGCCGAGATCCCGCCTATCGGGACTATGCCGAGAACGTCGCGGCGCATGGGCTTTTGGCAATGGCCAAGCGGCGGCTGGCGCCTGCAGCGCCGCGTGTCTGAAAGACGCGCAAAGGACGTAGGCCAGGGGGAGATCGGCGAGCTCTGCCCCTTGCATGTTCAATTCGCACTAATTGTTAGATGATTGGTCCGGCCGTCCTCGCGTTTTCCTGAACAGATGATGGGGAGGCAGTCCCGCATGCAAGGCAAGGTTCCGTTCTGCCTGTTCCTGGAAGAGGGCCGGGCTGCGATTGACAACAACGCGGCTGAACGGGCACTGCGCCCAATAGGCGTTGGAAGACGCAATTGGCTCTTCGCGGGAGCCGACAAAGGCTCATTGCTTTTCTCAGCCGATAACCCGCCGTAGATAGCAGTAAACCTGACTCTAGACCCCCACCCTTCATAACACATAGACATATTAAACTTGAAAAGAATTATTAAAGCACGGGTCGTTCGCTGTTAGCCTTCTCGAAGTGGGAGGAGACAGAATGGCGACATTGCAAGAAATGTTCGACGTTCGTGGCAAGTCGGTGATTGTCACCGGCGGTGCCAGCGGCATCGGCCGTGCATACGCGGAGGTCATGGCGGACAATGGCGCGCGCGTCTGCATCTTCGACCTGAACGCGGCAACGCTGGAAACGGTGGTTGCCGAAATCAAGGCCAATGGCGGTGACGTCTGGGGGCAGGTCGTCGACGTTTCCGACAGACCCGGAATGAGCGACGCTTTCGACGCTGTGGCGAAACGGCATGGGCGGATTGACGTGGTCTTCGCCAATGCCGGCATCGACCCCGGCCCGGGCTTCCTGTCGACCGAAGGCGGACGCATTCCGGAAGGCGCGATCGACGCGCTGGACGACGCGCAATGGGATCGTGGCATCGAGGTCAACCTCACATCGGTCTACACGACAGTCAAGAATTCTGCCCGGCACATGAAGAAATCGGGCGGTGGCAGGATCATCGTCACGTCCTCGATCGCGGCACAGATCAACGAGGCGATCGTCGGCACGTCCTATATGCCCGCCAAGGCGGGCGTCGACCATTTCGTCCGTCAGATGGCAATGGAACTGGGCATGTTCGGCATCCTCGTCAACTGCATATCGCCTGGGCCCTTCATGACCAACATCGCCGGCGGTCGGCTAAAGATTCCCGCGGACCGCAAGGCTTTCGAGGAGCAATCGCTGATCGGGAGGATCGGCGACACTGAGGACATCAAGGGCCTTGCACTCTATCTGGCATCGCCATGCTCGTCTTACGTCACCGGCAGCCAGATCGTCATCGATGGCGGCGCGATGAACCGCATTAAGTGATGTGATCGCCAGCCAGGGAGGAACGGCCGGCTGTCACCAATACGCATGCAGACGACAAATCACCAAAGGGAGGAGCCGAAGGTGGACCTGAATACGAAAATCATAAGACCATCACGCCGGACCGTGCTGAAGGGCATCGGTGCCGGCTTGGCCGCATCGGCGCTCGGAGCACCCATGATTGCCCGCGCGCAATCGGCCGGCACGATCAAACTCGGCTTCGTAACGCCGGCGACCGGTCCGCTTGCGCTGTTCGGCGAAACCGACGGCTGGGCGGCGGACAAAGTCAAGGCCTTGCTCAAGGATGGCCTGGAGACAGCAGCCGGCAAGTTCGATGTCGAAATCCTGATCCGTGACAGCCAGTCCGATCCGAACCGCGCGGCCGAAGTCGCTGGCGACCTCATCCTGAACGATGGCGTGCATCTGCTGCTGCCCGCATCGACCACCGACACCGTCAGCCCCTCGGCCGACCAGGCGGAACTCAACGAGTGCCCGTGCCTTTCGACCGGCGCGCCGTGGCAGGCGGTGATCTTCCCGCGCGGCGGCCAGAAGGCGCCGTTCAACTGGACCTATCATTTCTTCTGGGGCCTCGATGAGGCGCTCAACACCTTCGTTGGCCTGTGGAATACGCTAGACACCAACCGCAAGGTAGGCTTGCTGTTTCCGCAGAATGCGGACGGCGAGACCTGGGGTAACAACGATTACGGTCTGCCAGTGCCGACCAAGAAGGCCGGCTTCGAGATCACCGTCCCGGGCTTTTTCCAGCCGCGCACCAACGACTATTCCGCACAAATCGCCGCCTTCAAGGCTGCCGGATGCGAGATCGTCGGCGGCATCACCTATCCTGACGACCTCAAGACCTTCATCAACCAGTGCGCCCAGCAAGGATACAAGCCCAAGGCCGTCACCGTCGCGGCGGCACTCCTTTTCCCGGGCGGCGTGCAGGCACTCGGCCCGCTCGGCGACGGCATGTCGTCGGAAGTGTGGTGGACGCCTGCCTTCCCCTTCAAATCGACGTTGACCGGACAAGTGAGCCGCGACATCGCCGACCAATGGGAGAGCGAAACCAAGAAGCAGTGGACGCAGCCGCTCGGCTACAGCCATGCGATCTGGGAAGTCGCGATCGATATTCTCAAACGCTCGTCCAACCCCCTCGACCGCACCGCCAACCGTGATGCCATGGTGGCAACGAAACTCGACACGCTGATCGGCAAGGTCGATTTCTCCAGCGGCCCGCACAAGAACGTCTCGACGACGCCGATCTTCGGCGGCCAGTGGGTCAAGGGTGAGAAATGGCCCTATGACCTGAAGATCGTCGACAACACCGTCAACAAACTGTTCGAACCCGAACAGAAAATAAAGGTGATCCCCTGGGCGAGCTAAGCCTGGACACGTCGGGCGGGCCACATTGACCAACGAGGTCGCCCGGCGACCTGCAAGACCAGGCCGAATGCATGAAAACCGGAGGGGCGGGCGTGTTTCTACGCCTGCTCCAACCGGGAGCGGAGGATGCTATTGGACGGCGTATTGCTAGAAGCGAGAGGATTGAGCAAATCCTTCGGCGCCTTGCGCGTCCTGCAGGACATCAGCTTCGATGTCCGGCGTGGCGAGGTGCTGGGCATCCTCGGCCCCAACGGGGCGGGAAAGACCACGCTTTTCAATCTGATCAGCGGTGACCTTAGGAACGATGCCGGCGAGCTCGTGTTCGCCGGACAGCGCCTCGTCGGCCAGCCGCCTCATGTGCGCTGCAAGATCGGCATCGGCCGCACATATCAGATCCCACGCCCCTATGTCGGCATGTCGACATTCGAAAATCTGCTCGTCGCGGCGACATTTGGCGGCGGCCGCAGCGAGGCCCAGAGCTATGCACTCTGTGCCCGGATTCTCGGCGACTGCGAGCTTTCCGACAAGGCCAACCGCTCGGCGGGCTCGCTGACGCTGCTCGACCGCAAGCGGCTGGAGCTGGCCCGCGCGCTGGCGTCGAGTCCGAGTTTGCTGCTGCTCGACGAAATCGCCGGCGGGTTGACCGACGAGGAGGGCAAGGCGCTGGTGCAACTGATCCGACGCATCCGCGACCGTGGCGTGACGATCGTCTGGATCGAGCATGTGCTGCATGCGCTACTCGCGGTGGCCGACCGGATCATGGTGCTGAATTTCGGCGAGAAGATCGCTGAGGGCCTGCCAGACGAGGCCATCAAGAATCCCGAAGTTCGACGTGTCTACATGGGGATCGAGGCATGACCAACACGCTTCTGTCCACGCACCAGCTCAAGGCCCGCTATGGTGATTTCCAGGCGCTCTACGGCGTGGATCTCGAAATCGCCGAGGGAGAGATCGTGGCCCTGATCGGCGCAAACGGCGCCGGCAAATCCACCCTGCTGAAATCGATCATGGGCCTCATCAAAGTGGCACCCGACATGGTGTGTCTCGACGGCCGCCCGGTTGGTGGCAGCAAACCGCATATCATGGTGGCCGATGGCGTGGCGATCGTGCCCGAGGGTCGCCGGCTCTTCGCCGGGATGTCCGTCCTCGACAATCTGCGCGTGGCGATCGACCATGCCGCCCCGGGACATGGCGAGGTCTGGACGATCGAGCGCGTCTACGCGCTGTTTCCGATCCTCAAGGAAAAGCAGGCAGTGCCTGTGCAATCCCTGTCCGGCGGTCAGCAGCAGATGGTCGCCATCGGGCGTGCGCTGCTCAACCAACCTCGCTTGCTGCTTTGCGACGAGATCAGTCTTGGCCTGGCGCCGAAGGTCGTCAAGGAAATCTATCAATCCATCCCCGCGATCTCGAGGAATGGCACCGCCGTCGTGCTGGTCGAGCAGGACGTCGGTCTCGCCAAATCGGCCTCCGACCGGCTCTACTGCATGCTGGAAGGCCGCGTGACCCTGACCGGCCGGTCGGCGGACATGTCCCGCGAGGAGATCGGCGAAGCCTATTTCGGAGCATCCCATGCAGTGGCTTGACGGACTGGTCCAGGGCATTCTGCTCGGCGGCCTCTATGCGCAATATGCGCTCGGCATGGCGCTGATGTTCGGCGTTATGCGCGTGGTGAACATCACGCATGGCGATCTGATGATCCTGCTGGCATTGATCGGGATCAGCCTCGCCTCGACCTTCGGGCTCGGCCCGTGGGCGGTGCTGGTGGTGCTGGTGGCGCTCGGCGGCATCATCGGCATAATCCTGCAGCGGCTCATTCTCGATCGAGTGGTCGGCGCAGACCCGCTGCCGTCGCTAATCGCGACCTTCGGCCTGTCGACCGCGCTGCAGAATGCGATGTTGCAGGTGTGGTCGGCGGACACCCGCTCGCTGCCGAGCGGCGGCATTGCCCAGGCTTCCTTCCAACTCGGGCCGCTCTTCGTCGGCGTGCTGCCCGTTATCGTGCTGATCACCGCGACCGTACTGACGGCGGGGTTGGCAACGACGATGCAATATACCCGCTTCGGCCGTTCGTTGCGCGCAGCGTCGGCCGATGTCGAGGCAGCGGCAATGACCGGCGTCAACCCAAAAAACGTTTATGCCGGCGCCACCGCGCTGGCGGTCGCCATACTTGGCTTTGCCGCCGTGTTTCAGTCGATGCGCTCAACGGTGTCGCCCGCCGATGGCGCCTTCCAACTGATCTACGCCTTCGAAGCGGTGATCATCGGCGGCATGGGCTCGATCTGGGGTGCCTTCATCGGTGCCATGGTGCTCGGCATCAGCCAGTCGTTCGGCTTCCGCATCGATCCCGGCTTCGGCATCCTGGCCGGCCATCTCGTTTTCCTGCTCATTCTCGCGTTGCGGCCGCAGGGCCTTCTCGGAAAGGATTGAGACCGTGACCCAAGCGATCGCAACCGCTCCCGCTCCAGGCCCGACCGATGCCATGGATCTTCCGCCGGTCCGGGTCCAGCGCCAGACCATGTCGGGCATCATCGCAATGGGCCTCGGCATCGTATTGCTCTTTGCTGTTGCCTCGATGCCGCTTTGGGCCAGCCAGGGCCTGATCCGAGACGTGGTGGAACTGTGCTGCTACATTGCCGTGGCGCAGATGTGGAACTTGCTGGGAGGGTATGCCGGCCTGGTGTCGGTCGGCCAACAAGTCTTCGTCGGCGTCGCCGCCTACATGATGTTCGTGATGGCCCAGCTCTGGGGCATCAATCCCTTTGTTGCCGTTGTGCTGGCGATGATCGCGCCGGCCTTGCTCGCCATCCCCACCTATGGCCTGCTGCACCGGCTCGACGGACCCTATTTCGCGATCGGCACGTGGGTCGTGGCCGAGGTGGTGCGGCTGGCGACCTCCGTATTCGGCTACGTCAATGCCGGCGCTGGCATGAGCCTGCGCGTCATGACCACCTATTCCCCGACCGAACGCGCCGTGGGTGTATCCCTGCTCTGCGCGCTGATGCTGCTGATGACGGTCGGCGGCAGCTACCTACTGCTGCGCTCGCGTTACGGCTTGGCCTTGATCGCCATGCGCGACAATCCTGTCGCCGCAGCAAGCCAGGGCGTCAATGTCAGCCGGTTGCGCTTCCTGATCTGGGTGGCTGCAGCCGTCGGTACGGGCCTTGCGGGCGCCATCTATTTCATGGCCCAGCTGCGCATAACACCACCCTCAGCCTATGATCCTAACTGGGCCAATATCGCAATTTTCATCGTCATGGTCGGCGGGCTGGGATCGCTGGAAGGCGTGCTGATCGGCGCGCTGATCTACTTCTTCGCCGAGCGTTGGTTCGGCGAATATGGCGCGACCTATCTCGTGGTCCTCGGCCTTATGACCCTGTTCATGGCGCTCTTCGCCCGCGGCGGCATCTGGGGCCTGATCTGCAAGGTCGTCGACGCCCCCTGGTTCCCAACACGACGGCGCCTGATGGAGGACCGGACATGAAGGCTGTGCTTTTCGATAGTGTCGGACTGCCTTTAACAGTCGGCGAACGCCCGGTGCCGGAGCCGGCTGATGATGAGGTCCTGCTCAAGATCGCCGCCTGCGGCATCTGCGGCTCCGATCTCCACATGACCGAGGACCCCAAAACCTTCGGCCTCAAGCAATATGACGTACTCGGCCATGAATTTGCCGGCGAGGTCGTAAGCTGCGGCAGCGCCGTCGCCACGCTCAGGCCGGGCGACCGGGTGGCCGTGACGCCGATGCGTGGTTGCGGCCATTGCGACAGCTGCAAGCGTGGCGAGCCGGCCTGGTGCGCCGAGATGCGGCTGATCGGCGGCGGCTATGCCGAATTCACCACCGTGGCGGCGCGCCAGTGCCGCATACTTCCCGACGACCTGCCGATATCGGAGGGCGCGCTGGCCGAGCCGGTCGCCGTGGCGCTTCATTGCGTCATGCGCTCTGGCCTGAAACCCGGCGACCGCGTGCTGATCCTTGGCGCGGGGCCGATCGGCCTGCTCGTCGCCTTCTGGGCGCGCCGGCATGGTGCGCGCGAGGTCATCGTCGCCGATATCAACCGACATCAGGAAGAGCGCGCGGCGGCCATCGGCGCGACTGGTTTTGCCCTGTCTGGTCCCGGTCTCGCGGAGGAGTTCCGGAGCAAGAGCAGCGGCGAGCCCGACATTGTCTTCGAATGCGTGGGCAAACGCGGCCTGATCGATTTCGCCTGCAAACTGGTCCGGGTCCACGGAACCGTGGTCGGCGTCGGCCTCTGCGTCGGCGGTGACGACTGGGATCCGTTCGCGGCGCTGTCGAAGGAAATCCAGCTCATCTTCGCGGTGTTCTTCAACATGACCGAGTTCGAGACCGCGCTCGCGGCACTCGAGCCGGGCCGCTATCGCCCGCAAGCGTTGATCACCGACCGGATCGGTTTCGGCGAAGTGCCCGAGACCTTCGAGGCACTCAAGCGCCGGACGACGCAGTGCAAGGTGCTGATCGCCGCCGACGCGGCCTGACAGATTGTATGAGGAGGATATTCAATGGAATTTGAAACTCTGACCCAGGATATAGACGGCGTCCGAACGGTGGTGAAGGCGATCGGTCGCGGCCCCGCGGTGCTAGCGCTGCATGGCGCGGCCACGCTCGAGGGCCATGAATGGGCGCGCGGGCTGGCGGATCGGTTCCGCGTTTACCTTCCCTTCCATCCCGGATTCGGCGAGAGCGGCGAGGCGCCGCATATTGCCGGCATGCAGGACATGGTGGTCCATAACCTCCATCTCGTCAAAGCGCTCGGCCTCGACCGGCCGCATCTGGTCGGACATTCCATGGGTGGCTGGATGGCGGCCGAAATCGCCGCCGTCTCTGGCGAGCAGTTTGGCAAGCTGGTGCTGAACGCCCCGGCCGGCCTCAATCACACGGACCATCCCGGCACCGATCTTGGCGCGGTCCCGCCGCAGGAATTGCCTGGATATCTGGCCCACAATGTCGAAGTCGCGGCGCGCTATTTCCCCGGCGGTTCGGAATGCCCCTCGGTCGAGGATTTCGTCGCGGCACGCGAAAAGGAAGGCCCGGCGCTCGGCAACATTCTCAAGGGGCATGGTTTCGGTCACCCCAACCTCGGCCGTTGGTTGAGCCGGATTCCGAATGAGACACTTATCGTCTGGGGCGACAAGGACCGCATGCTGCCGGCCTCGCAGGCGCCGATCTGGGAAAAGAGCATTCCCAATGCGCTGACGCTGATCATCAAGGAGGTCGGCCATTTCGCTATGCAGGAAGATCCGCGCACCGTCACTGCCATCGGCGACTTCCTCGCCGGGTGAAACCAAAGGAGCGGCGCCGTCAGGCGGGCTTTATGATCAGGTCTATCAAGGAGGAATTGTCATGAATGCACTAATCAAGCACGCATCAGGCTACTGGGGCACGAAGACGGACTTCGCGTCCCTCCTGGCTCATGTCGACAAGGTCGGCCCGATCCTCGACAAGAATTCCGAGGAAAATGAAAAGCTCGGCCGCCTCAACGAGGAGACCTTCGAGGCGCTCAAGCCGCTGAGGATGAGCCATGTCTTCGCCGGCGAGGATATCGGTGGTGCGCAGCTGTCGCCGACCCAGGGACTTCAGCTCATTGAAGCCATCACCTATCACAGCGGCGCGGCCGGCTGGATCTCGATGGTGCACACCTGCATCGGCGCGATGTCGGCGGCCTTCCTGCCCGATACGGCGATCGGCCGCCTGTTCGACGGCAAGACCGATAACCGGTTTTCCGGCCAGGGCACGCCGACGGGCATGCTGAAGAAGGTTGATGGCGGTTATCGGCTGAACGGCAAATGGGCCTATGCCAGCGGCATCTACCACGCTACCTATACCCATACGGCAGCGCTGCTCGACGATGGAAACGGTCACCCGGCGAAGGACGAGAAGGGCAACGTGATCGTGCTCTGCGCCCATGCGCCAGTCGGAGAGCACGAGTTGCTCGGGAACTGGAATTCACTCGGCCTACAGGCGACGGGCAGCATCGACTATGCCGCCAACGATGTCTTCATTCCTGACGACATGGTGTTCCCGATCCTGACCGCCGAGCCGCAGCGTATGAAGGAATTCTTCAGCCTCGGCGTCGTCGGCCTCGCTGCCATAGGCCATTCCGGGTGGGCGATCGGTGCGGCACGTCGCATGCTTGATGAAGCCGCCAAATATGCCAAGACCAAGACTGGCCGTGCCGGCATGCTCGGCGAGAGCGATAAGTTCTGGTTCGATTTCGGCCGCGCGGAAGCCCGAGTCCGCGCCGCCCGCGCCCTCCTGTTCGAGGTCTGGCGCGACGTGGAGGCCTCGATCGAAGCCGGCAACCGCATGACGACCCGCCAGATAAGCCTTGTGCATCTCGCCAAGTCCGAAGTGCATGAGGGCGGCGTCGATGCCTGCCATTTCGTCTACCGCGCGCTCGGCGGCGCTTCGTTGCGTTACGGCGTGATGCAGCGGATCTATCGCGAGATGCTGACGGCGGCGAACCATTTCACGATCAATCCCAACATCGTCGCCGCCGCCGGCCGCGACATTGCCGGCGTGTGGAGCGATCGCGTCTGGCAGTTCTACGACCTGATCGAGAAGAAATGAGCGCGGCCGCGAGAGGCATGCCGGGCAAGGTGGCGGCCGCCGAAACGGGTGCCGCTGGCGGTGGCCAAGGCATCACCGAAGCCTTCATGGCAGCGTTCCGGCATCACCCGTCGGGCGTGGCGATCATCACGGCCGATGCGGGCGAAGGTCCGGTGGCGCTGACGGTGAGCTCACTGATCTCGATCAGCGCGGTGCCGCCCATGGTCGCCTTTTCGCTCTCGGCATCCTCGTCGAGTGCGAAAGTGGTGGAGCGGGCGGCATCGGTGGTCGTCCACTTCGTTCGCCGCGCCGACATGCAGCTCGCCCGGCTCTGCGCGACATCGGGCAGCGATCGCTTCGGGCCAGATGTTCAATGGGCTCGGCTCGAAGGCGGCGAGCCCTATTATCCTCAGGTCGAGCTCTGGTTCCGGGCCGAACTTCGAGGCCGGCTGGAGACGCCGGGGGCATGTCTGGTCACGGCTGAGCTGACATCGGTCTCGCCCGGTGCACATGCCACGCGGCAGGCGGAGGCCCTGGTCTACGCCAACCGTGCCTGGCACGGCCTCGGTCCGGTGGTCGACACCGTCGCGGCACCGGTCATGCTGTGGCCGGACGATTCGGCGACATTCTGACATTCGGCGTGGCGGCACCCGCCGCCAGCCACGAATTCACATCCCCCAGATCACGGACTGTTCGTGGCGCTTGATCAGATGCCTCAGATTCTCAAAACTTTTGCGAATATGCGTCGAGAACGCCTCGATAGCCGGTGCGCCCACGTCTCCTGTGCGCCTGAGCAAGCCGAGCGCGCGTTCCGGATGCGGGATGTTGACCGGCAGGGCGGTGATCGCCTTGTCGTTGCGATAGGCGAAAACCACGCTGTGCGGCAGGATGGTGAGCGCGTCACTCTCCTTCATGTAGTTGATCGCGCTGGTCAGCGACCCGCCAGCATAGCGGATCTTGGTCTCCGTTGCGCCGAGCGAGAGAACGAGGCTGCGCAGGTCGGCAAGCAGCGGACTGCCGGGCGGCGGCGCTATCCAGGGATACTCAAGCAAATCGGGCCCGGTCAGCTTGCGCTTGAGCAAAAGCGGATGGGTAAGTCGGCAGGCCACGACGTTCCGGCCCGGCAGCAATTCCTGGAAACGCATCCCCGATCCCTCGTCGAGCATATCGATCGGGCAGATGGCGAGGTCGATGCGGTCGGCGACGATCGCCGCGCGCAACTCGGGAAGATAGTCATAACTCTGTTCGATACGGACTTCGGGAAAATCGTTCTGGAAACCGGCGATCATGCCTGCGATGAGCGCGTCCATGAAGAACGGCGTGCCGCCAACGCGCACGAGCCCTGTCCGGCCGTGCCGGAAGCCTTCGACCAACGCGGACGCCTTGCGCGACGCCATGAGCATGGCCTGGCCGTGGTCTGCCAGGGCCCGGCCGAGCGGCGTCGGCTGCAGTGGCCTTCGGCCTTTGATGAACAGTGGCTCGCCGAGCCGCTTTTCCAGCATAGCAAGCGTGCGCGACACTCCCGGCTGGCTAAGCCCCAGCAGCGTCGCACCTTCGGTCACGCCTCCTGCCTGGACGACCGCCGCAAGTTGCACCAGATGTCGCTCGTCGATCTTCATAACAAATACGCATACAAATCACGAAAAAAATTATCAAGCATTCAGTTCCGGGCTGCTAAGTTATCGTCATGGGAGGAGTCATGCCAGATATAACGTTCAGCGAGCGCAATTCTGCGCAGCTTGTGGCCGAGCGGCTCGACAAGCATGCGGAGGGGCCTCTGCAAGCTTTCATGGTATCCTTCATAGAACACCTGCACGAGCTCATCCGCGAGACGCGTCCGACCCATGCCGACTGGCGACGGACGGTGGAATTCCTCACCGAGGTTGGTCACGCCAGTGATGGACGGCGGCAGGAATGGGTGCTGCTTTCGGACCTTTTGGGGGTCACCGCGCTCATCGAGGAGATCAATACCCGCCGGCCGAAGAGCGCAACGCCCAATACGGTGCGCGGGCCATTCTATCGTGCCGACGCACCCCGATTAGCGCTCGACTCCAATATCTCACTCGACGGCGTCGGCCCCGTTCTGGCGGTGGCCGGCCATGTACAGGATCTCGATGGGCAGCCCGTCGCGGGTGCCACGATCGAGACCTGGCAAGCCAACAATGAAGGCTACTACGAGAACCAGCAACCGGACCAACAACCCGAATTCAATCTTCGCGGCGTGTTCACAGCCGACACCAAAGGCGATTTCCGCTACAAGACAGTCCGGCCGGGCGGCTATGCCGTGCCCTGCGACGGGCCGGTTGGCCAGATGCTTGGCGGCCTTGGCTTTCCACTCCGGCGCCCCGCACATCTGCACTTCCTGATCAAGGCGGATGGCTTCGAGACGATCAGCACGCATGTCTATGACGGCGGCGATGCAAACCTCGCCCGTGATGCCCTGTTTGGCGTCAAGGAAGAGCTGATCGGCGAGTTCAAGCCATCAGGCAAAGGCGAGAGTTCAACACTCGACTTTACCTTCGTCATGGTGAGGGCGAAGAAAGGACGTGGCGCGACATGACGCTGTCGTTCAGCTACCAGGGAAGTCCTGCACGTATCGTCTTCGGCAACGGAGCGAGCGCGGATGTGGGCAAATGGGTCGAGGCGTTAAACTGCCGGCGCGCGCTGGTGCTCTCGACGTCGCATCAGGCGGCGGATGCGCAGGCCCTGTCGACGCGGCTGGGTTCGCTTTCGGTCGGCACGTTCACCGATGCGGCCATGCATACGCCGGTCGAGGTTACCGAGCGCGCCGTCGCGCGCGCGGCCGAGGTCGCCGCGGATTGCGTCGTATCGCTCGGCGGCGGTTCGACCACCGGGCTCGGCAAGGCGATGGCCTATCGCACCGATATCCAGCAAATCGTCGTGCCGACGACGTATGCCGGTTCCGAAGTGACCCCGATCCTTGGCCAGACGGAGAACGGCGCCAAGACCACCGTGCGCAGCCCGAAAATCACACCCGAGGTCGTCATCTACGACCCGGAGCTAACACTCGGCTTGCCCGTCGGCATGAGCATCACCAGCGGCCTGAACGCCATCGCGCACGCCGCCGAAGGGCTCTATGCGCCGGACCGCAACCCGATCACGTCAATGATGGCCATCGACGGGATGCGGGCGCTCAAGGAAGCGCTGCCTGCTATTATCGAAAGCCCGCGTGACAGTTCAGCCCGCGAGAAAGCACTTTACGGCGCGTGGCTTTGCGGCACTGTGCTCGGCCAGACCTCGATGTCGCTACATCACAAGATCTGTCACACATTGGGCGGCAGTTTCGACACGCCGCATGCGGAGACGCATGCGATCATGCTGCCGCACACGATCGGCTTCAATGCATCAGCCGTGCCGGAACTGATGAAGCCGATCTCGGACATTTTCGGTGGCGGCACGCCCGGGCAGGCGCTTTACGACTTCGCGAAATCAATCGGCTCGCCGAAGGCGCTCAGGGATTTCGGCCTCAGCGAGGCTGATCTGGACCGCGCGGCCGAGATCGCCACCAGAAGTCCCTACTCGAACCCGCGGCCGATCGATCATGGATCGATCCGCGCGCTCTTGCAGGACGCATGGAGCGGACACCGTCCGCCATATTGAATTCTTTTGGGAGGAGGAAGGCATATGTTTACGAGACGTGATCTGCTGAAGTCTGCCGCCGCAACTGGAGCAGTGGCGGCGACCTCAGGGCTGACCATGCCGGCCATCGCACAGGGTGCCCCCATCAAGCTTGGCTATGTCAGCCCGCAGAGCGGCCCGCTGGCCGCCTTCGCCGAAGCCGACAAGTTCATCATTGACGGCTTCATGGCGGCGACCAAGGCCGCCGGACTGAATTACGAAGTCGTGGTAAAGGACAGCCAGTCCAACCCGAACCGCGCCGCCGAAGTCGCTAAGGAACTGATCGTCACCGACGAGGTGCATGCGGTGCTGGTCGCGTCGACGCCCGAGACGACCAACCCGGTGGCGACGACCTGCGAGGCCGAGGAAGTGCCCTGCATCTCGACCATGGCGCCGTGGCAGCCCTGGTTCATCGGCCAGCAGGCCAATCCGGGTGACCCGTCGTCGTGGAAGCCGTTCAACAGCGCCTTCCACTTCTTCTGGGGCCTTGAAGACGTCATCGCCGTCTATACCAACATGTGGGGCCAGGTGACGACCAACAAGAAGGTCGGTGGCCTATTCCCCAATGACGGCGACGGCAATGCCTGGGGTGACAAGCAGGTTGGCTTCCCGCCGGTCCTGGACAAGCTCGGCTATACGCTCAACGACCCCGGCCGCTACCAGAACCTGACTGACGATTTTTCCGCGCAGATCAATGCCTTCAAGTCGGATGGCGACGAGATCATCACCGGCGTGATGATCCCGCCGGACTTCACCACTTTCTGGAACCAGGCGCAGCAGCAGGGCTTCAAGCCGAAGGTCGCCTCCATCGGCAAGGCTATCCTGTTCCCTCAGGCGGTCGAGGCGCTCGGCAAGAACGGCCACAACCTCTCGAGCGAAGTCTGGTGGTCGGCAAGTCATCCGTTCAAGTCATCGCTGACCGGCCAGAGCTCCAAGGATCTTGCGGACGGCTTCACAGCGGCGACAAGTCGTCCCTGGACCCAGCCAATCGGCTTCATCCATGCGCTGTTCGAAGTGGCGGCTGACGTGATGAAGCGGGCCGATCCGAACGACAGCGCGGCCGTGATTTCGGCCATCGCCGCCACGAACCTCGAGACGATCGTCGGCAGGGTCGCCTGGGACGGCGCAAACGTACCGCCTTTCGCGACCAAGAACATCGCCAAGACTCCGCTTGTCGGCGGCCAGTGGCGCCTAAAGGACGGCGGCGGCTACGACCTCATCATCGTCGACAACCAGACGGCGCCGAATATCCCGATGGGCGGCAAGATGGAAGCCATCGCCTGAGCCAACGCCCAGGCGGTGGACCTACCGCGCGATCGGCTCGGCGCTCAACCCCGGCCGCCAGTGCAACGGATGCCTGAAACCCGAGACCCTGATGCCCTTACTCGTGCTCGACCAGCTATCGAAAAGCTTCGGCGCCCTGAAAGTCGCCGACCGGGTTTCGTTTGCGCTGGAAAGTGGCGAGGCGCTCGGAGTGATCGGGCCGAACGGAGCCGGCAAATCTACCCTCTTCAACCTGATAACAGGCAACATTCGTGTCGACGCAGGCAGCATCCAGCTTGATGGCGTCGACGTGACGCGGCAGCCGCCGATGGCGCGATGTCTTGCCGGCATCGGCCGGACATTCCAGATCCCGCAGCCGTTCGAAAAGCTGACGGTCTTCGAGAACCTGCTGGTCGCAGCGGCCTTCGGCTCACGCAAGACCGAGCGCGAAGTCAGCGATCGATGCGTCGACATTCTCGTCAAGATCGGGCTTTACCCGAAGGCGAACCAGCCGGCGGGGACGCTTGGGCTGCTGCAGCGCAAGCGACTCGAACTCGCCCGGGCGCTAGCCACCGACCCCAAGATCCTGCTGCTCGACGAGATCGCCGGCGGCCTGACGGAAGGAGAATGTCAGGAGCTCGTCGAGACGATTCGGGAGATCCACGGCCGTGGCGTGTCGATCATCTGGGTCGAACATGTGCTGCATGCTCTGACTTCCGTGGTCAGCCGGCTCGTCGTGCTGCATTTCGGTCGGGTGATCGGCATCGGCGATCCCGACACCATCATGGCTTCGAAAGAGGTACGCGAAATCTATCTCGGGATCGAGGTCTAATGGCGGTGCTCGAGACACACGGCCTGACGGCCTTCTATGGCGACTTCCAGGCGCTGTTCGGTGTCGACATGATGCTGAACGAAGGCGAGACGGTGGCCGTGATCGGCGCCAATGGCGCCGGCAAGTCGACGCTACTGCGCTCGATCTCCGGGCTGATCCGCAATGCGCCAAACCATATCCGCTTTGCCGGCGCCGAGATCGGCGCGCTGTCCGCGCCCGACGTCGTGCGGCTCGGCATAGCCATGGTGCCGGAAGGCAGGCGCCTCTTTCCCTCGCTGTCGGTCGAGGAGAATTTGCTGATCGGCAAATACGGCCGCAGCGGCGACGGCACTTGGACACTGGATGCAATCTACGAGCTCTTTCCCGTGCTGAAGGAGCGGCGGCACAAGCCCGGCATGGCGCTTTCGGGCGGCCAGCAGCAAATGGTGGCGATCGGCCGGGGACTGATGTCCAATCCGCGGGTCCTGCTCTGTGACGAGGTGAGCCTTGGCCTCGCGCCCGTCGTGGTCAAGGACATCTATGCGGCCTTTCCCAAGATCCGCGCGACCGGCGCGGCAATCGTCATTGTCGAGCAGGATATCGGCCAGGCTCTGAAGGTGGCCGACCGGGTCTATTGCATGATGGAGGGACGGGTGACGCTGACGGGCACGCCGGCAACACTCAGCCGCGAGGATATCCACGCGGCCTATTTCGGAGCGCATGCGCGATGAGCTGGCTCGACACGATCATCCAGGGCATTCTGCTCGGCGGCCTGTACGCGCTCTTCGCGGCGGGACTGAGCCTCGTCTTCGGCATCATGCGGCTGGTAAATCTCGCGCATGGTGATCTGATCGTGCTGGCCGCTTTCCTGGTGCTGTTGCTGGTCTCTGCGCTTGGGCTCAATCCATTCCTTGCCGCCTTGGTGGCGCTGCCCGTGATGTTCGCACTCGGCTGGGCGCTGCAATTCCTCGTACTCAACCGCACACTTGGCGACGATATTCTGCCGCCGCTGCTGGTGACTTTCGGCTTTTCGATCGTCATCCAGAACGGGCTTCTCCAAGGCTTTTCGGCCGACAGCCGTCGCATCTCGGCGGGCGCGCTGGAAACGGCCTCGTTGCAGGTCGGGCCGATCAGCATCGGCACGATGCCGCTGCTCACCTTCCTTTCCGCCGTTGGCGTCATCGTGGCGCTCAACCTGCTGTTCTATCGCACCTCGCTCGGCCGCGCCTTCCGCGCCACGTCCGACGACAGCGCCACTGCTGGTCTGATGGGCATCCGGGCCGAACGGATTTTCGCGACCGCAACCGGCATCGCGATGATGGTCGTGACAATCGCCGCGCTCTATCTTGGCACTCGTGCGAATTTCGATCCGACCATGGGGCCGGCGCGGTTGATCTATGCCTTCGAGGCCGTGATCATCGGCGGGCTGGGGTCGTTCTGGGGTACGCTGGCCGGTGGCATCATCATCGGCGTGGCGCAGACGGTGGGTGCGGCGGTCAATCCGGAATGGCAGATTCTCGCCGGGCATGTCGCCTTCCTGCTGGTGTTGATCGTCCGGCCCCGCGGCCTCTTCCCTCGGGCGGTGGACTGAGATGGCAGGCAACGTTTCCACATCCTGGTCCGTCTCGACGCGCACGCGCGGTTCCCTGGTTTCCATCCTGCTGATCCTCGCGGTGGTGGCTCTCGCCTCCGCAACGCCGCTCTTCGCGCCGCGTGCCGTGATCCAGGGCCTGTTCTCCATCCTGACCATGCTGGTGCTGGCGCAGTGCTGGAACCTGCTCGCGGGGTATGCCGGCCTCGTCTCCGTCGGCCAGCAAGCTTTCGTCGGCTTCGGCGCTTATGCGATGTTCGGCGGCGTCAGCCTGCTTGGAATGGATCCGATGGCGGCCATCGTGCTCGGAGGGCTTGCGGCGCTCGCGCTCTCCGTACCGACCGCCTTCTTCGTGTTCCGCCTGCACGGAGCCTATTTCGCGATCGGCACCTGGGTGATCGCCGAGATCGTGCGGCTCTCGCTCGCACAGTGGAAGGCACTGGGCGGCGGCACCGGCACCTCGCTGCCCTCGGGTGCTGCGCGTGATATGTTCGGCGTCCGCTTCGTCGCCGATCTGCTGGGCATGCGTGGGCCGCAGGCGACCGACATCGTCTGCTACTGGCTGGCGCTGCTCCTGGCGGTGGTTACCATCGGCTCGATCTACAAGCTGCTGCGATCCAAGCGGGGACTTGGCCTCGCTGCCGTACGCGACAACCGCGAGGCGGCGCGCTCCGTCGGCGTCGACCCGCTCTGGACCAAATCCTTCGTCTATCTGGTCGCAGCGCTGGCGACCGGCCTCACCGGTGCGCTGATCTACGTGCAGAAGGCGCGCATCTCGCCGGACGCCGCCTTCTCGGTACCGGACTGGACGGCTTACGTGATCTTCATCGTCGTGATCGGCGGCATCGGCACGATCGAAGGGCCGATCGTCGGGGTGATCGTCTTCTACATCCTGCAGAACCTGCTTGCCGACTACGGCTCCTGGTATCTGCTGATCCTCGGCCTGATCGGCATTCTGATCATGCTGTTTGCGCCGCGCGGCCTGTGGGGCCTATTCACCGACCGCACCGGAATCCAGCTCTTTCCCGTCCGCCGCATCCTGGCGGACCAGCCCAAAAACAAAGACGAACGAGGGAGTGCCTGATGGCTGACATCGAAACCGACGTATTGATCATTGGAACCGGCCCGGCGGGCTCGGCCACTGCGGCGCTGCTCGCCACCTATGGCGTCGAGAACATGGCGATCAACCGCTATCGCTGGCTCGCCAACACGCCGCGTGCCCACATCACCAACCAACGGGCCATGGAGGTGTTGCGCGACCTCGGCCGCGAGGTCGAGGCCGAGGCCTATCTCCATTGCAGCCCGCAGGAGATTATGGGCGAGAACGTGTTCTGCACGTCCATTGCCGGCGAGGAGCTGGGCCGGCTTAAGACCTGGGGTAACCATCCGAAGTCCAAGGCGGAGCATCTGCTGTCTTCGCCGACAGAGATGAACGACTTGCCGCAGACCTTCATGGAGCCGCTTTTGTTCAAGACCGCCTGCTCGCGTGGCACGCAGGCCAGGATGTCGACGGAATATGTCAGCCACGTGCAGGATGCCGATGGCGTGACGGCGACCTGCCGCGACCGGCTGACCGGCAAGGACTTCACCATCCGCTCGAAATATCTTGTTGGAGCCGATGGCGGCAACTCGCTGGTGGCGCAGCATATCGGCCTGCCGTTCGAGGGCAAGATGGGCGTCGCCGGCTCGATGAACATCGTGTTTAAGGCCGATCTTACGCGCTATGTGGCCCACCGTCCCTCGGTGCTCTATTGGGTGCTGCAGCCGGGCTCGAATGTCGGCGGCATCGGCATGGGTCTCGTCCGCATGATCCGGCCGTGGAACGAGTGGCTGATCAACTGGGGTTACGATATCACCCAGGGCGTGCCCGATGTCGACAATGCCTTTGCCGAGGGCGTGGCCCGCGACCTGATCGGCGATCCCGATATCGACATCGAAGTCACCTCGGTCTCGACCTGGACGGTCAACAATTGTTATGCCGCGCGCGCCCACAAGGGCCGGGTCTTCTGCATAGGTGACGCGATCCACCGCCATCCGCCGTCGAACGGGCTCGGCTCCAACACCTCGATCCAGGACGGCTTCAACCTCGCCTGGAAGCTCGCCATGGTCGTCAGGGGCCAGGCCGGCCCCGGCCTGCTCGAGACCTATACCGAGGAGCGCGCGCCTGTCGCCAAGCAGATCGTCACCCGTGCCAACCAGTCGATCGAAGAATTCGGCCCGATCTTCGGCGCGCTCGGCCTGCTCGATTCCATCGATCCGGTGAAGATGCAGGAGAATATGGACCGTCGCTGCGACGACACGCCCGCGGCCGAGACCCAGCGGGCTGCTCTGCGCGAGGCGATCGCCTTCAAGGTCTACGAATTCGACGCCCACGGCGTCGAGATGAATCATCGTTACAAGTCAGCGGCAGTCGCAGTTGAGGACCAGCCCGAGCCCGCCTTCACGCAGGACAACGAACTGCATTTCGAGCAGACGACCTGGCCCGGCGCGCGTCTGCCGCATGCCTGGCTGTTCGGCGACGGCAACAAGAAAGCCTCGACGCTCGATCTCTGTGGCCATGGCAGGTTCACCATCCTGACCGGCATCGGCGGCCGCGGCTGGGTTGATGCGGCTGAGGCCTTGTCCGCCGAACTCAATCTGCCGATCGCCACCCATATCATCGGGCCTCGGCAACAATGGCAGGATCACTATGGCGATTGGGCCCGCGCCCGCGAAGTCGGCGATGCCGGCGTCATCCTGGTGCGGCCCGACCACCACGTCGCCTGGCGTTCGGAAGGCCTGGCGGCCGATCCCGCCGGCGAACTGCGCCGCGTGTTGAAAACAATCCTGGACCGGTGAGGCGAACATGGAAGCGCATGAGAAGGGCTATTTCACCGAGGAGAACTCGGTCGAGGTCGTGACCGGCCGCAATGCCGGCGCCAAGGACGAGCGGCTGAAGCAAGTGATGGAAGTCATCACCCGCAAGCTGCACGAGACGGTGAAGGAACTGGAGCCGACGCAGGACGAATGGATGCAGGCCATCCTGTTCCTCACCCGCACCGGCCAGATGTGCAACGAATGGCGGCAGGAGTTCATCCTGCTGTCCGACGTGCTTGGTGTTTCGATGCTGGTCGACGCGATCAACAACAGAAAACCCTCGGGCGCCTCCGAGAGCACGGTGCTCGGCCCCTTCCACGTGGCCGATGCGCCGGAATTGCCGATGGGTGCCAATATCTGCCTCGACAGCAAGGGCGAGGACATGGTGATCGAGGGCCGCATCCTCGACACGGAAGGCAGGCCGATCGCCAATGCCGTGATCGATGTCTGGCAGGCCAATGACGAGGGTTTCTACGACGTGCAGCAGAAGGGTATCCAGCCCGAGTTTAACCTGCGCGGCATTTTCCGAACTGGGCCGGACGGACATTACTGGTTCCGTGCCGTGAAGCCGAAATACTACCCGATCCCGGACGATGGCCCTGTCGGCCAGTTGCTCGGCAATCTCGGCCGCCACCCCTATCGTCCGGCGCATCTTCATTACATCGTCAGCGCCGGTGGCTTCGAGACGCTGACGACGCATATCTTCGACCCCGACGATCCCTATATCCATTCGGACGCGGTCTTCGGGGTCAAGGAAAGCCTGCTCGCCAAGTTTGATAAGGTGCATGATCCCGGGCGTGCCAGGACCTATGAATTCGCCGACGACTTCTGGGATGTGACGCACGATTTCGTGCTGTCCCGCTGCAAGGCTTGATAGCTTTAGACATAGGGCATCGTAGGAGGACGCGGTCGCCGCGTCCTTGTTTTTGCGCGCGAATCCTATTCCGTGGCGGTCTTGCGCTCGCGCTCGCCCATGAACGGTCCCTGGACCCAGTGAATCGTCTTTTCATGCTTCTCGACCGCACGGCGTAGTTCGGAGAACTCCCGCCTGAGATGGCCCAGGAACTTGCGGCCGGCGGGGTTCGAATAGGGCTTCTTGCGGGTCATGATCCCCAGCACCCTTTCGGGCTGCGGAATGTCGAGCGGAATGATAGTGATCTTGTTTTCGCCGCGAAAGGCATAGGCCACGGAATGCGGCAGGATCGCCAGCGCGTCGGTGCCGGCAAGATAGTTCACGACGCTGAATAGCGAGCCGCCGGCATAGCGCAGGCCGACTTCCTCGAGCCCGAGGGTCAGCAGGATATTGTGCAGGTCGAGCACTAGAGGCGAGCCTGGCAGCGGTGCGACCCAGGGGTAGTTGACGATATCCTCCGTCGCGACGCTGCGCTTGCGTACCAGCGGATGGCCGGCGCCGCAGGCGAGCACGTTGCGTGCCGGCAGGATCGACTCAAAATGAAGATCGGCTCGCATGTCGACCGACCCGGTCGGCGTGACCGCGAGATCGATCTGGCCAGAATCCAGTTCGGCGACGAGGTCGGGATAATTGCCATAGGACTGGTGCACCATGATACCCGGCTCGCCGCGCTGGAACGAGGCGATCATCGGCGAGACGACGGCATCCATGAAGAAGGGCACGCCGCCGATGCGCACCCGGCCGGACGATCCCGACTTGAAGCTGCGGATGATCTCCATCGCCTTGCGCGACGATGCCAGGATCGACTTGCCCTGCTGGCCCAGTTGCTCGCCGAGCGGGGTGGGCTGCATCGGCCGGCGGCCAGAGACGAAAAGCGGCTCGCCGATGCGCTTTTCCAGGATGGAGATGGTGCGTGACACCGCCGACTGTGTCATGCCGAGCATCGCGGCGGCTTCGGTCACGCCACCGGTTTCGATAACGGCGGCCAGCTGGACGAGATGAGCTTCGACGATCTTCATAGCAATTTGCTATAACTCCTATGAATAATGTCAATCAACAGGCGATTGCATCGGCTATAGTTGTGACGATCACGACGCGCGGCTCGCTCTGCCGGCAACCGTGGCTCCGGATGAACGCGGGGGAGGACCCGCGTCCGGAATTGGAGACCGTTTCCGGAGGAGGAAAACATGGCCCTTATCAGCGGATATCATCATCTGACGCTTTGCACCGACGGTGCGCAGGAAGATTACGACTTCTACACCAAAGTGCTCGGCCTCCATTCGGTCAAGCGCACCGTGCTATTTGACGGCACGATCCCCGTCTACCACCTCTATTACGGCTCTCGGAACGGCGATGCCTCCACCATCATCACCACCTTCCCGTTCCGGAAACCCGGTGTTTTCGGCCGGCGTGGCACCAATCAGTCCAAGATCATCCAGATGGCCATTCCCGTCGGCTCCGCCGGCTACTGGATCGACCGGCTGAACGGCAAGGGCGTCGAGGCAGCCAAGATTTCGCGCTTCGGCATCACCCGCGTTGCCTTCAAGCATCCCTGCGGCATTCCGCACGAACTGGTCGAGAGCCCTGCGGACAACCGCGCCTCGATCGTCAACGAGGCACAGGGCGTTGTTGCGGTGCATGGCATCAAGGGCATCTACGGCGCGGCGATCGCCGTTTTCGACCGCACCGCGATGGATGACTTCCTCGGCGTCGGAATGTCGATGACGAAGGAAGCAGACAGCGACGAAGGCCTGATGTTCTCGGTGCCGAATCCCGGCGGACCGACCAGCATGGTCGAAGTGCTGCACGAGTCGAACGGCCCCCAGGGCACTTGGACGCTGGCGGGTGGAACGATCCACCATCTCGCACTCAACACCGGCAACGAGGAAAACCAGCTCAAGCTCAAGGCGCATATCGAAGGCCTGGGCTTCACCGACGTGTCGGACCAGAAGGACCGCAATTATTTCAAGTCTTGCTATGTCCGTTCGCCGGGCGGCGCGCTGTTCGAAATCGCATGGTCCGTCGAGGGTGGCTGGGCACTCGACGAACCCGCCGACCAGATCGGCACCACGCTGGTTTTCCCGCCGTGGTTCGAAGGCCGCAAGCAGGAACTGATCGCCGGACTAGAACCGGCGAATTTTTGAGCCAATGCCGATGTCGCACCACGACGCACCGCTCCTCCTCGGCGTGCCACCCGAGGAGGCCTTGGTTCACTGCGTCTTCATCCATGGGCGAACCCAGTCGCCCGAGGACATGCAGGAGCAGGTGATTTCCAGGCTGAGGACGAAGGGCATCGCCTACCTTCTGCCCCGCGCGCGCGCCAACAGCTGGTACGACGCCCGCGCCACCGACGTGCTGACGGACTGGACCCGCAAGCAGCTGGAGCAGTCCATCGGCTATATCAGGGATCTGGTCCAAGGACTGTCGAACGGCCAGGCCCATCCGAAGCCGCTCGTTATCGGCGGCTTCAGCCAAGGCGCCTGCCTGGCGCTGGAATATGCCATGCAGCACGGGCCCTGGCATGGCGCAATGGCAGCCCTGACCGGTTGCCGCGTCGGCACGCAGACATGCGACCGCCCCTTCGCCGACCTCGACAGGCTGCCGGTCTATCTGACGGGCTCCGACAAGGATCCATGGATCCCCGTCGATGCCTTCGCCCATACGGCGGAGGCACTGGCACGGGCGCGCGCTCGGCTGCATTGCGACATCCTGCCCGACAGGTCCCACGAAGTTTCCGCGACCGAGATCGCGCAGCTGGAGAAGATAATGTGTGGGCTGGCGAATCAAAGCTGGTGGTAGGCCTACCGGCGGCGCAAGAGACCGGATCTGGAAGGACACCCACATCATTTCCGCGTCGAAAAATGCCCAAAGCCCGAAATCGCAGATGGGAGCAAAACCGCAGACGAATCAATCGATCGATCGTTGCCTTGATGAGAATCGAACAGCCGGCACTGTATCCATCGTCAAGAATTAGAATTTGAAGCAGTTCTCTCGGTGCCACTGAAGAAATCGAGGAGGTGGCCGCTCAAATGGTCGCGACGGGACGATCGCTTTTCCCGTCCTGTTACAGCCGGCATGAGGCCTTTCACCCATCCAGCCCCTTGAAGCGCACCGGTTGGTAGCCGCGCATCAACAGGCTGCCGAGCGAATAGGTGTTGCGGCAGACGCGGCCCTTGCAGGCGTTTGGCGACGCCTCCATCACCTCAACCTTGCGGTCGTCGGTGAAGCGCATGAACAGCAGCACATGCGAGCCGGGCTTGTTCAACGCGTCGCCCGGCCGCATCGACCAGGGGTCGGAGACGCGCTTGGTGATATCGGGAATGGCACGCGTCGAGACATGCATCTTCAGGCCCCAGGCGTCGCTGACGAAGCCGGAGCAATCGACGCCGAGGATGTTGGATTGCGGCGCGCTCTTGGTGCAGACATTGCCGGCGGTCTGGCCCTTCTCGACGCCGTCCATAAAATCCTCGAGCCGCGTCTTGCAGCCCCAGCAATAGGGAACGCCCTTGACCGTCTGTCCCTGCTTGCCGATCAGATAGATCGGCCGGCGCAGCCGGTTCATGTTGATGCAGCCGGGGCCTGGATCCTTGCCATAGGCGGTCGATGTGACCAGCCAGTTCAGCGTCTCGAAGCCGATCGCCCGCTCGATGACGTCGCTGCGAGACTTCGGTACGATCGCCACCTTCGGCCCCTTGCCCGGCTTGCCGGCATTCGGCTGCTTTGCCGGCCGGGCGACGGCAAGCTTGCCGCCAGGGTCGCGGCCGTCGAGCCGCAGCACCTGCGCCCGGCTTTCCTGCGATCTTAAATAGAGCACATCGCCGCGCGGGCCGATCGCCACGAAGCGTCTCGAAAACACCGTACCGGGGTCGATCGGCAGGTCGTAGACCCGGTCCATCGCCCCGTTCGGCGTGAAGCGCACCACCAGCATGCCGGTGCGCTCCGGCCGGTCGGCCGGCACCAGTTCGACCAGCGCATAGGGCCTGCCCGTCGTGTCGATGTCGAGAAGTTCGACGGTGCCGATCCTTGTCTCCGAGGTCAGCGGCAGCGACAGGAAATTCTCCTCCGAGCTGCTGCGCCGCAGCAGGATTTCGGCCTTGTCGTTTGCAGCCGAGACCTCGGCAACGATATCGCCAAGCCCGCGGCTCGGCACATATTGAATGACCGGCGGGCGGGCCTCGGGCCGGCTGGTGCTGCGGCCGATCTCGTCGACTATGCTGTTCAGCGGACCCGGCGGCACCGAGCCCATCGAGGCGAAGACCGAACGGGTGTAATCGTCGGCATCGCCGCCATCGACGGCGCGCAGCGTCTGCGACCTTCCGTCGGCCTCGGTGGAGCGCTCGAGCGGCACGACGCCGTCCGACCAGAGGTAGAGTTCGTTGTGGACGACGGCGAGATCTTCGGGCGTCGCATTTTCCGGCAAAGGCAGGATTTCGGGCTCAGCCTGCGAGCGTTCGGCGTCGACAGCGAGCACGCGGCCGTTATTCTGGTCGAGAATATAGATGGTGCCGTCGTCGCCGACGGTGATCGCCGCCGGACCGGATGCCTCGACTTCTTCGCTGGCGGAAATGATGCCGACCGAGCGGCCGCCGTCGCCGCTGCGAAGCTCGATCATCACAGTGTCTTTGGCAAAAACTGGGTCTTTGGCTAAAACCGGGTCTTTGGCAAAAACCGGCGAAGCGACCGCAAGTGCCGCGGCAATCAGAATATGCGACCCAAAACTACGCATGTCCTCGACCCCCGAACAGGACGATGTCAGGCCGGCTCGGCCCTCTGTGACCGTCAAGTCTTCGAAATGGTAAGATAGATGCGCCTCGTCAGCAAGCTGTTGCTTTCCAAACGATTTGGAGATCGGCGCCGGCGATAGTACAAGATCATCGTCTCGAAGATTTGCCGGCGGGAAATGCTTATGCTGGAATGGAATGGTGACGAACTGGCGCTCGACATAAGCTTGCTGGAGCAGGTGCGCGCCGCCCGGATAGGCTTCTCCGATCGCGTCTGCGCGGCCTCGCAAAGCACCGACGACAAACATCTGGCGCAGCTGCGCTCCGAGCCGACCTATCTGATGGCCGAGTTCCTCTATTCGATGAAAGTGTTCGGCATCAACACGGCTGAAGATATCGAGCGCTTCGCCGATCTGCACAATGATTACGTGGTGTCGCTCACCCGCGATCCGGCCAAGCTTCAGCGGCTCGGGCTGTCGCAGGATCGGGCGCTCGCCTCGATGTTCACCGCCGACACCAAGCCGCGGCTGATCCAGAACTGGGCCGATAAACCAGGCGCGATCGACCAGTCCAATCTCGCCCGTTTTCTGGTGGCGGTGATGTCGAGCGAGACCTGCCGCAAGACGCTGATCGATTTCGAGACGGCCGGCTTCATGCAGCGCAAGCGCTCGCCCTACGGCACCATGGTCGTCTGGTCCACAGGACAGATCGAGGAGATCTTCGGCGAGATGCTGCGGGATCTCCGCCTCGGCCTGCAGCAGTTGAAGATCCTCTAGCCAGCCAATTTCACCCCTCCCAATCGATTGGCACTGAGCGCCGTTGCCATCTTTCCGGCCTCTGCCTATTGTCGGGATGCCAGTTATCCAAGCACTGGTCGCGCGCAGTGGCGCCCATAAGACGGATGTGACGACGATGACGAAATTCCGGCTCATAACCCTGTCGATCGGCCTCCTCATAGTGCTGCAGATGACTGAACTCGCCCATGCCGGCCCGGCCGAGGATGCGCTGGCGGCGCGCAACCCTTCGCTTGCGGCACTCCGCCAGCATGACGGAAAGGCCTTTGCCGCGGCGACCGCGATCATTGCCGAGCACGAACGCGAGAAGGGGCTGACACCCGGTCAAACCAAGCTGCCGGATGCGACCTCGCCAGGGCGCGACATGGGCTCGGTGCCCGGCAAGGAATTGACGGTCGACAATCCGGATATTCTCTGGCTCTACAATTCCTCGCCCGAGGGCATGAGCGACCTGATCTCGATTTTGAAATCAGCTGGACAGAAACCCAAGAACTAAGCGCAATTCCGAAGTGGAAAAGACGACATCGGACGGCGAATATTGCCGATCCCGAGTCTTGCTCACGGCTTTTTCGGGACGGTTTCTTGCAGGTTCCAAATAATTTGTAACCCTCCCTCAAGCAAGACAGGCAAAGCCATCCCAATTTCGCCGGTCGGTGCTATTCTCATCTTCAACACAGTGTGAGATTGTTCGAAGAGGAGGTTTTCCAATGCTCAACCGCAAAGCCATCCTGGCCGCCGCCACCTTTCTTTCGTTCTTTTCGGTGGTTCCCGCCGTCGAGGCGCAGAACGAACGCACACTGACCGAAGCGCCGGCACAGACCGGGCCTGTCAGCATCACCTTCGATCGCGCCGAGGCCAAATACGCCATCGGCGAAGTTGTCGGCCTGTTCATTCAATCGACCGAGAATAGCTATGTCACGGTGCTGAACGTCTCGCCGAACGGCTCCGTCGTAAAGCTTTTTCCCAACAAGTATCAGACCGACGCCCTAGTCGGGGCCGGCAAGCGCGTGCAGGTGCCGGATCCGGCCAGCGGCGCCCGGCTGCAGGTGTCCGGCCCTGTGGGACAGGAGCAGATCAAGGTCTTCTATTCTTCCAAGCCGCTGAACATCTTCGCCGATCTCGGCGGCAGCGGCAGCGGCATGTTCCGCTCGGTTGACGGCGGCATGGATGCCGTTTCGCGCAGCCTTGAAGAAGCCCGCAGCCTCGGCACCAAGATCAGCAGCAAGACGCTGATGCTGACGACGGTCGACAGCCCGGCGGCGCTGCCGACCCCTGCCGCACCACCTGTTGCAGCTGCCCCCGCAGCAAAACCCGCACCGGTCGAACAGGCGGCAAAGCCGCCCGTTGCACCGAAACCGAAGCCGGTGATCAAACAGGAAGTCGCCAAGAAGCCGGAAACGGTGGTGGAAAAACCGAAGGCTGCCCCAAAGCCTGTGGCGCCGAAGCCGGTCGAGCAGGCCGCACAACAGCCGCCGAAGAAATACAAGATCGTCACCAATCTGGCGCCCGGCCAGGAGCTTGCCGCCGATGAGCTGCAATTGATCGGCCCCGCCGACACCACCTCGTCCACCCGGCCGACCCAATACACACAGCCAAAGCAGTATAAGCAGCCGGCCCAATCGTCGCAGACCACGATGCCGAAACTGCCGATGCCGCAGCTCAAGATGCCGCAGTTCAAGCTTCCCGGCGGTTTCAGCATCAAGATGCCGCAGCTGAACCTCGGCCGCTCGGCCGAACCCAGCCAGGCCGGCGAAGAGATCGAGGTCGCGAACGCCGATACGCCTGCCTGCACCGCGCTTCTCGACAAGCTCAACACCGCCGTTGCCGCCAAGGATATCACAGCCGCCGCGACTGAGGCCGATACGATCGCCGTCAGCGCCGATTGCGGCCAGTTCCAGGTGAATGCCCAGCGCCGCGTTGCAGCCCTCAGGCTTGCCGCTGCCCAGGAAATGATGGCCGCCAACCAGCCGGTCACCGATTACGAACCGCTGCTTGTCGCCGCCGATAGCCCGCAGGTGCTCTGGCAGGCCTCCGCCACGCTCGGCGAGATCTATTTCTCCGCCCGCCGCTTCGCCGATGCCGCCGCCGATTACCAGCAGGCGATCGAGATCATCAAGAACGAGACCCGCACGCCGAAGGCGCCGCCGGCAGACACGATCTCCGATCTGATCCAGCGTGCCGCCCAGGCCCGCATCCTTGCCGCCAACCCGACGAGCGACAATCCCCAAGGCAGCTTCGTGCCGGCCGAGAAGGATCACCGCAGCGGTGTGCTCGGCGGCATCTATTCCGAGAATGTCCGCGGCATCGTGCCGGTCTCCATTCCCGTGCCGATCACCTTCGACTTCAACAAGTCGAGCTTCACCTCGATCGGCACCGAGGCCGCCCAGGAATTGCTCGAAGCCCTGAAGGAGCAGAAGCCCGGCCGCGTCATCCTGATCGGCCACACCGACCGGCGCGGCGGTGACGATTATAATCAGAAGCTGTCCGAGCGCCGTGCCCAAGCCGTCGCCGATTTCCTCAAGAGCCACGGCATCGACGCTTCGATCGACGCTGAAGGCCGTGGCGCCTCCGAGCCGGTGGATGTGACGGCAACCGCAAACCTCACCGAAGACGATGTCGATGCGCTGAACCGCCGCGTCGAATGGCGCCGCGAATAGCCGGGGCGAGGGGAGTTTGGCCATGTCCGCATCCGTTTCCATGGCCGCCGCATTTGCCCTCCTCAGCCTGGCGGCCACCAACAGCCTGGCAAGGACGATCGAAGCGCCCGATCGCGGCGCCGTCCGAGCCGTGCTGATCGGCATCGACCTCTACCGCAACGTTCCACCGCTGCATGGCGCCGTCGCCGATGCCGAGGATCTTTCGCTTTCGCTGCGCTCGGTCGGCGTCGAGGACATGACGCTGCTGAAGAACGGCGAGGCCGACCGCGAGGGCATCTTCCATGCGATCGAAGCCGTCACCGAGCGGGCAGGGGCCGGCGATCTCGTCGTGCTCGGCATCGCCGGCCACGGGTCGAGCGAGCCGGAGCGCGTCAAGGGCTCGAAGCCGAGCGGCCGCGACGAGGTCTATGTGCTCGCCGGCTTCGATACCCGGCTGCCGGGATCGCGCGAACGCATCTTCGGCGACGAATTCAAGGTGCTGATCCGCAACCTCGAGGCCAAGGGCGCCGATGTCGTCTTCATCGCCGATACCTGCCATGCCGGCGGCCTGACCCGCGATGTCGATCCGCGCGGCGCCGCGATCACCTGGCGCCAGGCGCCGTCCTATACGATCGAGGAGGACGATCTCGCGCCGATCTCGACGACGGCGGATGCGCTTTCCACCGGCTTCGATTTCAAACGGCTGACCTTCCTCGCCGCCGTCGACGACAACACCAAATCGCCGGAGATATCCATTCCCGGCATTCCGCAGAAACGCGGCGCGCTGAGTTATGCCACCGCCCGCGCCTTCGAAGGGGCGGCCGACCGCAACGGCGACGGCGCCGTCAGCCGCCGCGAACTCTTCGAATATGTGCGCCAGTCGGTCTATCAGTTCACCGATCAGCGACAGAACATTTTTACCGAAAGCCCGCCGGGAACCGATCTCGACCGCGCGGTGGTCTACCATTACGAAGGGGCGGGAACGACGACAGAAGTAGCGAAATCAAGCACTCCGCCGCCCGCCGAGCCCGCGCCGATCGGCGTTGCCGCCCTCGGCGCCGCACCGGTGCTGCAGGGCATTGGACCGGCCATCACGCCGTTCAAGCTGACAGAGGGTGCGAATGCCGACATTGTCTTCGATCCGGAAAAGCGCGAGGCGATTGCCGGCGGCGATGTCGTCGCCTCCGGCATCGGTGCCGGCGACATGCCTTTCGTCGTCGACCGGATGGCCGCGCTCGACACGCTGAAGCGGCTGTCGGAGGTTAATCCGCAGACCGTGCGCGTCACCCCGTCCGACACCGTCCATCGCGAGGGCGAGCGTGTCGGCGTCGCGATTTCCGATCTAGCGGGCCGCAAGCTGGTGCTCTTCGACGTCACCGGCGATGGCACCGTGCAGTTCCTCTATCCCGGCGAGAAGGATGGCGATGCGCAGATGCCGGCGAGCTTCGATCTCGATCTTTCCGTCGTCGCCCCGTTCGGCACCGATCTCTTGGTTGCCGTCACCTCGGAAAAGCCAATGCCCGAGCTCGTCGAGTTCCTGAAACAGAACGACAGGCGCCGCACCGCCGGCAACATCGCCAGGCGGCTCGGCGAATTCCTGCCCGAGGGCGCCCGCCTCGGATTTACGGTCCTCTATACCTCCGCCGGAGCCAAGCTATGAGCGCGTCGATCAGCAAGGTCCTGACTATTGCCTCCGTCATGCTGCTCCTGGCTGCGCCTGCGCTGGGCCAGCAGGATACCGATTTCGCCGGCGAGGATGGCGGCCGTGTCATCGGCGGCCAGGCTGCGAAGAAGGGCGAATGGCCCTGGCAGGTCAAGATCCTGGCGCCCGATCCCGAACAGCGCGGTCGCTTCGGCGGCCATTGCGGCGGCTCGCTGATTGCGCCGCGCTGGATCTTGACCGCCGCCCATTGCGTCACCAGCGGCCGCTCCGGCAAGCAGGATCTGTTCGCCCGCGACCTGTTGATCGTCGAGGGCAAGTCGAAGATCGACAAGGTCATATCCGTCGACGGACCGGATAAACCCGGCCTTGCCGTCGAAGACGTGGTCATCCATGAGGATTTCGACCGCAAGGTCTTTGCCAACGACATCGCCCTGATCAAGCTTGCCGAACCCGCCGTCTCCAGGCCTGCAGTCCTCGCCTCGGCGGGGGATGACGAGGTCGAGGCCGCCGGTCACATGGCTGTCGTCACAGGCTGGGGTTATACCAAGGCCGATCACGGCTGGGACGACAAATACCTGCCGACCGAGCTGCAGGAAGTCGAGCTGCCGATCGTTCCGCGCGAGGATTGCCGCGCCGCCTATCGCGACAGCTCGATGCGGATGAACCCGATCGACGAGCGCAATGTCTGCGCCGGTTATGCCGAAGGCGGCAAGGATGCCTGCCAGGGCGACAGCGGCGGCCCGCTGGTTGCGCAGCGCCCCGACAAGAGCTGGATCCAGCTCGGCATCGTCAGCTGGGGTGCCGGCTGCGCCGAGGCTAAACATTACGGCGTCTATACCCGCGTCGCCGCCTTCCGCGACTGGATCGCCGCCAAGACCGAGGGCGATGTGCCGAATGTCGAAGCTTCAGCCGCCGGCGATCAGGTCGCCTCGACCACCACCAGCGCCGGCGCTGGGACGAAGCTGAGACAGTCCGGCCAGAAACTCGCCAACCTCGCCATCACCACCCCTCCCGCCGGCGATAGCGCGCCTGCCGCCACGACCGAAACGCCAGACGCCCCCACCGGCGAACCCGCCGCCCAGCCGCCTGCAGTCCAGACACCCGCCGTCCAGCCGCCTGTGGTCCAGACGCCTGCTGCCCAAACACCCGTTGCTCAGGCGCCCGCGATCGAAAGCTCTTCCGGCGACCGCGTGCTGCTGATCGGCATCGACGATTATGAGATGCGCGAGGCGAAACTGACCGGTTCTGCCAGCGATGTGAAGTCGATGCAGCTCTTCCTCGTGAAGACGCTCGCCTACCGCCCGGAACAGATCCACACGCTGACCAACCGCAAGGCCAGCCGCGAGGCGATCCTTGCCGAAATCGACGACTGGCTGGTGCGCCAGTCGACACCTGGAAGCCGGGTCTTCCTTTATTTCAGTGGGCAAGGTTCCGAGGAAATGGGCGCCGAGGCGACGACCAGCCCGACGCTTGTTGCAGCCGACGCCAAGCTGGTGCGCGAGGCCGGCAAGGTAACGGTCACCAATCAGATCCGCGAAACCGAAATCGCCGCACGGCTGAACAGCCTCAAGGACCGCCGCGTCACGCTGCTGATCGATGCCTGCCATGTCGGGCCGGGCAGCCGCAGCGCGGTGGCGGCGCCAAGCGGCGGCAACGTCCGTTGCCTCGGTCCGGCGCTGGCTGCGCTCGAACCGCCGAACAAGTCCGGCACGGAAGCGAAATTCTCGTTCGGCGGCGAAAACGCCATGGTCTGGTCGGCGGTCAATTCAGGCCAATGGGCGCTCGTCGACCGCGAGGCCAAGCCGCCGGGCGGCGTCTTCACCCGCCGCTTCATCGAAGGCGTTGAGGATGGCGTGGCGCGCGCCGCCGACAAGCCGAATGTCAGCAATGCCGCCCTGCTTGATTATGTCCGGCGCAAATCCGACGAATATTGCCGAACCCATGCCGACGATTGCCGCTTCACGCCGGTCCCACAGTTTTATGGCCAGCCGGATGCGCTCGGCCGCGATGTCATCACCGGCGAGGAGGCAAAAACCCCGCTCGCCGCCGTCGAGAACACGCTGAAAAGCGACAATGAGGCCGGCGTTGCCGTCGACGTGTTGCCTGGCACCTCGGTCGGCATCGGCGACAAGGTGGCGATGCGGGTGTCGACCAAGAAGTCCGGCTATCTGATCCTGGTCGATATCGATGCCTCCGGCAAGCTGACGCAGCTTTACCCGAACAAGCGCTCGATGGGGCTGAAACCATCAGCCAAGAGCGGCGACAACCGGCTCGATCCGGCCCGGCCGGTCGTCGTGCCCGATGCGCGCAATCCCTATACCGGCTTCGAATATGTGGTGGAGGGACCTTCCGGCGTCGGCATGGTCGTCGCCATCCTCAGCGACAAGCCGATCGAAGTGCTCGACCTGCCGGATGTGCCGACCCCGCTGGTCGGCCAGCGCGCCGCCTTCAACTATGTCTACGACCTCGCCCGCAGCCTGAGGATCGTCGGCGACGACGAGACTGGCCGCCAAGGCAAATGGTCGTTCGATTCCAAATTCTATCGCATCCGCTGAAGAGGAGGGAAGCATGCCGAAATCCACGCTGCTGGCGGGTCTTGCCGCTTCCCTGCTGACGCTCGCCTCAGCCGCCCATGCCGACAACTCCGGCGACGGCAAATCGATGCTCGCCGCCCAGGCCGGGCTCGCCGCCGACCTGATCGACCGCACGCTGGCAAAGGAGGGTGCGGCTAATATCATGGTCTCGCCGGCAAGCCTTGCAGCAGCCCTCGGCCTTGCCAGCCTCGGCGCCTCCGCCGAAGGCAAGGCCGCAATCGCCAAAGGCCTCGGCTTCGGCAGCGAGGTGAAGGGGCCGGAGACGGTGCTTGACGCGATGTCACAGGAGAAGCCGGCCGCCGCGGATGCGTCTTTGGCGACGGCTGTTGCGATCGTCTTCGACGATAAGCTGGTGCTCGTCCCCGACGCGCTCTCGATGCTCGCCACCCACCGCATCAAGCCCTCGATCGAGGATCTCGACGGACCGGCATCGGTCGAGCACATCAACCTCTGGGTCAAAGAGACGACGCGCGGCGCCATTCCCGTCATGCTCGACGCGCCGCCCGGCGGCGGTTTCGTCAGCCTCGGCGCGCTGTCCTTCAAGGCGCGTTGGAAGACCTCTTTCGAACGGGAAAGCCCGGCGAGCCCCTTTCAGCGGCCGGACGGTTCGACGATTTCGGTGCCGATGATGCATCTTGCTGGCGATGGGCAGAAATTCCGCTTCGACGATAAATTTGCCGCCGTCGACCTTGCTTATGCCGGCGAAAGCTACAGCATGGTCGTGGTGGCGGCGCGCTCCGGCAAAGGTGTCGCCGGCGCCGACCTGAAGGCGCTTACCTCCTGGCTGCAGGGCGAAAAATTCGAAGCGGCCAAGGGTGAAATCTTCCTGCCCCGCTTTTCCCTGAACGACGGGCGTGATTTGATGCCGATACTGAATGCGATGGGACTGACGCCCGAAAAGGCCAAGCATGCCACCTTCCCGGGTTTCACCAAGGAAAACATTCGCTTGTCGCGCGTTCTTCAGAAGACGATGATCAAGGTTGACGAAAACGGCACGGAGGCGGCGGCAGCCACGGCAGCGATCACAGAACGCAGCATCGATCCCAAGCTCGTTCGCGTCGTCGCCGATGCCCGTTTTGCCTTCGCACTTCGCGATACGAAAAGCGGCCTGCTGCTGGCCGCCGGCCTGATCGGCGATCCGCTTCTGGAACAGGATGATTGAAGGCCGATTGGCCTGAAATCTGAATCCTGTTCTGCATGAAAGAGTCAGAGCATGGCCGGCGAATAGAAATGCCAATGATTGCAGGGGGACACGTGCATGAGAAGTGATCTGATCGCCCGCTACACGATCGGCGAGCCGGTCTATGAGAACGAGTTCATCGTCTATCCCGCCCAGGACAAGCGGATGGACCATGCGGTCTTTATCGTCGCCCCCGATGTGGCGTTAAAATTGGACAAGGCGCGTTTCGAGCGGGTCTGGACCTCCATCAACGAGGCCAAATCGCTGACCGCCCGCCGCTTCGTCGAAATCGAGGACCTCATCCCGCCGTCGCCGGAAGACGACAATTTTTATATCGTCGAGAAACGGCCGTCGAAGACGCTGCACCAATATCTCGACGAAACCGAAATGGTGGCCTACGAGCGCGCCGCCGAGATCGGCCGCCACATCCTCGAAGGCCTGGCGACGCTGCACGGCGCCGGTTATGCCCACAACGCGCTGACGGACCAGTGCATCTACGTCTCGGAGGATTATTCCGGCCTGTCGGTCCGGATCGGCAACCTGCACCTGATCTCGAAGATCGGCGAGCACATCATCCCGCCCTATGTGCCCGAATTCGGCGCGCCGGAGATCTATGCCAGCGGCACCTTCTCCGCCTCATCAGCTCTCGACATCTACGCAATGGGCATGATCGCCTACAAGCTTTTCCTGCCGCGGCAGACCTATAACAGCGTCTTCGATAGCGTCATGGTCTGGGAAGACGAACACCAGCGCGAGCAGAGTTGGAAGAACATCCATCTCGATCCTTCCAACATCTTTCCCCGCCTCGACGTGCTGATCCCCGGCTTTCCCGAGGGTCTGGCAAGCCTGATCGAGCGGATGCTGAGCCGCGACCCGGCCCAGCGGCCGCGCACCGGCGCCGATGCGCTCGGCGAATACACAAGGGTGACGACCGGCATCCAGCCGATGTCGTGGGATCCGCGCGGCGGCATGCAGCAGCAACAGGAGGCGCCGAAACCGAAAAAGTGGACGCCTGTCAAAATCTCCATGATCGCAGCCCTGCTGTTGATCTGCATCGGCGTCGGCGTCGTCACTATTCCGAAGCTGCTGCGCCCGGATCCGAAACTCGTTGCCGATGTCGGCGTCTGGAAGAAGGAGGCCGAAAGCCGCAAACAGCAGGCGATCGCCGCCAAGGCGCCGGAGCGGCCGGCCAGTGACCAGGCGAAGCTCTCCTATGACACCGGCGCCTCGGCACTGACCTCTGCCGATGCCCTGCTGAAGGATGAAGACTACGAAAAGGCCCTTCCGGGCTACCAGTCTGCCGCGATCAATCTCGGCAATGCGCTGATCGCCATCTCAAAGGAGAACGCCGAAAAGGCGAAAGCCGCCGCTTCGACTGCCGGCGGCGACAAGGCGCCGGCTTTTGCCGACGCCGATGCCAAGATGAAGGCTGCTGCCGACAGCGCTACGGCCAAGCAAATGCATGCGGCCGTCGACGGCTACGACGCATCGAAGACCGGTTTTAACGATCTCGCCAAGGCACTCACGGCGCTGACGGCGGCCGAAAAAGACGCGGCGGCGAAGCGCGAGACGGTCAATCGCATCGGCGCCGGCGATAGTCCGGATGTCGCCAAGGCGAGCGGGTTGATGACCGAGGCAAAGGCCAAGGCTGAACAATGGCAGATGCCGGCGGCGACATCAGGCTATGGCGACGCCGCCAAACTCCTTGCCGCCATCATCGCCGACGTCATGGCGTCGAAGGACGAGGCGACGGCGCTAAAGCAAAAGGTCGCCGATCTCAACGCCTCGATCACGACGCGCGCCGGTGCAGCCGATCCGACGCTTGCATCACTCGCGCCGAAGATCAGCGAGGCCGATGGCCGATATAGCGCCGAGGCCTATAAAATAGCGGTGGTCGCCTACAAACCGATCCTTGCCGATCTCGAGGCGCTGTCGGCGCGCGGCTTCTGCCCGGTTTCGCCGACCCTGGCCTTCGAGACTGTGCCGGCGGGAAGCTATTCGCTCGACAATGTGCGGCTGATGACCGCTTCGATGAAAGAGCTTGGCGGCATGCTCGGCGTTGCCAATGGCGCCGTCAAAGTCGAAAAATCCTTCTGCATGCAGGCGAAGGCCGTCACTCGCGCCGAGATGGCGGCATATTACACCGCCAATTCCGATCCCGCCTCAGCGCAGGCATACAGCGACAATCCGCAGCAGCCGGCCGACGACGTGCCGCTTGCCGTGGCTCAGACCTATACTGCCTGGTTGTCGAAGCAGCTGAACACGCCCGTTCACCTGCCGTCGGCAACCGAGTGGATGGCCAGTGCGACGAAGCTCGCGACGGAAAAACTGCCCGACAATGGCGACATCATCCTGCAATGGAGCGCCACCCCCTGCGAGGCCGGCGGCAATGTCGCCTTCATGGCGCAGGAGGGCTCGACCTTCGTCGTCTGCTCGGACGCTTCGGCCGGCGGCATTTTCAGGGTGACTGCGGAATTACGGTGAGTGAACCGGAGCGTCGAGATCGAAAAGGAAAAAATCCCGCATGCCTCCATCGGTGCAACACGTGTCGACGCAGCGCTTGAAAATAGGTCGCAGAGCGCCTTTTTTCTTCATTCGGCAGCCTCGCGCTCAAGCGGTACTCTTCACCAAATTTCAATTCCAACTTTCATAAAATGTGCGTATATTAGAGGTGGGGACTGCAGTATCCCCGCCTTGAGGGGTCGAGGACAATGTGCTGGAATACATCAGCAGCATTCACGCCGGTCGGTTTTGCTTTGCGGGGTCCGGCGTCTCGCAAGATCGTATGGACGCTGGGTGACGCGGCACGTCTCCTGATGAACGACTGGCCTTTCGATGACGGCGAGGAATATGTCGCTGCCGTGAAAGCCTGCGTCGACGCAATCAGCGGGAAAATTGCCCCGGAACAATTCCGGGAAGCGCTTCTGCGTGCGGCCGAAGAGGCGGGCATCGCGGCTCTCTGTCTCGTCCCGCAGGGCGTGGCAGCGCGACGACCGGACCTGCCGTCGAAGGCGCAAAGATAGTCCCAATTTCGAGAAGCTGACGCAGGTTTGCGCCACAAGCGATCATTGCTGGCATCGCGAAACTGTCTATTCTGCGGCGTTGCAAAAGACAGGAAAACAAGTGTCGCGTTAATCGGGATTTTTGCGACAACGGGGCCATATCCCTTACTGATCGGCCGGGGCTTCGCGGACCTGCATGATCTTGTCGATCAAGCCCCATTCCAATGCTTCTTGCGGCGTCATGAAGCGGTCGCGGTCCATGGCGCGTTCAAAATCCTCATAGGAGCGCCCGCAATGTTCCGCGTAGAGCCGTGTCATACGCTGCTTTGTTTTCAGGATTTCCTCGGCGTGAATTTGCATATCCGACGCCTGCCCCTGAAAGCCGCCTGATGGCTGGTGGATCAGGATGCTTGCATTTGGTAGGGTGGCCCGCTCGCCCGGCTCGCCCGCCATCAGTAGAAACGATCCCATAGAGCGGGCCGTACCCATGCAGAGCGTGTGAACCGGTGCGCGGATGTAGCGCATGGTGTCATACATGGCGAGGCCGCTGGTCACGACGCCGCCCGGCGAATTGATATAGAGGTTGATGGGCTTTTTGGGGTTTTCTGCTTCCAGAAACAGCAGCTGCGCGCAGACGAGGGCCGAAACGGTGTCGTTCACCTCGCCATTGAGAAAGATAATCCGCTCACGAAGAAGCCGGGAATAAATATCGAATGATCGTTCCCCCCGGCTGGACTGTTCTATGACCATAGGGACGAGCTGCATCGCTTCGCGCATCGGCGACCTCCAAACTTCCAGAGTTTTAGGGTGAGGCTCGCCGCGTCAGGCGGCGAGCATGAGGGGCGGGCTGTTGCTGTTTACGGCCGTCCTCGCCATTCGGTCGAATCTTGCATCCGTCAGTTCGTGGACGATCCGAAGGCAGGTTCCGCCCGTCGCGTTCGGTGTGATCGTGAACGTCACGGTGCTTTCAAGGAATGGTGGGCTGTCGTCGCGCAGCTTGTAGCGGACTTCTTGGCCGGGGGTGACGGCGATCGCATCGGGATCGGCCAATGCCTCCTTTGGCAACCACCTTTCCCGAAATTCGGGAACGGTGACAGCGCGCCAGACCTTTTGCGGCGGATCGCTCAAGTCAAATTCCTGCTCGACGCTGCTATCCTGCTCCTTGGTCTTCCCTTCGTTCATTGATCCATGTCCTTCAGCAAGACTTTGAGTGCTGCGATACGCTCCGGCCAATAGGCGCGGTATTTTGCGAGCCACTGGGCGATGAGAGCCAACCCATCGGGATCGACTTCGTAATTCACGAAACGCCCCTGTCGTTGTTCCCTCACGAGCTTTGCACTCCGCAGAACTGCAAGGTGTTGCGACATTGCCGGCTGGCTGATCTCCATGCCTTCACGCAAGGCGCTGGCGTTCATGCTCCCCGCCGCCAGCTTCTCGAAAATCGCGCGGCGGGTCGGGTCTGCCAGAGCTCGGAAAAAGTCATTCTCGATCATGCCAACACATAAGCACACACTTATCTGATTCGCAAGCCTGTTTTCGAGACGACTTTCTGGTGTCGCTGGCGGGCATGCCAGCGTTTCGACGGCGGCCTTGGTCGCTTCGCGGGCGAAGGCGCGTTTCTGATCGTCGGTTCGGCCGGGATGCATCTGCAGGTGAAGAATATGCATGTTTTCTCGATGTTCGTTCGCACAATCTGAGGCGAACCAGATACAAGGCGGCGTGCTCTAGAGCCGTACGGAAGCTGTGGGACGACTGCCGGCGATGGAATGCAATCACTCGGTGAGGCCAGCGTTGCGCAGTCCGTCCACAATGCGCTCGAAATCGGCAGGGTTCTTGTAGGGCAGCACTTTGCGCCTGTGCTCCAGGGAATAATCGGGATTGATCCGGAACACTTCCTCCCACTGCCCCCGCGCCTCCGCCAAGCAGCCCAAGTGACCATAGCTCGCCGCCAGCAACACACGTGAGATGTCGGTGGCTGGATTGCGGACTAGTCGTCGCTTCAGGAAGACAACGGCCTCCTCGTACCTGCCCAACTGGAACATCGCCTGCGCGTGGAAGTGCAGAAAAATGTCTGGATAATATGGATTCAGGGCCATCGCCCGCTCGAAGCAGACGAGGGCCTCGTCGGATCTGCCCGCATAGTGCAGCGCGTTTCCGAGGCTCTCGTGGCCCTCGACAAGATTGGGAGCAAGCGCGATCGCGCGTTCAGCCTCGCGGATGGCCACGTCAAGTCTTCGCAGGTACAAGTTGACGACGGCCAGCGCCCAATGTGCGTACGGATACCGATCGTCGAGCGCCACCGCCAGCGTCGCAGCCTCGGTCGCCTGTTCCAGCGATTTCGACGGCGATCGGCTCCACTGGTTAACGTAGGCCAGCCCGTGCGTGACGGCGAGGAAGGCGTGCGCCGGGGCGAATTTCGGGTCCAGATCGACGGCGCGCTGCAGCAATTGCCGGCCCTGAATGTTCTGCTCTCTCGTCAGCCGCCACATGTGTTCACGGCCCCGCAGGAAGCAGTCATAGGCTTCCAGATTTTGAGTTTGCTCGGTCGCGAGCCGCTGCTGGTCCCCGGCCGTCAGCTTGAGTTCCAGAGCGCCGACGATCTGCTGCGTGACGTCATCCTGCACTGCGAAGATATCGGTCAGGTCGCGATCGAAACGCTCCGCCCACTGATGCCCGCCGGTAGTGGCATCAATCAGCTGCGCGGTGATCCTCACCTTGTTGCCTGATTTGCGGACGCTTCCTTCCAGCACGTAGCGCACCTTGAGGCTGTCGCCCACTTCCTGCACGTTCACGTTCCGGCCCTTGAAGGTAAACGACGAGTTGCGAGCGATGACAAACAGCTGCGACAGCTTCGATAGAGCTGTGATGATATCTTCGGAGATGCCGTCAGCGAAGTACTCCTGCTCGGCATCGCCGCTCATGTTGACGAATGGCAGCACGGCAATCGAGAGGTCCAACGGCAATGCGGCCGGCGCAGGAGCAACGGCGGCGGTCACTCCTGGCTTTACCTCCGCGGCGGTGCCGACCTGGAGCGAATAGATCCGGATCGGCTCGGCAATGTTCTTGAGTTGCGTGTTGCCGAGATCGCTGACGGAGAGATCGAGTCTCGCCCTGACCTGGCGATAGGCGTCCTCGGACAGGCAAATAGCGCCGGGGGCCGCGATACCCTCGAGACGCGAGGCGATGTTGACGCCGTCGCCCATCAGGTCGCCATCGAATTCCTCTACTACGTCCCCCAGATGGATGCCGATCCGGAACTCGATGCGCCGATCCTGCTGAACGCCGGCGTTGCGCTCGACCATGCCGTTCTGCACCTCGATGGCGCAGCGCACGGCATCGACAACGCTGCGGAATTCGACCAGCGCTCCGTCACCAGTGCGCTTGATGACACGGCCGTTGTGCACTGCGATGGTTGGATCGATCAGGTCGCTGCGCAGTGCCCGCAACCTTGCCAGGGTGCGATCTTCGTCCTCGCTGGCGAGCCGGCTGTATCCAACTACGTCCGCGGCCAGAATTGCGGCCAGCTTGCGATTCTCGCTCATAGAGCCGTCCCCCATCTCCACGATAGCAGGAAGACAGAGACAGGGGAACTTCTGCCCAGGGCGATCTCGGCTGAGATCAAGTTCTCTGGTGCATCTGCGACCTACAGCGTGTTCGTCGACGATGTCTGCTTTCAGGCAGACTCCGCCATGGCTCAAATGCGCGGAAAGCCTAAGTCCGGGCGAAGCCAGGTGCCCCCAGCTTGCGGGCGGTGGATTCGCAGCAGCCAGTAAGTCAACCGGTCGCTCGACGCGGTCAACACGGGAGCCGCGTGCCGGCTCCCTGTCCAACAGCATGGCGGCGTCCCGCAGCTCGAGCCTTCGATGCTGCGGGACGTCTCTCAGGCCTCGGATTTCAGCTTGCCGCCTACCGCCCAGGAATCCTTGGCGATCTCCGTTATGAGGATTTCCACCGATTCCGGCGGGCATGCCAGCGTCTCGACGGCGGCCTTCGTCGCTTCCCGGGCGAAGGCGCGTTTCTGATCGTCAGTGCGGCCGGGATGCATCTGCAGATGAAGAATAGGCATGTTTTCTCCTTGGTCATGTTGGTTATATCAGTCGCCTTGGCTCGGGCGTGACCACTATCTTGCAAATGCTGAGGTTGATAAATAAGCTGCCGGTATCGTCATTCGAAACCAACAGGTAGGCAATCATGGACAAGCTGGCCGGCATGGCGATGTTTGTCAGGGTCATCGACAACGGCAGTTTCGCGGCCGCCGCGGAGATCGCGCAAGTGTCGCCTGCCATGGTCGCCAAGCACATCAAGACCATCGAGACCCGGCTCGGGGCGAAGCTGATCCATCGCACCACCCGACGCCATCAGCTCACAGAGGTTGGCCAGCTCTATTACGAGCGCTGCAAACGCGCGCTTTCCGAAGTGGCGCTGGCCGAGGCTTCGGCGAGCGAGCTGCAATCGGCGCCGCGCGGCCGGCTTCGGTTGGTGGCACCGGTCAGCTTCGGGACGCAGATCCTGGTGCCGGCGCTGATCGATTACCAGAACGCCTATCCCGACGTCAGCATCGAGCTGTCGCTCGACAACAATGTCCATGACCTCGTCGGCGAGGGGTTCGAGCTCGGCATCCACATCGGACCGTTATCCGACGACAGCCTGGTCGCCCGCCCGCTCACGCCCTACCGGCGGATTCTCGCTGCCGCGCCGGATTATCTCGCCCGCCATGGCCGGCCGGCCTCGCCTGAGGCTCTGACGAACCATCTCTGCCTCGGCCACTCCTATTGGCGCATGCAGGATCGCTGGCACCTGGTCGGGCCGGGAGGCGAAATGCGTGACGTGTTGATTTCCGGAAAATTCTCCACCAACCAGGGGGCAGCACTTCGCATGGCAGCGCTCAGCGGCGCGGGAATTGTGCTTCAGCCGGAACTGCTGCTCGCCGCTGATATCGTCGAAGGACGGCTTGAGCAGGTGCTGCCGGAATGGTCCTACAAGCCCGTTCCGATGTCCCTCGTCTATCCGCCGAACCGCCGGCCGACAGCGATGTTGCGGACGGTGATCGATTTCCTGGTGGAACGGTTTGGCTAGCGACACTCGGGACGCCAACGGTCGCTACTTAGCGGACGCGTATAAGCTCGCGCTCGCAGTCTACAGTAACCGGTGTTCCAGTCCCACTTTGCTTGAATTGTTCTTGAAGTAGAATGGCGCGAAAATAGGCCACGTGGAGTCGCCCGGTTTATTTATCGGATACGTCATAGGAGCTGTAGAAGCTCGGGTCCTTATCAAACACGTCGTAGTTATCGGCCGATTTCGTGGTCGACTTGTTGGTGACCTTGCGACGAAAAGCAAAGAGAAAAACCGCTGCCAATAAGGCGATGCCTAATGCCACCCCGATAAGAGCCGAAACTATCATCGTCATGATCCACTCCTCCGATACGAGGACAGTAAGGCACACTCCTTAAAAGACAACTTATCGCTGAAGGAGTTTAGGCATGCGATAGAGTTCGGCGATCCGCCTTCTTCCAACCGGCGCTGGCCGGCGCGAGATGTCGCTAAGTTTCGGGATATCGCCTAACAGCCCCACAACCCGATAGATGGATTATTAACTTCGAAATTAACTCAGGCGTGCAAGCCCATGGCAGCGGAGCCAGTTGATCGTATGATTGCCGCAATTGTCGAAGGTCGGTTTAGCTTGGGAGCGGACCCGTGCGTGTTCGCATTATCTGTGTTCTGATCCTCTCAATCGCCTTTGCGCGCTTCATGCCTGTGGTGATGGAGTTTGGCCGGGCGCTTTACGTAGACGACGACTTCGGAGCACCCGCTTCACCTGACCTCGTCTTCATCGCCATGTCGGTCATCCCAGGTATTCTCGCGGCAGCGGGCCTCTGGCTGGCGGATGTCCGGCAGCGCAGGTTACCGCTGCTCGCCTTGCCGCTCGGCATCATCATGTCGATCGGTGTGGGTTATGGCAGCACATTCTTCGCATTTCGCTACGCGACGGCCCGCTACGACATCCTGACCAACGACTGCTATTACACAAACGCCCTGGCTTTTCAGGGTAGGACTGGCGTCTTCATCTCATGGGGTGGACGAACGGCTTTTCATCCACTCGAAAAAGTTCGATCGATGATTCTTGTACCAGCCGGAGCCTAGTCAGCATGGCCAGCGGGACGCGATGAACCACCTCTATGTCAGATTGTCCGAGGCGTGCAGCAGCCTCGGCCTCATGCGACGGACCATCCACCGTCCACCAGCAGGTTGGCACCGGTGATCAGGCTCGAAGCCGGCGATGCCAGGAAGACGACGGCACCCACCACATCATCGGTTTCACCGATCCGGCCGAGTGGAATGTGACCGAGCGTCGCTTTGCGATTGTCGGCATCGGATAGAAAAGGTGCTGTACCATCCGTGTGGATGAACGTCGGCGATACGGTGTTCACGGTGACATTATAGGCTGCCCATTCGGCTGCAAGGCAGCGCGTGAGGTGATTGATTGCCGCCTTGCTCATGCAATAGATTGCCTCGCCGCGCAGCGCCACGGTGCCGGCCTGTGAGCTGATGTTGATGATCCGGCCCCCATTGCGCTTGATCATGTGACGCCCCACTGCCTGCGTCATCAGAAAGGTGCCCTTAATGTTGACATCGAGGATCTCGTCAAGGTCCTTCTCCTCGACGAGTTCCGCGAGATTGCCGGGAGCCACGCCGACATTGTTGATGAGCACGTCGACCCGACCGAATGTAGCAAGCGCTGCATCGACGGCTTGTGCGATATGGGCCTTGTTGGGAATGTCCAGTTCAACAGTGATGACTTTTCGTCCCGTCCCCTCGAGTTCGGCCACCAGGCCTGCCGACGCTGCGACATCGCGGACCCCCAAAACAATATCGGAGCCTGCTGCGGCACAGGCAAGCGCGCAAGCTCGACCGATGCCACGGCTCGCTCCCGTCACCAAAGTCACCTTGCCCTCAAGGCTGAAGTCCGGCGCTTTCTTCTGCATCATGGTGCCTCCCTCGATGAAATCAATTTATGGCAGGGTCGGCGGGCGGATGCCAGAAATTCCACGCATTCTGAGGAGCGTCCCTTTGGCACGCGTCAGGTCTGCTTCGGGCCGGCAGCATCCGAAACCCGTCACACAAGCGGTCATTGAGGGATCGCTGCGCGCATACTCGCCCGAGGCGCTGGCGAACCTCGCCAAGCCCTGACATCGGATGAGACCGTGCCCGGCCTCCGCGCCCTTCGGGGGTTAGCGATCGAAGCCCGCTGGCTGCGGGGCCTGTTCGAAACACTCGATCAGCATTTCGGAGAGGACCCGTACCTTGCGGGCGGGATGCTGGCCCGGCGGGCGGATGACGTAGATGCCTGCCGGAGGCGGAGGATAGCGTGTCATGACCGGAACCAGCGCGCCGGAGGCCACGTATTGATGGGTGATGCCGTCGGGGATCCAGGCGATGCCGAGCCCTGCCAATGCGGCGGCGGCAAGTGCCGTGGCGTTGTCCGCCTTGAATCGCCCCCGCGGATGAACCGTGACGATCCTGTCGCCATCCATGAATTGCCAGGTTTCCGTTCCCTGCATGAGGGCCTGATGGGCGGCGAGGTCCTCCGGCCTCGCAGGTGAACCATTGCCTTTGATATAGTCCGGGCTCGCGACGAGCTTGCCATAAATCGGTCCGACGCGCTTTGCGATCAGGTTGGAGTCCGGAAGGAAACCAACCCGGATCGCACAATCGAAACCCTCTGCAATGAGATCGACGAAGCGATCGCTGTAGGAGGTGTCGATGTGAAGCTGGGGGTGGCGTCGCGCCATGTCCGCGAGCACGGGCGCGAAGTGGGTCGGGCCGAAGGAAAGCGGCAGTGCAACTCTCAGGCGGCCGCAAAGGTCACCGGCGGGCAGGATCGTCTCCCTGGCCGCGTCGATCTCGGCGCAGACCCTGGCCGCGTAGTCCCGAAACGTGATCCCGGCCTCGGTGAGCGCCGCGCCGCGGGTGGTTCGTGCAAGAAGCTGGACGCCGAGATCCGCTTCAAGCCGGACGAGCCGCCGGCTGACGATTGACTTGGAGATGCCGAGCCGGCGCGCGGCTGATGTAACGCCACCCGCATCCGCAACTTCCACGAATGTCCTGAGCTCTTCAATATCCACTTCGGCGTTCCCCATTTCGCAACACAGCTTGGCACGAGAGAGCACTACCGTATCGCAAATGGGAATGACAGTGTCCGTTTCGGAGGCAGCGCCGCTGCTGGCGCGTGTCACCCGGCATACCAACCTCCCACACAACGGCAGCAGAGGATGTATTCATGACTTTTCGCAATGGCCTTGCTTCGCTTCTTCGTCCCGAGGATTCGGTCCTCGTTCTGATCGATCACCAGCCTTACCAGCTCGCGAATGTGAACAGCCACGAGCCGCAGATGGTGATCAACAATACGACGGGGCTGGCGAAGGCCGCCAAGGCCTTCGGTGTTCCGACAATCCTGACCACGGTGATCGCCGCGCGAGGCGGTCTCCTCTTCCCCCAGATCACGGATGTGTTTCCTGGTCAGGAGGTGATCGACCGGACGTTCATCAATACCTGGGAGGATCGCAAAGTGGTGGACGCGGTCAAGGCGACCGGCCGCAAGCAGCTGATCATTGCCGGTCTGTGGACCGAGGTCTGCGTCGCGATGCCGACGATCCAGGCCCTCGGCGAAGGCTGGGATGTGACTGTCATCACCGACGCGTCCGGCGCTGTATCGGTCGAAGCCCATGAGGTCGCCATCCAGCGCATGATCGCGGCTGGCGCAAACATGATGACGTGGATGGCACTGGCGTCCGAATGGCAGCGCGACTGGGCCCGGACCGACCAGGCCGCCGCCTTGACCGAGGTGATTACCCAGCATGCCGGCGGTAGCGGGATCGCATTCCTGTGGGAACAGCAACTGCTCAACACGCCGGTGCCGAACGCTGCAGGCTGATCCGAGCGGGGATGACGACAATCCTGACCGAGGCGTTGCGAAAGCGCGTCGTCTATCGGCTCGTCATCCCCTTCAACGAGACGCGAAGGGTGCGATGTCTCGTTCGGGCGGTCGATGGTCATGATGTTGCTCACACACAAGAGAGAGCTAACCTTTTCATGCACTCGGTCGCTTCGAGAGATCAGAACCTATCCCTCGACATAGGCTGCCAGCTCTTCCGCCGTACCCATGGGAAAGGCCACTTTCAAATAGTCGAGGAAGGCGGACACACGCGCGCTGAGTAGCCGTCGCGATGGATAGAGAGCCCAGAGCCGCGTTTCAGGCCCATCGACATCTCCCCAACGGACCAGTGTGCCGGCAGCAAGATCACGGCTGACCAGGGATACAGGAAGACGCGCCGCGCCGATGCCCATCCGGACGGCATCTCGGACCATGGTCAGCGAAGATAGGCAAAGAACTGGATCAACGACAATCTTGGATTGCCCGGTCGGCGTCATCATCGTCCAGGACCCGCCTTGATCCAGCGAGCCGCGGACGACCACGGGCACCACTGCCCCCTTCGCCGGGTGCGGAACGCTCGGGCTTGCTACAATCACCAGTCCATCACGCAGGAAAACCCGTCCGACAAGGCTCTCATCCGGGTCTGGATTGACACGGATCACCACGTCGTATCCTTCCTCCACCATGTCGACGGCTCGGTCCTCTGTCGTGATCTCCAGGCGGACCTCCGGATATCTAAGGGCGAATCCCGCGGCCAGTTTGCCCATCGCCGTCTGGGAAAACAGCAATGGTGCACTGATCCGCAACCTGCCCCGCGGGCTGTTGCCGCCGAATGCGATGGCTGCGGCCGTTTCGTCGAGTTCCGTCAGCAGCGCGCCAGCCCTCTCATGAAGCGCTCGCCCCTCCTCCGTCAGCTTGAGCATACGCGCACCGCGCTCGAATAGCCGGAGCCCGAGGCTGGCTTCGAGTTCCGCTACCCGGCGCGAGAGCGTGGCTTTGGGACGGCCGGCAGCGCGTGCGGCGCGGCCGAAGCCGCCGTGGCGGGCGACGGTGACGAAATCGGCGAGGGCAAGCAAATCCATCTGTTCCATCCATGAGACGCGGCGTCCAGATTCAGCGTCTATTGGATCATCTGTGAGCCATCCATATCCGGGTTGTCAACAATGACTACCCCGGAGAAATCACATGACTATCCTTGTTACAGGCGCAACCGGCCGCGTGGGCCGCCAGGTTGTCAGCCAACTTCTCAAGCGCAAAGCCTCGGTTCGCGTTCTCGTCCGCGATCCCTCAAAGGCCAACCTCCCGGCCGACGTGGAGGTCGTGCAGGGCGACATGCTCGACATCGACGCATTGCGCGCCGCCTTCGACGGCATCAGAACGCTCTTCCTTCTGAACGCGGTGGCGGGCGACGAATTTACGCAAGCGCTCATCGCTCTCAACATTGCGCGCGAGTCAGGCGTCGAGCGTGTCGTCTACCTGTCCGTCATCCATAGCGAGCGGTTCGTGAACGTGCCCCACTTCGCGGTGAAGTCGGGTGCCGAACGGATGATCGAAGCGATGGGTTTTAGCGCCACTATCTTGCGTCCGGCCTACTTCATCGACAATGAGCTCATGATCAAAGACGTCATCTTCAATCATGGCGTCTATCCGATGCCGATTGGCAGCAAGGGGGTGGCCATGGTCGACACCCGAGACATCGCCGAGGTCGCGGCGATCGAGCTGATCCGGCGGGATCGAGCACCCGGCAAGCTGCCGGTCGAGACCATCAACCTGGTTGGCCCGAATACGCTGACCGGCTCGGACCTCGCCGCCATCTGGTCGGAGGTCCTGGGTCGCCCGGTCATCTATGGCGGCGACGACCCCACGGCGTTCGAGCAGAATCTCGCCACCTTCATGCCGAAATGGATGGCCTACGAGATGAGGCTGATGGCCGAACGCTATGTCAGCGACGGCATGGTGCCGGAAGCGGGCGATGTCGAGCGTCTCACTCAACTGCTGGGACGCCCGCTCCATAGCTATCGCGCCTTCGCTTCCGACCTCGTCGCGTCAGCCTGAACTCTCTTACGTCCAACGTCCCGAACAAAGAGCAATTCCAGCAAAAATGCGTAGCGGTTTCGCGTTCTATCTCTTTGTTTTCACGCAATTCCGGACCTGCGATCAACGCTTGGCAGGCGGCTTCACGGCCGCTCGCCGCTGCAGCGCAAAACGCGCCGCCGAGCAGTTAATGTCGGGCACGAGATCATAGGTCTGCTGGTAGAGGCTCAGCGCCAGCGTTTTGTTGCCGCGGGTTTCCGAGGCAAGGGCGGCAATTGCGGTGCGTTTGTAGGCCTCGACGATCGGCTCGGCGGCCTTTGCCAGCGCCGCGTCGTCCGACGGTTCGGCCGCCAGCGAAAGGGCAGCATAGGTTGCATCGCCATCGCGGCCGACACGGCCGCCGACGGCGCCGTTGAAGCTTGGTTCGGAGACCTGGCGCATGCGCCGGGCGTTCTTGATGCAGGTCGGGATGCGGGCGGCCTCGGCGTTGATACGCTCGGCGGTCGGTCCGCCCTCGGTGCTGCCGCTATCGGACAGGATCACGTAGCCGATGATGCCGACGATGGCGAGATAGACGACACCCATGCCGGCGAGGAAAGCCGGCTGCTTGAGCAGCGGCTTCTTCGGCTTGTCGTCACCAGTCTTGGATGCCTCCTTCTTCGGCGCCTCCTTGGCCGGCGCCTTCTCCAGAAACTGGAATTCGACATCCTTGCCGAGGCGGAAGCTGTCGCCTGTCTTCAGCGAGGCAGTCTGCAAGAGGGCTTCGCCGCGCAGCATAATCGGGTTCAGCCCCATGCGGCGAATGATGAAGCCGCCGTCGTTCTGTTTTTCGATGCGCGCATGGATCGGCGCCAGAAACGGATCGTCGACGACGATATCGGCATTCGAAGCCCGGCCGATCGACATCTCAGGCCGGTCGAGCACATGGCTGCGGCTCTGGCCGCCGGGTCCGGTCTGCAGAAGGCTGGGTTTGTTTCCGCGAAAGAAGGAAAAGGCCATGATCAGAACATCCCACTCGACATCATCTCGACAATTGCCGGCGCCAGCACCAGAAGCAGGATCGACACGACGATCATCATCGCCGGCATGACGATCTTGGCTTTCAGCTTTTCACTGGCCCTGTCGGCCTTTTCCCAGCGGCGGAAGCGCAGGTCGCGCGCATGTTCGCGCAGAAGCTCGACGCGGTTGCTGCCCTCGACCTCGCCCTGGATCACCGCACGGATGACGCGGATGACCTCCTCGGCAGTCATGCGCCGCTCCAGGCGCTGCAGCGCCTCGACCATGCCGGTGCCGAGCGCCACGTCCTTCAGCGTCTGATCGATCTCTTCGCTCATCACCGTGCCGGGTGCCGCCTCGGCATAAAGCCGCAGGCTTTCCGGCAGGGTCGCCTGCGCCTGCTGCGTCATGACGACGAGATCGAGGAAATAGGGAAATTCGCGCGAAATGCGTTCCTTGCGATCCTGCATCTTGTCGTCGGCGACCACCCAGAAATAGATGGCGGGGATCAGCCCGAGGATCAGACCGGCGACCAGGCCGCCGATGATGCTGCCGCTGGCAATGCCGAACAGCACGCCGAGCAGGACGAAGCCGAAGAGGCTGAGGACAACGAGAAGCGCGATATATTCCCGCCCGGTGACGCCGCCGAACGGCCGGCCGCCATAGATCAGCTTCTGCTCGAGCTGGACGCCGTAATCTTCCAGCAGCGGCTCGAAGTGCAGCAGCACGAATTCGACCGGCGTGCGCATGCCGATGCTGTCGACGATATTCGGCGGCGGGCCATCGCCGCCGCGGGATCGGCGCACCACCTGGATGCTGCCGAGCAGATCGCCGATCCACCAGACGAAGAGGGCCGCGGTAATGCCGGCAAAAACCACCGCAATCGGGGCGAGAGGAATTTGAGACATCAGACCGACACCTTCATCATCGAGCGCATCCAGAAGAAGCCGGTGGCATAGAGAATGGCGCCGACGATCGCGATGACGATGCCGATGGCGTTGCCGAACACCTTGTCGATCAATTCAGGCTGCCCGAAGAAGATCATCAGGATCATGAACAGCGCGCCGCCGTTGACGACGCGGAAATTCATGCGCGCCTGCGACGACGAGGTGGTGATCTTCTGATCGAGCTTCCAGATTTCCTTGAAGGATTTCGACATTTCGGTCAGCGGCTCGGAAATATCGCCGCCTTGGCGGGCAAACAGACCGAGGGCCGCATCGACCATCTTGAAGTGCAGGCTCGGCACGGTGCGGGCGTGGCGGTCGAGCGCCTCGACCAGGCCGATGCCGAGCTTCTGTTCGCGGGCGATGCGCTCGAATTCGCGCGAGGCCGGCATCTGGCCGGTATCGGCCACCGCATTGACGGCCACGGCGAGCGGCTTGCCGGTGCGCACCGCCGAGACGATCTGGTCGACGGCATAGGGAAGCTGCGATTCGATCTGCAGCCAGCGCCGGTGCAGGAAGTGGCGGATCACCGCCTTAGGCAGGAACAAGGCGACCGGGATGGCAACGACGATGCCGAAGATCGGCCCGAAGATCAGCGAGACGACGATGAAGACGACGATCGCCGTGATGGCGTAGGCAAGGATCATCGTATACGGCGGAACGGCATCACGCCCAAAGACCTGTGCTGCCTCGCTGGCCAGCGCAATATCACGTTCGGTGGCGCGCAGCAGCGGCGCCGGCCAGTGCACCGGCGCGCCCCAGACGAGCAGCCCCGCCGTCACCGCGCCAAGGGCGACCGTAAAAATCTGCAGAATGCTGATATACATTGCTTCCCCCTCAGAGCAATTCCAGGAAAAGTGCGAAGCGGTTTTCCCAGGCAAACCGCAAAGCCCTTTTGCCGGGAATTGCGTAAAAACAAAAGCTTAGAGCGGTTCTGCGCTTCCGCAAAACCTGAACCGCTCTAAACGAACATATCGAGTTTTTCGATTTCGCCGTCTTCCCCGAACTCGACGAGTTCGGCGACGAAGCTCGGCAGGTAGCCTGTAAAGGCATGCACCGCCTGGCCGCCGGCGCGGCCGACCAGATGGAAGATCGGCTCGACGATGACCAGACCGGTATCCGGATCGATGCCGATCACCTCGGAAATCTCGGTCACCGCACGCCGGCCATTCGCCAGACGGTTGAGCTGGACGACGAGTTCGACGGCGGCGACGATCTGCTGGCGGATCGCCATGACCGGCAGCGAGCTCTGACCCTGCAGCACCATCACCTCAAGCCGGGTCATCATGTCCTGCGGCGTATTGGCATGCGCCGTCGTCATCGAGCCGGCATGGCCGGTGTTCATCGCCTGCAGCATGTCGATCGCCTCGGCACCCCGGCACTCGCCGACGATGATGCGGTCGGGGCGCATGCGCAGCGCGTTGCGCACCAGGTCGCGGATGGTAACGCTGGTTTCGGATTCCGCCGTCTTCGGCCGCGATTGCAGATAGACCACATGGATGCCGTCGAGCTGCAGTTCCGACGTGTCCTCGACGGCAACGACGCGTTCGCCGATCGGGATGAACTGCGACAGGCTGTTCAACAGCGTCGTCTTGCCGGAGCCGGTGCCGCCGGAGACGACGATGTTCTTGCGCGAGCGGACGGCCGCCTCAAGAAAGGCGCGCATCGGCTCGCTGAGCGCGCCGGCGGTAACCAGCTTGCTGATATCGAGACGCGACTTGCCGCCGAACTTGCGGATGGTCAGGCAGGCGCCCTTGACCGCCAGCGGCGGGATCACGGCGTTGACGCGCGATCCATCCGGCATGCGGAAGTCGGCCATCGCCTCGCTCTCGTTGATCGAGCGGTTGGAATCGACGGCGATGCGCTCGATCACCTTCATCAACTGCCGCTCATTGGCAAAGGCGAAGGGATACCGTTCCAGCAGGCCGAATTTTTCGACATAGATCTCGTCATAACGCGTCACCATGATTTCCGAGATGACGTCGAGATCCATCAGCTCCGAGATCGTCCCCCAGCGGTACATCAGCTCCTCGATATTGGAGCGCAGATGCATATGGGCGATCTCGTAGCGGTCGCCGGCGTTGAAGAGGGCCTGGCGGGACTGGAAGGCGGCGCTGAACCGCGTGTCGAGCTGGGCGAAGTCGGCGCGGGTGGATTCGAAATTCAGCTTCAGCTGCAGCGCCGAGATCAGCGCCTTGCCGACGTCGAACAGCCGGCGATTGTCCTGCTCCTCGCGCGATAGGCTTGCGGCATTCGACGAAGCATCGCGCCGCCCGGTGCGGGCAATGCGTTTTGCCAGCCACCGATAGACGGCGTTCTTGATGACGAGGATGACCAGATCCTGCGGCGCACTGTCGAGCGCCTCCTTGATGAACATGTCGAGCCGTTCGCGGATGCGGTTTCGCGTGTCCTCGCGGCCGAAATCGGAGGATTTCACCAGCCGGTCATATTGCGTGTCTTTTAGCAATCGCTCATGGACTTCCATCTGCAGCGCCAGCACCCGCTCCTGGTCCGGAAACTGCGTCACGACTTCGGCGGCCGCGGTCGGCTCGACGAGTTCGATCGTGACGTTCGGCACCCAGATCGACATGCCGGCCGAGATCGCAACCGGCGTGCCGGCCCGAAGCGGCTGGTCGTCGACACGCGTCGGATTGCGGCCGTGATGCTGCACCGACCAGCCCTGACCGGACTTGCGCAGCACGAATTGCGGCGAAGAGACGTGGCTGCCGCGCAGCCGCACGACCCCGGCGCCGGCCGGCAGCGTCAGCGTGCTGCTTTCGCCGACGAAATAGGTCTCATTCGAAGAAAGCGGGATCACCTCCCGGCCGCTGCCATCCTCATAGGAAATCTTCAACAGCATGGCTCACTCCTCCGCGACGGTCACATACGCGTCCAGTTGATGCTCGGCAGTTCCTCGACGGTATTGTCGGCGGGATTGCGCAGCACGAGGTTCAGACTGCCGTTCGACTGGCCCATGGCAAAAATCAGCATTTCGGCTTCCGACGGTGTCACTTCGACGGTCACGTTATTGTACGTGCTGTTGGCCTTGGTAATGGCACCTTCCGCCGTCGTCGCCGCGCCGACGGCCAGCACTTTGACATTCTGCAGGAAGGTGCGGGTGACGACGCGGGTGCGCGAGCTCATGCCGAGTTTATAGTCTTGCGCCTGTTTGCGGTAGGCGTTGACGTCATTCTCGTCGGCCCCTGGATATTGGTTGAGATAGTTCTTCAGCATCTGCTCGGCCGGCGACTGCGGCTGGGCCGGAGCCTGCGGCTGTCCGGCCACAGTCGGGGCTTGTCCGGGCGCGGCAGGCGCCTGGCCGGGGGTTCCCGGCTGGGCTGCAGCGGCAGGTGCGACGGGTTCGACCGGTTCATCGACCGTGCCGAGGATATCGACATAGCTGCCCGGCTCGACGAAGTGGCCGACGGCTGCGGCCGCATTGACGGGAAGGGTGAGCGCCCGCTTGCCGGGCGCGATCATCGTCGTCAGGCGTCCGCCGTCATTATCGTCGAAATACTGGAACAGCAGCACCGAGCCGGCGGGAATGTCGGCGGCGGCCGTCCTGTCCTTCAGCCATTCCTGGTAAGCGCTGGCCGCGGGAACCGCGAGCTTGGCGAGCGCCCCGAAGCTTTCCGGCAGCATGACCGGTTCGGCGAGCATGTCGGGCGTGATCGCTTGACCTCGCGTCACCTTCCTGTCGGGCTGGAGCCGCATGAAGGCATAGGCTACCTGCTCGTTCTTGACGCTCTCGGTCCAGAAGTAGAGCAGAACGCCGGTGATGAGCCCGACGATGACAGCCGCGATGAGCTTCCAGTTCATGGTGTTGTTCCTTCGAGGAAGGGTTGCCTGATTTGAATGACCTCGACGGTCCGGCCGTCGGTCTTGCTGCTGGTGTAGAGAACATTGGCCTCGACGCTGCCGCGCCGGCCATAAAGGGCGGTGACCCCGCCGCGCTCAGCCGGCGGCGCCTCGATGGTGAAGCCGTCACGGGCCAGCAGCTCGGCGCGCGCATCGGCCCAGCGTACGGCCGATAGCCGGCCTTTCGACACGACCGTGCGCGACGTGTGGCCCTTGTCGCGGTCGCCGATATCGCTCAGCACCTCGACGCCGGCCGGCGGACGCAGCGACGGCGGCAGCTTGCTGACATCGGCCGAAGCCGCGAAGGCCGGCAGGGACGAAGCGACGTCCTCGAAGCGGCTCATCAGCACCTCTGTCACCGGCGCATCGGCGGGCCGGCGGATCATGATCGAGACGCCGGGGATCGGTGCTCTCGCCGAGGGATTTGCCGGGTCCTGCCGTCTGAGATAATCGAGGGCTGCCTCGCCGTCGCCGTCGAAGAACCGAACCACCACGGCGAGATCGTCTCGGATGCGGCTGGTCTTCGGGACGATCAGCATGTTGGCGGCAATGACCGCGGTCAGTTCTTGGCTGTCGTTGCTTTTCGGCAGGGCAGGCCGGGTATTGACGGCCAGCACCCGCAGCCATTCGTCGGTGATATCGGAAATGCTGCGATCGCTCTGATAGGGCGTGAATTCGAGCGGCTGGCCGTTGATGACGAGATCGCGCGGCGAACGTTCCGGTGCGCCGAGAATGCCGGCCAGCATCGAATTCAGCGTCGCCCGGAAATCCTTGTAGACCTCCGCATGGCCTGGTTTGGCCACGACCATGGCAGCGAGCCCGATGACGAGCGCCAAACCAGTGAGATGACCGGCGAAACGGATGGAGATGCGCGCTCCCTGTCTCATCCTATTTCGCTCCCGGAAAGACGCCGTCGAAGAGATCGCCGGAATCGTCGGCCACATCGCGGATTTCCCGGCGCAGTGTCGGGTCATAGCCTCGGCGCGTCGTATTGTTGTTGTGCGAGGCAAACAGCGTTGCGTCGTCCACCGTGAACGCATCCTTCCAGCGGATGCTCCTGATCGTATCGAGGTCGTCGGAATCCCTGAACTTGTAGACCCGGTCGGCCGTCGCGGTGACCAGCTGCGGCTTCTCATTGGCGAGGTCGCCGACCATATCGCCGAAATCGCGACCGTCGCTCTTCAGCGTGTTCTGGACGTCGTCCCAGACAAAGGTGCGCTGAGGGTCGCCGTCGCCTTCATGCGAGGGCGTGCGCGAGCAGCTCATGGCGTCACTTCCGGGCAGCGCCGGCAGGGACGGGATTGGAAAGACGTTGGAGAAATCCGACGTGCAGTCCAGCCCATTCGCCTCGGCGAAAGCGGCGTTGCGCATGGCAAGCATGGTTCCCACCTTCTTGGTGGAAATCCGGTTTGCGTGGATCATGAAGATCACGATCAGCAGGATGACCGGTGCTGCGAGCACGAATTCGATCGAGGCCAGGCCGCGCCTGTCGCGATGCAGCCGCATCAGCAGGCCGCCGGCCGGCGCGCCGCCGGCATGTTCAGTGTGTGTTGACGGCAGCCCAGGCATTGGCTCCTCCCTTGTCGAAGACGCGGGTCAGGCCGGTGAAACTATCGGCGGCCGGGCTCTGCTTGATGGTGTTCGAAACCTCGCCGGTATCGTCGGCAAGCGTGGCAGGCGCAAGCGATGCCAGCCAGTCCTGGGTGTAGAGATCGAAGGCCGTATAGTTGTGGACCCAGCTCTGCGCCAAGGCATAGGCGGATGCCGTCTTGTCCTTGAAGATGCGGATCTGCAGCCGGGCGCGCGGCGCGCGTGAAACGATCGCCAGCGTCTGGTAGTCGTCGAGTTGTTCGCCGCCAAACGGCGTGAAGTTGAAGGGTATGCGTCCCTTCAGCCAGTAAGGCTTGGGGAAGGAGATGACCGGCAGGTCAACACCCGCCACAGAGATCGCGCCACCCGCCGGGCCGCAGACCTGGTTCCAGATCATGTCGAACTTGCGGGTGAAATCGTTCTCGTCTTTTGTCTGTGAGTCCGAATAGCGCGGCGGCACGTCGATCGGCAGCTGGAAGGGGTTCACGATGCCGAACCCGACACCGAAGACCTTGTCTGCGAGCCAGAAGCTGACATCGAGCGCTGCTTCTTCCAGCCAGCTCAGATCGCCGGCATATTGTTCGACAATCGCTTTGAACGGCACCTTGCTCAGGTAGGCCGGGCCGAAGGCTTCGTAAAAGATGTAGAAGTTCACCAGTGCATTGTCGATGCCACTCTTGTGGTTGACAAAGTCGCGAATATGGCTGCCGTCGACTCCGCCCGCGGTCAGCGGGCCTTTGCCGTTGGGGAAGCCGCGGTTGGCATACTCGCCACGCATCAGAAACGGGTCCTGTCCCTCCGTACCCCTGCTCATCGCAAGGCACATTTCAGCATAGGCCGAGGCGGGATTGATGCCATCGCGATCGACCGGCAGGTTACCGCCCGCACCTTCTCCGGCCTGGTCGCAGGATTCGCACGGCGGATGGAAGACGACATGATCCGACTTGTTCAGGCGCACTAGATGCAGGGCCTCATTGCCGACCCGCTGCGGAAAGCTCTCGACCAGGTAGTCGTTGAGGTCGTTCATCGCGTCGATGATGTCGCTAGACTTCACGATCAGGCCCCAGGGATCATAATCGATCTGTGCTTTTACCGTGTATGCAATCGCAAGACTGGCCTCCGTCGCCCGGAACCCCTGGAAAGCCAGGCAAGCGCCGTAGATGATGCCGCCGACGATCGGGACCTTTTCCCAGCCGGGGCAATAGGGCATCGGCGGAAGCGGCGGCAGAAGCGACGCCGGTCCGAAGCCGTCCGTGAAAGAGTATTCGGCGAGTTTCGCCAGAATGACGCCCGAGCGCAGCGCCAGTTCCGCCGAGGTGAGCTGGAAGGCGACCGAGGTCGCCATGACCACGGTTGCCTGCGAGGAGGCGACGTTGTTCATCGCCATGATGTTGAGATAGCGCGCTTCCCAGTCGGCATGGACCATAGCGGCAGCGTCTGCCGTGTCCTGGGTGCGCTGCTTGTCGTAGATCAACTGTCCCGTATTCAGGATCCATACGATCATCAGGGCGAGCGCGATCGTCATGTAGAGGATGATCGGCGACAGGAAGCCGCGTTCGTCGCGGTGCAGGCGTTTGATCAGGGTCGGCGTCATAGCAGGTTCACCTCCGCCGTCGAGATCGTGTAGTAGCGGCCGTCTTTCCTCTGGCCGCGGGCAAAGACCCAGCCGGCATATTCGAGCAGCAGGAAGCGCGCTTCGACCCTGGCGGTCACCGGCACATGCGGCGAGCGGTTGATGGCGGCATAGAGCGCCATAGGCGCGCGGTCGACGGTCACCGTGACGTTCTGCGGGTCGAACATGTAGCGAGCCTGGTTGCGCATTGCGCGCCAGTTCTTCGAAAGGCCGGAGGCATCGGCAAGGCTTTTCAGCGCCTCTTCCGGCGGCTGACAGGCGCCGACACATTTCAGCTGGTCGTAGGGGGCGGCCGGGATCAATGCCAGGCGGGCGGCAAGATCGGCCTTCCCCGGGGCAGCGTCGTCATCGCAGGTCTTGGCGTCGATGAAGCTCCGGAGGGTGATCGGCAGGGCCGGGCAGAAATAGACCCGGGCACTGCGGGCCGCCGCATAAGCGGCATAATGGGTGAAGAGGTGGTTTTTGGCCAGGATCGCGAATTGGAACACCACGAACATGAAGAAGACGAAGACCGGGGTGACGAGCACGAAATCCATCATCGTCGTGCTGCCGGAGATATCGCCGTGCAGCTCCGATATCCGGCGCCGGCGGGCGGAAAGCCGCGGCAGCAGCAGCATCGAGGCAAGCAAAATCATCGCAATCGCAAAGGTCCCGAAGAGCGCGCCGTGATCCTCAGGGATCCAGAAGGTCCGTGAGTGCAGGATCGAACTCCAGAAGGCACCGTCGAAGATGGGGCGTTCGAGTTCAGCGCGCATTGCCGTTACCTCACGAGTGAAAGAGGGGTGAAATCAGGCATGAAAAGGCACCAGAGAAGTCCGAGAGCGGCAGCAACGCCGAAGCGGACGGTATGATGTGTCTCGCGTGGCTTCAGCACCGAAGCGGCATCGCGGAAACCGGCAGGCAGAAGCAGGGCGAACAATCCGACGGTCCTGGCCAGCACGCTCCACTGAACACGCCGCGCCATCGAGAAGACGGCGATCACGCCGCCGACCATCAGCGATGCAAGCGTCACGTCGATGGCCGGCCAGAGGCCGAGAATGGCGCCGAGCGCCGCCATCAGCTTGACATCGCCGCCGCCGCAGCTTCCGGCTGCGAAGGCGATGATGAAGATCATGCCGGCCGCAATGAGGCCGGCGAAGGCAAGGCCGATCCCGGCCAGACCGCCGCTGACTGCCGCCAGCATGAAGCCGGCAAGCAAGCAGGGATAGGTCACGGCGTTCGGGATGTGACCCTGGCGGTGATCGAGCACCGCCGCGGTCGTGGCGCAGGCGACGGCAAGAGCCGCCGCCGCAGGCATCAGGGTCAGATCATAGGTCGTATCCATGATCCCGGCCCACTTATTGACCCGGCTCGGGAATTCTCTCGGCATCCGAGAGCGCCGTGTTCTTTTCGTTGAACCATTCGCCGATCTGTTTGCCGAATGCGAGCAGGATCAGCATCAGCGGAATGACGATCAGGGCGACGGCGAGAACGATCTGGGCCATGTCGCCGCGCTCGTCCTGGTGAAGTGCAATTGCGAGTGTCTTGAGTTTTCCAAACATCTGCGTATTCCTCGTTCCTAGGGTTGTTTCGGATCGAAGACCTGAGAGAAGATTACCAAGCATACGGTATCGATCCGAACGAGCACGTTGCTCGTTCCAATGATATGTTCTGCTTCAGCTTTTCTTCCCCGGCGGCCAACGCTTGTTGAGCAACACCATTAAGACCCAAGAGTGCGCCCAAGGCCAGCCCTCCGTCAAGCAAACGAAACGAAGGGTTCCAATTGCCTTGGAGGCATGGCGTGGGAAAACGGAGTTGACGCCGGGATTTCGCAACTAACCGATTGATTACGCTGCAGTTTTACCTCAAGAAGGGAAGTCTGCGACGATCTTGTGGCGACTTGTCTACTGCTCCATAATTGGTCAATTCTTTCAAGGTGATAGAAGAAGGCGCCTGCAGGGGTCATCTGGGCTGTCTCAGCGCGACGCGGCCATGGTGTTGCTTGACGATCTGGATTAAGCTTTCCTGCAATGGCGGGTATGATCCGCTAGTCGATCCGGAGAGAAAACGATGGAAACGATGAGCAGCATCTTGATACTTGCATTGGTCCTCATTCCACTGATGATGTTCTTTCCGACCGCGGTCCAGATGATGGCGACATTGTTCGGCATGAGCACGGTTCTTGTGGGGATGCCGCTCTGATGAAGGCCGTTTCCGACGACGCCGCCGAACAGGCGACCTTCCAGGTCCTGACCCGGGCACTGGACAAGCTCTTGGGCCCGATCCGCTTCCTGCTCGATGATCCGAGCGTTTCCGAAATCCTGATCAATGGGACATCCAACATCTTCGTCGAAAGGCGCGGCAAGCTCGAACGCGCCGATACGCGTTTTGCCAGCCGCGAGGACCTGGAATCGGCTGCGCGCAGCATCGCGCAATTCTCCGGCAAGCGACTGACGCCGGAGGAGCCGAGCGTCGAAGCGCGTTTGCCGGATGGCTCGCGCGTGCAGATGATTCAGCCGCCCGCGTCCCGCACCGGGCTCTGCATCTCCATTCGCCGCTTTTTGAAAGAACATCGCAGCATCCGCGACCTCGTCACCCAGGGCAGCCTGACCGAGGGGTCGCTATCGCTGCTGCAGGCGGCCGTCGGGCTGCAGAAGAACGTCATCATTTCCGGCGGCACCGGCACCGGCAAAACGACGATGCTGAACGCGCTGTCGGAGGCCTTTGCCGACCACGAGCGCATCATCGTCATCGAAGACACGTCCGAATTGCAGATCCGCAAGGAACACGTCGTCTATCTCGAAGTCACCAAGCCCGACCGTTTCGGCCGCGGCGGCGCCAGCATCCGCGACCTGTTCCGCTCATCGCTGCGCATGCGGCCCGACCGCGTCATCGTCGGCGAGTGCCGCGGCGGCGAGGCGCTGGATATGATCCAGGCGATGACATCAGGCCATAGCGGCAGCCTTTCGACGGTTCACGCGAACACGCCCTACGACTCCCTGCACCGGCTGGAGACGCTGGCGCTGATGTCGGATATCGACATGCCGCTCCGGCCGCTGCGCGCCCAGATCGCCTCGGCGGTCGACGTCGTCGTGCAGATCGCCCGTTTCAAGCGCACCGGGAGACGCCGGGTGATCGAGATTTCCGAGATCAAGGGCCTGAACAATGACGGCCAATATATCGTCGAGAGCATCTACAAGCTCGAGGGCGACGGCCATTCCAATCCCGACGGCGCATTGCTGTGGACCGGTGTCGTGCCGAGCTTTGCCGCCGATGCGATCGAAGAGCTGCAAGGCGCAGAACGCCCCGAATGGATAGGTGCCGCCGCGCGGGAAACGGCTTGAAGTCCATCGGCGGACGCCGCCTGGTGGAAAGCGAGTTAGGATTTACGGTTAGGCGATACCCAAAAACACGGCGAGCGATCTTGTGACTGCTAAGAGAGCATCGTCTTCCAGGCGACCGATTATCGGCCCAATTCGTTCCCGTTTCACCGACATGCTTTTGTCCACCTTCACCTGCGAGGCTTTGCGCAAACCGCTGAGCGCTGTCGGCTCGATTGTCGGCCGAATGAGCGGCGCGTCGATGAGGGTGCCGGAAATCGGCAGCACGGTAACCGTGCCGGTTGCGTCAAACTGATCCGCCTGGATGATGAGCGCCGGACGCGGTTTGCCGAAATCGCCGGTGATGGCAACGGTTACGATGTCACCGCGCCTCACGCTTCACCATCATGGTCCATGTCGGCGAGAGCGGCATCGAGGAAATCCTGCAAATCGCGATCGCCTGCATCGGCAAGAGCTGTCTGAACGGACTGACGATGGCATTCGTCGGCAAAACCAGGGCGACGGGTATCCGGAACCCATATTTGCACGGGACGCAGTCCAGCGGCCCGCAAAGCCTCGCGGCGCTTTTGAACTCTTTCGTTGACCGGCGTTGCCATGACGAACTCCATTGCCGCGTTACATGTAACATAAGAACCCGGTATTGCCATGTCAATCTGCCGGCGGTCAGGGCTGCGCGGACATCTGGAGAGAGATGCAATGCGCTCGGTATTGGCGGGAAGGACGGCCCTTATACGCCGCCATCCTTTTCGGCACTCGCCGCCATATGGGTGAGTTCGTCCCAGAGACTTTCGGCGAAGCTGCGCAGAACCGTCAGCTCGAAGCTGTCATCGCCGGTGCGGGCGATCTGCACCGAGAGATGACCGACCATCGCCATCGCCGAACGACCTTCCGGGAAGATGGCAGGATCGAGATCGACGGCGGTGCCCTTTGCAAGAAGCAGCCGCGAAGACCGGCCGGAAACGCCGATGCGGACACGTCCGTGGCTTTGGTCCATGACGAAGGCTTTTCCGGCAAGCGCTGCCGTAAGAGTATCGAGACCGGCGGGCGTAAGCGGCTCGTCGCCGGCGACGAACCATTGCCGGAAGCCGGCCTTGCGGATCGAACTGTTTGCAAAGCCGGCTTTGACCAGTTCGGCGGCAAGTGCCGCCGGCTCGATCGTGCCCAGTACGTGTAGCAGATGGCCTTCCGGCAAGGCTTCCAGCCGGATGTCTGCCGCTGAGATACCGGCATATGCTGCCCCGGCGAGAACCGGTCTGTGCTGAGGAAGATCAAGCATGGAGCTTCTCGTTTTCAGGATCGACGAAGACAGGATGGCAGAGCACCGCATCGGTATATTCGTTGCGCAGGCCGTTCCAGACCGTCACCTTTTCACCGATGCGCTCCGGCCCGCGCCTGACCAGAGCCAGGCCGATCGTATGGCCGAGCGTCGGCGAGAATGCGCTTGATGTGACGTAGCCCTGGTCGTTTTCGAGCGTCGCTGCATCAGCCTCAACAAGGATATGCGAGCCGGTGCGAAAGCCGCTTGCCGGATTGAGCGGCTTGACGCCGACGAGGCGCGGCCGTTCCGGGTCCTGCAGGCCTTCGCGGGCGAGCATCGCCTTGCCGATGAAATCCGGCTTGGTCGATGACACCATGCGGCCGAAGCCAAGATCGCCTGGTGTGACCGTGCCGTTGATCTCGGCATGGGTGACATGGCCTTTCTCGATGCGCAGAACGCCGAGCGCTTCGGTGCCATAGGCGCAGATGCCGTGTTTCTCGCCCGCCGCCATGATCGCGTCGGCAACGTCCTCGCCGTAACCGGCCGGCACCGCAAGCTCGTAGGCGAGTTCGCCCGAGAAGGAGATGCGGAAGAGCCGGCCTTCGAGGCGGCCGCCGAACAGCGAAACCTTTCGGGCGCTCATGAACGGGAAGGCCGCATCCGATAGATCCTCGTCGACGATCTCCGAAAGGATGGCGCGCGACTTCGGCCCGGCAACGGCCATCTGCGCCCATTGATCGGTCGACGAGGCGAAGCAGACGTCGAGTTCCGGCCATAGCGTCTGGGCGCAAAATTCGAGATGGGTGAGCACGCCGGCGGCAAGCGCCGTCGTCGTCGTCATGAAGAAATGCTCGTCGCTGAAGCGGCTGGTGGTGCCGTCGTCATAGATGAAGCCGTCCTCGCGTAGCATGATGCCATAACGCGCCTTGCCGACGGCAAGCTTGGCGAAGCCGTTGCAATAGATGCGGTCGAGGAAGGCCGCGGCATCGCGGCCGAAGATTTCGATCTTGCCGAGGGTCGAGACGTCGCAGAGGCCGGCATTCCTCCGGATGTTCAGCACTTCGCGATCGACGCTGTCGCGCCATGTCGTTTCGCCGGCGCGCGGGAACCAGGAGGAACGGTACCAGAGGCCGGTTTCGACGAAGACCGCGCCGTTCTTCTCAGCCCAGCCATGCAGCGGCGATTTGCGCCCCGGCTGGAAATGTTTGCCGCGCGATGTCCCGGTCAAAGCACCGAAGGAGACCGGCGTATAGAAGGGCCGGAAGGTTGTCGTTCCCACCTCGGCCGGCGACACGCCGCGCGCCTCGGCCAGGATGCCGATGGCGTTGATGTGGGAAAGCTTGCCCTGGTCGGTCGCCATGCCGCTCGTCGTATAACGCTTGGCGAGCTCGACATGGCCGTAGCCTTCGCGCACGGCAAGGCCGAGATCCTTGAGATGCACGTCGTTCTGATAATCGACGAAAGCCTTGCCCTTCGAACCCTTGACCGACCAGAGCGGCTTTGCCGGGGCAACCGTCTCGGAAGCTACGGCAAAGGCCGGTTCCGCCGCTGTGAAGCCAATCGCCTTCAACGCGGCAGCTGCCTTTGCGGCGCCATCACCGATGCAGGCCGCGGTTTCGGCAAGACCGGCAGCCGAGCCGGCAACGGCAAGACCGTCCTGTCCGGCCGGCGCCAGAAACGCCGCGGTCTCGTCCGACCATTGCGGCTTGCCGCCGCGATGGCAGGCAAGATGGATGATCGGGCTCCAGCCGCCCGACATGGCAAGCGCATCGGCGTCGATGCGGCGGGTGCCGTTTGCGGTTTCGACGCTGACGCCGTTGAGGCGCTGGCCACCAAACGCGTCGATCACCCGGGCGCCCTTCAGCACCTCGGCGCGGCCCTGCCAGCCCTTGCCCGCATCGGCGCGGCTGTCGACGATCGCCGCGACCTGAAGGCCGGCGGCTTCAAGGTCGGCGGCGGTGCGGTAACCAGAATTGTCGGTGGTGAAGATTACCGTGCTTTTGCCTGGGGCCACTGCCTGCCGGTTGAGATAGCTGCGCATGGCGCCGGCCATCATCACGCCGGGAATATCGTTGCCGCCGAAGACCAGGGGCCGCTCCTCGGCGCCTGTCGCCAGGATCGCCTGCCGGGCGACGATGCGCCACAAGCGTTCGACCGGACGGTCCGGATCGGGCATCGCCACATGCTTTTGCACCCGTTCGACGGCGCCGAAAACATTATCGTCGTACCAGCCGAACACGGTCATGCGCGGCAGGCGGCGCACATTCGAAAGCCCTTCCAGCTCTGCCAGCAGCTCGCCGAGAAGCATGTCTGCCGGCTTGCCCTCGATCGTGCCGCTATCGGAAAGCAGGCTGCCGCCGAGTTCGGGCCCTTCGTCGGCGAGGATGACGCGGGCGCCGGCGCGGCCGGCGGTGAGTGCCGCGGCAAGGCCGGCAGCACCGGCGCCGATCACCAGCAGATCGCAATGCGCCCAGCATTTCTCGTAGGCATCGGGATCGGCCTCATAGGAGGCTCTGCCGAGGCCCGCCGCTTTGCGGATCACCGGCTCGTAGAGCTTTTCCCACAGCGCCGCCGGCCACATGAAGGTCTTGTAGTAGAAGCCGGCGCTGAGGAAGGGCGAGAGCAGCCCGTTGACGGCGCCGACATCGAAACCGAGCGAGGGCCAGCGGTTCTGGCTCTTGGCCGCCAGCCCCTGGTGAAGCTCGATCATCGTCGCGCGCGTATTGGGCTCGGTTCGGCCGCCGCTGCCTGTCGTGACCAGCGCGTTCGGTTCGGCAGCCCCGGCCGTCAGGATACCGCGCGGGCGGTGGTATTTGAAACTGCGGCCGACGAGTTGGATGCCGTTGGCAAGCAGCGCCGAGGCGAGCGTATCACCCGGATGGCCTGCGAGCGCCTTGCCGTCGAAAGTGAAGCCGAGTGTCGTGGCGCGGTCGATGCGCCCGCCGGAGGAAAGACGGAAGCTCGTCATGCCAGGTCCCCGCCAAGCTTCGAAAGCGCGGCATCCCTGACGCCATGAACCACATGGGTGACGGTATCACGTTCGACGATCAGCCAGCGGCGGCATCCAGAGGAATGGTGCCAGTATTCGCTGTGGCTGCCACGCGGATTGTCGCGCAGATAGACATAGTCGAACCAGGCCTCCACGCCGGCATCCGGCGCCGGTCTGATAAGGCCGGCATCGCCGCGGATCGAGAATTCCTCCTTGGGCCGGGCGCCGCAATGGGGACATGAAATCAGGCTTGCCATCGTCAAATGTCCTCAGTGCAGATTGGGCTGGGCGCCGACGCCCTTTTCGTCGATCGGATAGCCGCGGGCGAACCGGTCGAGCCGGAAGGCGCGGGCCGTCTGATGCGGCGTGTTGCGGGCGATCAGATGGGCGTAGCAGAAGCCGGAGGCGGGCGTCGCCTTGAAGCCGCCGTAACACCAGCCGGCATTGAGATAGAGATTGTCGATATGGGTGCGGTCGATGATCGGCGAGCCATCCATGCTCATGTCCATCACCCCGCCCCATGAGCGCAGGTAACGCACCCGCGACAGGGAAGGGATCATCGCCAGCCCGGCTTCGGCGACATGCTCGACCGAGGCCAGATTGCCGCGCTGGGCATAGGAATTATAACCGTCGATATCGCCGCCGAAGACGAGCCCGCCCTTGTCCGACTGGGAGACGTAGAAATGGCCGGCGCCGAAGGTGACGACATTGTCTATGAAGGGTTTCAGCCCTTCGGAGACGAAGGCCTGCAGCACATGGCTTTCGATCGGCAGGCGAAGGCCGGCCATGTCGGCGACGACGGTGGAATTGCCGGCCGCCGCCAGCGCCAACTTGCCGCAGCCGATGAAGCCCCTGCTGGTCTCGACGCCGGTAACCTTACCGTTTTCGCTGCGGATGCCGGTCACCTCGCACTGGGTGATAATATCGACGCCGCGGCTGTCGGCGCCGCGCGCATAACCCCAGGCGACCGCATCGTGGCGTACCGTGCCGCCGCGCGGTTGGTACAAAGCGCCCATCAGCGGGAAACGGGCATTGTCGAAATCGAGGAAGGGCAGTTTTTTGCGCACCGCCTGTCGGTCGAGAAGCTCGGCATCGACGCCGTGCAGCCGCATGGCGTTGCCGCGGCGCGTATAGGCATCCCGCTGCGCGTCGGAATGGAAGAGGTTGAGGACGCCGCGCTGCGAGACCATGGCGTTGAAGTTGAAGTCCTGCTCCAAGCCTTCCCACAGCTTCATCGACAGTTCGTAGAAGGGATTGTTGCCGGGCAGCAGGTAGTTCGAGCGAATGATCGTCGTGTTCCTGCCGACGTTGCCGGAGCCGAGATACCCCTTTTCAAGGACGGCGACATTGGTGATGCCGAATTCCTTGGCAAGATAATAGGCGGTGGCAAGGCCGTGACCGCCGCCGCCGACGATGATGACGTCGTAATGCGGCTTCGGCGCCGGATCGCGCCACGCGGGCGCCCAGCTTTTGTTGCCGCGAAGGCCGTTGAGAAAGATCGAAAGAGCGGAATAGCGCATGGGTCAATCCGATAAGAACCGCTGCATGATGCCAGAAAGAGCACGATCGACTTGCGCAATAAGGACATGAATGGTTAGAAAAGAGACATGTCCTCCACCGATAGTAAAAATGTCCAGGAGATCGGCTTCATCCTGATCCCCGGATTCGCGCTGATGTCCTATGCCTCGGCGACCGAGCCGTTGCGGGCGGCAAACCTTCTGGCCGGGCGCGAAATCTATCGCCTGTCGATCTTTTCGCCGGACGGGGAGCCGGCGCGCTCCTCCTCGGGCGTCAGCGTGCCCGCAGAACCGCTTCCGGCCAGGGGTTCCGGCCTCGGCACGGCCTTCGTCTGCGCCGGCGGCTTGCCGCGCGACTGGCGTTATCCCGGCGTGCTTGCCTGTCTGCGGCAGTTATCGCGCGAAGGTGTGAGGATCGGCGGCATTTCGGGCGGGCCCTATCTGATGGCCGCGGCCGGACTGCTGGCCGGCCGCGATTTTACCATCCACTGGGAACATGCGGCCGCCCTTCTCGAGGCTTTTCCCGATCTGTCGCCGCGCCAGGCGCGCTTCATGATCGACGGCAACCGGATCACCTGCGGCGGCGGTATCGCGCCGCTCGACATGATGCATGTGCTGATCGCCGAGCGCATGGGACCGGATTTTGCCCGCCGCGTCAGCGACTGGTATCTTCACACAGAGGTCAACGAGCCCGCCGCCCCCCAGCGCGCTTCGCTCGCCGAACGCTACGGCGTCCACCATCCCGGTCTGCTCAGCGTTCTCGAACGGATGGAGGAGACGATCGAGATGCCGCTCGACCGCGCCGCCATGGCGCGCATCGCCGGCGTCACCGTCCGCCATCTCGACCGGCTCTTTTCCGCCCATCTTAAGACCAGCTTCCTCGATCAGTATCATAGGATCAGGCTGCAGCATGCCCATCGCCTGCTGAAGCAGAGCCCGCTTTCCGTCTCGGAGATCGCTGTCGCCACCGGCTTTTCCAGTCTTAGCCACTTTTCCCGGATGTTCCGCACAGTCTACGGCATCGCGCCGCGTGAGGCGCGGCGCGAATAGGTTTTCTTCACGGTTGAGAAAATTTCACTAGGGCGATAGGGTTGCCTCTTAACAACGCGAAGGCGGCAGCATGAAATCCAAGCTTGAAGCGGCGAAGCAACTGGAACAGGCGCAGAGCGAACGCGCTCCCTTTTCCCAGGATCCACACGCTGTTCGCGAGCCGAAGGAAAACAACCTCGAAATGGCGATCGGCCATGAGGTGCGCGCCTACCGCAAGAAACTCGGCATCACGGTCACCGATCTGGCGGCCGCGACCGGCATTTCGCTCGGCATGCTGTCGAAGATCGAGAACGGCAACATCTCGCCGTCGCTGACGACGCTGCAATCGCTGTCGCGGGCGCTGGGCGTGCCGATGACCGCCTTTTTCCGCCGCTTTGAGGAACCGCGCAATGCCGTCTTCGTCAAGGCGGGGCAGGGCATCGAGCTCGAACGGCGCGGCACGCGCGCCGGCCATCAATATAATCTGCTCGGCCATATCGACAATAATACCAGCGGCGTCATCGTCGAACCCTATCTCATCACCCTGACGGCCGATTCCGACACCTTCCCAACCTTCCAGCACGAGGGCATGGAATTTCTCTACATGCTCGAAGGCGAGGTCATCTACCGCCATGGCGATCAGCTTTTCCAGATGCAGCCGGGCGACAGCCTGTTCTTCGATGCCGATGCGCCGCATGGGCCGGAACAACTGGTGGAACTGCCGAGCAAATACCTCTCGATCATCAGCTATCCACAGCAGAACTCCAGAAGCTGACTTGCCTTAAAAGAAAAATTTATTCTTCCTAGTTGAAGTCGACAAATAGTCCTGCTAGTCCTTTCTCACCATGAACGGAGGCACACGCTATGTGCGGCATTGTTGGATTGTTCCTCAAGGACAAGAGCCTTGAACCTCAGCTGGGAAATCTGCTCTCGGATATGCTGATCACCATGACGGATCGCGGACCGGACTCAGCCGGCATCGCAATCTATGGCGGCTCCACCGAGGGAAAAGCGAAAATTACCATCCAGTCCGCCAATCCCAGCGTGGACTTCGAAGGCCTCGCCGGTGACCTTGCGAAGGCCGGCATCAAAGCCGAGGTGTCGATCAAGAGCACACATGCGGTCATCGAGCTTGATGCCTCCAAGCTTGGAACCGTGCGCAAGGCGCTCGAAGAGATCCGCCCGACGGTCCGTCTGATGGGATCGGGCGAAAGCGTCGAGATTTACAAGGAAATCGGTCTTCCGAAAGATGTCGTGAAGCGGTTCGATGTCCGCGCCATGAGCGGCACCCATGGCATCGGCCATACCCGCATGGCGACGGAATCCGCGGTCACCACGCTCGGCGCCCATCCGTTCTCGACCGGCGCCGACCAGTGCCTGGTGCACAACGGCTCGCTGTCCAACCACAACAACCTGCGCCGCGAACTGGTTCGTGAAGGCATGACCTTCGAGACGCAGAACGATTCCGAAGTCGCCGCCGCCTATCTGACGGCCGAAATGGCCAAGGGCAAGGATCTCGGCCAGGCACTGACCGGCGCGCTCGATGATCTCGACGGCTTCTTCACCTTCGTCGTCGGCACCAAGTCCGGCTTCGGGGTGGTGCGCGACCCGATCGCCTGCAAGCCCGCCGTCATGGCCGAGACCGACCAGTATGTCGCCTTCGGCTCGGAATACCGCGCGCTGGTCAACCTTCCCGGCATCGAGAACGCCCGTGTCTGGGAGCCGGAGCCGGCCACCGTTTACTTCTGGGATCACGACAAGGCCGCCTGAGGGGCGCCTGAATGCAGGAGCGGCTCAAACCGTCTCCCGGACCAACGAGGATGCAATGCCGACATTCGATCTTTCCAACACCCCTCTTCGCGAACTGAACAGCGCGCTGCACGCCCTTTCCAAGGGTGCCAACGACACTGAATTCGAAGTCATCAACCCGCGCGGCAGTCATTCCGTTGCCGTTGGTATCGACAGCCCCGTCACGGTCGCCGTCAAAGGATCGGTCGGTTATTACTGCGCCGGCATGAATGACGGCGGCAGGGTCACGGTCCACGGTTCGGCCGGTCCGGGTGTTGCCGAAAACATGATGTCCGGCACCGTCGTCATCGAGGGCGACGCCAGCCAGTATGCCGGCGCCACCGGCCGCGGCGGCCTGCTCGTCATCAAGGGCAATGCAGCATCGCGCTGCGGCATTTCGATGAAGGGCATCGACATCGTCGTTCACGGCAGCATCGGCCACATGTCGGCCTTCATGGGCCAGTCCGGCCATCTCGTTGTGCTCGGCGACGCCGGCGATGCGTTGGGGGATTCGCTCTACGAAGCCAAGCTTTTTGTCCGCGGCGAGGTCAAGAGCCTCGGCTCCGACTGCATCGAGAAAGAGATGCGGCCGGAGCATCTGGAAAAGCTTGCCGAGTTGCTCGACAAAGCAGGCGTGACGGACGTCAGGCCCGAAGAGTTCAAGCGCTACGGCTCGGCTCGCAAGCTCTACAATTTCAACATCGACAACGCCGACGCGTACTGAAGCGAGGGACACCCATGAGCTATCACAATCCTTATACCCCGCCACGCAAGTCCGCGACGTTCGACGACTATACGCTTGCCGAAATCCGCCGCGCCGCGGCGACCGGTATCTATGACATTCGCGGTGCCGGCACCAAGCGCAAGGTTCCGCATTTCGACGATCTGCTGTTTCTCGGCGCCTCGATCTCGCGCTATCCGCTCGAAGGTTATCGGGAAAAGTGCGACACGACAGTCGTCCTCGGCTCACGTTTCGCTAAGAAGCCGATCACGCTCAAGACGCCGATCACCATTGCCGGCATGAGCTTCGGCGCGCTGTCCGGCAATGCCAAGGAAGCGCTCGGTCGCGGTGCGACCATCGCCGGCACCTCGACCACGACAGGCGACGGTGGCATGACCGATGAGGAACGCGGCCATTCGCAGACGCTGGTCTACCAATATCTGCCCTCCCGCTACGGTATGAACCCAAAAGACCTGCGCCGCGCCGATGCCATCGAAGTCGTAGTCGGCCAGGGCGCCAAACCCGGCGGCGGGGGCATGTTGCTCGGCCAGAAGATCTCCGACCGCGTTGCCAATATGCGCAACCTGCCGAAGGGCATCGACCAGCGCTCGGCCTGCCGCCATCCCGACTGGACCGGCCCCGATGATCTGGAAATCAAGATCATGGAGCTGCGCGAAATCACCGATTGGGAAAAGCCGATCTACGTCAAGGTCGGGGGCGCGCGTCCCTATTACGACACCGCCCTTGCCGTGAAGGCGGGTGCCGACGTCGTCGTGCTCGACGGTATGCAGGGCGGCACGGCGGCGACGCAGGACGTCTTCATCGAGAATGTCGGCATGCCGACACTCGCCTGTATTCGTCCGGCCGTCCAGGCGCTGCAGGATCTCGGCATGCATCGCAAGGTGCAGCTGATCGTTTCGGGCGGCATCCGTTCCGGCGCCGACGTCGCCAAGGCGCTGGCGCTCGGCGCCGACGCGGTCGCCATCGGCACGGCGGCACTCGTCGCCATCGGCGATAATGATCCGCACTGGGAAGAGGAATATCAAAAGCTCGGCACGACGGCCGGCGCCTATGACGACTGGCATGAAGGGAAGGATCCGGCCGGCATCACCACCCAGGATCCGGAGCTCGCAAAACGCCTCGACCCGATTGCGGCCGGTCGCCGCCTTGCCAACTATCTCAAGGTCATGACGCTCGAGGCGCAGACGATCGCGCGTGCCTGCGGCAAGAACCACCTGCATAACCTCGAGCCGGAAGACCTCGTTGCATTGACGATCGAGGCATCGGCCATGGCGCAAGTGCCGCTCGCCGGCACCAACTGGATCCCCGGCAAGACCGGTTTCTAAAAAACACCGGCCGGGCGCGTTTGGGAGGATGCGACCGGCTTCATCATCAAGTGTCTAAGATCAATACAAGGGGACAAACGTGACACTGGACCTCTCGCAATACGCCTCCGAAAAAGGCATCAAATATTTCATGATCAGCTACACCGACCTGTTCGGCGGCCAACGCGCCAAGCTGGTCCCGGCGCAAGCCATTGCCGATATGCAGAAAGACGGCGCCGGCTTCGCGGGCTTTGCAACCTGGCTCGATCTGACGCCGGCCCATCCCGACCTGTTCGCGGTTCCCGATGCGTCCTCCGTCATCCAGCTCCCATGGAAGAAAGACGTCGCATGGGTCGCAGCCGACTGCGTGATGGACGATCAGCCTGTCGAACAGGCACCACGTGTGCTCTTGAAAAGGCTGGTTGCTGAGGCTGCGAAAGAAGGGCTGCGGGTAAAAACCGGTGTGGAGCCCGAGTTCTTTCTGATCTCTGCGGATGGTTCGGTGATTTCGGACCAGTTCGATACCGCCGAAAAGCCCTGCTACGATCAGCAGGCCGTGATGCGTCGCTACGATGTGATCGCCGAGATCTGCGACTACATGCTCGAGCTCGGCTGGAAGCCCTATCAGAACGACCACGAGGATGCCAACGGCCAGTTCGAGATGAACTGGGAATATGACGACGCGCTTCAGACCGCAGACAAGCACTCCTTCTTCAAGTTCATGGTCAAGTCGGTCGCCGAAAAGCATGGCCTTCGCGCCACCTTCATGCCGAAGCCCTTCAAGGGCCTGACCGGAAATGGCTGCCACGCCCACATCTCGGTTTGGGACATCGATGGCAAGGTCAACGCCTTCGCCGACAAGGAAATGGCCTTTGGGCTCTCGGCTCAGGGTAAGACGTTCCTCGGCGGCATCATGAAACATGCCTCTGCGCTTGCCGCGGTCACCAATCCGACGGTCAATTCCTACAAGCGCATCAACGCGCCGCGCACCACATCGGGCGCCACCTGGTCGCCGAACACCGTGACCTGGACCGGCAACAACCGCACCCACATGGTGCGCGTGCCGGGACCGGGACGTTTCGAGCTGCGCCTGCCGGACGGGGCTGTTAATCCCTACCTGCTGCAGGCGATCATCATCGCCGCCGGCCTTAACGGCATCCGCAGTCAGGCAGACCCCGGCCGCCACTACGATATCGACATGTATGCCGAGGGGCATCTGGTGAAGGACGCGCCGCGCCTGCCCCTCAACCTGCTCGATGCGCTACGCGCCTACGATGCCGACGAGGGCCTGAAGCAGGCGATGGGGGCAGAATTTTCCTCCGCCTACCTGAAGCTCAAGCATCGGGAATGGAATGCCTACTGCTCGCATTTCACCCAGTGGGAACGCGACAGCACGCTCGACATCTGAGCGGCCGACCGATGTCTTCGAAGACCGCCGACACGCCGGGCTGACAAGCTCGGCGTGATCGCATCCTCGGCACCTGATCTCGTGAAGGAAAAGACAGCATGAAAAACGTCGTACTCACCGTATCCTGCAAGTCGACGCGCGGCATCGTGGCGGCGATTTCGAGTTATCTGGCCGACAAGGGCTGCAACATCATCGACAGCTCACAGTTCGACGATCTCGATACCGGCAAGTTCTTCATGCGCGTCTCGTTCATCTCGGAAGAGGGTCTTTCGGGCACCGAGATCGGCGCCGATTTTCCACCGGTCGCCGCCCCCTTTTCGATGGATTACGAATTTCACGACAGCGAGAAGCGCATGAAGGTGCTGCTGATGGTGTCGCGCTTCGGCCATTGTCTCAACGACCTGCTCTATCGCTGGAAGATCGGCGCGCTGCCGATCGACATCGTCGGCGTCGTCTCCAACCATTTCGACTACCAGAAGGTCGTGGTCAACCACGACATTCCCTTCCACCATATTCCGGTCACCAAGGCCAACAAGGTTCAGGCCGAAGCCCGTATCATGGAGGTGGCCGAGCAGACCGGCACCGAGCTGATCGTGCTCGCCCGCTACATGCAGATCCTGTCGGACGAGATGTGCCAGAAGATGTCGGGCAAGATCATCAACATCCACCATTCCTTCCTGCCGAGCTTCAAGGGCGCCAACCCCTACAAGCAGGCCTACGGCCGCGGCGTCAAGCTGATCGGGGCGACGGCGCATTACGTCACTGCCGATCTCGACGAAGGCCCGATCATCGAGCAGGACACGGCGCGCATCACCCATGCGCAGTCGCCCGACGACTATGTCTCGATCGGCCGCGATGTCGAAAGCCAGGTGCTGGCCCGCGCCATCCACGCCCATATCCATCACCGCACCTTCATCAACGGCAACCGCACCGTGGTCTTCCCGGCAAGCCCCGGCAGCTACGCCTCCGAACGCATGGGCTGAACGCGGCCGAGACCCACTCTCTTTTGCTGGCAAACGACAATCTCCCGTTGCCTGCCAGCAGCAAGTATTTGATTATCGCCTTCAATGGGTAATCGAATCATGCTGCGGGAGGGGTGTCATGACCGACGAGGCGCTTGTTGATCGCATGGCGCTGCCGCGTCCCGACGTGACCGTTGCCGACGCGGAAGAGATCCTGCTTGCCCATTACAGTCTGTCCGGCACCGTTGCCGAACTCGGCAGCCAGCAGGATCGGAACTTCCGCGTCGATAGCCATCGCGGTCGCTACGTCCTGAAGATCTGCCATGCCGTTTACGAGACCCGCGAACTCCAGGCGCAGAATGCGGCGATCCATCATCTCAAGAGCAGGCAAGATGCGCCACGCGTTCCCAATGTGATCGCCACCAATGACGGACGGGAGATCCTCGTCCTGACCGTGCGCGGACAAGGCTGCCAAGTCCGGCTGCTCGAATATCTGGAAGGCCAGGGGCTGACGGAACTGACCTATCTGGCGCCGGCTTCCGTCGCGGCGCTCGGCGCGCTCTGCGCGCGGCTGGCGCTGGCGCTTGCCGACTTCAACCACCCCGGCCTCGACCGCAGCCTGCAATGGGATCTCAGGCGCGCCGGGCCGGTCGCGGTGCAACTGCTTTCCGTCATCACTGACAGCGCCGCCCGCGACCGGATTGCCAAGACCATGGTGATGGCGGTCCGCCGCATCCAGCCCTTGGCGCCGTCGCTTCGGCTGCAGGCCGTGCATCACGACGTTACCGGCGACAATGTCGTCGGTCACCGCAATGCCCATGGCCATATAATCCCCGACGGGGTGATCGATTTCGGCGACATCATCCGCGGCTGGCTGGTCGGCGACCTCGCCGTCACCTGCGCCTCGCTGCTGCATCATGCCGAGGGCGACCCTTTTCATATCCTGCCCGCCATCACCGCTTATCAGGCGATCTATCCGCTGACCGAGGAGGAGCTGAAGGCGCTCTGGCCATTGATCGTCGCGCGCGCGGTCATTCTTGTCGCCAGCGGCGAGCAGCAGATTTCGATCGATCCCGAGAATGATTATGCACGCGGCAATCTGGACCGCGAGCGGGCGATCTTCGATACAGCGATGTCCGTGCCCTTCGAGCTTATGGAAGCGGCGATCCTCAAGGCCGCCGGCGCCGATGTCGCCGCCCCGGAAACTTCGGGATGGCTGCCGCTGCTGCCTGACATCGAGCCCGCCGGGATCGCCTATGTCGATCTTGGTGTACGGAGCCCGCATTTTTCCGCCGGCAACTGGCTGAATGCCGACATGGACTGGCGGCTGCTTGCCCGCGCTGCGACCGAAAACGGCACGGCCGCGACGCGCTACGGCGAATATCGGCTTTCCCGGGCGGGAACCGCCAGGGGACAGGCGACCTGCGCCCTGCATATCGATATATGCCTTGCCGCAGGCAGCGCCGTTGCTGCGCCGTTTGCCGGCCGCATCGGCTGGAAGGACCAACATCTGACGCTGACCAGCGACAGCATGACCCTGCACCTCGACGGGCTCGACCTCTCGGTCGAGAATGAAGCCGAGGTTGCCGGCGGCGACCCGCTCGGCACGGTCGTCGGCGAGGTTTCGTCGCTCGGCGGGCTGCGCGTCCAGCTTTGCAGCGTCGCGGGGTTCGAGCCGCCGCTCTTTGCCACACCGCGCGAGGCAGCGGCCTGGTCGGTGCTCTGCCCTTCTCCGTCGCTGCTCCTCGACCGGCAAGCGGATGCGCCGCGACCGGAAACCGCCGAGCTGCTTGCCAGGCGGCAGGCGCATCTGGCAGGGGCGCAGAAGAATTATTACGCGGTGCCGCCGCAGATCGAGCGCGGCTGGAAGGAGCATGTATTCGATGTCGAGGGCCGCACCTATCTCGACATGGTCAACAACGTCTCCATTCTCGGCCATGGCCATCCCAAGCTTGCGGCGGCGATCAACGCCCAATGGCTGCGGCTCAACACCAATTCACGCTTCCACTATGCGGCGATCGCGGAATTTTCCGAACGGCTCGCCGCGCTTTCACCGGATGGGCTCGACGCGGTCTTCCTCGTCAACAGCGGCTCGGAGGCGAATGATCTGGCGATCCGGCTGGCGCAGGCTCATAGCGGCGCGCGCAACATGCTCTGCCTGCTCGAAGCCTATCACGGCTGGTCGGCGGCAAGTGACGCCGTCTCCACCTCGATCGCCGACAATCCGCAGGCACTGACCACCCGTCCGGACTGGGTGCATGCCGTCGTGTCGCCGAATACCTATCGCGGCGCATTCCGCGGTCCCGATACGGCGACCAGCTATGTCGGCGCCATAACGCCCGTGCTGGAGGCGATCGACGCCGGCGGCAAGGGCCTTGCCGGCTTCATCTGCGAATCGGTCTACGGCAATGCCGGCGGCATTCCGCTGCCGGACGGTTATCTCACCCAAGTCTATGCGCAGGTGCGCGCTCGCGGTGGCCTTTGCATCGCCGATGAGGTGCAGGTCGGTTATTCCAGGCTCGGACATTATTTCTGGGGCTTCGAGCAGCAAGGGGTCGTGCCTGACATCATCACCGTGGCCAAGGGCATGGGCAACGGCCATCCGCTCGGCGCCGTCATCACCACACGGGAGATCGCGCAATCGCTGGAGAAGGAGGGCACGTTCTTTTCCTCTACCGGTGGCAGCCCGGTCAGCTGCATCGCCGGCATGGCGGTGCTCGACATCATGGCCGAGGAGATGCTGCAGGAAAATGCCCGGACGGTCGGCGATCATCTGAAGGCGCGGCTTGCCGCACTGATCGACCGCCATCCGATTGCCGGCGCCGTGCATGGCATGGGGCTCTATCTCGGCCTCGAATTCGTCCGCGACAGAACGACGCTGGAGCCGGCCACCGAAGAGACGGCGGCAATCTGCGACCGGCTGCTGACCCTCGGCGTCATCATGCAGCCGACCGGCGATCACCAAAACGTGCTGAAGATCAAACCGCCGCTCTGCCTCAGCATCGAAAGCGCGGATTTCTTCGCGGACATGCTGGAGAAGGTGCTCGACGAAGGCTGGTGAGAAAGGCTCTCTCCGGATTAACCAAATCGGTCATTTCGAGGCATTTCGATTTTTAACGAAACGGGCCATTGCCTGATTCAGCCGGGCTTCCTATGTCTGCTGCGGCGATCGATAGAACGCTGATTCTGTCATGCGAATTTTACGAAGAGCTGATATGTTTCTTTCCGTAAGTTTCCACTTGGATGGAATGAAATTTTTCGGATCGTCGATTTTTTGACACGTTTCGGAATATGTTTCTGACAGGCTGTAGGGTAATCTCTATCAAGTTGGTAGATTATCAAAGACAGCCATCGCCGGCCCCGGGCTCTTCCGGGACCTCTCAAGTGCAACGCCAACGCAAGGAACGAGCATGATAGATATCGATATTCTCGCCGATCTCCTTGGGCGATTTGTGCTTGGCAATGACCGTCCGGGCGCCCTCTCCCGCCCGAACTGTCGAATGTGACGTTCGTCCTCCTTTCAACGGTACCAGACAAGTCAATTCGCCATGGCTGCGCATGTCGCGTGGCAGGAGTTCTATCTATGAAGAAGCAAGTTATCGAATATGCAGGCGTTCCTGTCGGGATCGTCATTCCCGATGAAGACCGGCTGAAGTTCATCGCCGTGAAATTTCATGTCCACGACCTCGACGAGCAGCGTTTCGGCTCGCCGGACGAGGTGCGGCTGGCCATCCACGATCTGATGACCCGCCGTCATCCGAAGCCGCTTCATGCCTGAGGGCATGAGGCCGGCACTCGCATTCACGGCTTTTCCCGATGTTCGACCGGTCCCGCCATTCGGGGCCGGTCTTGTTTTTTGAGGGTAATTGCAGTCCTATCGGCGGCCTTTCCGCATAAGGATCCGCCGTTGCCCGATCTTCTCAACCTCATCACCGACATCGATGGCGTTTCCATCGGCCATGCGACCGACCTTGCGCTCGGTTCCGGCGTCACGGTTATCGTCTTCGACGCGCCGGCGGTCGCCTCCGGCACGGTGCTCGGCGGCGCGCCGGGCGGACGCGACACCGGCCTGCTCGATCCGTCGATGACCGTCAACGCCGTGGATGCCTTCGTGCTCTCCGGCGGATCGGCTTTCGGGCTGGATGCCGCCGGCGGCGTGCAGGCGGGATTGCGCGAACTCGGCCGCGGCTTTGCAGTCGGGCCGGTGCGTATACCGATCGTGCCGCAGGCGATCCTGATGGACCTCTTGAACGGCGGCGACAAGGATTGGGGGCTGCACTCGCCCTATCGCGATATGGGTTACGCCGCCTTGAAGGCGGCCGCCAAGGGCGCCTTTGCGCTCGGCACTACAGGCGCCGGCACGGGTGCGACGACGGCCACGTTCAAGGGCGGGCTCGGCTCGGCCAGCGCCGTCAGCAGCGCCGGCCACCGCGTCGCGGCTGTTGTCGCCGTCAATGCGCTCGGCTCGGCGACGATCGGCGACGGGCCGCATTTCTGGGCGGCACCCTTCGAAAAAGACGCAGAATTCGGCGGGCTCGGCATGCCAGATGCGGCCGATCACAGGATGCGGCTCAAGGGCATGAACGGGCCGGCGACGACGATCGGCGCGGTGGTGACCGACGCGCAGCTGACCAAGGCGGAGGCGCACCGGCTGTCGCTGGCCGGCCATGACGGGCTTGCTCGGGCGCTGCTGCCGGCACACCTGCCGCTCGACGGCGACACCGTCTTTGCCGCCTCGACCGCAAGGCATCGCAGAGACGACATGGCGAGCCTGATGGAACTTTGCCACCTTGCCACTATCGTCATGGCACGGGCGATCGCACGTGGCGTCTACGCCGCCACCGCGCTGCCGGCCGAGGGCGGGCAAATGGCTTGGCGCGACCGCTATCCTGACGGTCATTGATTGAATAGGGTCGCAACCCGGGCAGAATGGCGGAGAGACGTGAATGCAGATCCGGGCGCTGATGTATTTCGACGAGCTGGTCAGGACCAATTCTATGCGCCAGGCGGCCGAGAACCTCAACGTCGCGCCGACGGCGATCAGCCGGCAGATCGAGAACCTCGAACATCATTTCGGTGCGCCGCTCGTCGAACGCAGCGCCCGCGGCGTCAAGCTGACGGCCGCCGGCGAGCTGCTTGCTGCCCGCGCTGGCCGGACGCTGCGCGAACTCGATCACGTGCAGCAGCTGATCGAAGACCTGAAGGGCCTGCAGCGTGGCCGTGTCAGCATCTATGCCAACGGCGCCACCGTCGCCAATCTGCTGGCGCCGGCGCTGGCCGAATTCAGCCTGAAATATCCGCAGCTGCGTTTTAGCGTGATGATCACCAGCGCGCGGCAGGCGATCGATGCCGTCAACAGCGCCGAGGCGGATATCGCGGTGACGCTTTTTGCGCCGGTCCTGTCCGGCACCAAAGTGCGGCTGCGCTCCGAGATCGCCTATGATCTCATCGCCACGCCGCAGCATCCGGCGGCCGCGCATGCCGAAATCCCGCTGAGGACGCTCGCCGACTACGCGTTGGCACTGCCGGATCAATCCTTCGGCTTCCGCCAGGCCTTCGACACGCTGTTCGAGAAGGAGGGGTTGAGCCTCGATCCGGTCTTCGTCACCAGCTCGCTCGAAATGTTGAAGGAACTGGTGCTCAGCGGGGCCGCAGCCACGCTGTTGCCAGCACTTGCCGTCCGCCGTGAGATCGAAGCGGGCCAGCTTCTGGCCATTCCGCTTTCCGGCAAGACCGGCATCCGCACCCATGTCGATCTCTGCGTCGCGCCCGACCGGCAGCTGTCTTTCGCCGCGACGAAGCTGCTCGACTTCATCGAGAGGTTCATGCGCGAGCAAACGAACCGCCGAGCCGAGGCAAAAGTCTGACGCTTCCGGCTTGCCTTGACGGCCGATTTGCGGTGTAGCTTTTTCGGCTACACTGAGCACACAAAATCGTCATTGTGTGTGCACCGGGATAGTGCCACTCTTTTCGCAAAAGGGGCCTCCGCCAACTGAGCGTGGCCAGACAAGGGAACATGATGATCGAGCTTTCCTTTGCGCCGTCAGCGCGTTTCGTCCGACGGCTTTCCCTCGGTGCCGTCGTTTCGGCCGGCCTCGTGATGACGGCGATGACGCCGGCGGAAGCGGCAAAGACCACCCTCGCTCTCGGCATGAGCGTCGAGCCGACCGGCCTCGATCCGACGATCGCAGCACCGGTGGCGATCGGCCAGGTGACCTGGCAGAACGTGTTCGAGGGCCTGGTGACGATCGACCAGGCCGGCAAGATCCAGCCGCAGCTGGCAAAGAACTGGAAGGTCTCCGCCGATGGCCTCACCTATACGTTCAAGCTGCAGGCCGGCGTCAAATTCCATAACGGCGAGGCCTTCGATGCCGCCAGCGCCAAGTTCTCGCTCGACCGCGCCCGCGGCGCGGATTCGGTCAATCCGCAAAAGCGCTTCTTCGCCTCGATCGCCTCGATCGATACGCCCGATGCCGAAACCCTGGTGCTGCATCTCTCGGCGCCGACCGGCAGCCTGATCTACTGGCTCGGCTGGCCGGCATCGGTGATGGTCGCGCCCAAGACGGCGGCCGACGACAAGACGACGCCGGTGGGCACCGGCCCCTTCAAATTCGCCAGCTGGGCGAAGGGCGACAAGGTCGAACTGGAAAAGAATGCTGATTACTGGGACAAGGATGCGGCCGCCAAGCTCGACAAGGTGACTTTCCGCTTCATTGCCGATCCGCAGGCGCAGGCGGCTGCGCTGAAATCCGGCGATCTCGATGCCTTTCCGGAATTTGCCGCACCCGAACTGATGACTTCCTTCGACGGCGATGCGAGGCTGGTCACCAGCATCGGCAATACCGAGCTCAAGGTCGTCGCCGGTATGAACAATGCCAAGAAGCCGTTCGACGACAAGCGCGTGCGCCAGGCGCTGATGATGGCAATCGACCGCAAGACGGTGATCGACGGCGCGTGGTCCGGCCTCGGCACGCCGATCGGCAGCCACTACACGCCGAACGATCCGGGCTATCAGGACATGACAGGCGTGCTCCCCTATGACGTCGAGAAGGCAAAGGCGCTGCTTGCCGAAGCCGGCTATCCCAACGGCTTCAGCTTCACGATCAAATCGCCGCAGATGGCTTATGCGCCGCGCAGCGCTGAGGTGATGCAGGCGATGTTTGCCGAAATTGGCGTGACGATGACTATCGAGCCGACCGAGTTTCCAGCGAAATGGGTCCAGGACATCATGAAGGACCGCAACTTCGACATGACAATCGTCGCCCATGCCGAGCCGCTCGACATCGACATCTACGGGCGCGATCCCTATTATTTCAATTACAAGAACCCAGCCTTCAACGCGCTGATGCAGAAGGTCCAGGAGACGGCCGATCCCGCCGCGCAGAGTGCGATCTATGGCGAAGCACAGAAGATCCTCGCCGAGGACGTGCCGGCGCTCTACCTCTTCGTCATGCCGAAGCTCGGCGTCTGGGACAAGAAGTTGAAGGGGCTGTGGGAAAACGAACCGATCCCTTCCAACGTGTTGTCTGGGGTTTCCTGGAAAGAGTGAGGCGGTAGGTTTGTTAGGTGGGTGGTTGCGCCGGCTTTGGGGAGATCCGACATGCTTTTGGCCGATATAGCGCGCAGCCCTGCCCCTGCCTCACTAAGTCCATTCAGCCCGGGACGACATTGTTTAATTTCGCTGGCGGATGGCGCGGGGAGCCGCCGTGCCACCCCGGCAGCGTGGCCCACATGATCGCGCTCCTCGCCCGCCGTCTCACCGGTCTCCTCGTTACGCTTCTGATCGTCTCACTGCTGATCTTCGCCGTCATGGACCTGCTTCCCGGCGATCCCGCCTCGATCATGCTCGGCACCTCTGCAAGCCCGGAGACGCTGGCGGCGCTGCACCATGATCTCGGCCTCGACCAGCCGCTCATCCTGCGTTACGGGCAATGGCTTGCCGGTGTAGTGTCAGGCAATCTCGGTCAATCCTACACCTACGGCGTTCCGGTGGCGGGGCTGATCGTCGAGCGACTGGCGGTGACGCTGCCGCTGGCGCTGATGGCGGTCGTGCTTTCGGTGATGATCGCCGTGCCGCTCGGCGTGCTGGCCGCCTCGCGCCGCGGCGGCATCTTCGACATCATCGCAACGCTGTTTTCGCAGATCAGCATCGCGGTGCCCGCCTTCTGGGTGGCGCTGCTGCTGATCATCCTGTTTTCGACGATGCTCGGGCTGATGCCGGCGGGCGGCTTCCCGGGCTGGAGCGCCGGCGTTCTACCGGCGCTCCAGGCTCTGGTGATGCCGGCCGTCGCACTGGCTATGCCGCAGGCCGGCGTGTTGACGCGGGTGGCGCGTTCAGCGGTGCTCGACACGATGCACGAGGATTTTGCCCGCACCGCGGTGGCCAAAGGGCTTTCACGCAGCGCCGTGCTGTGGCGGCATATCGTGCCGAATGCGCTGATCCCGATCCTGACCATGATCGGGCTGCAGTTTACCTTTCTCATCGCCGGCGCGGTGCTGGTGGAAAACGTCTTTAACCTGCCCGGACTCGGGCGGCTCGCGCTTCAGGCGCTCTCCCAGCGCGACATCATCGTGATGCAGGATGTCGTGCTGTTCTTCGCAGCCCTCGTCATCGTGATGAATTTCATCGTCGACCTCTCCTATCTGGCGATCGATCCCAGGATGAGAAAGGCGGCATGAAGCATGGCTCCTGCTGTTCCTGCCGTCGCCAGCCGCGGCCGAGCCTTTATACTTAGCCGGCGAATGAACCTGATCTCGGGAGCGGCGATCATCGGTCTGCTGATGGCCGTTGCGCTGCTGTCGCTCGTCTGGACACCGCTGCCGCCAGCGAGGATGCAAATCATTCACAAACTGCAGCCGCCTCTTGCCTTCGGCGTGCTCGGCACGGATCAGTTCGGCCGCGACGTGCTTTCCATGCTGATGGCGGGCTGCTGGAATTCGCTGTCGATCGCCATCACCGCGGTTGCGATCGGCGGAACGATCGGCTCGATCGCCGGCATTTCGGCGGCGGCCATCCGCGGCCCTTTCGAAGCGCTGCTGATGCGCATCTGCGACGTCATCTTCGCGTTGCCGCCGATCCTGTCCGCCATGGTGCTTGGCGCCTTTCTCGGGCCTGGCCGTTTCACCGCGATTACCGCGATCGCGGTCTTCATGATTCCGGTCTTTGCACGCGTGACGCTTGCCACCTCGCTACAGGCATGGAGCCGGGATTATGTGACGGCGGCGCGCGCGATCGGCAATACGCGCCTGACGATTTCTCTCCGTCATGTGCTGCCGAATATAGCGAGCCAGATCATCGTGCACGGCGCAATCCAGCTCGGGCTGGCGATCCTCACCGAGGCGGGCCTCAGCTTCCTCGGGCTCGGAATGGCGCCGCCGGCGCCGACCTGGGGCCGGATGCTCGCCGATGCACAAACCTATCTGGCGTTGGCGCCCTGGCTGGCGATCCTGCCCGGCCTTGCCATCGCGCTTACCGTCTTCGGCTTCAACATGCTCGGCGACGGGTTGCGCGATCTTCTCGACCCGCGCGAGGCGAGCCGCTGATGTTCTTCCGAGACGAAACGCCCGAAAGACCATGCCATGACCGAAACCGACCTCACCATCCGCGAACTCAGGCAGCACTTCGCCGATAAAAGCCTCTCACCCCTCGAATACTGGCTCGCACTCGAAGATCATATCGCGGCCTGGGAGCCTTCGATTTCAGCACTCTACCTCTACGACCCGGAAGCAGCGCGCGCGCTGGCGAAGGCCTCGACGGAGCGCTGGGCGAAGGGCGAAACGCTGGGAGTCCTCGACGGCATCCCGGTGACGTTGAAGGAACTGATCGCCACGAAAGGCCAGCCGGTGCCGCTCGGCACGAAAGCAGTGGAACTCAAACCGGCTGATGCCGATGCGCCCGCCGCCGCGCGGCTTCGGGAAGACGGCGCGGTGATCTTCGCCAAGACCACCTGCCCCGATTACGGCATGCTTTCCTCCGGCCTTTCGAGCTTTCATCCTCTCAGCCGCAACCCCTGGAATACGACGCAAAATCCCGGCGGATCGAGTGCCGGGGCGGCCGCGGCCGCGGCGGCCGGATACGGACCGCTGCATATCGGCACGGATATTGGTGGCTCAGTGCGCCTTCCCGCCGGCTGGACCGGCATTTTCGGCTTCAAGCCGAGCCATGGGCGCATCCCGGTCGACCCCTATTATGTCGGGCGCTGCGCCGGGCCGATGGCGCGCACGGTCGAGGACGTGGCCTCCTCGATGGCGACGCTGTCGAAGCCGGACTGGCGCGACGGAACCAGCCTGCCGCCGAACGATTTCAACTGGATGGATCTCGACCTTGACGTGTCTGGCATGAGGATCGGGCTGATGCTCGATGCCGGCTGCGGGCTTGCAGTGGACGACGAGATCAAGGCCGCGGTCGAAGCGGCGGCGCGGCACTTCGAGGATGCCGGCGCGACCATCATCGCCGCCCAACCGGTGCTGACACGCGCGATGCTCGATGGGCTCGACGATTTCTGGCGCTCCCGCTTCTGGGGCGATATTGCGGAGCTCGACGAAGAGCGACGCAACGGCATCCTGCCCTATATAAGGGATTGGGCGAAGGGCGGTGCCGATATCGCAGGCGTCGATGCGGTCAAGGGTTTCAACCAGACGATCGAGATGCGCAAGAACTGCGGACGGCTGTTCAGCGAGGTCGACGCCGTGCTTTCGCCGACCAATCCGATCATCTCCTACCCGGCCGAATGGGCATCGCCGACCAACGATCCGGCCCTGCCCTTCGAGCATATCGGTTTTACGGTGCCCTGGAACATGTCGGAGCAGCCGGCCGCCTCGATCAATTGCGGTTTCTCCCGGTCGGGCATGCCGATCGGGCTGCAGATCGTCGGGCCGCGTTTTGACGACATGCGGGTGCTTCGGCTGTCGAAAACCTTCGAGGATTGGGCGGGCGGGGTGAGCGCCTGGCCGCGGCGACCGATCCGCTGATCAGCCGGTCGGGCGGCGGTAGCCGGTTGGCTGCTCGTAAAGCCAACCGATACGCTTTACGGCGGCCTCGAAATTCTCGCGCGCCACCGTCATGCTGTGGCCGTTGGCGTGGAGGATGGTTTCCGGATCCTCGAAGACGGCGACATGGCCCTTCCAGAAGACCAGGTCGCCGCGGCGGATTTCGGCGCGGTCGATCGGCTGGCCGAGGCCGGCCGCCTGCATGTCGGTATCGCGCGGCGCATCTCGGCCGCTCATCAGCATCGCCAGCTGGACGAGGCCGGAGCAATCGATGCCGAGGCCGGAGCGTCCGCCCCAGAGGTAGGGCGTTTCCAGAAAACGGGCCGTGATTTCGACATAGTCGGCGCCAGCGAGGGCGCCGATCGGCTGGAGGTGCTTGGCAAAAATCGCGGTTCCGTCATCGAGCACGACATAGTGATTGCCGCGCGCTTCCGCCTCGCCGGCGACATGGACGCGGCTTCCCATCGACAGGATGGCCTGGTGCGGCTTGCGCAATTCCGGCTCCGAATAAAGGAAGGTGCGCTGGACGGTGACGATGTGGGTGGGGGGCGGCCGGCCTTCCGACAGCGCGTCTGCAGAGAGATAACCGACGTAACCGTCCGAAGCGGCTTTCACCCAGCACCAGCCGCCGGCGCGATCGAACACCGTCACGTCCTCGCCAAGAAGCAGTTCGGTATCGATGCCACGCGCAAGGTCCGGTTCGGGGCGCAGGCCGACGACCGGAACGGCGACACGCGCCAGGGCGCCGTCCACGAAGCGCAAAGCCTCTACCTTGCCTTCGAGCCCCGCTTCGGCGAGATCGGGCCGATAGGCATGCAGCCGGCGGTCGAGCATCGTCATTGGCATTCCTTTCAAGTGGCCTTTCAAGTGGCCATTCAGATGGCCTCTCAGAGCGGCAGCCGGCGGGCCTGATCACGGACGAGGTCGCCAAGCTTTTCCAGGTACAGCGCGCCGCCGACGGTGCGCTTGATGATTACGCTGCGCCGGTCGGCATCGTCGCGCACACGATCGACCAGGCCCATTTCGCCCATCGTATCCAAGGCGCGGGTGATGACCGGCTTGGTGACGTCAAGGGTGGCGGCAAGCCCACGCACCGTATGCGGCGGCGGCACCAGATAAATATGCAGCAGGATCGCCATCTGGCGCAACGTCAAATCGCGGTCATCGTGACGGACCTGATCGAGCGCCACGCCATGCCAGAGCCCCAGCGCCTGCGAGGCGGTCAATTCGATCGGCACGGCCCCTCCGGAAGATCGTTACGCTAACGTTTCATTTTCCGGCAGTTGGCATCGACATGCAAGAGGCGGCAGGAATTGCCGCCCGGCACGGTGAATAAAATTTTAACGATCGGCAGCGACGTGCAGCGCATGAACAGGGTCACGCGATGCGCCTCCACTCCAGCTTGCCATGGCGTCAGCGCAGGCTCTCGCGGATATGATGGAAGAGCGCGCGGATTGCCTGTGCTTCACCACCGCCCGGCGAATGCGGCCGTTCGGACTGCGCCCAGCCGTAAATGTCAAAATGCGCCCAGCTCTTCGCCTTGCCGACGAAACGCTTGAGGAAGAGGGCCGCGGTGATCGCCCCCGCCATGCCGCCGGCCGGCGCATTGGTCAGATCGGCGAACTTGGTGCGGATATCCTTTTCGTAACCGGAATAGAGCGGCAGGCGCCAGATCGGATCGTCTGTTTCCAGGCTCGCTTCGGTCAGATCATGCGCCAGATTGGCGTCATCGGTGAAGAAGGGCGGGAGGTCAGGACCGAGGGCGACACGGGCAGCACCGGTCAGCGTCGCCATGTCGATCAAGAGCTCGGGCTCGTCCTCGTCGGCATAGGCGAGCGCATCGGCTAGGATCAGACGGCCTTCAGCATCGGTATTGTCGATCTGGACGGTCAGACCCTTGCGGCTCTTGTAGATGTCGCCGGGGCGGAAGGCATTGGACGAGATGGCGTTTTCGACGACCGGGACGATGACACGCAGGTCGACCTTCAGCTTGGCGTCCATGATCATTAGGGCAAGCCCCATGACATTCGCCGCGCCGCCCATATCCTTCTTCATCAGCAGCATGGAGGCGGCAGGCTTGATATCGAGACCGCCAGTATCGAAGCAGACGCCCTTGCCGACGAGTGTCACCTTGCGATGGCCCTTTTTGCCCCAGCGCAATTCGAGAAGGCGCGGTGCATCGGCGCTGGCGCGGCCGACGGTATGGACCAGCGGGAAGTTTTGCTCGAGCAGGTCGTCGCCTTTGATAACCGATATCTCTGCCTTGTAATGTGCGGCCAGGCCGCGGAAGGCCGCCTCGAGCTGTTCCGGCCCCATATCATTGGTCGGGGTATTGATGAGGTCGCGGGCGAGAAAGACGCCGGCGAGCTGGCGCTTGATGTCGGCACTGTCGGCATCGCGGGGGATCATCAGCGTCGCCGCCGGCGTTTTTTCGGACTTGTAGCGGTCGAAACGGTAGCTGCCGAGACCAAAGCCGAGAGCCAGGCGATTTGCCGTCAGCGGTGCAGTCTCGATGTGCCAGTCGCCGGCCGGCAGCGTCCGGGCGAGCCTGCCAGTAATATAAGGCTGCTCGGATGGATTGGTGCCGAGGCCAAAAAGCGCGCCGCCGAGATGGCCTTCGGCCGTCGGGATCAGCAGCACCGACCCGCTTTCGGCCTTGTAGCCCGCCCTGCGCGCCCAATCGAGCGCGATCGGATCGATCGTGCCGGTCTCGATATGGGCGGGGGTGACGGCAAAGATCGGCAGCGTCGAACCGCCCTTGGTGTTGAAAGGGGTCGCTCTCTCGATGAACTGATAGGGGGCCATGATTATCCTTCGGCGGTCGTAAGGAATCACTCCTTAACGGTCTGTTAGGGTTAACAGACTATTGCTGGAGCGAAGATTGCGTCAAACCTTTCCCTGTTCCGCTTCGAGGTCAGGCGCCGATTTCGGAATTCAGGAACGCGTCATGCCCGCCTCGCTTACATCCACATTCACGAATCGTATCCTGCAGGGCGCTGCGGCATCGCTCATCGTCCTGGCGGTTGCCGGCTGCTCGACGACCAAGGACCGGATGACGACAGGCTCGGTGCCGAAGCTCACCAAGCCGGTTGAAGAGATGGACGCGACCGAGCTGCGCTCGGCAACCGACCGGCTCGGTCAGGCCTATGAAAAGAACCCGCGCGATCCCGTCACCGGCGTCAGCTATGCCAACCTGCTGCGCATGAACGGCCGTGACACGCAAGCGCTCGCCGTCATGCAGCAGGTGGCGATCAGCAATCCCGCCGACCGCAACGTGCTGGCCGCCTACGGCAAGGCGCAGGCAGCGGCCGGCCAGTTCCAGCAGGCGCTCGATACGATCGGCCGCGCCCAGACACCCGACCGTCCGGACTGGAAGCTGATCTCGGCCGAAGGCGCGATCCTCGACCAGATGGGCCGGGCAAGCGACGCCAGGCAGCGCTACCGCGACGCGCTCGACATTCAGCCGAACGAGCCCTCCATCCTGTCCAACCTCGGCATGTCCTACGTGCTGACAGGCGATCTGCGCACGGCCGAAACCTATCTGCGCTCCGCCGCCAGCCAGCCGACCGCCGACAGTCGCGTCAGGCAGAACCTTGCCCTCGTCGTCGGCCTGCAGGGACATTTCCCCGAGGCCGAGCAGATCGCCCGGCGCGAACTTTCGCCGCAGCAGGCCGATGCCAATGTCGCCTATCTCAGAGGCATGCTCTCGCAGCAGAATTCCTGGCAGAAACTCGCCGCCAAGGACAAGACGCCGGGTGCCGCGGAGGCCAGCAATACCAACTAACAATGGTCTAGCGGACACTCAGGCCCGAAAGAATGAGACGAAGTCCGAGGCCGCCCATCACGGCACCGGCGGCCCGGTCTATCCAGCTCTTCGCAGCGAGATAGAGCCGCCGCGGATGGCGGGCCGAAAAGGCGAAGGCCACGATCGAATACCACCCCGCTTCCACCGCAAAGACGCCAAGCGGCAGCGCAACCATTAGATCGAGCGGCACCGTCCTCGGTAGAAGCGCGGCAAAGAGGCTGGCATAGACGATGATGGTCTTCGGGTTGCTGAGTTGGGTCAGCAGCGCGGTCGTGAAGCTCAGCATCGGCGCGCGTTGGCTATCGCCGGCGTCGGAAACCTCCAGCGGCTGGCCAGCACCTCTCCAGATATTGACGGCGATATAAATGAGATAGGCGCCGCCTGCGACCTTCAGCAAGACATAGAGCCATTCGAACTGAGACAGCAGCGCCGTCAGCCCGGCGAGTGCCAGCACGGCAAAAACGACGCCGCCGGCGCCCATGCCGAGTGCGGCCGCAAGACCATCCAGCCGTGACCGCGAAATGGCAATCCTGGAGACGACGACGAAGCTCGGGCCGGGGCTCATAGCGCCGACTGCCAGGGCTGCCATGATGCTGATGAAAACGCCTGCGGAAGACATCCGAAAACCCTCGTTTGAGATCGGAGGTTACCGCATAATTCCTCAAATCGGAATCGATTTAAGCGGCGGCAATCATCAGAACTTGTCTGAGACCTGAATGCCGGCCGGGCCAAGAATAACAGCGATCAGCACCGGCAGGAAGAACAGGATCATCGGCACCGTCAGTTTCGGCGGCAGGGCGGCCGCCTTCTTTTCGGCTTCGTTCATGCGCTCGTCGCGGCCTTCCTGGGCGAGGACACGCAGCGCCTGCGCGACCGGCGTGCCGTAGCGATCGGCCTGGATCAGCGCTTGAGTGACCGAGCGTACCAGCTCGATCTGGGTGCGCGTGGCAAGATTTTCGAGCGCCATGCGGCGATCCGGCAGGAAGGAGAGTTCAGCCGTGGTCAGCACCATCTCCTCGGCGAGCGCCGGCGACTGCTCGCCGAGTTCTTCCGACACGCGACGCATCGCGGCCTCGATCGAGATGCCGGATTCGACGCAGATCAGCATCAGGTCCAGCGCATCCGGCCAGGCACGTTTGATCGAGTGCTGGCGCTTGCCCATGCGGTTCGAGACATAGATGTTCGGCGCGTAGAAACCGACATAGCCGATGGCGATGACAGCGAACATGCGGATGGGCAGGCCCCTTTCGGCGAGATGGCCGAGACCGAAGACCCAGAAGACGGCAAGCGCCAGGAAGAGGAAGGGCAGCAGGAAACGCGCCACGAGGAAGGTATTCAGCGCATTCTCGGAGCGAAATCCGGCAGCACGCAGCTTGTTGACGGTATTCTCGTCGACGAGCGCCTTGCGCAGGTTGAAGCGTTCGACGATCTGGCGGACCGAACGATTGTTCTGGCTCCTGAGCGAGGCTTTGCCGGCGCCGGTTTCGGCGTTCATGCGGGCGCGTTCGCGAGCGCGGATCTGCTCGCGCTCGGTCGAGACGGCCTTCATACGCTTGTTGAGATCGCCGCGCTCGAAGAAGGGGATGGCGATCGTGTAAAACGTGGCGAAGACGGCGACCGCGACGAAGAGCGCGATCAGCATGCTCGGATTGGTCAGGGTTGCGGCAAGGTCCTGCGACATGGGGTGCGTCCTTCCGTCTAGATGTCAAAATTGACCATGTTGCGCATGACGAAGATGCCGATCGACATCCAGATCGCCGAGACACCCATGATGAAATGGCCGCGCGGATCGGTGAAAAGGATCATCATGTAGTTCGGCGACGTGAGATAGACGAGGGTCGCGACGATGAAGGGCAGAGCACCGATGATGACGGCCGACGCCTTGGCTTCCATCGAAAGCGCCGAGACCTTGGCCTTCATTTTCCTGCGCTCGCGTATCACCTTGGAAAGGTTGCCGATTGCTTCCGACAGATTGCCGCCAGCCTGCGACTGGATGGCGATGACGATGGCGAAGAAGCTGACTTCCTGGAGCGGCATTTGGGTCGTCATGCGGGCGCAGGCGTCGGGGATGCTGAGGCCCACCTGCTGCGCCTCGATCACGCGCCGGAACTCGCTCTTCACCGGCTCGGTACCTTCGGTGGCGATGAGACGGATCGCATCGTTGAGCGGCAGGCCCGATTTGATCGAGCGGGTGATGACGTCAAGCGCATTGGGGAGCTCGTTGAGGAACTTGTTCTGGCGGCGCTTGATCAGGAAACCGACGATCCAGCGCGGCAGGCCGAGACCGGCGACGACGGCAATACCGATTATCACCATCAACGATACACCGATGATGAAAGCCATGAGCAGCAGCACGCAGGCGAAGATGGCGCTGATGAGATAGAATTTCCCGACCGTGATCGTCAGGCCGGCCTGCACCAGCCGGGATTTCATCGTCAGGGTCTTCTTGGTCTTTTCGTGCTGGCGCTTTTCCAGATCCTTCAGATTGTCCTGCACCGATTTCCGGCGCTTCGACATTTCCTGCACCCGGTCGCGGGCGGCCTTGACCTTGACCCGGTCGCTTTCAGCCGATTTGACGCGGTTGATGCGGCTTGCCGATTTCTTGTCGGCCTCGATCCGGGAAAACATCAGGGCATAGGCGACCGCCGCCGCGGAGATGGCGGCGAGGACGACGATTGCCAGCACTATCGGATCGAACCCGAACATCTCGCCTAATCCTTCGTTTTCGCTTCCATCGCGTCAAGGGCAGCGGCAAGACGCTTTTCCTCGTTGAAGTAACGGGCGCGATCCCAGAAATGCGGCTTGCCGACGCCGGTCGACATGTGCCGGCCGATCAGGCGGCCGCCCGCATCCTCGCCTTCGATCTCGTAACGCATCAGGTCCTGGGTGATGATGACGTCGCCTTCCATGCCGATCACCTCGGTGATCTGGGTGATGCGGCGCGAACCGTCGCGAAGGCGCGCCGCCTGGATGATCACGTCCACCGAGCTGGAGATGATCTCACGCACCGTCTTTGCCGGCAGGGTGAAGCCCCCCATGGCGATCATCGATTCGATACGGCTCAGGCATTCGCGCGGCGTATTGGCGTGGATGGTGCCCATCGAGCCGTCGTGACCGGTGTTCATCGCCTGCAGCAAGTCGAAAACCTCAGGTCCGCGCACTTCGCCGACGATGATGCGCTCGGGACGCATACGCAGGCAGTTCTTGACGAGATCGCGCATGGTAATCTCGCCCTCGCCTTCGATATTCGGCGGGCGCGTTTCGAGACGTACGACATGCGGCTGCTGCAGCTGCAGTTCGGCGGTATCCTCGCAGGTGATGACGCGTTCATCCCTGTCGATATAGTTGGTGAGGCAGTTCAGCAGCGTCGTCTTGCCCGAGCCGGTACCGCCCGAAATGACGACGTTGCAGCGCACGCGCCCGATGATCTGCAACACGGTCGCGCCTTCCGCCGTGATCGCACCGAAACGGACGAGCTGATCGAGCGTCAGCTTGTCCTTCTTGAACTTGCGGATGGTGAGCGCCGGCCCGTCGATCGACAGCGGCGGCGCGATAACGTTGACACGCGAGCCATCGGGCAGGCGGGCATCGCAGATCGGGCTCGATTCGTCGACACGGCGGCCGACCTGGCTGACGATGCGCTGGCAGATCGAGAGAAGCTGCGCATTGTCGCGGAAGCGGATCTCCGATTCGATCGTCTTGCCGCCGACTTCGATGAACGTCTGGCCGGCGCCGTTGACCATGATATCGGCGATATCGTCGCGCGCCAGCAATGGCTCCAGCGGACCGTAGCCGAGAACGTCGTTGCAGATATCCTCGAGCAGCTCTTCCTGCTCGGAGATCGACATCGCATAGTTCTTGATGGTGATGATGTCGTTGACGATGTCGCGGATTTCCTCGCGCGCGCTTTCGCCGTCGAGCTTGGAAAGCTGCGAAAGATCGATCGTATCGATCAGCGCGGAAAACACCTGCGCCTTGGTGTCGTAATATTCATCGGTACGAACAGGGCGCTTGCGCTGCGGCGTCTGCATCGGCGGCGGCGTCACCTGCTGGCGTGCGGGCTCGCGAGCGGGTTCGACCAGAATCGAGGGGGAAGAGGCCGCAGGGGCAGCGGCCGGAGCCGGCGGCGGGGGAGCAATCGCCCCTCCAACCTTTCCGGAACCTTCGTTTCCGCGTTTTCCAAACATGCCGCTTAATCCAATCTGCTTGTTCTACTTGCTACTTGCGCTTCAGGAGGCCCAGCAGTCCGCCCTTCTTCGCCTTCTTGATCGCGACACGGCCGGTGACGATGTGCGATATCTGCGAAAAGGTTTCCGCCGTCGGCGACTTCGGGTCGACTTCCGAGATCATCCGGCCGCTATTGGCGGCATTGCCGAAAAGATGGATGTCGAAGGGAATGATGGCGATCGGATCGATCTCCAGCGGCTCACAGAAATCCGATGGTGAAATCTCCGGACGTTTCGGCATGCCGACCTGGTTGAGGATCAGATGCGGCGGCTTGTCGTTCGGCCGCATCTTGCGCAACGCGTCCAGCATGTTCTTGGCATTGCGCAGGTTGGCGAGATCGGGAACCGCTGTGATGACCACTTCGTCGACACTCGACAGCACCGAGCGTGTCCATTCCGACCATGTATGCGGAACGTCGAGCACGGTAACGGGCGCGCTGCGCTGCAGCACATCGAGCACCGGCTGGAACGCCTGGCCATCGAAATCATAGGCACGGTCGAGCAGCGAGGGTGCCGCAAGCAGGGAGAGATGTTCGGAACATTTCGTCAGCAGGCGGTCCAGGAAGACCTCGTCGAGACGGTCGGGCGCGAAGACAGCTTCGGCGATGCCCTGGGCCGGATCCTGGTCGAAGTCGATGTTCGCGGTGCCATAGGGCAGGTCGAGATCGGCGAGGATCGTCTCGGATGAGAAGAGGTTGGAAATGCCGAAGGCACAATTATGCGCGATGGTCGAGGCGCCAGTACCGCCCTTCGAGCCGATGAAGGCGATGCTGCGGCCGAGCGGCTCGGCTTCCGGATCGACGAAGATCGAGGCCATCGACGCCAGGATATCGGGCATGGCAACGGGCTGGACCATGTATTCGGAGATGCCGTTGCGGATGAGGTCGCGATAAAGCCCGATATCGTTGTAGTAGCCGATAATGACGACTTTGGTCGTCGGATCGCAGACGGCGGCGAGCGGCGCGAGTTCGGAGAGAAGGTTTCCGGCATTCGCCTTGGTCTCGAGGATGATGAGGTTCGGCGTCGGGGCGCCGGAGAACATATTGGCGGCAGCGGCGATGCCGCCGCTGGTGATGCGCATGCTGACCTTTGCCACGCGTCGATCATTGGCGCAGCGTTCCATGACCTGCTGCAGAGCCTCGCTCTCACAGAAGGCATGCACGGAGATGCGCGGCAGCGGCCGCATGTTTTCCAGATCGGCCATGCGCACCGCCTCCTCGGCGTGGCGAAGCTCGCTTTGATTCTTGATTTCGTACTCTATCGCGCTCATCGTCCCGTTCCGCCTCAGAAGCTGCTGTCGCTGCCGGCGACCTCTTCGATCGTCGATGTCGTCGTCCGATATTCCTGGATCGCGTTGTTGCGGCGCTGCGCGTCGATCGGGGTCATGCCGCGGGGCGCCACCAGATCCTCAGGATTGGCGATCTGGGCGGCGAGGTTGTTCTGCGAGGCGCAGCCGAAATTATAATAATTCTGGTTGGTCAAATCGCTAGAGATGTCCTTCGGCCACTGGCCGCATTGCGTGGTGATCGCCGTGGTGCCGGTAAAGCTCAGCCGGATCGGTGCCGCATCGCCGGGGCCGACCGCGGCGTAGGAGGTGTTGACGATTTTCGAGCTTGCGATCCCCCTCCTCGCCAGCTCGGCACGGACCTGATTGCGCAGTTGATAGGCTGCCGCCGAATTGGGCGAGCCTTGCGGCGATAGCACGTAAACCGGACCCGAGGCGCGCGCGATGTAGTTTGCGGCAAAACCGCGAATGAGGTCGCGCTGGGCGTTGGTCAGGCGGCGATCGGTGGAGGCGACGGGAATGTCCACCGTCTGCTCCGCTTCGGTCACGATGATCGGGTGACGCGCGCGATAGTCGTCGGGAATACCGCCGGTCGTCAGCTGGTCATGTGGGCCGGCGCATCCGGAAAGGGCGGCCAGCGACATGGCAACCGTGGCAAAAAGCGCCTTCGAGATTCCGAGGCGGGGTGTCGTCGAATTGATATGGGCCATCACCTGATCCCTGTTCTCTTCCATTGCTGCCGACCGTGCGCCGCTCATTTGTAGATGAACCCAATTGAGCCGTGGAACTGCGCGTCGGCAACGGGCGCCTCGCGGCGGCCATAGACTTTGTTGACTCGGTTGAGGAAGAAGGTTGCACCGTCATTCTCGGGGCTGAAATTGTCGTCCGGCCGGTTGAGCTGATTGCGCGCCACCGGACGCACCAGATAGGGCGTTGCGATGATGACGAGTTCGGTTTCCTGACGCTCGAAACCCTTCTGGCGGAAGAGGGTGCCGAGCAGTGGAATCTTCGAGACACCAGGCGTGCCGCCCATCGTCTGGGAAACGTTGTCGCGGATCAGGCCGGCCAGCGCGATCGAGCCGCCCGAGGGCAGCTCCACCGAGGTCTCCGCCGAGCGGCGCTGATAGGTCGCGCCGCCGCTGCCGGCCACCGGTTCGGAGACATTGGTCTTGATCTGCAGGCTGATGCGTCCCGATGAGAGCACGACCGGCTTGAAGGCGAGGTTGATACCGTAGTTGAACGGCACGACGGTGACGTTGCCGTTGCTGTCGGTTGTCGAATAGAGCTGTTGGCCGCCGGAATTGAAGGTCGCGGCCTGGCCCGATATTGCCGTCAGCGTCGGCTCGGCAAGCGTCTTGACGACCTTGGCCTGCTCCAGCGCGTTGAGGTAGGTCGAAATGTCGTATTTTCCGATCGTGCTCTTGAACAGCGCCGCCAGGCCGCCGCCAACGACGGATGTGGCGCTGTCGGCGCTGGGGCTACCGAGCTGTGCGACTGTCATGCCGGAGGAATTGGAAACCAGATTGTCGAAGCCGAGCTGCTTCAGCACCTCGCGGCGGACCTCGGCGATCGTCACCTTGAGGGTGACCTGGTCCTCGCCCTCGATCTGCAGCAGGTTGACAACCTGCGAGCTCTGACGGGCTTCGGCAAAGAGCGCCACCGAGCTGTCGCCGCCGGTGCCCGATGCCGTCTCGCTTCTGGTCGTCGCTTCGCCGCCCTTCAGGAAGACCTGCGCCAGATCGGCCGCCTGTGTGGCATCCTGCGGGGTGCGCACGGTGCCGGTCAGCACGATGTTGTCGGAGACGATTTCGACGTTGATGTTGGAGTCTGGAATGAATCGGCGGAGATTGACTTGGAGGCCGGAAACGTCGCGCTCGATCTCGATGTCGAGATTGACGATTTCCTGTCCACCGGCGCCGAAGACGAAGATATTCGTCTGGCCGACCTTTTTGCCAAACAGGTAGATGCGCCGCGAGGTGCGGGTCACGGCATCGGCCATGGTCGGATCGGATACGAGGATATCATGCGCATCCTCGGGCAGATCGACGACGACAGCCTTGTTCAGCCCGAGCTTCAGCCGGCGGTGGGCATCGCGGCCGGTTTGCGAGATGCGGACCAGGTTTTCGGAATCGGCGCGCGCCTCGCCTGGTACAAGAAGCAGCGCGAAAGAGGCCGACATTATACCGGAGACGGCGACTGCCAGCGACAGGCAGCCTGTCAGGAGAAGTCCGGCGCGCCGCGTAGAATTGCCCATGTGCACGTCCCTTTACTCCGCCTTCGGCGCTGCGCTGGCATCGGTGACGATGGCGCCCGATTTGATGACCTGGATGCTCGCACTGCCGTTATCGCCGCTCAGCAGATAGTCGGCTGCGCTGGTGTCCTGCTCCTGCGCATCGGCGACCGAGCGTAGCGCGAGCGACAGCCGGTCCGCCATCTGCTGGGCGACAGCGAGCACCTTCGTTTGATCGGGGGTGAGTTCGAGCGTCGCCGTCGTGCCGACCACGGCCTTCGAGCCGTCGTCCTTTTCCTGGATCTGCTGGTCAATGGCCAGAACGCGGACATTGCTCAGCACGGTCTCGGTGATGAGCTTGTTGGCTTCGGTGCCCTTGCGGACCATGATGACGTCGACGCGGTCGTTCGGCAGGATGAAGCCGCCGGCACCTGTTGCCACCGATATCTCGGTCGCGACGGCGCGCTTGCCGGCCGGCAACAGCGAGGAAAGGATGCGGCTGCTGGAATCGGCGACCTTTTCCGGCCGGATCGGTTCGCCTTCGAAGATCGGCAGGCGCACGACGGCACCCTGCAGATCCTTGATCGCATCCGGCTTGTCGGCTTCGGTGATCAGGCCCGGGACAACGGCGCCCTGCGGCCAGGCCATCCAATGAACGGACTGGTCGCTCAGCCTTTCGCCGACCGCCAGATTGGCGCCCGAGACCAGGACGTTGACCGTCGGTTCCTTCTCGATGACCGACTGGACCTGGGTAACGACACCGCCACTGCCTGCCATGCGCATCGCCAGGAGGCCGGCGAGGCCGGCTGCCACCACGGCGACAGCAAGGATTATAAGGCGGGCCGGTTTCATCGATCATTCCTCAGGGCACGATATGTTCGCCCTGCAGAATGCTCAGCAATTGGTATAATTATGGTTAATGGAACGCTTACATTTTAAGTTAACGGGCATTTAAAATGCCGTTATTTCAGGCTTTCCAGCGCAGCTAGGAAGAGCGGCGAAGAAGGGAAGGCCATGAAGCCGCCGATCGCGATGGCGATGCCGTAGGGGATCTTCTTGGCCAGCAGGACCGAATTCGGCACCGGCAGGCCGATGGCAAGGATGGTGTTCGATTGCGCTCTCACCAGCAGGATCAGCAAGGTTATCAGACCGCCGATCATGGCGACGTCGACCATCAGGAAAGCGAGCGATTGATTCAGACCAAACCAGAGCGCGGTGGCGCTCAACAGCTTGGCGTCTCCGCCGCCCATCACATTGAACGCAAAAAGAGCGAAGCAGGCACTAAAGACGATTGCCGCGCCGGCAAGATGCAAACCGATCATCTCCCAGCCCAGGCCGGACAGCGGCGCGAGGATGAAGAAAGAGGCAATCAGGATCAGGGAAACGCGGTTCGGAATCGTCATGGTGAACAGATCGGAAAAGGCCGCCATGGCGAGGCAGAGTGGCAATATCACAAACACTGCAGCGGCGATCATGTGTATACCCCGTCATAACGAGATGCGAAAAGGCTCACGGCCATTCAGCCTGTGAGCCCGCTCGATAGATCAGTCGGAGCCGATCCGGCCGTATAATATGGGCGCCAAGTGGCTGCCCCTATCTTAGTTCGACGCCGTAACGCCGGTGTTCATCTTGGTGCTCAGATTGTTGAACGTGGTGCTGATGCTGTTGCCGAGAGCCGTTGCGCCGGTAATCAGCGCTACGGAAATGAGGGCAGCGATCAGGCCGTATTCAATTGCGGTCGCGCCGGATTCGTCCTTCAGAAAACGGCTAAAAAGCTTGGTCATGGTAACTCCTAACTCCAGTTGATGTTCAGCACGTCCGCCAACTGTTTGCCGTTGATCGGATGGCATCAACCTAGCGAATGGGCGTTTCCATCGGCTTAAAGAAAAGAGTTAACGAGGCGTCAACGAGACACCAGCCCCTTGCAGGGTAAGTATTTTCTTATGCGACTACTTCAATATTTAACAATCTTCCCGGAATAACCGCTGGATTCATCCGGTAATAGCACAGGTCTTACTTCCAACCGGAGCGTGTGCGGTCCTGAGGCCGTGCCAAATCGGATCATTGCGCCTCATCCCGGAACAGGGAGGCGGGCTTAAGGCTTCGTTCACCATTTTTTTCCATTCTATGCGGATATTGCGCTGTGATCGTGAAAGAGGACCAAATGTCATCGAGCGGCAAAACCATTTTCTTTGCCGGCATGATCGCCGTTTTCGGTAATTCGGGAGTTTCCTCGGCCGCAGACGATGACATGCTGCGCGTCTATATGGATCACGCGCGCGTATTGAAGCTCGACCGCCCCGTCAGCAAGGTCATCGTCGGCAATGCCAAGGTCGCCGATGCGACCGTCGCCGACGCCAAGACCATCGTTCTCACAGGACGCAGCTTCGGCACCACCAATCTGGTTCTACTCGATGCCGATGGCAATGCGATCCTCGACGAGCGTATTCTGGTGTCGATCGATGAGGGCAACACGGTGCGCGTATACCGGCAGACCGAACGCTCCGTACTGTCCTGCACGCCGAACTGCGAGCAGCATGCACAGCAGGCGACCACCAGCACTACCTCGCCCTGATTGGCTTACCTCTCTTCTTCGGCCATTCGTTAAAATCGTCGCCTCAGACTGAAACGGAAAATCAACGAACGGACCCTAGTGTGGCGGACAGAGAATGTCGCTCGGGTCCAGGCAATGACGGTAATTGATCAGAAGACGGATAAAGCGCGCGTCTGCGCGCCGTTCCGTTTTTCACGGTTTCGCGCTCTCGGCCGATCGCGCGAGGGTTCCGCGGCGATCGAATTCGCGTTGCTTGCCATTCCCTATTTCCTGGTGATTTTCGCAGTCCTCGAAACCTTCGTCGCCTTTGCTGCCGAGGAACTCGTCTCCAACGCCGTCGATACGATGAGCCGCAAGATGCGAACCGGGCAGATCACCTATAATCTTGGCCGCACGACCGATATGAACCAGGCGCAGTTCCGCCAGGCTTTCTGCGATGAGATCTCGATCCTGATCCGCTGCTCGACGAGCGAAGTGGCTACGCCGAGCAAGCTCTACCTGGATGTACAGACATTCAGCACCTTTTCGGCCATTCCGACGACGATTCCCAAGCTTTCGACCGACAAATATGCCGACCTCAACACGGCGGCCTTCAAATATGCGCCGGGCGGCGCAGGCACCATCAACATGGTCCGCGCCTACTATCGCTGGGAAATCACGGCGGATCTGGTCCGGCCCTATATCACGACGATACGTCCCTCCGACGGTTCGATGCCGAGGGAATATCTGATCATCGCGACCGCGGCCTTGCAGAACGAGCAGTATCCATAATGGCGTTACGCAACCCGTTCAGCAGACTGGTATTGACGGCGCGGCGGCTGGCCCGAGACCGCAAGGGCGCCGGAGCGATCGAATTCGCGATCCTCTTTCCCGTGCTCGTCATGCTCTATATCGGCGCTTTCGAGATCACGATCGGCCTCAGCGTCAGCAAGCGGGTGACACGCGCTGCAGGGACGGTGGCCGACCTCGTCACCCAGCAGCAATCCATCACGAAGAGCACGCTTGCACAGATGCCGTCGGTCGCAACCGCGATCTTCGTGCCTTACAACAACACGTCGCTGACGCTGAAGATCACCGGAATTACGATCGACGCCAGCGCCAATGCGAAAGTGCTGTGGTCGTGGGCGCAGGACGGGACCTCGCCCTATGCCAAGAATACGGCCGTGAGCAATGTGCCGTCCGACATGAAGACCGCCAACAGCTTCCTTGTTCGCACCGAGCTCAGCATCCCCTATACGATGTTCCTGTTTGCGCCGAATTTCCTGCCGGACGGCATGCGCACGATCACCATCAGCCGCAGCTATTTCTACCGCCAGCGGCAAGGCGACTCGATCGCCTGCAGCGACTGCTGACAGCCCTCCCCTTCTTCCCGAATTTGCCAAGCCGGCCGCAGCATTATATGCCTGAGGCTCTGCCGCTCCGACGTCCCTGGGGCCGGCGATCGGCTCTCTCGGGTGTAAAATGGCGCGTGCCTTTCTTTTCGTTCTGGATTCTTTCGGCGTCGGCGGAGCGCCGGATGCGGCGGCCTATGGCGACGAGGGCGCCGATACGCTCGGCCATATCGCCGAGTTCTGCGCAGCCGGAGCCGCAGATCGTGCCGGATTGCGCAGCGGGCCGCTTTCCCTGCCCAACCTGTCGGAACTCGGGCTGATGCAGATCGCCCGATCGGCCTCCGGCCGGTTCCCGGCCGGCATGCCCGTTCCCGAGAAGGTCTACGGAATTTATGGCGCCGCCACCGAAATCTCCCGCGGCAAGGACACGCCATCAGGCCATTGGGAGATCGCAGGAACACCTGTCAGTTTCGATTGGGGTTACTTCCCGATGGAGGGCGAGGCCTTTCCTGCCGAATTCATCGAGGCATTGTGCAGGGAGGCCGATGTGCCCGGCATTCTCGGCAACTGCCATGCCTCTGGAACGGAGATCATCGCCCGGCTCGGCGAGGAGCATATCCACACCGGCAAGCCGATCTGCTACACCTCCTCGGATTCGGTCTTCCAGGTCGCTGCGCACGAGGTGCAGTTCGGTCTCGATCGCTTGCTCACTTTCTGCCGTCTAGCCCGCGGGATGCTCGATCGCTACAATATCGGTCGCGTCATCGCCCGGCCCTTCATCGGTCAGTCCCCCTCGACCTTCCAGCGCACCGGAAACCGGCGCGACTTCTCCGTGCTACCGCCGGAGCCGACGCTGCTCGACCGGCTTATCGAACACGGCCGGCACGTGCATGCTGTCGGAAAGATCGGCGACATCTTCGCGCATCAGGGCATTTCCAGGGTCATTAAGGCAAATGGCAACGATGCGCTGATGGATGCATCGCTCTCAACCATCGACGAGGCCGAGGACGGCGATCTCGTCTTCACCAATTTCGTCGATTTCGACATGATTTACGGCCATCGCCGCGATGTGCCGGGTTATGCCGCGGCACTCGAAGCCTTCGATGCCCGATTGGCCGAAGTCCACAAGAAGCTGAAGCCAGGCGATCTCGTCGTGCTCACCGCCGACCACGGCTGCGACCCGACCTGGCGCGGCACGGACCATACGCGCGAGCGCGTGCCCGTCATCGCCTATGGCCCAGGCATCCGGTCGCGTTCGATCGGCGTGCGCCGCAGCTATGCCGATATCGGCGAGAGCTTAGCGCGCCATCTCGGCATTCCGGCGGGACCGCATGGAAGGAGTTTTCTGTGACGTCGCATTTGAAGAAGGTCGAACTGCACTGTCATCTGGAGGGTGCGGCACCTCCTGAATTGACCGAGGCGCAGGCGCACAAATACGGTGTCGATATCAGCGGCGAGCTTCGCGGCGGCGCCTATGTCTGGCATGATTTCGCAAGCTTCCTCGAATGTTACGACAAGGTTTCCGAGGTCTACAGGACCGAGGAGGACTATGCGCTTCTGACCGAAACCTATCTCGACCAACTCGCCGGCATCAATACGATCTACAGCGAACTGATCGTTTCGCCCGACCACGGCAAACGCATCGGGTTGGGTGCCGACGCCTATATATCAGGCATCTGCGAAGGCATCCGGCGGGCCAGGGAAAAGAGCGGTATCGAGGCCCGGCTGATCGTCACTGGCGAGCGGCATTTCGGTCCGGAGAGCGTGATCGGCGCCGCCGAATACGCGGCAAAGGCCGGCAATCCTCTGATTACCGGCTTCAACCTTGCCGGCGAGGAGCGGATGGGGCGCGTCGCCGACTATGCCAGGGCCTTCGATATCGCCCGCGATGCCGGCCTGGGGCTCACCATTCATGCCGGCGAGGTCTGCGGCGCCTTCAGTGTCGCCGACGCGCTCGATGCCGTGCGCCCCTCGCGCATCGGCCATGGCGTGCGCGCCATCGAGGATCTCGATCTGGTGAAGCGGCTTGCCGATCTCGGCACCGTGCTGGAGATCTGCCCGGGCTCCAATATCGCGCTTAAGGTCTTTCCCGATTTCGCTTCGCATCCGCTGCGCCGGCTGAAGGACGCCGGCGTGCGCGTGACGATAAGCTCGGACGATCCGCCGTTCTTTCATACCTCACTGGAGCGGGAATACGAACTTGCCGCCGAGGCTTTCGGCCTCAGCGACGACGAGATCGATGCGATGACACGAACGGCAATCGAAGCTGCCTTCGTCGACGATGAGACACGCAAGGCCCTGCTCGCCCGACTTTGAGAGCCAAAGGTGGAGCGAGGCTGGGGATGATCGGCGCAAATTGGCCGCCACTCTTGCAGTCGGGCCGATTTCCGTGAAAGAAACATTCGATAGAAAATGAAAGGCTTCCCCATGGACGGCGTCACGGTCATCGATCACCCGCTGGTGCAGCACAAACTCACCATCATGCGGCGCAAGGAGACATCGACGGGAAGTTTCCGGCGGTTGCTGCGCGAAATCTCGACGCTGCTCTGTTACGAGGTGACCCGCGATCTCGAACTGACAATGGAAACGATCGAGACGCCGCTGCAGACGATGGAATCGCCAATCCTCGAAGGCAAGAAGCTGGTCTTCGCCTCGATCCTGCGCGCCGGCAACGGCCTGCTCGAAGGCATGCTCGATCTCGTGCCTTCCGCCCGCGTCTCGCATATCGGCGTTTACCGCGACCACGAAACGCTGCAGCCGGTCGAATATTACTTCAAGGCTCCGGAAGACGTGGCCGAGCGGCTGATCATCGTCGTCGACCCGATGCTTGCAACCGGCAATTCGTCGATCGCCGCGATCGACAAGCTCAAGGAACGCGGCGCCCACAATATCCGCTTCCTCTGCCTGCTTGCCGCTCCCGAAGGCATCCGCAACTTTCGCGCCGCGCATCCCGATGTTCCCGTGTTCACTGCGTCGATCGACAGTCATCTCAACGAAAAGGGCTATATCATGCCCGGCCTCGGCGATGCCGGCGACCGCATGTACGGCACCAAGTAATTTCAGATTTCGTTTACCAAATCGAAAGCCTTGAAGGCCCGGTGGTTCATTCCGGGCCTTTTTGTTGGCGATATTAGCAACTTGTCAGCACTTGAGGTTTAGCAATTCCGAAGCATGAGGCCCCGCATGAAGCGGGGTTTATACAGGAAGGATTTCTGTTTCATGCTCGTGCGTACCGTCCTATTCGCCAGCATCGCCGCGGTGCTCGCAACACAGGTGCCTTCCTTCTTCGGAGACACCGGCCAGCGGTCTGCTGACGCGCTTTCCGCCAATTACCTATCGACCGAAAGCGACAAGCCCGCGGCACCCGCACCGGTCTCAGGCAGCAATGCGATCCGTCTGCAAGCGGATGCCCAGGGCCATTATACCGGCGGCTTCAAGATCAACGGCAAGTCGGTGCAAGGCCTGATCGATACTGGCGCCACCTATGTCGCGCTCAACGAGACGCTCGCCCGCCGACTGGGCTTCACCGCAAACCAGCTCGATTTCCGCTACGGGGTGAACACCGCAAACGGCCAGACGAAGGCGGCGCATGTGATGCTCGACCGGGTGGAAATCGGCGGCATCCGCGTGCGGGACGTCGAAGCCTTCGTCCTCAAGGACGAAGCGCTGACGACGACGCTAGTCGGCATGAGCTTCCTACAGAAGCTCGCCTCCTATTCCGTCGCCGACGGTTCGCTCAGCCTGAAGCAATAAACCATCAGATCCGGGTCGAGATCACCGGCGGCAGCTCCGGCTTTTCCTTGGTGATGCGGTAATGCGCGGCGAGTGCCGCCGCTGCCCGTTCCGCCGCCGCTTCGTCGGCGGCGTGAACCAGCGCGATCGGTTCGCCGGCGCTGACACGGGTGCCAAGCGGCAGAAGCTCGGAGAAGCCGACGCGATGATCGATCCGGTCGGCCGGATGGCGTCTTCCGCCGCCGAGATCGATGACGCTGATGCCGATACCGCGCGCGTTGCAGGCGGCAAGCCAGCCGGACCGAGGGGCGAGAACAGGTTTTTCCGCAGGCGCCCTGGCCAGATATTTGCCGGGGTTTTCGATAAGATCGGCCGGACCGCCGAGCATGGAGACCATGCGGGCGAAAACCTCGGCCGCCTGTCCCGATGACAGCGCCTTGCGCGCCATCCCCTCGCCTTCATCAGGGGAAGGTGCAATGCCCGATTTCACCAGCATCTCGGCGGCGAAGGCAAGAATGACGGTTTCGAGCCGCGTGTCCGCCTTCCTACCCGCCAGGAAATCCAGGCAGTTGCGCATCTCGACCGCATTGCCGGCTGCATCGGCGAGCGGCTGGTTCATGTCGGTGATCAGCGCCGAGGTCTTCACGCCTGCGCCATTGGCGACCTCGACCAGCGACTGCGCCAGGATCTCCGCCTGGGCACGGTCGGCCATGAAGGCGCCGTTGCCGACCTTGACGTCCAGCACCAGCGTCTGAAGCCCGGCCGCAAGCTTCTTCGACAGGATGGAGGCGGTGATGAGGGGAATGGAATCGACGGTTGCAGTCACATCGCGCACGGCATAGAGCCGGCCGTCGGCAGGCGCAAGGGCCCCAGTCTGGCCGATGATGGCGCATCCGGCCTCCCTCACGACCTTGTGGAACAGGTTCGCATCCGGGGTAATCATATAGCCGGGAATGGATTCGAGCTTGTCCAGCGTGCCACCGGTATGGCCAAGGCCGCGCCCTGAAATCATCGGAACGGCGAGACCGCAGGCCGCAGCGATCGGCGCCAGCATCAGCGAAACATTGTCGCCGACGCCACCGGTCGAATGTTTGTCGGCGATCGGGCGGTCGATATCGGCCCATTGCAGCCTGTCGCCGGAGTCGGCCATCGCCAGCGTCAGGGCGACGGTCTCGGCCCGCGACATGCCCTTGAACCAGACGGACATGGCGAAGGCGCCGATCTGGCCTTCCGACAGCTGACCGGCAGCGAGTGCTGCGATGAAGGACCGGATATCGTCGGGGTCGAGCTCGTCGCCATCGCGCTTACGCCGGATGATCTCCTGCGGGATCATCTCAATAGCTCGACGCCGCAGCCGGTGCAGACTGTGTTCCGCTCAGAACCGCCAGGATATCGTCAAGCAGACTGGAAGCGCCGAAACGGAAGGTCGACGGCATCGCCCAGTCGGGCGCCATGATGGTTTCGGCAAGACTCAGATAGAGCGCGGCATCAGCCACCGAACCGATGCCGCCGGCTGGCTTGAACCCGACCTTGCGGCCGCTTTCGCGAATGGCGCGGATCATGATGTCGGCGGCCTCGAGTGTCGCATTGACGGCGACCTTGCCGGTAGATGTCTTGATGAAATCGGCGCCGGCGTCGATGGCGAGTTCAGAGGCGCGGCGGATCAATGCCGCATCCTTCAACTCGCCGCTCTCGATGATGACCTTCAGAAGGACAAGGCCGGCGCATTCGGCGCGCACGGCCCTGACCATGTCGGTCACCGCCTTCTCATTGCCGGAAAGCAGCTTGCGATAGGGGATGACCAGATCGATCTCGTCGGCGCCGTCGGCAATCGCCTCGCGTGTCTCGGCGGCGACGTCGGCCACTTCCATATCGCCGGAGGGGAAGTTGACGACGGTAGCGATGCGCACGGCATGGCCGATGCCGAGGATATTGCGGGCCTGAGCGACGAAGCGCGGCCAGATGCAGATTGCAGCGCTGTTGCCGTAGGGCGTCTGCGCGCGGGCGCAGAGCACATCGATCTGCGCCTCGGTGCAATCGTCCTTCAAATTGGTGAGATCGAGAAGGGAAAGGGCGACAGCCGCCGTTTCCCGGATGGAATGGCTATTCATCTTTACTTCCTCCGGCCGCAATCATGTCTTTCAATATGGCGGCGAGACGGGCGCCGCCGATGGGCGCCATGTCCTTGGTTTCTTCATGGCTGAGCTCATTGCCGGTCATGCCAGCCCCATAGTTGGTGATAACCGAGGCGGCGGCAACCCTCAGGCCCAGCATTCTTGCAATGATGACCTCGGGCACCGTCGACATGCCGACGGCATCGGCACCGAGGATGCGGGCCATGCGGATTTCGGCGGGCGTTTCGAAGCTCGGGCCCGAAAACCACATATAGACACCGCGCGCCAGCTCGATTTCGAGTTTGGCCGCTGCCCTTTGCATCGCCCCAGCAAGGCCCGCATCATAGGCATTGGTCATACCGACGAAACGATGGTCGCTTTCCTCGCCGATCAGCGGGTTCATGCCGGAATAGTTGATGTGATCGGTGATTTGCATCACCGAACCGGGCGGCAGGTCGTCGCGTAGCGATCCGGCAGAATTGGTCAGGATCAGCGCTTCGACGCCGAGCGCCTTCAGCACCTCGATCGGCAGGCGCATGGCGCTGGCATCGCCCTTTTCGTAATAATGCACACGGCCGGAGAGCATGACGATAGGCACGCCTCCAAGGCGGCCGGCGACGACTTCGCCCGCGTGACCGGAGACGGCACTGACGGGAAAGTCCGGCAGGTCGCGATAGGGAACACGCACGGCGCCGTCCAGCTGGCCGACCAGGGAGCCGAGACCGGAGCCGAGCACGATGCCGTGGCGCGGCTTGATGCCGCCGAGCAAAGCGGCAAGCAGGTTGACTGTCGCCTTCATCCGAGTTCGGTCTCGAAGCTGAAGGGAAGAAGCTCTTCCATCGTCATCGTCTTCTGCACGCCTGCGTCATCACAGAGATAGATCTTCGTCTCCTTGGAGGCGAATTCGGAGATCTTCTGGCGGCAACCGCCGCAGGGCGGGCAGAGCGGCAGCTTCTCGGCAATGACCGCCATTTCGACGATCTTCTTGGCGCCGCCCATGATCATGGCGCTGATCGCCGTCGGCTCGGCACACCACCCTTGCGGAAAGGACAGGTTTTCGATGTTGGCGCCGGTATAGACCTTGCCGTCCTCGGCGCGGATCGCCGCACCGACCGGGAATTTCGAATAGGGCGCATGGGCAAAAGCCATCGCGCCGCGGGCGGCTTCGAACAGGTCGTGGGACATATCAACGCTCCTTCGTATAGGGCACGCCGCCGGCTTTCGGCGGGGTCGCGACGCCGATGAAGCCGGCAAGCAGGACGCAGGTCAGGATATAGGGCAGCGCCTGAAAGACCTGCACTGGCACTTCGCCGATCAGCGGCACCTGCTTGCCCTGCATGAAATTGGCCAGCGCATCGAGGAAGCCGAAGAGCAGGCAGGCAAACATCACCGGCACCGGCTTCCACTTGGCGAAGACGAGGGCGGCGAGCGCGATGTAGCCCTTGCCGGCCGACATGTCCTTGATGAAGGCGGCGGACTGGGCGATTGCCAGATAGGTGCCGGCAAAGCCGCAGAGGATGCCGGCGCACATGACGGCGCGGTAGCGCAGCCAGGCGACCGAGATGCCGGCCGTATCCACCGCACCGGGGTTTTCGCCGACGGCGCGCAGCCGCAGGCCGAAGCGGGTGCGGTAAAGCACCCACCAGGAAAACGGCACGGCAAGAAAGGCGAGGTAGGTCAGAATATTGTTGCCCGATATGACATTGGCATAAAGCGGGCCGAAGATCGGTATGTCGCGGGCGGCATCGGCACCCGGCAGGATGATCGGTGCGAAACGCGCATCCGGCGACAGCTGCGGCGTGCGCCCGCCTTGGCCGAACCAGGCCTGACCGAGCACGATGGTGATGCCGGCGATGAAGAAGTTGATCGCCACACCCGAGACGATCTGATTGCCGCGGTTGGTGATCGAGGCAAAGCCATGCACCAGGCTGAGCGCCACCGAACAGACGATGCCGGCACCGAGCCCGAGCCAGGCCGAATCGGTGAGATAGGCGATGCAGGCGGCAGCAAAGGCCGAGCCCAGCATCTTGCCCTCAAGGCCGATATCGAAGATGCCGGCGCGTTCCGAAAACAGACCGGCAAGGGCGGTGAAGATCAGCGGGATCGACAGGCGGATGGTCGAGCTCAGAACGCTGATGAAGATGTCATAATAATCCATCGCCCGCTCCTTAACCGCGCTTGAACTGTTGGTAGAGCCGCACCATCGCCGGCCGGAACATGTATTCCAGCGCGCCGGCGAAGAGGATCACCAGACCCTGGATGACAAGGATCATCTCGCGGGTGATGTTCGGCATTTCGAAGGAGACCCAATCGCCACCCTGGTAGAGGATGCCGAACAGGATCGCCGCCATGATGATGCCGAGCGGATGGTTGCGGCCCATCAGCGACACGGCGATGCCGACGAAGCCGGCACCACCGACGAATTCCACCTGCAGGCGGGCCGACGAACCCATGACGGGGTTCAGCGCCATCATGCCGGCAAGGGCGCCGGAGAGCAGCATGGCGACAATGACCGTGCGGGCATAGGGGATGCCGGCATAGTCGGCCGCCGTTCGGCTGACGCCCAGCGTGCGCATCTCGAAGCCGAGCTTGGTGCGCCAGATCAGGACCCAGACAAACCAGGCGGCAAGAAGGGCGATGATAAAGGAGACGTTGAACGGCGCAGCACCCAGCTTGGCTCCGAACGTCGTCATGAGCCAACCAAGCTTTGGAAGCTGCCCTCCCTCAAGGAAGGTGCGGGTTTCAGGCGCCATCTTGCCCGGCACGATCAGCACGTGCACCAGCAGATACACCATGAGGGCGGCGGCGATATAGTTGAACATGATCGTCGTGATGACGATGTGGCTACCGCGCTTTGCCTGGAGGAAAGCGGGGATGAAGGCCCAGGCCGCACCAAAGAGACCTGCGCCGATGACGGCGATCGGCATCGTCACATACCAGGGCACGTAACGATCGAGCGCCAGTGCCACCAGCGCGCAGCCGAGACCGCCGACATAGGCCTGGCCTTCGGAGCCGATGTTGAAGAGGCCGGCATGGATTGCCACCGCGACGGAGAGGCCAGTAAAAATGAAGCTCGTCGCATAGTAGAGCGTGAAGCCGATGCCTTCGCCGTTGCCGAGCGCGCCCTCGAGCAGCAGCGACAGCGCGTCTAGCGGGCTTTCGCCGATCAGCCAGACGACAAAACCGGAGATCAGGAAGGCGACGACGAGGTTTAAAAGCGGAATCAGGCCGTAGTTGATCCAGTGTGGTAGCGGAACGGAAGCAGTGCTCATAAAGGCCTCACGCGGCAATGCCGGCCATCATCAGGCCGAGGGTCTGTTCACCGGCATCGGGCGTCTTCTCGCCGACCACATGGCCGGCAAACATGACAAGGATACGGTCTGAAAGGGAGCGGACTTCATCGAGTTCGACGGAGACGAGCAGGATCGCCTTGCCGGCGTCACGCATTTCGATGATCCGGCGGTGGATGAATTCGATGGCGCCAATATCGACGCCGCGGGTCGGCTGGCCGATGATCAGCATCTTCGGATCGCGCTCGATCTCACGGGCAACGACGATCTTCTGCTGGTTGCCGCCGGAAAAATTCGCCGTCTTCAGCCGCGGGTTCGGCGGACGGATATCGTATTTCTCGATCATCTCCATCGCATCCTTGCGGATCGCTTCGAGATCAAGTAGTGGACCTTTGCTGTAGCCCGGGCGCCGGTGATAGCCGAGCACGGAATTTTCGTATTCCTCAAATTTCAGCACCAAGCCCATGTGGTGGCGGTCTTCGGGAATATGGGCGAGACCGAGTTCGCGCAGGCGGGCGGGATCGGCCTTGTCGATCGTCTGGCCGTCGAGAAGGATTTCGCCGGAGGTCGGCTTGCGGATGCCGGCAATCGCTTCCAGCAATTCGGACTGGCCGTTGCCGGCAACCCCGGCAATGCCGACGATCTCGCCGGCGCGCACGTCGAAGGAGACATTGTCGACCATGGTGACGCCGCGATTGTCCTTGACCGAAAGGTTGCGGACGGAGAGCACGGCGGCGCCGGGGTTCGCCTCGCCTTTCTGTACGCGCAGCAGCACGCGGCGACCAACCATCAGCTCGGCAAGCTCCTCCACCGTCGTTTCCGCCGTCTTGCGGGTCGCGACCATCTCGCCGCGGCGCATGACCGAGACGGTATCGGTGATCGCCATGATCTCGCGCAGCTTATGGGTGATGAGGATGATCGTCTTGCCCTGGTCGCGCAGCACCTTGAGGATGCGGAAGAGGTGATCGGCCTCTGCCGGCGTCAACACGCCGGTGGGTTCGTCGAGGATCAGGATCTCGGCGCCGCGATACATGGCTTTCAGGATTTCGACGCGCTGCTGCAGGCCGACCGGAAGCTCTTCGATCAGCGCATCCGGATCGACCTCGAGACCGTATTCCGTTTCCAGCCGCTTGAGTTCGGCGCGGGCCGATGCAACACCTCTCGCCAGCAGCATGCCGCCTTCGGCGCCGAGCATGATGTTCTCAAGCACCGTGAAATTGTCGACCAGCATGAAATGCTGGTGCACCATGCCGATGCCGGTGGCGATCGCCGCCTGGCTGTCGCGGATGGTGACGGGATTGCCGTTGACGCGGATCTCGCCGCTATCGGCATGGTAGAAACCGTAGATGATCGACATCAGCGTCGATTTGCCGGCGCCGTTTTCGCCGATGATGCCGTGGATCGTCCCCCTGGCGACGGTGAGGTTGATGTCCTTGTTGGCATGGACGGCACCGAATTTCTTATCGATGCCGACAAGCTCGATAGCGGGCTTATCTGTCACTGCAGGCTCCAAATAAGAAAAGGGCGTATGGCGAAAATCCCCTCCGCCATACGCCCGATCTCAATCGTCGATCATTTCCGGGCGCGGATCACTTCGGGCAAGCGTTGTCCGAGGTGTAATCGTGAACCTTGATGGTCCCCGCGATGATATCGGCCTTGGCCTTGTCGACGGCCGCCTGCATTTCCGGCGTGATCAACGACTTGTTGTTGTCGTCGATCGCTGCGCCGACACCCTCTTCCTTGACGCCGAGCGCCTGGACGCCACCGGTGAACTTGTCGTTCTTAGTGTCGGTATAGGCGTTGTAGACGGCGAGATCGACGCGCTTGACCATCGAGGTCAGAACAGAGCCCGGATGCAGATGGTTCTGGTTGGAATCGACGCCGATCGAAAGCTTCTTGTTGTCGGCGGCCGTCTGCAGAACGCCGAGACCGGTAGCACCAGCTGCCGCGTAGATGACATCGGCGCCCTGATCGATCTGGTTCTTGGTGAGTTCGCCGCCGCGAACCGGGTCATTCCAGGCTGCACCCGTGGTGCCGGTCATGTTCTGGAAAACTTCGACATCGGCCTTGGCGGCGCGTGCGCCCTGTTCATAGCCACATTCGAACTTGCGGATCAGCGGAATGTCCATGCCGCCGACGAAGCCGACCTTGCCGGTCTTCGATGCCATGCCGGCGAGAACGCCGACGAGGTAAGAGCCTTCTTCTTCCTTGTAGACCACCGAGCGAACGTTCGGTTTATCGACGACGGAGTCGACGATGATGAACTTGGTGTCGGGGAATTCGGCTGCGACCTTCTCGATGGCCGAGGTCCAGGCGAAGGAAACGGCTACCACCGGATTGAAACCGCGGCTTGCAAAGTTGCGGATGGCCTGTTCGCCCTGGGTGTCGCCCGTCGGCTCGAAGTCGCGATAGGCAATGCCGGTCTCGGCCTTGAACTTCTCGGCGCCGTTGTAGGCCGCCTCGTTGAAGGACTTATCGAACTTCCCGCCGGTGCCGTAAACCAGCGCCGGCTTGACATCGGCAGCGAGCGCCGTCGTCGACATGGCAGCCACGGCAAGGAGAGTGAGAAGGGTTTTTTTCATTGTGCAGCCCTGTTGTTGCTATTCGTTAGGGGTCCTCCCGCAAGTCCTTTTCGGACATGTCTGCGGAACCACCGACCTCCCCCCGGAGGCCTGGCTGCGTGCATCCTTGCATGGCTCACGGAAAAATTCACCAGAAATTTTTCAGCTGGTAAAGATTTGCAGCGATTGCCGAAAATCCGTTCTTCGGGGCTGATTTTTAGACATTTCCGTCGTCGGGATGCGAAATTTCCAGCCAATCCGGCAGCCATGTCGGGGCTACGGAAACAATGGAGGCCGATCGGATTCCCGGCCGGGTCGCGGCGGCAAAAGGGCTTGCCTATGCGGTGAAGCGACCAGCCACCGGCGGCTTCTTATAACCGATCATCCAGAGAAGCAGCGCGATCACCAGGAAAACGGCAAAGGCCGGCTGGAGCATCAGCCATTGGAAGATGAAGGTGTAGAACCGCGGGTGGACATAGTAGGAAAGGGAGGATTGCAGCGACATGAGGGTTGTCGGGCTCACATCCTGCCAGGCATCGGAGATCGGCGTCATCACCACTGAGGACGCTGCAACCGATTGGATCGAATCGATGGTCCCGGCAATAACGGCCGCCGCAAGCGCGACAAGGCTGGCCAGACGCAACAGGAAACGCATCAATTCCTCCGACGCTCGTTATGCCAGACAATTCCGGCCGGCCGCGCCATTCTCCACCTTGAGAATTACATAGTCATCGATGATGTGAAGCACAATGGACGGGTCGAGGCGAGTTTTATCTGAAGAAGTCAAAAAACTGTTAGATTTCGGTTGATCGACAAAAATTCATCGGTATATATCGCGCCGTTCCGACGATTTGCTCCTATCCAGGCGCGAACGCCAAAGAAGGACAGGTGGCCGAGTGGTTTAAGGCGCACGCCTGGAACGCGTGTGTACGTGAAAGCGTACCGTGGGTTCGAATCCCACCCTGTCCGCCATACCGCAAGGGGACCCCTTGCATCTTCAGCGACACCGCAAGATTCGAGAAAATCGATTGCGTGCCCGAAGGCGCGTACCCGGAGAACAGTCTGCGCTTGCAGACATCTGCGCTTCTCACCTGACCATGACGAAACCGACTCGAAGAAGCTTGAGGCTCCGACTTGTGGGACAGAACTCAAAAGCCTTTTCGCTCAGCCGCCCGGCGATCGAATTGCCTGCCAAGAACGATCCAACGTGATCACGGTTACGGATACCTATTGGAAAATTTCCGAGATCTCGCTTGTCGCTGAGATTGTATGAAGCCCTCCCTCGGACATCTGAAATTTGCGAGCCAGAACGATGGAGGCATAGCATATTCCAAATGTCCCTAGGCTTTGCGAAACAATAAGCAGTGCCAAAGCCGCGAGGCTTATTTTTCCACCCTGAAAAACAGCAGCCGCTTGGTATGACATAGACGCCGCTATGGCCATCAATAGAAACGGAACGATAGAGGGAAGAATAATCCCGGCAAACAGGCGCAAAAAGGTTGGAACGAAGCCATGTCGGCCCCTGGCAAAGGCATCTGCAAGTCCGCTGGTTGAACCTGCAATTCCGGCAGTCGGCCAGGTTCCGACAAGGGCGAGGAGCGACGGATAGCTAATTGCGAACAGCCCGCCGCATACCAGTACAAGTCCACCCGTCGACAAGGAAGCGGCGCCGAAGGCGAGAGGGAGGCCGATTACGATAGCCATTACGACAAGCACAATGAGGAAATTTTTCCAGATGTAGCTGCCAAACCCAACCATCCCTCGGTTGATCTGCACTCGTTCCGTTCCGCTCAATATGGTATTTTGGGCACAATATCCTAAATATAGCGCAACAAAAAACTGAGTTGAACCGCCACGACTGCTCTCATTGTACTCAGAAAATACTATGACCGCGCAACTTATTGCAACAACAAAACAAATAAGAAACAGATTATGCCTTAGGAAGGAAATCGTGTCACTCAGCATTGTCACCCCTGCTAGCCTGCCGCTCGCTGCCGAGTCGAGATATCGTCATCAAAATACAGCGCTGTCAAATGCAGGGCGCGTCATCAACGTGCTGGGAACCAAGAATATGTCGACGGCCCACAGCGCGTCGAACGATTCCTGATTTTTTACCATGCCGCTTCACCGCGTCTTTGCACGTTTGGGTTTATCTTCTGCCAAACTAAAACACGGAGATTAAACAGGTGGAAGAACTGTCGGTAAAGTCGAAGATCATCAAGTCCGTCTATTTCAGCCAGGAAGACGCGCGGCTCAGGATTTGCTTCAAGAATGGGGAGGAGCGGCTGTTCGAAGGCGTTCCGTCCTCGGAAGCCCATGCGATGACAGTGGCGCCGTCTCCCGGCCATTATTACCTCGACCGGATCAGAACCCGGTTTCGGAGACTGGCTGCCTGACAAGCGGAGGCGCCAGCTTACGTCCCGGAATGCTCCCGATCGGGACAGGTCCGGTGGATATTAACGGCCCTTTAACCCTCCCTGTTATCCTGGTTGGATCGCGTCGGCCGGAAGGCGGCAACGTGTCGGCGCTGCCGGCTTGTTCAGGGTCGGCTAGCCGGGAGGCTCGGTGGCGGACCCCAGCCAGAAAGCCGGGCCTCCCCGTCACGCTATTTTCGTTGATCGTGATCGCATGATCCCGGGTCGTTGCGGTCTCCGTTACCCCTGAACTAGCGATTTGGGGCTAATCCTGTGAAAAACTCCAATCATCGAATCCGGACTCGACAATGTTTTATTAGCATGATTGCATAAATCTATCGGATAGGACCAAGGGGGTGACGATGTTCGAGACTCTGCTTGAGATGCAGGAGCGTGGCGTACGGGACCGTGCGCGTGGCCGCAGCTTGGCCGACAATCCGATGTCGAAGCCGGATATTCTGCCGATCACCGATTTCCAGGAATGGTACTCGATGTTTGACGCCTGGCGCTTCGGCTGGTCGATCGAGGATGCGATGGCGGGGCAAAGCAATGCGCCACGGGATGGCGGCGCATTGTCGCTCGCCTACACCAGAACGGTCTGATCGATCCTGTCCTCGGCGCCGAAGAATTTCAGGTAGCGCTCGACCTCTGCGGGGTCACCCGTCGCCTTCTGCGGATTGTCGGAGAGCTTGACCGCCGGACGGCCGTTGGCGTCGCTGACCTTGCAGACGACCGAGATCGGGTTGAGGCCGGATATTTCGATCGGCGCACAGCCGGAAAAATCGTTCGTCAGGTTCGTGCCCCAGCCGAAGCTCATGCGCACGCGGCCTTCGAAATGCCGGTAGGTATCGATGATGGCGTCGACATCGAGACCGTCGGAGAAGATCAGCAGCTTCTGGCGCGGATCGCGACCCATTTTCTTCCACCAGTCGACAATCTTTTCACCGCCTTCGATCGGCGGGGCACTGTCCGGGCGAAAGCCGGTCCAGTCGGCGACCCATTCCGGCGCGTCGCGCAGGAAAGCGGCAGTGCCGAAAGCATCCGGCAGGACGATCAGAAGGTTGCCGCCATAGAGCTTGTTCCAGTCGCGCAGGATCTTGTAGGGCGCGTTGCGCAGCTGCTCATCGGTTTGCGCAAGGGCGGCAGCCACCATCGGCAGTTCGTGGGCATTGGTGCCGACGGCCTCGAGATCGGAATCCATCGCCAGCAACACGTTGCTGGTGCCGGTAAAGGCCGGGCCGATGCCTTCCTTCAGCGCTTCGACGCACCAGCGCTGCCAGAGGAAACTGTGACGGCGGCGGGTGCCGAAATCGGAAATGCGCAAGCCCGGCAGTTCCTTCAGCCGTTCGACCTTCGACCACATCCTCGCCTTGGCGCGGGCATAGAGCACATCGAGGGTGAAGGGACCGAGCGCCTTCATCGCCGAGCGCGACCGCAATTCGTTGACGATGGCGAGCGCCGGGATCTCCCACATGGTGGTTTCCTTCCAGGCCCCATGGAAATCCAGTACATATTGACCGTCCTTCTTCGACAGCTCGTATTCGGGCAGCTGAAAGTTGGAAAGCCAGGCGAGGAATTCCGGCTCGAAGATCTGGGCGCGGCCATAGAAACTGTTACCCGCCAGCCAGATCATCTCCTTCTTGGCGAGTTTCAGCGTGCGGGCGTGATCGAGCTGTTCGCGCAATTCACCTTCGTCGATCTCATCGGCAAGGCGCACGCGCTTAGTCCGATTGATGAGGGTAAAAGACGCGTTCACGTCAGGATAAAGCTTCCAGATCATCTGCAGCATCAGAAGCTTATAGAAGTCGGTATCGATCAGGCTGCGAACGATCGGATCGAGTTTCCAGGCGTGATTGTAGACGCGTCTTGCAATATCGGTCCTGGCCATAAAATTCCTGCCCCTGTCCACTCCGGTCAGGTGCTGCCAAATTCCCGGCGATTGCCAAGTCCGGGCCGGCGCACGAACCGGCTCGTGCGCCTTCTTATCGAAAAATCGACAGACAAAGTCCAGATAAAACAACAAGCATCCCGCGGCGCGAATGGCGGCGGGATGCGAGAGCTCATTTACCGAATGCTTATTGGGCCGGCGCTACGGGTTGGGCCGGCGCTGCAGGCGTGACACCAGGGGCGGCCGGCTTAGTGTTTGGCGTCTCGGTCGGAACCGCAGTGCCGTTTTGCAGCGTTGGCGCAGGTGCCGTGGCAGGCTGCTGCGACTGCAGCTGCTGGCCGGGCTGCTGCGGCGCCACCTCGTTTGCTTCGCGCTTGCCCCAGATCTCCACCGGGATCCAAACCACGAAAGCCAACACCAGCGCGGCGAGCAGCACCAGCAGGATGCGATAACCCGTGCGCCCCTGCCTCGCCTTCACCGGCGGGATCTGCTCTTCCCTGTGAAGCTTGCCGTCAGACTTTTCCCAGCGTGTTTCCGTCTGATGTGCCATCATCGTTTCCTTCCGCTGTCTTGACGGGCCGGATCCGGCCCGAGAATTCCACAGGGAAACGGGTGGCTGTCTGGAAGGTTCCGGGGGCTTAGATCCGGATGATTTTAGGCGCTGACAGGTTTCTGCATGACGCTCTAATAGCCGACGGCGCGGTCGACCACGAATTGCAGCGGCTCGCCGCGCTCGAAACGGGCGATCTGCGTCTCGACATGGCGGAACAGCGCGTTTTCTTCGGAGACGGCCGCGTCGTGCGGCGTGATGAAGACGTTCTCCAGTTCCCACAACGGGTTGTCGAGCCCAAGCGGCTCCACCTCGAAGACATCCAACGAAGCGCCGCCGAGGGTGCCGTCGCGGATCGCGGAAACGATATCGGCTTCGACCTGGCTCTTGCCGCGGCCGGCATTGATGAGGATCGGGCGCCCGAGCGCGCCGTCGCAGCGCAGCTTTTTGAATAGCCCGCTATCATAAAACCCCGTCGTCTCAGCGGTGAGCGGCAGCAAGCCGACAAGGATGTCGGTCCTTGCGAGGAACCCGTCCAATGCGCCGGCATCGAAGGTTTCGACGCCGTTGATCTCCTTGCGGGTGCGCGACCAGCCGATGACGTTAAAACCCATCACCTTCAGCTTGGCGACCGCATCCAACCCGAGAATGCCGAGGCCCATGACGCCGACCGTCACCTCCGCCGCTTCCGGCGCGATCAGCTTGGCCCATTGGCGCTGCCGTTGGTGGCTGTCATGGGCATATTGCCCCCGCAGATGCATCAGGCACTGCATGACCACCCATTCGCTCATGCGGGTCGTCAGGCTGCGATCGACGAAACGGACGATCGGGATCTCCGGCAGACCGTCCATGCCGATAATATGGTCGACGCCGGCGCCGCCGGAGAAGATCACCTTGAGGTTTGGCGCCCGTGCGAAAAGGTCGGCATCCGGCTTCCAGAGCAGCGCATATTCGGCCTCGCGGAGATCGCGCATCCGATCGGCCGCATCGGCGAGATTGATGCTGCCGCGATCGGAAAAGGCCGTCTTCAACACGCGGGCGACGCCTTCGGGATTGAACTTGATATCGACGAGAACGGGAGGTGTCGGCATGATCATCTTTACTGCTGCACGGTGGGGGTCGGCACCGCCTCAATGTTGAAAGCGGCCGCCATCAGCGCCCTGGTGTATTCGTCCTTCGGCGCGCGGAAGATTTCCGATGACGGGCCCTGCTCCACCACCTTGCCAAATCGCATGACGATGACGTCGTTGGCGAGCGCCTTCACCACCTTCAGGTCATGACTAATGAAGAGATAGGCGAGATCGTGCTTCTTCTGCAGATCGCGCAAGAGATCGACCACCTGGGCCTGCACGCTCATGTCGAGCGCGGAGGTTGGCTCGTCGAGCATGACGAAGCGCGGTTTCAGCACCATCGCGCGGGCAATGGCGATGCGCTGGCGCTGACCGCCGGAGAATTCGTGCGGATAACGCCAGCGGGTCAGGGGATCGAGACCGACTTCCTCCAGCGCCCAGCAGACGCGCTGGTCGCGCTCTTCCGATGTCAAAGAGCGCTCATGGACCTTCAACCCTTCGGCGACGATATCGCCGACCGACATTCGCGGGCTGAGCGACCCGTAGGGATCCTGGAAAACCACCTGCAGCTGGTTGCGCAACGGCCGCATCTCGCTGAACGAATAGCCGGCTATATCCTTGCCGACGAAGGCAATTCGCCCTTGCGAGGAAATCAGCCGGGTGAGCGCCAGGCCAAGCGTGGTCTTGCCGGAACCGGATTCGCCGACGACACCGAGCGTCTGCCCGGCACGCAGCGAAAGATCGATGCCGTCGACCGCCTTCACGTGATCGACGACGCGGCGCATCAGCCCTGCTTTGATCGGGAACCAGACGCGAATGTCGGAACCTTCCATCACCATCGGCTTTGCGGGATCGGCAAGCGGCGGCTCGCCGCGCGGTTCGGAGGCGAGGAGGTGGCGGGTATACTCGTGCTTCGGATTGGCGAAGACGTCCTCGATCGTTCCGGTTTCGACGATCCTGCCCTTGGTCATGACGCAGACGCGATCGGCAAATTTACGCACGATGCCGAGGTCATGGGTGATGAACAGCATCGACATGCCGTGCACGGCCTTCAACTGCCGGAGCAATTCGAGGATTTGCGCCTGGACGGTGACATCGAGGGCGGTGGTCGGCTCGTCGGCGATCAGCAATTCCGGCCGGTTGGCGAGCGCCATTGCGATCATGACGCGCTGGCGCTGGCCGCCGGAGAGCTCGTGCGGATAGGCCTTCAAGCGCTTCTCAGGCTCGCGGATGCCGACCTGGTTCAACAGTTCCAGTATGCGCTGGCGCGCCGGCTGGCCGGTGAGGCCCTGGTGCAGCGCCAGGATCTCGGCGATCTGCTTCTCGATCGAATGAAGCGGATTGAGCGAGGTCATCGGCTCCTGGAAGATCATGGTGATGTCGTTGCCGCGCACTTCGCGCAACGCCCGTTCCGACGCTTTCAGAAGGTTCTTGCCCTTGAACAGGATCTCGCCGGAGGGATGGCTTGCCGAGGGATAGGGCAAAAGCCGCAGGATCGAGTTGGCCGAGACCGACTTGCCGGAACCGGATTCGCCGACCAGCGCCACGACCTCACCCTTGGCGATATCGAAGGAGATGTGATCGACAGCAAGCGAGGTCTCGCCGCCCTGATGAAAGGCAACAGAGAGATCGCGGACGGAAAGGAGCGGTTCTGTCATGTCACTCATTGAAACGTCTTCCTCGGGTCGAAGGCATCGCGCACGGCTTCGCCGATGAAGATCAGCAGGGACAGCATGATCGACATGGCGAAGAAGGCCGTCAGCCCGAGCCACGGCGCCTGCAGGTTGCTCTTGCCCTGAGCGATCATTTCACCGAGCGAAGGGGAGCCCGGCGGCATGCCGAAGCCGAGGAAGTCGAGCGAGGTCAGCGTGGTGATCGAGCCTGAGAGGATGAAGGGCAGGAAGGTCAGCGTCGCGACCATGGCGTTCGGCAGCAGGTGGCGCCACATGATGGTGCGATTGTTGACGCCGAGCGCGCGGGCGGCGCGGACATATTCGAAATTGCGGGCACGCAGGAATTCGGCTCGCACGATGCCGACGAAGCCGACCCAGGAAAAGAGCAGCATGATGCCGAGCAGCACGAAGAAGCCGGGCGGCAGCAGGGCCGCGATGATGAGCAAGATGTAAAGCACCGGCATCGACGACCAGATTTCAATGAAACGCTGCAAAAGCAGATCGGTCCAGCCGCCGAAATAGCCCTGCACCGCACCCGCGGTCACGCCGATGATCGCCGAGCAGATGGTCAGCACCAGGCCGAAGAGCACCGAAATCCGGAAACCGTAGATGACGCGCGCCAGCACGTCGCGGGCCTGGTCGTCGGTGCCGAGCCAGTTGAGATTGCCCAGCGTGCAATCCGGATCGTTCACGGCCTGCGGATAGCCGGCGCAGCGCTCCTCCCTGGTCATCAGCCAGAAGGGGGCAGTCGGTGCCGAATGCGGAATGTTTGAGTTGACCGAGCGGTAGGAATAACGGATCGGCGGCCAGATCATCCAGCCATTGGCATTGATCTCATCCGATATCACCGAGGAACGGTAGTCGGTCTCGGCGAGGAAGCCGCCGAACTTCTCCTCGGGATAGTCAATGAGAACCGGCAAGAGGATCTCGCCCTTGTAGGAGGCGATGATCGGCCGGTCGTTGGCGAGGAACTCGGCAAACAGGCTGAGGACGAACAGCAGCAGAAACAGCCACAGCGCCCAGTAACCGCGGCCATTCGCCCGGAAATTCTGCCAGCGACGGATGTTGGTCGGCGACAGCAGGCCCTTGCGCGGCGGCTTGACGGGCGCTGCAACAGCAGGATTTGCGGCGGCGTCCATCAGACATCCCTCCGCTCGAAATCGATGCGCGGATCGATCCAGGTGTAGATCAAGTCGGAAACCAGGCTGACCGCGAGGCCGAGCAGCGAGAAGATGTAGAGCGTGGCAAAGACGATCGGGTAGTCCCGATTGATGACCGAGAGATAGCCGAGACGGCCGAGGCCATCCAGCGAGAAGATGTTCTCGATCAGCAGCGAGCCGGTGAAGAAAGCCGAGATGAAGGCGCCGGGAAAACCAGCGATGATGATCAGCATGGCGTTGCGGAAGACATGACCGTAGAGCACCTGCCGCTGGTTCAGGCCCTTGGCGCGGGCAGTGACGACATATTGCTTCTTGATCTCCTCGATGAACGAGTTCTTGGTCAACAGCGTCGTCGTGGCGAAGGCCGACAGCGAAAGCGAGATCAGCGGCAAGGTGAGATGCCAGAAATAGTCGAGCGGCTTCTGCCACCAGGCCAGCTGGTCGAAATTATCGGAGACCAGGCCGCGCAGCGGAAACCAGTCGTAGAAGGAGCCGCCGGCAAAAAGCACGATCAGCAGAATGCCGAAGAGGAAGCTTGGTACGGCATAACCGACGACGATGACGCCGGACGTCCAGACATCGAAGGTCGATCCATCCTTGATCGCCTTGCGGATGCCGAGCGGGATGGAAATCGCATAGGAGAAGATCAGGATCCAGATGCCGAGCGAGATCGACACAGGCAGCTTCTCCTTGACGAGTTCGAGCACGGAGGTATTGCGGAAGAAGCTCTCGCCGAAATCGAAGCGGATGTAATTCCACATCATTTCGCCAAACCGCGTCAACGGCGGCTTGTCGAAGCCGAACTGCTTTTCGAGCTTGGCGATCAGTTCCGGATCGAGGCCCTGGGCGCCTCGATATTTAGAGCCTTCGTCGTTACCGCCGCCGCCGAGAAGATCGCCACCGCCGGACAGACGCTGGTCGGCACTGTCGGCCTGACCGGTCAATTGGGCGATCACCTGCTCGACGGGGCCGCCGGGGGCGAACTGAATGACGGTGAAGGAAATCGCCATGATCCCGATGATGGTCGGGATCATCAATAGCAGGCGGCGAAAGATATAGGCGCCCATCAGCCTTCAGCCTCCGGGAATGATTTTTCTGCCTGCCCGCCGTCCAGTCCAATGCCGCTCAATCCGTCAGCCTTCCGTTGCCGGCCCTGCCGACGTGTCGTGATTCGCTCGTGCCATTTGGAGCCCAGGACCCCTGTATTGCAAGCCCGCTCATTTTGCCGAGGTCGACCACCAGGCATCGGGGAAGCCAAGGCTGTAGGCCGGAAACTCGGCCGGATGCGTGACGGTGTTCCAATAGGCGATGTTGTAGGTATCACGGTAGAACAGCGGGATGACGTAGTGATTTGCAAGCAAGACCCGGTCCATGGCCTTGATCGCAGCGACCTGTTCGTCGCGGTTCGGCGCGAAGATAATCATGCGAATGAGCTCATCCACGGCCGGGTTGGCAATGCCGGCGTAGTTGCGAGAACCCTGCTGGTTGACCGAGCCGGATCCCCAATAGTCGGCTTGCTCATTGCCCGGATTCATCGTCTCCGCCCAGACATTCCAGATCATATCGTAATCAAAGCTGCGTTCGCGGTTGACAGCTTGCGAAGCGTCGACTGTCCGAACCCGCGCATCTATGCCGATTTTCTTGAGATTGCTGGCATAAGGCACCGCCCAGCGCTCCAACATGGCGCTCGACAACAGTATCTCGAAACTCATCGGCTGGCCGGTCTTGGTATTGACCATGCGATTGCCCTTTAGCTCCCAACCGGCTTCTTTCAGAAGAGCAATCGCCTTGCGGAGGTTGTCGCGGCTCTTCTGCGGATCGCCGCCGACGGGATTGGTGTACGGCGTTGTGAAGACCTCCGGGGGAATCTTGTCTTTCAGGCCTTGCAGTAATTCGAGCTCACGCCCCTGCGGCAGACCGGAGGAGGCGAGGTCGGTGTTCCAGAAATAGCTGTCGATGCGCTTGTAACTGTTAAAGGCAACGGTGCGGTTCAGCTCCTCGAAATCGAGGCCGTAGTTCAGCGCCTCGCGGACCCGCTCGTCCTTGAAGAGGTCACGCCGCATGTTGGGTACGAGCGCTTGCAGGATGCCGGTGGAGCGTAGCGGATTTGCAACCTCCTCTTTTTTGACGCGTCCTTCCTTGACTGCAGGAAAATCATATCCCGTCGCCCAGCGGGCAGCCGTAGTCTCCTGCCAATAGTCGCTATTGCCGGCGCGAAAGGCTTCGAACTCGACATCCCGATCACCGAAATAGGTGTAGATGACATTGCGGAAATTGTTCTGGCCGACATTCACATTGAGATCCTTGCCCCAATAGTCGTCACGCAGTTCATAACGGATCGTGGCGCCGGGCGAGAAGGAAGCAATCTTGTAAGGCCCGGAACCCATCACCGGCTCCAGAGTCGTCTTGGTAATGTCGCGCGGCTTGCCATCCGGTCCGGCCGCCTCCCACCAATGTTTCGGCACGATCATCAACTGGCCAAGAATGTTTGGCAGTTCGCGGTTGTTCTTCTCGTCGAAGATGAAGGTGACGTCCCGATCGCCGGTCTTTTCCGCCTTGACGACGTGATGGTAATAGTTACCGGCGAGGGGGTTCAATTCCTTGGTCTTGTCCAGGCTGAAGATGACGTCTTCGGGCGTTACCGGCTGACCATCTGCCCATTTCGCCTCCTTGCGCAGGCGAAATGTCGCGCTGGAGACGTCAACGGGATAGGATAGCCCCTCGGCAAGCAGACCGTAGGAAACCAGGAGTTCGTCATCTGCCGGCTTCATCAACGTGTCGTAGGCAAGCGACAGACCTATCGCTGTTTGGCCTTTTGCCAGCAGAGGGTTGAAGGTGTCGAAGGCGCCGCTTGCTGAAAGGCGCAGATCTCCGCCTTTCAGTGCATCAGGATTGACATAGTCGAAATGCGCAAAGCCCGGCTTGTACTTCATCTCGCTGATGACGGAGCTGCCGATCTTAAAGGGCTGGTCCTGACCCGTTGCCGTCATGGGCGCCAAGGCCCCCGCAAGCGATAGAAATACACCGATCTTCGACCACAGAGCCATTCACGCTTTCCCCTGATTATTGATGGGTTCGACAATACGAAAAATACCGGCGAAAAACAGGAGAGAGTTTGGTTTTTGCCGGGCACGCGAAAATTTGACCTGGCTCGGCCGCGTCAAGGTTGAAAGCGTCAGCGGGATCGGGCGAGCGCTGCGGCGATCCGTCACCGCCTGCGGCGATCCCCGCCAGCCAAATCATCGATTCACCAAAATCGCTTTTCACGATAGATTCGACGCAAATCACTTCGGCAGCGGTTCAAGGAAATAGTATGGCTTTCGGCTTCGCGCAGGCTTTCAGGAGATTCGGCAAACTGACGCTTGCCGGCGCAATCGGCGCAGGCCTTGCCGCCGGCGATGTCGGCGCTGAGCAGAAGACGCCAAGCCCAGGCAGCGCCAAAGGCCAGTTCGGCGCCGTCAGCATGCCGACCCAGGGGTCGGCGCAGCCGATCGGCTTTTACGCCAAGGGCTGCATGACCGGGGCGGTGGCGCTGCCGACCGACGGGCCGACCTGGGAGGCGATGCGGCTTTCGCGCAATCGCCGCTGGGGCAATCCGGCGATGATTTCGCTGCTCGAACGTCTTTCTGAGGACGGGGCCAAATATGCCGGCTGGCCGGGTATCCTCGTCGGCGATATTGCGCAGCCGCGCGGCGGGCCGATGTTCAACGGTCATGCCTCGCACCAGATCGGCCTCGATGCCGATGTCTGGTTTACGCCGATGCCGGCGCGCCGCATGACGGCCAAGGAGCGCGAGGACCTGCCCTTCACCACGATGCTGCAGAAGGACAAGTTCCTGACCGTCGACCCGAACGTGTGGACGCAATCGCGGGCGCGGCTGCTGATGCTGGCGGCAAGCTATCCCGAGGTGCAACGCATATTCGTCAACCCGGCGATCAAGAAGAAGATGTGCGACACCTGGACGGGCGACCGCACCAATCTCGGCAAGCTTCGGCCGGAATACGGCCATGACTCGCATTTCCACATCCGCATCAAATGCCCGGCCGGTGCGGCCGGATGCACGCCGCAAGCCCCTGTTGCCGCCGGCGATGGCTGCGACAAGTCGCTCGCCTGGTGGTTCACGCCGGCCCCCTGGGCGCCGCCGAAACCGCCGAAGCCCGGCGCCAAACCGCCGAAGCCGCCGCGCGAGATGATGGTTTCGGACCTGCCGAAGGGCTGCGCCGCGGTGCTCGATGCCGCTGCCGTCGCCTCGATGCAGGCCGCCACCTATAGCGGAGCTTCCGCCGCAAGCGCGCTCACCGCCGCTCCGGCAGCAGAGCCGGCCGCCGATCCCGATGGGGCACTGCCGGATGTCGGGCCGGTTCCAAACGACAAGCCGGCGATACAATGAAGGGCGGCCCGAGACCGAGGCGCCGAGGGAGGGCGCGCTGTCTTTCAAATCGCAAATTCTTGGTATAGAAGCGGTCAAATCGATTGAATTGCTTGGGCGGAGATTGGGTTCATGGCCGGCGGCAAATGCCTTGCATTGATTGCGCATGACCAGAAGAAAGACGACATGGCGGATTTCGCCCGCGCTCACCGGGACATCCTCTCCCGCTGGAAGATCGTCGCCACCGGCACGACCGGCGGGCGGGTGCTCGACGCCGCCCCGGATCTCGACGTCACCAGGCTGAAAAGCGGACCGCTCGGCGGCGACCAGCAGATCGGCGCGCTGATTTCGACCGGCGAGGTCGACGCCCTGATCTTCTTCGTCGACCCCTTGACGCCGATGCCGCACGATGTCGACGTCAAGGCGCTGATGCGGCTGGCGATCTTTTACGATATTCCGATGGCGCTCAACCACGCGACCGCTATAAAACTTCTTCCCACACTCGAAGCCTGATCAGCACGGAACCGGCCATGCCAAAACCGAACAACAGCACCGCTCCGCTGCCTTTCCCGATCCTGATCGGCGATATCGGCGGCACGAATGCCCGCTTCTCCATCCTGACCGATGCCTATGCCGAGCCGAAGCAGTTTCCGAACGTGCGCACGGCGGATTTCGCGACGATCGAGGAAGCGATCCAGCAAGGCGTGCTCGACAAAACAGCCGTGCAGCCGCGTTCGGCGATCCTTGCTGTCGCCGGCCCGATCAACGACGACGAGATCCCGCTGACCAATTGCGACTGGGTGGTGCGGCCAAAGACGATGATCGAGGGCCTCGGCATGGAGGACGTGCTCGTCGTCAACGATTTCGAGGCGCAGGCGCTGGCAGTCGCCGCCCTTTCGGATGAGAACCGCGAACGCATCGGCGACGCCACCGGCGACCTGATCGCCTCCCGCGTCGTGCTCGGACCGGGCACCGGTCTCGGCGTCGGCGGGCTGGTGCATGCCCAACACAGCTGGATCCCGGTTCCCGGCGAAGGCGGCCATGTCGATCTCGGACCGCGCAGCAAACGCGACTATCAAATCTTCCCCCATATCGAGACGATCGAAGGCCGCGTCTCCGCCGAGCAGATCCTCTGCGGGCGCGGCCTCGTCAACCTCTACCACGCCATCTGCGTGGTCGACGGCATCCAGCCGACGATGAAGGATCCGGCCGACATCACCTCGCACGCACTTGCCGGCAGCGACAAGGCGGCCGTTGAGACCGTCTCGCTGTTTGCCACCTATCTCGGCCGGGTGGCGGGCGACATGGCGATGGTTTTCATGGCGCGCGGCGGCGTCTATCTGTCCGGCGGCATCTCACAGAAGATCCTCCCGGCGTTGAAGAGGCCGGAATTCCGCATCGCCTTCGAGGACAAGGCGCCGCATACGGCGCTGCTTCGCACCATCCCGACCTATGTGGTGACGCATCCGCTGGCAGCGCTTGCCGGGCTTTCCTCCTATGCCCGCATGCCGGCGAATTTCGGCGTCTCGACGGAAGGCCGCCGCTGGCGGCGCTGACCCCGGCGCGCAGAGCAATAGAGCGCCCCTTTCGCGTCCTATCCGGACGCGCGGCGCTCTAGCCAAACCAGTCCCAACTCTTTATAGAGCCGGCAAAAGTACGCGTCGCCCCCGCGCCGCGTTTGGTCCGAGACAGGAAACCTCATTTTTGGAAGCGGCGGAAAGCAGAACGCAGAGCGTCAGCAGCGATACCGTAACCGGCATCCTGAAGCGCATCATCGCTGAAAACGGCCGCGATCATCTCTGGGGCTATGTCTTTGCGATTGCCTGCTTGATCGTGGTGGCGCTTTCGACGGCGTTTACCGCGTGGATCATGCGGGCGATCATCGACGAGGCCTTCGCCAACCGGCGCGCCGACGTCGTCTGGATCATCTGTCTTTCGATTTTCATCGCTTTCGTGCTGCGCGGTTTTGCCAGTTACGGCCAGGCGGTGACGCTTTCCAAAGTCGGCAACGATATCGTCGCGCGTTACCAGCGCCGGCTCTATTCGCATCTGATGACGCTTTCGGTCGGCTTCTTCAGCGAGGCCCGCTCTGCCCATATCGCCGCGCAGGTGAGCCAGAACGTCAGCGGCATCCGCGATGTGCTCAACTTGACGATCACCTCGACGGTGCGCGACCTGCTGACCTTCATTTCGCTGCTGGCCGTGATGATCCTCCAGGATCCGTTGCTCAGCCTTGCGGTGTTCATCATGGCCCCGCCGCTGCTTTATGCGCTGCGTTATGTTTCCAAGCGGCTGCGCTCGGCGACGCGCGAAGCCGTGCATTTGAACAGCCACGTTCTCGGCGCCATGCAGGAGACGATCCAGGGCATCGCCATCGTGAAAGCCTTCACGATGGAAGACGAACTGGAACGCAAGGTCACCAAGCTCATCAAGGGTGCCGAAAACAGGGCGAACCGGATTGCCCGGCTTTCCGAACGCACGTCTCCGCTGACAGAAAGTTTCGCGGGCTTTGCCGTCGCCAGCGTGCTGGCCTATGCCGCCTACCGCTCAATCTACTACAATGTGCCGCCCGGCGCCTTTTTCTCTTTCGTCACGGCGCTGCTGCTTGCCTATGACCCGGCCCGCCGGCTTGCCCGCCTGCAGGTGCAGATGGAGCGTGCCGTCGTCAATGCGCGGATGATCTATGAATTGCTCGACATGGAGCCGCGCCAGCGCGACCTGCCGGATGCCCAGCCGCTGACGGTGACGCAAGCCAGAATCGAATTCCGCAACGTTTCCTTCGGCTATGGCAGTGAGAGCGTGTTGAGCGGTGTGAGCTTCATCGCCGAGGGCGGCGCGACCACGGCGCTGGTCGGCCCTTCGGGGGCCGGCAAATCCACCGTCATCAACCTCATTCCGCGCTTCTACGATCCGCGCGAGGGCGAAATCCTGATCGACGGACAGGACATCGCCCACATCACCAAGAAGTCGCTGCGCCAGCAGCTCGCCTATGTCTCGCAGCAGCCCTACCTGTTCGAGGGCACGATCCGCGACAATATCCGCTATGGCCGGCCGGAAGCGACCGATGCCGAGGTGGAAGAAGCGGCCCGGCTTGCCTATGCGCATGATTTCATCTCAGCCCAGCCGCAGGGTTACGAGACGCCGGTCGGCGAAAACGGCGTGACGCTTTCCGGCGGCCAGCGCCAACGGCTGTCGATTGCGCGTGCCCTGGTGCGCAATGCGCCGATCCTGCTTCTCGACGAGGCGACCTCAGCCCTCGACACCGAATCCGAAGCGGCCGTGCAGAAGGCGCTCGACGAGGCGATGACCGGCCGTACCGTCGTCGTCATCGCCCACCGGCTTTCGACCGTGGTGCGCGCCGACAAGATCGTCGTCATGCAGCAGGGCCGCGTCGTCGAGGAAGGCAATCACGAGACGCTTGCGAAGGTCCGCGACGGTCTTTACGCTCGCCTCAACAATCTGCAGAGGCCTTCGGCCTCAGATTCAAACTGACCTGGTGAGCCTGACATGAGCGATGCTGCGATGAAACTGGTGGTGGTTGGCGCAGCCGGGCGCATGGGGCAGACGCTGATCCGGCTCATCCATTCCATTGAGGGCGCCACACTCCATGCCGCAGTCGAGCGCAGCGGTTCGCCCTTTATCGGCAAGGATGCCGGCGAGATCGCCGGTCTCGGCCCGACCGGTGTCATTATCGGCGACGATCCGCTCAATGCCTTTCTGGATGCCGAAGGCGTGCTCGACTTCACCTCGCCTGCCGCAACAACGGAATTCTGCGGCCTCGCCGCTCAGGCCCGCATCGTCCATGTCGTCGGCACGACCGGCTGTTCGGCTGAAGACAATGTCAAGATCGCCGCCGCCGCCCGCCATGCCCGTATCGTCAAATCAGGCAATATGAGCCTCGGGGTCAATCTGCTCAGCGTGCTCGCCGAGCAGGCCGCGCGTGCGCTCGAGCCTGATGACTGGGATATCGAGATCCTGGAAATGCACCACAAGCACAAGGTGGATGCGCCTTCCGGCACCGCCCTTCTGTTCGGCGAGGCCGCAGCAAAGGGGCGCGGCATCGATCTTGCCGCAAAATCCGTGCGTGTGCGCGACGGCCATACCGGCGCCCGGCAAGCCGGCACGATCGGCTTTGCGACGCTGCGCGGCGGCTCCGTCATCGGCGAGCATTCGGTGCTGTTCGCCGGTGAAGGCGAAATCGTCACCCTGTCGCACAGCGCAGCCGACCGCTCGATCTTTGCGCGCGGCGCCATCAAGGCCGCACTCTGGGCGCGCGACAAGAAGCCGGGTCTCTATTCCATGCTCGACGTGCTCGGGCTTTCTTCTTCATAACGATATTGCGGAGGCAAATTCATGAGCGGTACCCTCGTCCTCGTTCGCCACGGCCAGAGCGACTGGAACCTGAAGAATCTCTTCACCGGCTGGAAGGATCCCGATCTGACGGCGCTCGGCATCGAGGAGGCCAATGCCGGCGGCAAGGCGCTTGCCGAATACGGGATCAAATTCGACGTCGCCTACACCTCGGTGTTGGTGCGCGCGCAGCACACGCTGAAGCTCATCCTCGACAAGGTCGGCCAGCCCGATCTGCCAACGATCCGCGACCAGGCGCTGAACGAGCGCGACTATGGCGATCTCTCCGGTCTCAACAAAGACGATGCTCGCGCCAAATGGGGCGAGGAACAGGTGCATATCTGGCGCCGCTCTTATGACGTGCCGCCGCCCGGGGGCGAGAGCCTGCGCGATACCGGCGCCCGCGTCTGGCCCTACTACCTCACAGAAATCCTGCCGCGCGTGCTCAACGGCGAGAAGGTGCTGGTTGCCGCACACGGCAATTCGCTGCGCTCGCTTGTCATGGTGCTCGACAAGCTGAGCAAAGAAGGCGTGCTTGCCCTCAATCTCGCGACCGGCGTTCCCATGGTCTACAAGCTGAAGGCGGATTCCACCGTCGCGTCGAAGGAAGTGCTCGGCGATATGTCCGGCGCACACTGAATTCTGACGTCCGTGCCAGCCGGAGTCGGCTGGCACCTCATGTCTCAATTCTCGATGGTGAACTGCACCCGGTCGGCTGCGAACCGGCTGATCGAATATTGCACCGGCACGCCATCGAGATCAGTGTTCATCGCCTTTGCGATCAGCAGGATCGCGCCGGGGGTGAGTTCGAGGTCGGCCATATCGGCTGCATTCGCATGGGCGGCCGTCACCTCGGTCGTTGCACGGACATAGTCCGACAGGCCGAGCTCGGCGAAAGCCTTGGTGATCGATTCGTGCTTGCGGTAGGCCTCGCCGATCCCGGCAAAACGCCCGGCAGGAAACCAGCTCGTCGCCTTTGAAACCGGCCGCCTGTCGGCATGGCGCAATGTTTCCAGCCGGATCACCTGCCCCCCTGGCTTGATATTCAGCCAGCGGGCGACCTCGGCGCTGGCCTCCTCCTTCACCTCGTCGAGCAGAAGGCCGCGCATCTCGCGCGCCTGATCGCCGATGCCGGCGGTAAATCGCGTGCGCCGGGTAATCGGGAAATTCAGCCGCTCCTTGCGCTCGATCAGCGTGCCGCGACCTTGTACCGCACGGACGATCCCTTCCTGCGCCAAGGCCGCCAAAGCGCTCCGCACCGTATGCCGGTTGACGCCGAATTGCAGCGCCAGGACCGTCTCCGGCGGCACCATTCCGGTCTCGTCATAGGTACCCGTGCTGATTGTCTCACGGATCCGGTCGGCGATCTGGCGCCAGAGCGCCACACCAGTCTGCCTTTGCACCTGCTTTAATCCTGGCATTCCGCCCCCGTTCCCACGTCCGATGTCACACGCTTGTCACCACATCGATTTAAGCGTAGGTATATCTTGTATGGTTGTCTATATCAATAGACATTTGAGGAAGCGACAATGATATCAGCGGATAGGACAGGCGCAACGCCACAGACGGCATCCGGGCGCAAACGCGCCGCCGATCTGCTGGCGCGCGCGGAACTGAGCGAACTCTCGGCGGTCTGGAACGCGTTGCCGGAAAAGCCCGCGGCACATCCGGTGCGCGGACCGGAGACCGGGTTGGTGATGGTCCGCGGCCGCATCGGCGGCGGCGGCGCTCCCTTCAATCTTGGCGAGGTCACAGTGACCCGGGCCACGGTCCGGCTCGTCTCCGGGGCGATCGGCCATGCCCAGGCGCTGGGCACCGACCGTGAGAAGGCCCGGCTGGCGGCGATCTTCGACGCGCTCTGGCAGGAGGAGGCGACGAAGGATTTTGTCGAACAGGCACTGCTTTTGCCCGTCGCCGAACGGATCGCCGATGCCGAACGCCGCAAGGCGGACGAGACGGCAGCGACCCGCGTCGATTTCTTCACCATGGTGCGGGGAGACAACTGATGGGGCTGAAGACAGAAGCCCTCACAGGTGGCTTTGCCGACCCGGTCTTCCACGCCCAGAGCGTCTTCAAGATGCTGATGGACGGCATGGCTCGCCCCGGCACGATCCAGACCGTCCGGCCCGATGTCGCGCCGCCTGTGCCGTTCGGTATTGGCGCCGGCACGATCGCGCTGACGCTTTGCGACCACGACACGCCTGTCTGGCTGTCCCAGGGACTGGCGAAATCGGCCGTGCCGGAGTGGCTCGGCTTCCACACCGGCGCGCCGCTGACCGGTGAAAAGGCTGAGGCCCGCTTCGCCTTCACGGAGGCCGGCACCGCGCTTTGCTCCTTCGGCCTGTTTGCATCGGGCACGCAGGAATATCCCGACCGCTCGACGACTGTTGTCATCGAGCTCGCCGATCTCGAGGGTGGACGCAGGCTGGCGCTGATGGGGCCCGGTATCCAGAGTGTGACGGAAATCGCGCCTGTCGGGCTGCCGGAGACCTTCCTGCGGCTCTGGACCGAGAACCGCGCGCTCTTCCCGCGCGGCATCGACATCGTGCTGACGTCGGCCGAGCGTTTCCTCTGCCTGCCGCGCACCACCAAGATCACAGCAACGGAGATCTGAGCTCATGTATGTTGCCGTCAAGGGTGGCGAGGCCGCCATCGCCAATGCCCACCGCCTACTGGCCGACCGCCGCCGCGGCGACCGTTCGTTGCCCGCGATCGGCATCGAACAGATCGTGGCGCAGCTGGCGCTCGCCGTCGACCGGGTGATGGCCGAGGCCTCGCTTTTCGACCGCACACTCGCAGCGCTTGCCGTCCGCCAGTCGCGCGGCGACATGATCGAGGCGATCTTCCTGCTGCGCGCCTACCGCACGACGCTGCCGCGTTTCGGCTATTCCAAGCCGCTTGACACGGCTGATATGACGATCGAACGCCGCATCTCGGCGACCTACAAGGATCTGCCGGGCGGCCAGCTTCTTGGGCCCACCTTCGATTATACCCACCGGCTGCTCGATCCGTCGCTGCTTTCCGACGAGGCGGTCGAGACGCCTGCCCAGCGCACAGCCGAGACCGGCCGCGTCATGCGCGTCTCCGAGATCCTCGGCGAGGAGGGGCTGATCGAGGCCGACGGCGACATGCCTGAGGATCACGAGATCGGCGACCTGACCCGCGAGCCGATGGAATTTCCGATGACCCGCGATCTGCGCCTGCAGGCGCTCGCCCGCGGCGACGAAGGTTTTCTGCTGGCGCTCGGTTATTCCACCCAGCGCGGCTACGGCCGCAACCACCCCTTCACCGGCGAGATCCGTATCGGCGAGGTCGAGGTGGAATTCGACGTGCCGGAACTCGGTTTTGCCGTCTCGCTGGGCACGATCCAGATCACCGAGTGCCAGATGGTCAACCAGTTCAAGGGTTCGGCGAAGGCACCCCCGCAATTTACCCGCGGCTACGGCCTGGTCTTCGGCCAGAGCGAGCGCAAGGCGATGGCGATGTCGCTGGTCGACAGGGCGCTTCGTGCCGAAGAGCTCGGCGAGGATATCACCGCCCCGGCACAGGACGAGGAATTCGTCATCTCGCACTCCGACAACGTCCAGGCGACCGGCTTCGTCGAGCACCTGAAGCTTCCGCATTATGTGGACTTCCAGGCCGAACTCGATCTCGTCCGCCGCATGCGTCGCGAATTCGAAGCCGCCCGCAACGCTGGCGAAGACATGAAGGAGGCCGCCGAATGAGCGATCTGGCCAGCTACAACTTCGCCTATCTCGACGAACAGACCAAACGGATGATCCGCCGCGCCATCCTGAAAGCGATCGCCATTCCCGGCTATCAGGTGCCTTTCGCTTCGCGCGAAATGCCGATGCCTTACGGCTGGGGCACCGGTGGCGTGCAGGTGACGGCCTCGATCATCGGACCGGATGACGTGCTGAAGGTCATCGACCAGGGTGCCGACGACACGACCAACGCCGTTTCCATTCGCGCTTTTTTCCAGAAGGTCGCCAATGTCGCGGTGACGACGCGCACAGGCGAGGCGACGATCATCCAGACGCGCCACCGCATTCCGGAAGAGAAGCTCGGGCCCGGCCAGGTGCTCGTTTACCAGGTGCCTATCCCCGAGCCGCTGCGTTTCCTCGAACCGCGCGAGACCGAGACGCGCAAGATGCATGCTCTCGAGGAATACGGCCTGATGCATGTGAAGCTCTACGAGGATATCGCCCATAACGGCCGCATCTCCAAGACCTATGCCTATCCGGTGAAGGTACACGGCCGTTACGTCATGGACCCGTCGCCGACGCCGAAATTCGACAATCCGAAGATGCATATGTCGGACGCGCTGCAGCTTTTCGGCGCGGGACGCGAGAAGCGCATCTATGCGGTTCCGCCCTATACCGACGTCGTCAGCCTGGATTTCGATGACTATCCCTTCGACATCCAGCGCTTCGACAAGCCCTGCGCCCTTTGCGGTGCCGAGGATGTCTATCTGGACGAGGTGGTTCTCGACGACAAGGGCGGGCGCATGTTCGTCTGCTCCGACACCGATCACTGCGAAGACCGCCGCGCCCATGGGCATGCCGGCGAGATGTTGGCCCGGGAGGCTGCAGAATGAGCGATATCCCGCTTCTCAAAGTCCATGACGTTTCGAAATTTTACGGCAACCGGATCGGCTGCCGCGACGTCTCCTTCGATCTCTGGCCGGGCGAAGTGCTCGCCATCGTCGGCGAGTCCGGCTCCGGCAAGACGACACTGCTGAACTGCCTCTCCACCCGGCTGCTGCCGAGCACTGGCAGCGTCGAATACCACATGCGCGACGGCAGCTACCGCGACCTCTACCGCATGAACGAGGCCGAGCGGCGTTTCCTGATGCGCACCGACTGGGGCTTCGTGCACCAGAATCCGGCCGACGGCCTGCGCATGACCGTCTCCGCCGGCGCCAATGTCGGCGAACGGCTGATGGCGATCGGCGACCGGCACTATGGCACGATCCGCGCTTCGGCGATCGATTGGCTGGAGCGCGTCGAGATCGACGCCGACCGCATCGACGACCAGCCGCGCGCCTTTTCCGGCGGCATGCGCCAGCGCCTGCAGATCGCCCGCAACCTCGTCACCGGCCCGCGCCTCGTCTTCATGGACGAACCCACGGGCGGCCTCGACGTCTCGGTGCAGGCACGCCTGCTCGATCTGGTGCGCGGCCTCGTTAACGATCTCGGCCTGTCGGCGATCATCGTCACCCACGATCTCGCCGTCGCCCGCCTGCTCTCACACCGGATGATGGTGATGAAGGACGGCTACGTCATCGAACACGGGCTCACCGACCGGGTGCTCGACGACCCGCGCGAACTCTACACGCAACTGCTCGTCTCCTCGATCCTGCAGGTCTGAGCAATTCAAGACTTTACAGCGTCCTTGCGCGTCTTTTCAGGGCCCGGCGCTGTAAATCCGAAACCAGGAAAGAAGACATCATGCCAACGCCCCTCGTCGTTTCCGAAGTCTCGAAAAGCTTCACCATGCACCTGCGCGACGGCATCAGGCTGCCCGTCGTTTCCAATGTCGCCTTCTCGGTCGCCTCAGGCGAATGCGTCGTGCTCGGCGGCCCATCGGGCGTCGGCAAGAGCTCGCTGCTCAAGATGATCTACGGCAATTATGCCGTCGACACTGGCCAGATCCTCATACGCCACGACGGGCGCATCGTCGACCTCGCCGCCGCCGATCCGCGCACCGTGCTCAACGTGCGGCGCCACACGCTCGGCTATGTCAGCCAGTTCCTGCGCACAGTACCGCGCGTCGCGGCGGTCGATGTGGTTGCCGAACCGCTTGTGGCGCGCGGCGACGACGCCGCCACGGCACGGGAAAAGGCGGGCGCCCTGCTTGCCAGGCTCAACCTGCCGGAAGCGCTCTGGCAACTTCCACCCGCCACCTTCTCCGGCGGCGAGCAGCAGCGCGTCAACATCGCCCGCGGCTTCATCACCGAGCACACGATCCTGCTTCTCGACGAACCCACAGCCTCGCTCGATGCCAAAAACCGTGCCGTCGTCGTCGGCATGATCGAGGAGAAGAAGAAGGCGGGTGTCGCGCTTCTCGGCATTTTCCACGACGAGGAAGTGCGCGAGGCGGTCGCCGACCGCATCCTCGACGTCCAGCTGTTCTCGCCTGGAAAGATCGCCGCATGAGCCGCAAGCTTGGCATCGAGCCCTATGTGCATGAGACGGCATCCGTCAGCGATTCCACCTTCGGGCGCTATACGGAGGTCTCCGAGCGCTGCCGCATCAGCGAGGCCACGTTCGGCGACTATTCCTACATCATGCAGGATGGCTCAGTCTGGTGCGCAACGATCGGCAAGTTCGTCAATATTGCCGCCGCCGTGCGCATCAACGCCACCAATCATCCGACCTGGCGGGCGACGCTGCATCATTTCACCTATCGTGCCGCCGACTACTGGCCGGACGGCGACATGGAAACCGATTTCTTCGCCTGGCGGCGGGCAAACCGCGTGACGATCGGCAACGATGTCTGGATCGGCCATGGGGCGACCATCCTGCCCGGCGTCACCGTCGGCAACGGCGCGGTGATCGGCGCCGGTGCGGTGGTATCGAAGGATGTCGCTCCCTACGCGATCGTCGGCGGCGTACCGGCCAAACCAATCCGCGAACGCTTTCCAAGAGAGATCGGCGAACGGATGGACAGGCTTTCCTGGTGGGATTGGGAGCACGACCGGCTGCGCCAGGCGCTGCAGGATTTCCGCAACCTGAGCGCGGAAGATTTCCTGTTCCGCTACGGTGGTTAAACCGCCGATATAGATGCGCAACAAGCGCGGGGATATGTGACAGGACTTACACAAATATGACATGGGAGGTTCATCAAGCGGGACTAATGCGATGCTGACCAAGGCCTGGAGTGCAAAGGGAAAGCATGATGTTCGAGCTGAAGAATGTCACACGTCGTTTCGGAAAAAAGCTCGCCGTCGATTCCGTCACGCTCGACATTCCTCAGGGCCAGATGGTCGGCATCATCGGCCGATCCGGCGCCGGCAAGTCGACGCTCTTGCGCATGATCAACCGGCTGCAGGAACCGAGCTCCGGCTCCATTCATTTCGCCGGCGTCGAGGTCTCCGGGCTTCGCGGCCGGGCGTTGCGCAACTGGCAACGCGATTGCGCGATGATCTTCCAGCAGTTCAACCTGGTGCCGCGCCTCGACGTTCTGACCAATGTCATGCTCGGCCGCCTCAACCACCGCTCGACGCTTCTGAGCCTGCTCAACATCTTCACCCGCGAGGAACGTGTGCATGCCATCGCTGCGCTCGAACGCCTCGGTATCGAGCAGACGGCGTTGCAGGCATCCGGCACGCTTTCCGGCGGCCAGCAGCAGCGCGTGGCGATTGCGCGAGCGCTGATGCAAAACCCGAAGATGGTTCTTGCCGACGAGCCGATCGCCTCGCTCGATCCGCTGAATGCCAAGATCGTCATGGATGCGCTGCGCGATATCAACGAGCGCGAGGGCATCACCGTCATCACCAACCTTCACACGCTCGACACCGCCCGCAACTATTGTGAGCGCATCGTCGGCATGGCCGGCGGCCGCGTCGTCTTCGACGGCAAGGCTTCGGAACTGACCGCCGAGGCAGTGAAGGCAATCTACGGGACGGACAAGGATGGCGCCGGCATCGACGAAACGATGACCTCGACGTCCATCAATATCGCTCCCGAGCGGGCAGACAATCAATCCGCCGGCGCCCAACCGCTGGCGCTGGCCGGTCTCTGAGCGAGCCGGCCGCGATCGAGCGCCCGCGTCAAGGGCACACTTCTTCGTAACGGAAGACCGGGGGCACCGGTCAATAGGAGAGACACATGTTGAAGAAAACACTCTTTGCGGCAACGGCGCTCTTCGCGCTCGCCGGCGCCGCCAACGCGGCAGATCTCAAGGAATTCCGCATCGGCATTCTCGGCGGCGAAAACGAAACCGACCGCCTGCGCAACTATGCCTGCCTTGCCGACCACCTGAAGCAGGAATTCGGCTTCGAGAAGGTGTCGCTGTTCCCCGCCGCCGACTATGACGGCGTTATCCAGGGCCTGCTCGGCGGCACGCTCGACTTCGCCGAACTCGGCGCTTCCGGCTATGCAGCCATTTACATCAAGGACGAGAAAGCTGTTACGCCGATCCTGACGACGCAGCAGAAGGACGGCTCGACGGGTTACTACTCGGTCGGTCTCGCCCTGAAGTCCTCCGGCATTAAGAATATCAAGGACGCCAAGGGCAAGAAGCTCGGCTACGCCGATCCGGATTCCACCTCCGGCTATCTCGTGCCGCTGACGCAGATCCCCAAGGACACGGGCATGCCGAACGACAAGTTCTTCGCCTCGACGCAGTTCAACGGCGGCCACGAGAACAACCTGCTTGCCGCTTATGACGGCAAGGTCGACGTTGCCGTCGACGACTCGTCGGGCATCGGCGAATTCAAAGACGGCTACACCTCCGGCACCTTCCGCAAGGAAGTCGACAAGGGCGCCGTCGATCCGAACAAGCTGGTTGAAGTATGGCGTTCGCCGCTGATCCCGAACGGCCCCCTCGTCGTTCGCAACGCCCTCGGCCAGGACTGGCAGACGAAGCTTGCAGCCTTCTTCACGGCTCTGCCGGAGAAGGATCACAAGTGCTTCGCGGCTGTCGAAGGCGGCGACTACAAGGGTTACGCCCCGGTCAAGCACGACTTCTACAACGCCGTCGTCGAAGTTCGCAAAGCTGCCATCGGCGGCTGATCGGTTTCTGGAATGCGGGGCGGCCGGAAACGGCCGCCCTTTATCTTTGATCGGGCGAGGCGTCCATGACTATTGCCGATACACAGCCGCACATGCAGAGCACGCAGGAGATCGGCACCGCCTGGGAGCGGATGGTCGCCAAGCGCCGCTTCTACACTATCCTCGGCCTGGTTATCTTGATTGCTGCCTTCGTCAGTTCCGTCCGCTTCGCCGACGAGAGCAATGCCGGCCATTTCTTCGACCGCCTGCCGCATCTCTTCGACTTTTTGAGCTGGCTCATCCCCAGGGACTGGAACGATGTCTGGCGTGCGCTGTTCGACATTGCGAGCGTCAACGACAAGGGCGGCGAGGAATTCAATTTCGACAAGGGCCGCGTCTACATCTGGGGCGCTTTCTACATCCCCGAATACTTCGAGCTGATGATCGTCACCATCAACGTGGCGCTGATCTCGACAATCATCGCCTTCGTCTTTGCCGTTCCCTTGAGCTTCTTTGCCGCCCGCAACCTGACGAGTTCATGGCCGCTGCGCATCGTCGCCAAGCGCCTGATGGAATTTTTGCGCGCCTTCCCTGAGATCGTTATCGCCGGCCTGTTTTCCGCGATCCTGTCGATCGGGCCGGTGGCTGCCATCATCGCCATCACCCTGCACACGATCGGCGCGCTCGGTAAACTCTTCTACGAAGTGGCCGAGAATATCGACATGAAGCCCGATGAGGGCATGAAAGCCGTCGGCGCCAACTGGTGGGAGCGCGTCCGCTTCGCCGCTCTGCCGCAAGTGCTGCCGAATTTCACCTCCTATGCGCTCTTACGCCTAGAGATCAACGTGCGCGCCTCGACCATCATCGGCGCCGTCGGCGGCGGCGGCATCGGCGAGGAGTTGAAGCTTTCGATCTCGCGCGGCTTCGGCGCGAAGACGATGGCGCTCGTTCTGCTGCTGTTCGTGACGATCGTCGCCGTCGACCAATTCTCCGCATGGCTGCGCCGCCGCCTCGTCGGCGAGCACGCCTTCCTTCTGCAACATTGAGGCCGCCATGACGGTGATCGACGCAAACCGCATGCATGAGATAGAAACACGCTATCCGGAATATTTGCACCGGTCGTTCCGCCAGCGTTTCGGCGGGCTGATGATCCTGATCGCGACGCTGCTCTATAGCCTCTATGCCGTCTGGTTCTTCGACCTGCCCAAGCTTTTCGCCGAAGCCCATTGGGAGCGCGTCGGCATCTATCTCAGCCAATGGGTGAGCTACGACGTTCAGCCGGAATTCCGCATCGGGGATGACGGTTCGATCGACATCCACTATCCACGCTTCTCGCCGCTCGGCGACAATCCGCATGCGGACTGGCTGGTCAACAATCCCGATGGCAGCATCACGGTTTCGATCAGCGGCACCAGCCGCACCGTCACCGTCTCGAAGAGCGAGACGACCGTCACCGCGCATGGCATCAGCGTTCCCGTCGAGGTTTCGAGCGGTGCGCCGAAAGTTGTCGGGCCGGTGCCCGGCTGGATGACCGTCTATGACGACAATGTGCTCGCCGATCTCGGCTTTGCCGGCGACGTCAGCATTTCCGTCGACCGGGTGAAGATCCGCAAGCGTTTCATCGGCTGGGCGAATTTCATCTTCGACACGCAATCGTCCTTCTTCGACAAGCCGGTCGGCGAGGTCGTCAGTCTCATCGTTTCCGGCCCGCGCATCAAGCCCGACCAGTCCAACCTGGCGCTCGCCTTCGACGACATTTGGAACAACAGCGAATGGCAGCACGGCGATGTCTGGACCAAGCTTTTCCAGACGATCGTCATGGCATTCCTCGGAACGCTGCTCGGCTCGCTCACAGCCTTCCCGCTGGCCTTCCTGGCGGCGCGCAACATCACGCCGAACCGGCTGCTCAATCAGATCCTGAAGCGCTTTTTCGATTTCCTGCGCTCGGTCGACATGCTGATCTGGGCGCTGTTCCTGACGCGCGCCTTCGGGCCTGGCCCGCTTGCCGGCAGCGGCGCGATCTTCCTCACCGAGACCGGCACGCTCGGCAAGCTCTATTCCGAAGGGCTGGAGAATATCGACAACAAGCCACGGGAAGGCATCAAATCGACCGGCGCTCAGACCGTGCTCGTCCATCGTTACGGCATTATGCCGCAGATCGTTCCCGTCATCGTCAGCCAGACGCTCTACCAATGGGAATCGAACGTGCGCGGCGCGACCATCATCGGCGCCGTCGGCGCGGGCGGCATCGGCCTCAAATTGTGGGAGGCCATGCGCACCAACGCCAACTGGGAAAACGTCGCCTACATGGTCATCCTGATCCTGATCGTCGTGTTCATTTTCGACGCCGCCTCGAACGCGCTGCGCCACCGGCTGATGGGCACGAAAACCCACTGATATATCCGCTCCAAAGGCCGTGGCGGCGCTGCCGCCATCATCATTCTGTCACGGAAATCTTTTAGCCGGGAGCCTGCTTGCGGTTCGCCGCCAAATCACTGCACATTGCGCTCCCCCGTTTCGATGATCCTCAGGATAAAAGCCTTGCGCTATGCTCTCTATTTCTCGCCGCCGAAGGACGATCCCCTGACCGGCGAGGCGTCGCTCTGGCTCGGCCGCGATGCGTTCACCGGCGAGACCTATTCTGCGTCAGAACATGAGAGACTGGGTGCGGCGGAGCAGTTCGAGCTGACCGCGGATCCTCGCCGCTACGGCTTTCACGCGACGATCAAGGCACCGTTTTCGCTCGCCGCCTCGGTCACCGAGAAGGATCTCATGGCCGTTGCCGAGGATTTTGCCGCGCGCACTGAAGCTTTCGAGATTCCTGAACTCGTGCTGGGCCAGCTCGGTCGTTTTTTTGCCCTCGTTCCCGGTTCTCTTCATCAACCTCTTCAGGATTTCGCCGCGAAGGTGGTAAGGTCCTTCGAACCGTTCCGCGCAACGCTTTCCGAGGCCGATATGGAGCGGCGCAACCCGGAGAAGCTCAGCGACAGCCAGCGCACCCATCTGCAGCGCTGGGGTTATCCTTATGTGATGGAGGATTTCGGCTTCCACATGACACTCACCGGCCAGGTGCCCGAGACACGCGCCGCAGTGATGAAAGCGATCCTGACCGAGCGTTTTGCCGATTTCACCGGTCGGCCGCTTACGATTTCGGGCCTTGCCGTCTTCACCGAAGAAACGCGCGGCGCCCCGTTTAAAGTTCATTCCTGGCTGCCGCTTGCCGGCGCCAAAAGCTGAAAGACCAGACGAGATGAGCAAAGAGACCGTGTTTTCCAACGCCCGCATCGTTCTTGAGGATGACATCCTCTCCGGATCGATTCTCATTCGCGACGGCAAGATCGCCGACATTTCCGAAGGCAACTCGGTAGCCGGCGAAGATTTCGAGGGCGACTACGTCATTCCCGGCCTCGTCGAGCTGCATACCGATCATCTTGAAGGCCATTATCAGCCGCGTCCCGGCATTCGCTGGAACAAGACCGCCGCAATCCAGGCGCATGATGCCCAGATCGTCACTTCAGGCATCACCACGGTGTTCGACTGCCTGCGCATGGGCGCGGACGAGGACGGCGGCTTCGAACATGGCGAGATGCGCGAGATGGCCGACGCCATCCAGTCGGCGGAGAAGGAAGGCCGGCTGCGCGCCGAGCACCTGATCCACCTGCGCTGCGAGGTCTCGGCCGACAATGTGCTCGAACATTTCGCCGATTTCGAAAACGATCGGCATGTGCGGCTGGTCTCGCTGATGGATCATGCGCCCGGCCAGCGTCAATTCCAGACGATGGATCAATATATCTTCTACTATCAGAAGAAGCGCGGCCTGAGCGACGAGGTCTTCGCGCGTTTCGTCGCTAAGCGCCAGGCGGAATCGGCGCGCAACTCGACGCCGCATCGCAACGCCATCGCCAAGGTCTGCGCCGAACGCGGCATCACCGTGGCAAGCCACGACGACGCGACGCTCTCCCATGTCGGCGAGGCGATCGACAACGGCGTGCGGCTTGCCGAATTCCCGACCAGCTTCGACGCAGCCCGCGCCTCGCACGGTCACGGCATGAGCGTGCTGATGGGCGCGCCGAACATCGTGCGCGGCAAATCCCATTCCGGCAATATCGCTGCCCGCGACCTTGCCGAGATGGGCGTGCTCGACGTGCTTTCCTCCGATTACGTGCCGCTCAGCCTGCTGCATGCACCCTTCATCCTCGCCGATGAAGTCGAGAGCATTGCCCTGCCGAAGGCGATCGCCATGGTGACGTCGACGCCCGCCCGCACCGTCAGCCTCGACGATCGCGGCCGGATCGCCACCGGACTGCGCGCCGATCTCGTCCGCGTCCACCGTTCGCATGGCGTGCCGGTGACACGCTCCGTCTGGCGCCAGGGACGCCGTGTCGCATGAGCCCTTACGAACCCCATCCAGGAGCCGGAGCCGAGCGCGGCATCATGGTCGTCGTCGTCGGGCCGAGCGGCGCCGGCAAGGACACGCTGATGAACCTCGCCGCGCGGCATTTCGCCGGCCGCGCCGACGTACATTTCACCCGCCGCGTCATCACCCGCCACCGCGACGCCGGCGGCGAAGACCATCTTTCCGTCTCCCTCGAAGGGTTTGCCGCGATGGAGCAGTCGGGCTCCTTCGCCGTCTGGTGGGAGGCGCATGGCTTGAAATATGGTATTCCGGCCGAGGTCTCGGTGGCATTGTCGCGCGGGCATGTCGTTGTCGCCAACGGCTCGCGCTCGGCGCTTCACCGTTTCCAGGCGGCTTTCCCGCGGCTCAAGGTGATCAACGTCACCGCTCGCCCGGAAGTGCTCGCGAGCCGGCTGGAGGCGCGCGGGCGCGAGACGCATGAGGATATCATGGCGCGGCTTGCCCGCGGGCCGCTGACGGTGCGCGGCGACTACGACGTGGCGGAGCTCGACAATAGCGGCTCGCTCGAAGAGGCCAAGCAGAAGATGGTCACGATCCTCGACGGGCTGCTCGCCGAGATTCACTGACCGAGATCGGAAGGAAGCATGCGCGCCATCAAAGTGGTCGACTACGATCCCTCCTGGCCGCTGCTGTTTGCCCAAATCAGTAGTGAAGTCTCTATTTTGCTCAGTGATTCCGTGCTGTCCATCGATCATATCGGCAGTACGTCTGTGCCTGGTCTGGCGGCCAAGCCGAAGATCGACCTCGATATCGTCGTGATCTCAGACGCCGTTCTGCCGACGGCGATCGAAGCGGTGCGCTCTGCCGATTTCGTCTTCCACGGCGACGCTGGAGAGAACCGGTGGGCCTTCACCCGAGATCATGACGGCTACGGGTTCAGGCTATGTGTCTGCGGACCCGATCATCGCGGACACCAGGAGCGCATCCTGTTTCGCGACTATCTCGTGGATCACCCTGAGAGAGCTGCAGCCTATGCCGACCTGAAACGTCGGCTGGCTGCGGAGGCAGACGGAAATTGGGACTTTTATACCGGCGGAAAGACCGAGTTCGTCAGCGAGACGGTGCGGTTGGCAGTCTCAAGAATGTGAACGGAGTGCGTGGCGCACTCCGCGCCTGATTAGTCGCCGTCACCCCGCCCGGAAACGATCTCGCGCTTGCCGACATGGTTGGCCGGGCCGACCAGACCTTCCTTCTCCATGCGCTCCACCAATGAGGCGGCTCTGTTATAGCCGATGCCGAGGCGGCGCTGGATGTAGGAGGTCGAGCACTTCTTGTCGCGCAGGACGACCTTCACCGCCTGTTCGTATAGCTCGTTGCCATCCTCGGAGGCCATGGCGCTCTTGTCGAAGACGGCGCCGGCTTCTTCCTCTTCCGTTTCTTCCTCTTCGTCGGCGGTGACGGTGTCGAGATATTCGGGGCGGCCCTGGGTTTTCAGATGGGCAACGACCTTTTCAACCTCGACGTCAGAGACGAAGGGACCGTGGACGCGGGAAATCCGGCCGCCGCCCTGCATATGCAGCATGTCGCCCTGGCCGAGGAGCTGCTCGGCGCCCTGTTCACCGAGGATGGTGCGGCTGTCGATTTTCGAGGTCACCTGGAAGGAGATGCGGGTCGGGAAGTTCGCCTTGATCGTACCGGTGATGACGTCGACCGATGGGCGCTGCGTCGCCATGATCAGATGGATGCCGGCGGCGCGGGCCATCTGGGCGAGGCGCTGGATCGCACCTTCGATCTCCTTGCCGGCGACCATCATCAGGTCGGCCATTTCATCGACGATGACGACGATATAGGGCATCGGCGTCAGGTCGAGCGCCTGGCTTTCCTCGATCGGGACGCCGGTGCCCTTGTCGAAGCCGACCTGGACCATGACATGGATCGTCTCGCCCTTGTCGCGGGCCTGCGCCACGCGCTCGTTATATCCGTCGATATTGCGGACGCCGAGGCGCGACATCTTGCGATAACGCTCCTCCATTTCGCGCACGGCCCATTTCATCGCCATCACCGCCTTCTTCGGATCGGTGACGACAGGCGTCAGAAGATGCGGGATGCCGTCATAGACGGAAAGTTCGAGCATCTTCGGGTCGACCATGATCAGCCGGCACTGTTCCGGCGTCAGGCGGTAGAGCAGCGACAGGATCATCGTGTTGATGGCGACCGACTTGCCGGAGCCGGTAGTGCCGGCGACGAGCAAATGCGGCATCTTGGCGAGTTCGGCAATAACCGGCTCGCCGCCGATGGTCTTGCCGAGACCGAGCGCCAGCTTGTAGCCGCTCTTCTCGAAATCCTGGCTTTCGATCATCTCGCGGAAATAGACGGTTTCACGAGTGACGTTCGGCAATTCGATGCCGATGACGTTGCGGCCGGGGACGACGGCGACACGGGCCGAGAGCGCCGACATCGAGCGGGCGATATCGTCGGCAAGACCGATGACGCGCGACGATTTCACGCCCGGCGCCGGCTCGAATTCATAAAGCGTGACGACTGGGCCGGGGCGGACATGGATGATTTCACCCTTGATGCCGAAGTCCTCGAGTACACTTTCCAGAAGCCCGGCATTCTGCTCCAGCGTCTCCTGCGACATGATCTCGCCGAGGCGTTCCGGCGGTTCCTGCAGGAGGGCACGCGGCGGAAACTCATAGCCGGATGCGTCGATCTTTTCGGGTCTTGTCACACGACGCGGCGAGGGCAGGACCGCGGCGACGGGCGGCGTAGAACGGGGTGTCGGCGCAGCCTCAGGCGCCAACGCGACTTGAGGAGCTGGCGCAATCTGAGGGGCTGGCGCAGCCTGGGGGGAAGGTACGACCGGTGCCTCGACAGGAATGCGCCGGAGCCGTTCCAGGGATATTGCGGCCGGAGGGCGGACGGCGAGCTTTGCGGAGACCGCGGCGGGCGGCTGAACCGGGCGGGAGGCGACGGGCGCGGGGGCCGGCCGGCCGGGGCGCCATTCCATGATGCGGAACAGCGACGTGATCGATTCGGGCGCAGTCTCGACCTTCGGGAACGAGATCAAGGCAGGCGCGCGAACCGGCTCACCTTCTTCGAAGGCCATGACTTCCCAGAAGGCGAAATCCGAAATGGAAGAAAGCTCGGCACTGGCGCGGAAGGCAGGCGCGGCGGGCCCTTCGGGCAAGGGTGACGGTTGCAGTTCGATCACGTGCGGTGCTGCGGAAAGTTCGTAGGGCTCCGGCAGATAGGCATCGAACGGCACGTCGACGGCGACCGGCTCGATGCGTATCGCCTGCTGTCCAATCTGCGAATCATCCCGAACAAGCTCATTCGGCGCCCGCCGCTTGCTGATCAGCGTTTCCGGCGTGCGGGTGAAACGGACATTCGGCGCGAGAGAAAAATTGCTCTGCCAGATCGGTGCCGCCGGCTTTTCTCCGGGATTTATCTCCGGAAGCTCGGTTTCAATCTCGCTGGAAAAGTCCCCGGCGTCCGTCAAATTGGTTCTGGGAAAACGCATGCGTCCGCTACTCACTCATGCCTAACAAATTACGACCCTACCGGGATAGAAAAGGAAGGTTAATAAGTTCCTTCCCGCCGTATCGTTCTGATACGGCTCCCGTCGCTAAATCGCTGCGATTTCAGTGAGTTGAGTTAAGCGGAAAAATCTTTGCCAATTTTGTGAGGACCCGAAGTGCGGCGCATCGACTCTGATGATGCGGAGCCTATCAGGCCCTCGTTTTCTGCATGTCGTTTACCCAAGATGCACACATTTGGGCGACATGGATCAATGCGCCTCGTCCCAATTGCTGGCAGCGCGCGCATCGACCCTCAGCGGCACGCGCATTTCGAGCGCCGGCATGGTGGCGTTTTCCATGACCGAGACGATGATCGGCATCGCCTTTTCGACATCCTCGTCCTCGACTTCGAAGATGAGTTCGTCATGCACCTGCAGCAGCATGCGGACGCGATCGCCAAGGCCGACTTCAGCCAGCGCCGGCTCCATCTTGATCATCGCCCGGCGAATGACGTCGGCAGCCGAGCCCTGGATCGGCGCGTTGATCGCCGCACGCTCGTTGAAGGCGCGTACCGACGGGTTGGAAGAGCGGATTTCGGGATAGTTGATTCGCCGCCCGAAGATCGTCTCGACATAACCCTTGTCGCGCGCCATGGCCTTTCGGCTTTCCATATAGTCGCGGATGCCCGGGAAACGCTCGAAATACTTCTTGATGTAGTCGCCGGCTTCCGAACGCTCTATCGATAGCTGATTGGCGAGGCCGAAGGCCGAGATGCCGTAGATGATGCCGAAATTGATCGCCTTGGCGCGGCGACGCACCTCGCCCGGCATGCCCTCGACCGGCACACCGAACATTTCCGACGCGGTCATCGCGTGAATGTCGACGCCATCCTCGAAGGCCTTGGTCAGCTGCGGGATCTCGGCCACATGGGCAAGCACGCGCAATTCGATCTGGCTGTAGTCGGCAGAAATCAGCTTGTGGCCAAGTGTCGAGATGAAGGCGGTGCGGATCTTGCGGCCTTCGGCGGTGCGCACCGGAATGTTCTGCAGGTTCGGCTCGGAGGAGGACAGGCGTCCCGTCGTCGTCGATGCCAGCGAATAGGAGGTGTGGACCCGTTTGGTTTCTGCGTGGACATAGCCCGGGAGCGCGTCGGTATAAGTGGACTTCAGCTTGGTGACCTGGCGCCAGTCGACGATTTTGCGCGGCAGCTCGAAACCGGCGGCGGCCAAATCCTCGAGCACCTGCGCGGAGGTGGACCATTGCCCGGTTTTGGTCTTGCTGCCGCCGGCAAGGCCCATCTTGCCGAACAGGATGTCGCCCAGCTGCTTCGGCGAGCCGATATTGAAGCGCTCGCCGGCCAGCACATAGATCTCGTCTTCCAGCCTGGCGGCGCCCTGGGCCAGCTCGCCGGACAGGCGCGACAGGATCTGCCGGTCGACGGTGATGCCGCGCGCTTCCATGCGCGCCAGCACCGGCAGCAGCGGCCGCTCCAGCCGTTCATAAACGCTGGTCAGTCCTGCCGCCGCCAGCCGTGGCTTCAGCACCAGCCAGAGGCGCAGCGTCACGTCGGCATCCTCGGCCGCATAATGGGTGGCGCGATCGATATCGACGAGATCGAAGGTGACATTCGCTTTGCCGCTGCCGGCCACGTCCTTGTAGGGGATCGGGGTATGACCGAGGAATTTTTCCGAGAGCGGGTCCATGCCATGGGCGCCGGTGCCGGCGTCGAGCACGTAGGAGATCAACATCGTGTCGTCGAAACTCCTGGTCTCGATGCCGTAGCGCTTCAACAGCAGATAGTCGTATTTCAGGTTCTGCGCGACCTTGAGAACCGCCCCGTCCTCCAGCAATGCCTTCAGCCGCGGCAAGGCATCGCGCATGGCGACCTGGTTTTCGACAAGGCCGCCGCCGAGCAGATCGCCGACGCCGTTCTTGTGGGTGAGCGGCACATAGGCGGCGCGGATCTTGGTGCCGGTGGGATCGGCCACATTGTCGGCGATCGCCAGCGAAAAGCCGACAAGCTCGGCCTGCATCGCATCGAGCGAGGTGGTCTCGGTATCGAAAGCAACGAGGCCGGTATCGCGCGCATCGACGATCCACCGGTCGAGCGTCGCCAGATCGCGGATCGTCACATAGGCCGAATGATCGAAGGGCAGCGTCGCAAAGGCGTCGGCGCGCGCCTTGGCAAGATCGGCGGGTGAGAAGGCGCCTTCGACGGCGGTCTTTGCCTTCGCACGGGCTGGCACCGGCACCGATTCGCCGGAAACCTCGGGGATGCCGCCGGCAACGGGGGCCGGCTCGGCCGCATCGAGATCGGGGCCGTGGGCAGCCTTACCCCATTCGACGTTGACGATCGCCGGTTCGATGGCGTTCGCATCGCAATCGCAGACTTCGGCGACGCGGCGCGTCAGCGTCGTGAATTCCATGGTCTTGAGGAAGCCTATCAGCTTCGGGCCGTTCTGCGGCTCCAGCACCAGCGCGTCGAGATCGAGATCGAGCGGCACATCGGTGCGCAGCCGCACGAGGTCGCGCGAGAGCCTCGCCATATCGATATTGGCGAGGATCGTCTCGCGGCGCTTGACCTGCTTGATCTCGGTGGCGCGTTCGAGCAGCGTGTCGAGATCGCCGTATTCCTCAAGAAGCTGGGCGGCGGTTTTCGGGCCGATGCCGGGAATTCCGGGAACATTGTCGACGGAATCACCGGTCATCGCCTGCAGATCGATCATCTTTTCTGGCGGCACGCCCCATTTCTCGATGACGTCAGGAATGCCGATCTGCTTGTCCTTCATGCTGTCATACATATGGACATTGGGACTGACGAGCTGCATCAGGTCCTTGTCGGAGGAGACGATGGTGACATCGGCGCCGGATGCCTCAGCCTGGCGGGCGTAAGTGGCGATGATATCGTCGGCCTCAAAACCTTCGGTCTCGATGCAGGGCAGGTTGAAGGCGCGGGTGGCTTGGCGGATCAGGCCAAATTGCGGGATGAGCTCCTCCGGCGGGGCGGACCGGTTCGCCTTATATGCGTCGTAAAGATCCTTGCGAAACGTCTTGGCGGAATAATCGAAGATGACTGCAAGGTGTGTCGGCGTCACGCCGACATCGGTATTGCGCGCATCCCTCAACAACTTCCACAGCATGTTGCAGAAACCGGAAACGGCGCCGATCGGCAGGCCATCGGTCTTGCGGGTCAGCGGTGGCAGTGCATGAAACGCCCGGAAGATGAATCCGGAACCATCGATTAGGAAGAGGTGATCGCCTTTTTTCATGGGTGCATGGATAGCGCGGGCACGGGACGAGGTCTATATAAAGTTCGGCGCGCGAAAAGGGTTACGCACCTCTATTCAGAGGCGCAAAGGACGCTGTCGCACTTTGAATGGACGCATAATTTTTTCCTTAAACCGCATTCCGAATCGAGGAATTGTGCAGCGGAGATTCCGCTCACCAAACTGTTACCGATTTGTAACGGTCGCCCTCCCTTGAAAAACCACATTCACAGGCACAAATCCATGTCACCGGCGCTTGATCGCGCCGCGGGTCTGACTACCGGCTTGTCCCCCGCCGCGTCAGGCTTGGACAAAGGCCTTATCCCCCTCTCCGGGCCTTTGTCCCCACTTTAAGGTCGCCATGGCCAACCTCCAGGCCATGGCGACTTTTGTTTTTCCCGGGCACTCGAAATTATCATCGTCGCTTGCATATTTTGAAGCATCGCATGCGATTTGCTGCATTGTCTCCAGCATGGTTTTGAGCCTAACTTGCAATCATGGGATTTAACCGCATGGATTCGGGAGCCTACCTTGCCAGCCAGCTGGCGAAGGGTTTTGCCCGCTCGCTGCACCAGCGCGCGGTCGGGCTCGGTTTTTCTCCGGGCCAGTTCCCCATTCTGCTGGAACTCTGGGCCGAAGACGGGCTGACCCAGAAACAGCTTCTCGAGCGGGTCGATATCGAGCAGGCGACCATGGCCAACACGCTTTCGCGCATGGTCCGCGACGGGTTGATCGAACGCCGGCCGCATCCATCCGATAAGCGGGCGCAACTGCTCTTCCTGACGCCGAAGGCCAGCGCCATGGAGGCCGAGGCGATCGAGACCGCGCGTGAGGCCGACCTTGCGCTGTTTAAAGGTTTTCGGGTTTTCGAGCGCGAGCTGACACTTGAATATATCCGCCGGCTTCTGGAAAACGCCAAGGCGCTCTGACCGGGATTATTTGCTGAGATTATTCGTTGACAAGGCGTGTGCGCCGTCGCGGCGGCATGCCGGGTCCGGCCTGCCGGACGTTTTTACCGACGGCTAGCTTCAAGCTCGGCTCGATATCCGGCTTGCCGAGCAACAGGCCCTGCACCTGTGCGCAACCTTCCTCGACGACGATCTGGCGCTGCATCTCCGTTTCCACACCCTCGGTGACGACGGGCATGCCGAGGCTGTGGCCGAGACCGATGATAGCGCGCACGATCGATCGCGCCGCCGCGTCATGCTCCAGCACGCCGGTGAAGCTGCGGTCGACCTTGATCTTGTCGAAGGGAAACGAGCGCAGGTTCGAGAGCGAAGAGTAACCGGTGCCGAAATCGTCCATGACAATGTGCACCCCCAACCTCCGCAGGCGCTGCAGCATTGCCATCACCCGGTCGCGATCGCGGATCAGCGCTGCCTCGGTGATCTCAAGCTCCAGCCGATCGGGTGCGAGCCCGGTCTCGGCAAGCACCGCCTCGATCCGCTCGCACAGGTTGGGCAGCATGAACTGCACCGGTGAAACATTGACTGCAATCGTCAGCGGCTGCGGCCAGCGCGCGGCCTCCATGCAGGCCTGCCGCAATATCCATTCGCCGAGCTGAACGATCGAACCGCTTTCCTCGGCGACGGGGATGAAAATGTCGGGCTCGGTCATGCCGTGGCCCGGCCGGTGCCAGCGCATCAAGGCCTCGTAGCCGCTGACCTCGCCGCTCTGTGCATTGAGGATCGGCTGATAGTTGACATGGAGTTGATTGCGGATGATTGCATGGCGCAGGTCGCTTTCGATCTGGCGGCGGTTCCGCGCCGCTTCGTCCATCTCCGCGTCGAAGAAACAAGCCCGGCCGCGACCATCATGCTTGACGCGGTAGAGTGCGGTATCGGCATTGTTGCAGAGTTCTTCGGCCGTGCGCCCATCTCTTGGATAGAGCGCGATGCCGAGGCTGACGCCGACGGCTGTGGGGTCACGGGCCGTGTCCATCTCGGCGGCGAATTCGTCGATGATATCAGCCGCAAGCTTTTGCGCCGACGCCGGCTGCTGCCCAGCGGATTGGATGATGGCGAATTCGTCGCCGCCGAGCCGGGCGATCGTATCGCTCTCACCGGCCACCCGGCGCAGGATAGAGGCAACCTTGCGGAGAATGCGGTCGCCTTCGGCGTGGCCGAAGATGTCATTGACGGCCTTGAATCGATCGAGGTCGAGACAGAACAGCGCCACCTCGGTGTTCTTTCGCTCCGCCACCTGCAGCGCCTGCCGGATGCGGGTGTCGAACAGCGACCTGTTCGGCAGATCGGTGAGCACGTCGTGATGGGCGAGATGCTCGATCATCTCCTCGGCCTGCTTGCGCTCGGTGAGATCGCGCACCGCCAGCACCTCGCAATTGCGGCCACGATAAACGATCTTGCTGGAGGTCGCTTCTACGGCAATCTCTCGGCCGGCGCGGGTGTTTAGCAGCGTCTCGCCGGGCCGGTTCTCCCGAGGTCCCTGAACGACCGTCAGCACATCCGAGGGGACCTTACCCGAGAGATCGGCAAGCTTCCAGCCTGATAAGGCCTGGAATCGTTCGTTGGCATCGATGATCCGGCCTTCGCGCAGGATCAGCAACCCCTCCTGCGAGGCATTGGCAAGCCCGCGCAGATCCGTCAGATGGCTTTGGACGAAGACCACGGCAAGTGCGACCAGGATAAGAGCCGTTGCCGCCACCACGACGATCGCCGCAAGCACCCTGGTGTCGAGCACCGATGTGGGAACCTCCATACCGGGGTCCGGGACGAGCGTAATGCTGCCCATCGAAATGAAGTGAAGAGTGCAGATGGCGAGGACGAACACCAGCGATGAGGTGAGGAGACGCCTCATCCCCTTCAGACTGAAAAAGATATGGAAAGCGGCGCTCGACAGAAGCATTCCGGCAAGGACCGCCGTCAGTGTCATCAGAGGATCGTAGAGGATAACAGCCTGCGCCTCGATCGCCTGCATGCCGGTCAGGTGCATGGAAGCGATGCCGAGGGCCATCAGAACGCCGCCGCGGATAGAGGAAAATCTTCCGTCACGTTGCGAAGCGGCGAGGATCGCCACCCATGAGCCGACCACCGACAGGAGAAAGGAAAGCAGCGTCAGGTCGAGCGCGTAGCTGATTGGCGTGCCGCCATCATAAGCGAGCATCGCGATGAAATGCGTTGCCCATACGCCGGTGCCGAAGGCAAAGCCCGACGCGCCGATCCAGAGCTTGCGGCGTCCGGCGTCGCAGTCCTGGGCACGGGAATACAGCAGCATAGCCGCCATGACGCCAACCAGGCAGACCGCGGCCGCCGCCACGACTAGCCGCCAATCGTGATTGTCGCGAATACATGCAATGACCGAAAACATCTGCGCCCCCGAACAGCTGGTTTTGGCCGATGCTATTTAGGTTGTGCTAATTAACTGTAAATTGAATTAGGTCTTTCTTTATTATCGTGAAACGGCCCTCCATAAGACCGATCCACGTCGCTTCAGCACTCTTGCGCCTCCCGCCTGATTTTTACGTTTTCCGCCTCGCCTGCTTTCCTGGTTTGGTCTATCGTCCGGCCAAATTTCGAAAAGGAGTCGAAAATGACCGATATACAACCGGTGCTTTCGCGCGCGGATCAGAACCTTTCATCAAGCCTCGAAAAATTGTTCGAACTGCTGCGCATCCAGTCGATTTCCACCGATCCCGCCTACAAAGCCGAATGCCGCAAGGCCGCCGAATGGCTTGTCGCATATCTCCAGACGCTCGGCTTCGAAGCCTCGGTGCGCGACACACCTGGCCATCCGATGGTGGTCGCCCATCATGCCGGCGCGTCCACCGATGCGCCGCACGTTCTGTTCTATGGCCATTACGACGTTCAGCCGGTCGATCCGATCGAGCTCTGGGAAAACGACCCCTTCGAACCATCGATCAAGGATGTCGGCGACGGCCGCAAGATCCTGACCGGCCGCGGCACGTCCGACGACAAGGGCCAGTTGATGACTTTCCTCGAGGCCTGCCGCGCCTATAAGGAGATCCACGGCGCACTTCCCTGCCGCGTCACCATTCTCTTCGAGGGCGAGGAAGAATCCGGTTCGCCGTCGCTGAAGCCTTTCCTCGAGGCCAATGCCGCCGAGCTTAAGGCCGACTGTGCGCTGGTCTGCGATACCGGCATGTGGGATCGCGACACGCCGGCGATCGCCGCCGCGCTGCGCGGCCTTGTCGGCGAAGAAGTAACCGTGACGGCCGCCGACCGCGACCTGCATTCCGGTCTCTTCGGAGGCGCTGCCGCCAACCCGATCCATATTCTCGTCGAGGCTCTCGCCGGCCTGCATGACGAAACCGGCCGCATCACGCTCGACGGCTTCTACGACGGCGTCGAGGAAACCCCTGAGAACATCAAGGCGTCATGGGAGACGCTGGGCAAGACCGCGGAGAGCTTTCTCGGCGAAGTCGGCCTTTCCGTTCCCTCGGGCGAAAAGGGCCGTTCGGTGCTCGAACTCACCTGGGCGCGGCCGACCGCCGAAATCAACGGCATCTGGGGCGGATATACCGGCGAAGGCTTCAAGACGGTGATCGCCGCCAAGGCTTCGGCGAAGGTTTCGTTCCGCCTCGTCGGCACGCAGGATCCGGCCGCCATCCGCGAGGCTTTCCGCAGCTATGTCACCTCGAAGATTCCCGCCGATTGCTCGGTCGAGTTCCATCCGCATGGCGGTTCGCCGGCTATTCATCTCTCCTATGATTCGCCCGTTCTGACCAAGGCGAAGACCGCGCTTTCCGACGAGTGGCCGAAACCCGCCATCATCATCGGCATGGGCGGCTCGATCCCGATCGTCGGCGACTTTCAGAAGATGCTCGGCATGGAATCGCTGCTTGTCGGCTTCGGCCTCAGCGATGACCGCATCCATTCGCCGAACGAGAAATACGAGCTCGTCTCCTACCACAAGGGTATCCGTTCATGGGTCCGGATTCTCCAGGCGCTCGCCGCCTGAAGGAAACGCAATAACAAAAAGGCCGGTTAAAACCGGCCTTTCGTCATCCACTCGCTCAGTGCCAGTTCATCCGTGGTCAATGAGAAGCGGGTATGGCAGCCAGACTGCCTCCGAAAGGTTAACGGATCGTTAACGGCGCACGCGATCGCCAGGTTGTCGGAAGCACTGCGCCACATCGATAGAAATTCCCCGTTCAAGCTACGTTCATCGCGGACCACTATAAGCCATTGAAAGACAAAGTGAATAATAACGCTCTCGCAAGTGCGGGGCGGTCGTTCCACCTTTCCTTTCAGACGGCAGATGTCAGGCAAGTGCAGCCGGGCGCAGCCCCAAAATGCGCCTATGAGGAGTGAGAAAAGCGTGAAAAATCTGTTTGCTAAAATCGCCGCGGCTGGTCTCTTCATGCTGGCGCCTGTCATGGCGCAGGCTGCCGAGGGCTATTCGACGGCGAACGTCAACATGCGCGCCGGTCCGAGCACCCGATACCCCGCCGTCGCGGTGATACCCGCCGGTTCTTCCGTCGAGATCCGCGGGTGCCTTTCCGACGTCAACTGGTGCGATGTGGAGTTCTACGGCGGCCGCGGCTGGGTATCCGGCCAATATGTGCAGGCTCTCTACCAGCAGCGCCGTATCTATGTCGGTCCGCAATATTACCGTCCGCTCGGCATCCCGGTCATCCGCTTCAGCGTCGACAATTACTGGGATCGCTACTACCGCAACCGCGATTTCTATCGCGAGCGGGACCGCTGGAGCCGCGGCCCGGACGACTATTACCGCGACAATCGAGATCGCGACATTCGGGATCGAGACAACCGGGATCGCGATCGGAAATGGCGCGACGGGGATCGCAACCGGGACGGCGATAGAGACTGGCGCAATCGAAATGGCAATCAGGATGGGCGCGACGACAATCGACGGGGCGACCGGAGAGATGGAGATCGCAGACCCAATGGCAGGGATTTTGATTGCCGGCCCGGCGATCCCTCCTGCGACCAATGAGATCCAAAGGGGCGGCCGCAGCGCCGTCCCTTTCGAGGTTTTCCCGGGCACCGGCGGGTACGCAAGAAAAAGCCCGGCGCTCCCGAGAGGGATGCACCGGGCCTGATGTCGATCGGCGCGTGTTGAGGGGAGACGGCCGATCATGCGCGGGACGTGAGGGGTTGTCCCGCTTTTCCCTAAACAATCGCGGCGCCAATTGGTTCCGACCAGCAGACAGAAGATGTGCGGCGAACGCAGCGCGCGCATTTCGGCGTCACGCCGATAAAGATCATCCGGCGGATTTGCTCCGTCCCGTCGAGGGTGAGATTTTTGACAGTCGCCATGACTGGCATCCATGCCTGCAACAGGCCACCGACAAATTGATCTGAGAGCGGCTTGATGCTCTTGTCTTGCGGGATTCTTTGTTGCAGTTTTGAGACGTTGCGGATCGATTTCGATCCGTTCGAGGCTGGACCCTGATGACGCAAGACTACTTGGCTTTCCTAGGGCTTTTCGGCGCTCGGGCAGCCGCGATAGACGTTACCGTATGGCATAAACACAACCCACTCCTTCCTGTGCGACTTACCGACGGGGCGAACCTCAACCCTTCCGGCCAGATCTGGCGCCGCTTTCATCTCGGCGAGTGGGAATATAAGCAGGACCCGGAAACGCTCGACGATTACGAGGCCCGCCAGTTCTGAGCGCCAACGCATGTCGCCCAAAAGTGCGCAGCGGTTTTGGGATAAAGCGCATCGCATATAAAGCAGGAATGACGCGACGCGCTTTTTGGCGCGATCTGCTTTGCTTTCCATAATTAATACCCCGTTAAATCGCCGCATTTACAGTTCAGTCGGATGATCGCGGCGCCCGTTGCATGATTCCCTAAATCGGAACCGATTTGGGGATAGAATTATGCAGCCATTCAAAGTGCTACAGCGTCCTTTGCGCGTCTGAGAAGACGCGCGGCGCTGTGGAAGAGTGCCGTTGTGCGAAGTCACGCTTCGCGATCGAACATGGGGTGTGACCGGTCGGCGATGGCAGGCAGAAGCAGATCAGGCGACAGAATCGAACCGTCCTTCAACGGCCGCCCGGCACGCGACGATGACGCATTTTCGCTCGATGCCGACGATCGCATTGCCGGAAGCCGATCCCCGCGGCGCGGCGGCTCAAAACCGCCGCCGCAACGTGCCGCCCCTCGGCGGCGGCGCGAGCCGCGGGAGCGCGAAGGCGGCGGCTTTTTCGGCTTCCTGCGCCGCGTGATCTACTGGTGCGTCGTGCTGTTCATCTGGGCCGGCATCGGCGTTGCCGGGCTTGTCGTCTATTATGGCTCGCGCATGCCGAGCGCCAGCACATGGGCGATCCCGGAACGGCCGCCGAACGTCAAGATCACCGCCGTCGACGGCAGCGTCATCGCCAATCGCGGCGCCACCGGCGGCGAAGCGCTGTCGCTCGAAAACATGTCGCCCTATATTCCGGAAGCCGTCATCGCCATCGAGGATCGGCGTTTCTATTCGCATTTCGGCGTCGATCCGCTCGGCCTCGGCAGGGCGATCGTGACCAATTTTACGGCTGGCCACATGGTGCAGGGTGGCTCGACGCTGACACAGCAGCTTGCCAAGAACCTCTTCCTCTCCCCCGAAAGGACGCTGGAACGCAAGGTCCAGGAGGTGCTGCTCTCGCTCTGGCTGGAGCAGAAATACACCAAGGACCAGATCCTTGCGATGTATCTCAACCGGGTGTTCTTCGGATCGAACGCCTATGGCGTCGAAGCGGCCTCACGCCGTTATTTCAATAAATCGGCGCGTGACGTGAACCTCGGCGAGGCCGCGGTGCTGGCCGGCCTGCTCAAGGCGCCGTCGCGACTTTCGCCGGCCCGCGACCCGGAAGCCGCGAATGCGCGCGCCCAACTCGTGCTTGCGGCAATGCGCGAGCAGGGCTTCATTACCGATTCCGAAGTCAAGACCGCGATGTCGCAGACCCCGGCTTCGGCCAAGAGCTATTGGTCAGGGGCCGGACACTACGTCGCCGACATGGTGATGGACGAACTGCCGGGCCTGATCGGCGACGTCAAGGAAGACGTCATCGTCGATACGACCATCGACAAGTCGCTGGAAAAGAAGGCCGAGCAATCGCTGGTCGACGTGCTCGACAAGGAGGGCGGGAAGCTCGACGCTTCGCAGGCGGCCCTCGTGTCGATCGACGGCACCGGTGCGATCCGGGCGCTCGTCGGCGGCAGAGACTATGCGACGAGCCAGTTCAACCGCGCCGTCAAGGCCAAGCGCCAGCCGGGCTCCTCGTTCAAGCCCTTCGTCTATGCTGCCGCCCTGGAGAAGGGGCTGACGCCCTATTCGGTGTTCAATGACGCGCCGATCCGGATCGGCGACTGGACGCCCGAAAATTACGAGAAGAAATACAATGGCGAAGTGACGCTGGCTACCGCACTTGCCAAGTCGCTGAACACCGTGGCCGCCCAGCTGGTAATGTATGACGGGCCGGATCAGGTGATCAAGCTTGCCCACCGGCTCGGCATCGAAAGCGAGCTGCAACCGAACGCCTCGATCGCGCTCGGCACTTCAGAAGTGTCGCTGATGGAACTCACCGCCTCCTATGCCGCCTTCATGAATGGCGGCTACAAGGCGACGCCGCACGTCATCCGCCGGGTGACGACCGCCGAAGGCAAGGTTCTCTACGAAAATACCTATGACAGCCCGCCACGTGTGCTGTCCGAGCAGATCGTCGCCGAAATGGATGCGATGATGATGGGCGTCATCGACAACGGCACCGGCAAGAGCGCCAAGATCCCCGGCTGGCAGGCGGCAGGAAAGACCGGCACGACGCAGAATTCGCGCGACGCGCTCTTCGTCGGCTTCACCAGCAACCTCACCACGGGGGTCTGGTTCGGCAATGATGACGGCAAGCCGATGAAGAAGGTGACCGGCGGCGGCTTGCCCGCCAAGGCCTGGAAGGAATTCATGGTCGCCGCCCACAAGGGACTTTCGCCAGCGCCGCTCTTCGGCAACGGCCAATTGATCGCCGATCCGAACAATGGTCAGCCGATGGCGCAGACAGCACCCGGGGCTGGACAATCTGGAAGCGGGCAACCGATGACGGCCGAAGCGTCGCCTTCGACGATCGGTGGGATCATTTCCGGCGTCTTCGGCGGCAACGACAATGCAAATCGCTATCCGCAAGCGCCTGCCCGACAGCAGGCGGCGACCTCCGGCAACGGCCCGGTTCCGCCTGGAGACATTGCCGGAGGCGGCGGTTCTGGCTACGAGGGCATGGTTCCACCCGGCGATGTCGGGGCGCCACAGACAACCTCTACCGTCCAGCCGCGGCGCACGACGCTGCTCGATCTGATCATGGGCCAGTGAGAGTTTTGCTGCATGCACGGCGCGGGCCCGATGCTCAGAAGCGCGTTGCGTCGGAATTGGTTCAGCGACGCACTTTGGTCTTTGTTTTGATGCACGCCGTTATTCCGGAACCGCTTCACACGTGAGGACGACAGGCATCAGAAATCGGCGGCTTTCCGGACATGGGGCGACCTCCTTCCCGGTGACTGTAAAAAATGAATGCAACACATTCGTTTTGCTGGATTCCGGGCGATTTCTCGCCTTGCAGTCCAGAAAACCGCTCCTTATATACGCCGCATCACCGCAATCACGATTGCGTAATCAAGTAGACCCATCCCGTAAGGGGCTGTCAGGGAAATGCCTTCTCGGGGTTCCGACAGCTTGCTTCAAGGAGAGAATGACATGGCAAAAGTAATTGGTATCGACCTTGGAACGACGAATTCCTGCGTCGCAGTCATGGACGGCAAGGACGCGAAGGTTATCGAGAATGCGGAAGGTGCACGCACGACCCCTTCCATGGTGGCATTTTCCGAGGATAGCGAACGCCTCGTCGGGCAGCCGGCCAAGCGCCAGGCGGTCACCAACCCGACGAACACACTCTTTGCGGTCAAGCGCCTGATCGGCCGCCGCTATGAGGACCCGACCGTCGAGAAGGACAAGCACCTCGTTCCCTTTACCATCGTCAAGGGTGACAATGGCGACGCCTGGGTCGAAGCCAATGGCAAGGGCTACTCGCCCGCACAGATTTCCGCGATGATCCTTCAGAAGATGAAGGAAACTGCCGAATCCTATCTCGGCGAAAAGGTCGAGAAGGCCGTCATCACTGTTCCCGCCTATTTCAACGACGCGCAGCGACAGGCAACCAAGGATGCCGGCCGCATCGCCGGTCTTGAAGTTCTGCGTATCATCAACGAGCCGACCGCTGCCGCACTCGCCTACGGCCTCGACAAAAAAGAAGGCAAGACGATTGCCGTCTACGACCTTGGTGGCGGTACCTTCGATATCTCCATCCTCGAGATCGGCGACGGCGTCTTCGAAGTGAAGTCCACCAACGGCGATACGTTCCTCGGCGGTGAAGACTTCGACATGCGCCTCGTCGAATATCTCGTCGGCGAATTCAAGCGGGACAACGGCATCGACCTGAAGAACGACAAGCTTGCCCTGCAGCGCCTCAAGGAAGCTGCGGAGAAGGCGAAGATCGAGCTTTCGTCCTCGCAGCAGACCGAAATCAACCTGCCGTTCATCACGGCCGATGCCTCCGGCCCGAAGCATCTGACGCTGAAGCTGACCCGCGCCAAGCTCGAGAGCTTGGTCGACGATCTGGTTCAGCGCACGATCGCGCCGGCCAAGGCAGCGCTCAAGGATGCCGGCGTCACCGCCGCCGAAATCGACGAAGTGGTTCTCGTCGGCGGCATGAGCCGCATGCCGAAGGTACAGGAAGTCGTCAAGCAGCTGTTCGGCAAGGAGCCGCACAAGGGCGTCAACCCGGATGAAGTGGTGGCCCTCGGTGCCGCCATCCAGGCCGGCGTTCTGCAGGGCGACGTCAAGGACGTGCTGCTTCTCGACGTGACGCCGCTGTCGCTTGGCATCGAGACACTCGGTGGTGTCTTCACCCGCCTGATCGAACGCAACACGACGATCCCGACGAAGAAGAGCCAGACCTTCTCGACAGCCGAAGACAACCAGCAGGCCGTTACCATCCGCGTTTCGCAGGGCGAGCGTGAAATGGCTGCCGACAACAAGCTGCTCGGCCAGTTCGACCTCGTCGGCCTGCCGCCGTCGCCGCGCGGCATGCCGCAGATCGAAGTCACCTTCGACATCGACGCCAACGGCATCGTGCAGGTTTCGGCCAAGGACAAGGGCACCAGCAAGGAACAGCAGATCCGCATCCAGGCTTCCGGCGGACTTTCCGACGCCGACATCGAGAAGATGGTGAAGGATGCCGAAGCCCATGCCACCGAGGACAAGAAGCGTCGCGAGTCCGTCGAAGCCCGGAACCAGGCCGAAAGCCTGATCCATTCCACGGAAAAGTCGTTGAAGGATTATGGCGACAAGGTTTCCGAGGCCGACCGCACCGCGATCTCGGATGCAATCGCCGCGCTGAAGACGGCTTCGGAAGCATCCGAGCCGGATGCCGACGACATCAAGGCGAAGACCCAGACGCTGATGGAAGTGTCGATGAAGCTCGGCCAGGCGATTTATGAAGCGCAGCAGGCCGAAGGCGGCGCTGCCGGCGATGCCTCTGCGGAAGGCGGCGACAATGTCGTCGATGCCGACTACGAGGAAATCAAGGACGACGACCGCAAGAAGTCCGCGTAATCCGCGACGGCGTGGTTATGCTTCAACATCTGATCCGGCTGCTCACCATGGCAGCCGGAAAATCCATTTCCGGGGTTTAATTCTTAATGGCAAAAGCGGACTATTACGAAACTCTGGGTGTAGCCAAGACGGCGGACGAGAAAGAGCTGAAGAGCGCCTTCCGCAAACTGGCGATGAAATTCCATCCGGACAAGAACCCGGATGACAAGGACGCCGAACGCAAGTTCAAGGAAATCAACGAAGCCTACGAGATGCTCAAGGACCCGCAGAAGCGGGCGGCCTATGATCGTTATGGCCACGCGGCCTTCGAGCATGGCGGCATGGGCGGCGGGGGCGGCGGATTTGCCGGCGGCGGCTTCTCCGACATCTTCGAGGATATCTTCGGCGAGATGATGGGCGGAGGGCGTGCGCGCCAGCGCTCGTCGGGCGGCCGCGAACGCGGCGCCGATCTCCGCTACAACATGGAAATAACGCTGGAAGAATCGTTCGCCGGCAAGACGGCGCAGATCCGCGTTCCCACCTCGATCACCTGCGACGTCTGTTCGGGTTCGGGTGCCAAGCCCGGCACGCAGCCGAAGAATTGCGGCACCTGCCAGGGAAGCGGGCGCGTGCGCGCCGCACAGGGCTTCTTCTCGATCGAGCGGACCTGCCCGACCTGCCACGGCCGCGGCCAGATCATTCCCGATCCCTGCCCGAAATGCCACGGCCAGGGCCGGGTGACGGAAGAGCGTTCGCTCTCGGTCAATATTCCGGCCGGCATCGAAGACGGAACACGCATCCGCCTGCAGGGCGAGGGTGAAGCCGGCGCCCGCGGCGGGCCGGCAGGCGACCTCTATATCTTCCTGTCCGTCAAACCGCATGAGTTCTATCAGCGCGACGGAGCCGATCTCTATTGCGCCGTTCCGATCTCGATGACGACGGCCGCTCTCGGCGGAACTTTCGACGTGGCGACGCTCGACGGCACCAAGTCGCGCGTCAGCGTGCCCGAGGGCACGCAGGCCGGCAAACAGTTCCGCCTGAAGAGCAAGGGCATGCCGGTGCTGCGTTCGGCGCAGTCGGGCGACCTCTACATCCAGATCCAGATCGAGACGCCGCAAAAGCTCACCAAGCGCCAGCGCGAACTGCTGCAGGAATTCGAGCAGCTTTCCTCGAAGGAGAACAATCCCGAATCGACCGGCTTCTTCGCCCGGATGAAGGAATTCTTCGAGGGCTAATGCATGTCATCAGGAAGTGTGCGGCAGTTCCGGGATAACGACATGCCTAAAAACAAAAGCCTAAAGTGCGTCGGATGAATCAAATTTGACGACGGGCTTTGGCCGCAATCGACATCACCATTTCCAAGGCCGGGGACGGAAACGCCTCCGGCTTTTCGTTCAGCAGATCCCGATTTGAGACATTTGCCGTGCATCTCCGCCGCCTTGTCCCAGATCGACACGGCCGCGCGCCGGAACACGACTTGCGTTAACGCAGCCACGTGATGTCGCTTGCAAGTTTTCCAAATGAATTCAGTCTCTGCCGTCAGCGCATAACCCGAAAATCAAAATCGATTTTCGATACGCGGCGCTCTACCGGGAACAATTAAACCAAGGGTATCTGCCATGGCGCCAGCCTTTTCCTCCCAGTCCGACGACGTCGACGTTCTCGCCGGCGCCCTCTACACATGGTGCGCCGAGCGCAACATCAAGCTTCGCAGCCAGCAGGGGCTTTCCGTCGCCAGCATCGCGATCGACCTCTATCATGCCGGCCACCAGACGCAGGACGATCTGCTGATGGCGCTGCACGAATGCGACATTCACTAAAACGCGCGACGTAGAATCTCAATCAACAGACATGAGTCCGGTCTTCGTCTTGATGCACGTCGCCTCCCCAAATTGCCGCACGGCTATATGTGTCCAGATATCATCCGGATCCGGGCAGGTCATGCTTTGCGTGGCGCTCGGTGAATCAGGCGGCGGTTTCGACCGCTTGGCCAGTCATCAGGGTGACGATGGTCTTGACCGCTTCCTTGCCTGCCGGCGAGCTCAGTCTGTCGTAGCTCAGCGCCAGCGCATAGGCGTCGGGGCTGAGTTCGATGCGGCTGCCGAATTGCGATATGCCGGCTCCCTCGAAAAGAGCAGATATCTCAACATCAAGAAAAACCGCGATCTGATGCAGCTTGCTGGCGGAAACGCGGTTCGTCCCCTTTTCGTATTTCTGGATCTGCTGGAAAGTCAGTCCGAGTGCTTCGCCAAGCTCGAGCTGGGAAACACGGCGAAGGGCGCGAAACTGCCTTACGTTGCGACCAACGATAATATCAACCGGATCTGGCACTTCATCACTCTCTGATACATAAACCGTTCGTTTATCATATCGTTTTTGCAGGATAACTCAACCCTGCAGTTGCAAACTTCAACTTGCTTTTTTGTGCCTTACGTCACGTCAGCCGCCTGAGGTAATTGTGGCGAAACCCCGAATATCCGGGGTTCGAAGGGACTGAAAGATGCCGTCGCCCATACTGCCTCGGCAACGTTGGCGCCTCCTCCAAAGGTTGTATTTTTAGCGAGAGTTGAACCCGCCTAGCGTCGTGCTCGGAGCTTATCGCGCACCGATCGACAGTAGCGACAACGTTCCGCGGCGACGAAGCTGCGAGCCTTGCCATCAACGCCGCTTAGGCTTAGCTGTCACGCTTCACGATTCCGGACATTCGATGCCGCACAAGGTTGCTCTTTCCCGTCTGAAGCTGACAGATTTCCGCAACTATGCGGCGGCGTCCCTTGCCCTTGACGGTCGGCACGCCGTGCTGACGGGGGACAATGGCGCTGGCAAGACCAATCTCATGGAGGCAGTCTCGCTGCTTTCGCCTGGCCGCGGTCTGCGCCGCGCCGCCTATGGCGACATTACCCGTGTCGGTGCGGCCGGCGGTTTTTCGATCTTCGCCGCGCTCGACGGCATGGAAGGCGAAGTCGAGATCGGCACCGGCATCGAAACAAGCGAGGAAACCACCTCGCGCAGACTGCGGATCAACGGCACCCCCGCCAAGACCGCCGATGAACTGACTGACCATCTGCGCCTTCTCTGGCTAACACCGGCGATGGACGGCCTCTTTACCGGCGCCTCCTCCGACCGGCGCCGCTTTCTCGACCGGCTGGTGCTATCGCTCGATCCCGCCCATGGCCGCCGCGCCAGCGATTTCGAGCGTGCCATGCGCAGCCGCAACAAATTGCTGGATGAAGGCCGTTTCGACCCCTCCTGGCTCGCCGGTATCGAACAACAAATGGCCAGCCTCGGCATCGCCATGGCGCTCGCCCGACAGGAGATGCTCGGCCTGCTGACCCGCCTGATCGAGGAAAGGCCGGAAAGTTCACCCTTCCCCTCGGCAGCGCTGCAGCTCTCAGGCTTCATGGACGGTCAGTTTTCGCGACCCTCGGTCGACCTCGAGGACGACTATGCGGCAATGCTGGCGGAGAGCCGTTACCGCGACGCCGGCGCGGGGCGCACGCTGGAGGGGCCGCACCGGGCCGACCTCATCGTGCACCACCGCGAAAAAGCGATGGAGGCGGAACGTTGTTCCACCGGCGAGCAGAAAGCGCTGCTTATCGGCCTGGTGCTTGCGCATGCGCGCCTCGTCGGCAATCTCACCGATCATGCGCCGATCCTGCTGCTCGACGAGATCGCCGCACACCTCGACGAGGGCCGCCGCGCCGCGCTGTTCGACCTCATCGACGGGCTCGGCGGCCAGGCCTTCATGACCGGAACGGATCGCGAGATGTTTTCGGCGCTCGGCGACAGGGCTCAGTTCTTCACCGTTGCCGACGGGAAAGCTTTCGAATGACCGAGGCGGCTTTTCCCAGCGCCGGGCGCCATGATAATATCGGCGCTATGGAACCGCTCAGCCCGGACGAAATCGCCCGCTATCACCGCCACATCCTGCTCCCCGAGATCGGCGGCGCCGGCCAGCAGCGGTTGAAAGCCGCCCGTGTGCTGGTGATCGGTGCCGGCGGCCTCGGTGCGCCGGTGCTGCAATATCTCGCCGCAGCCGGGATCGGCACACTCGGTATCGTCGACGACGACCGGGTGTCGCTGTCGAACCTGCAGCGCCAGGTGATCCATGATTCCGGCACGATCGGCGAGTTGAAGACGGAAAGTGCCGCCTTGGCCATCGCCAGGCTCAATCCGCATGTCCGGCTGATCCGCTTCGAGGAACGCTTTTCCCCGGAAACTGCCCGCCGGCAATTGTCCGGCTTCGATTTGCTGATCGACGGCTCCGACAATTTCGACACGCGCTACGCCGCCGCCGATGCGGCGGAGGAAGCACGTATTCCGCTCGTCAGCGGCGCCGTCGGGCGTTTCGATGGCTCGCTGACGGTTCTCAAGCCTTATGAGAGCGCCGAGGACGGGACGCCCAACCCCAGATATCGCGACCTCTTTCCGGAAGCGCCGCCGGCGGGGCTGATTCCGGCCTGCGCCGAGGCCGGCATCATCGGCGCGCTCACCGGTGTCATCGGCACGATGATGGCGATGGAGGCGATCAAGCTCGTCACCGGCACCGGGGAGCCGCTGGTCGGGCGGCTGCTGCTCTACGACGCGCTCAAGGCCCGGTTCGACACTGTGCGCTATAAACGGCGCCGCACGACAGAAAGACAGGGCGGATGACGATTATCCCTCTTGATCATCGTTTCACGCGCTGGGACGAGCTGCTCGCACTCATCCTCGCCTCCTTCGCTTCGATGAACGGCAGGATTGATCCGCCTTCCTCGGCGCTCGCGCTGACGGCGGGGTCGCTGGCGGAAAAGGCCGATGCAGAGATCGGCCATGTCGCCATCGACGGCGACAAATTGATCGGCTGCCTGTTCCTGCGGCCGGAGGCCGATTGCCTCTATGTCGGCAAGCTCGCCGTTCTGCCTGAGGTGCAGGGCAAGGGCCTCGGCAAGCGTCTGCTGGCAATTGCCGAACTGACGGCCGCAAGGCTCGGTCTTCCTGCTTTGCGGCTGGAAACCCGCATCGAGCTTACCGACAATCACGCCGTCTTTGCCGCCTGGGGATTTTCCAGAACCGCCGAAAAGGCGCATCCCGGCTTTGCCAGAACGACATTCGTCGAGATGCGCAAAATGCTTGCTCCTCAGATCCGCATCGTCTGAATCCAGCTCGACGCGGCCTCCTTCAGCGGCCGGGCAGCACCCGGTTCGGCGGCCTGTGGCCGTCGATGAAGGCGCGGATATTGATGATGACCTTGTCGCCCATGTCGATGCGGCCTTCGATCGTCGCCGAACTCATATGCGGCAGCAGCACGACCTTGCCCTCATTGGCGAGCTTGATGAGCTTCGGATTGACGGCGGGTTCGTTTTCGAAGACGTCGAGGCCGGCGCCGGCAATCCGACCCTCCCTCAGAGACTTGATCAGTGCAGCTTCATCGACGACGTCGCCGCGTGCGGTGTTGACGAGATAGGCCGTCGGCTGCAGCAGCGCCAGCCGGCGGGCCGAGATCAGGTGGAAGGTTGCCGGCGTCGATGGACAATTGACCGAAACGATGTCGACGCGGGCAAGCATCTGGTCGAGGCTTTCCCAATAGGTCGCCTCCAATTCGTCCTCGACGGCCGGATTGACGCGTTTGCGGTTGTGATAATGGATCGACAAGCCGAAAGCCTTGGCGCGGCGGGCCACCGCCGTGCCGATGCGGCCCATGCCGACAATGCCGATGCGCTTGCCGTGAATGCGCCGGCCGAGCATCCAGGTGGGAGACCAGCCGGCCCATTCGCCCGGCTTGTCGGTCAGCACGCGCGCGCCTTCGCCGAGCCGTCTCGGAACCGCGAGGATGAGCGCCATGGTCATATCGGCGGTATCCTCGGTCAGGACGTTCGGGGTGTTCGTGACGGTGATACCCTTGCGCGCCGCCGCCTCGACGTCGATATGATCGGTGCCGTTGGAGAAGCTGGCAATCAGCTTCATCTGCGGTCCCGCCTGATCGATCAGCGCCGCGTCGATGCGATCGGTGACGGTCGGCACCAGCACCTCGGCCGTCTTGACCGCGGCGACAAGCTCGGGAACGGAACGCGGCGCGTCGTCGATGTTCAGCTCGGCGTCGAAGAGCTCCCGCATCCGGGTTTCGACGGCATCGGGCAGCTTGCGGGTGATGTAGACCTTCGGTTTTTTCTTCGCTGTCATGGCTGGCTGTGGTGCCTTGTTCAGAGGTCTTTAACCAAGAGGGGTGATAATTTTCCCATCCGGGCATTTTCTACCAGACCCGCACGCGAAGACAAACAAAACTCGCGGTGCGGCCGGGGAATGTCAGAGCCCGGACCGCGAACAGGCCGGGCCTGTCCGCGAATTCGAGCAAACGGAAACTTCCATGCGCAGCAAAGTCCTGAAGTCCTGCCTCGCCCTGGCCATCGCTCTGGCCGCATCCATGGGAACCGTCGAATTTGCCCATGCGCAGGCCGCCAAGGGTCCAAGCGGACTGCCATTGCCGCGTTTCGTCACGCTGAAATCCAAGCGCGTCAACCTGCGCATCGGCCCGGGAACGGATTATGCCGTTTCGTGGATGTACCTGAAATCCGGGTTGCCGGTGGAGATCATTCAGGAATACGACAACTGGCGCCGCATTCGCGATGCGGACGGTACCGAAGGCTGGGTCAACCAGTCACTGCTGTCAGGCCAGCGTGCGGCGATCGCCGCCCCGTGGATGAAGACGAAGGGTAAGGGCGTCTTTGTCAATCTGCGGCGCGAGGCGCAGCCCTCCGCATCGATCGTCGCCAAGCTGGAACCCGGCGTAATGGTGACGATCGGCGAATGCAACGGTGACTGGTGCCGCGCCGAAACCGACGGCGCCTCCGGCTGGGTGGCGCAGTCGGAGATCTGGGGCGCCTATCCCGGCGAAGCCTTCAAATAAGCCCAGCCTGTTTGGCAGCCTCGGAAAGCGAGGTCATCGGGCGCGGGCCGATCTGCTGGATAACGATGCCGGCGGCGAGGCAACCGAGCTTGCCGCAATCCTCCAGAGAGCGTCCCTGCGTATAACCATAGAGGAAGCCGGAGGCAAAGAGATCGCCGGCACCTGTCGTATCCACAACTTCCCTGATCTTGATCGCATCGACGTAATAACGCTCGCGGCCCTTCAGGATGACGGCGCCGTCCTCGCTCATGGTCACGGCGGCGATCTTGCAATCGGCGGCGATCCTGTTCAGCGCCTCTTCGAAATCGTCGGTTTCATAGAGCGACAGCGCTTCCTGGCGATTGGCGAAGACGATATCGACCTTGCTGGAGCGCATCAGATCGAGGAATTCGCCGCGATAGCGGCCGACGCAGAAGCTGTCGGACAGCGTCATCGACATTTCGCGGCCGTTTTCATGGGCGATGCGGGCACAATCGAGGATCGCTTCCTTGGCGCGTGGCGGATCCCACAGATAACCTTCGAAATAGGTGACCTTGGCGTCGGCCACGACGTCGGTCTCGACGTCCTCAGGCCCGAGTTCGACGCAAGCGCCGAGATAGGTATTCATCGAACGCTCGCCGTCCCCGGTGACGAAGATCATCGAACGGGCCGTCGGCGGGAAGGTGCCCTTGGGCCGGGTCTGGTAGTGGACGCCTTGGGCGCGGATGTCGTGGGTAAAGATGTCACCCAACTGATCTGCGGCGACATTGCCGAAATAGGCAGCCTTGCCGCCGAGGTTAGCCACGCCCGCGGCCGTGTTGCCGGCGCTGCCGCCGGAGGCTTCGAGCGCCGGTCCCATGCGCGAATACAGCAGTTCGGCGCGCTCGGCATCGATGAGGTTCATGGCCGCCTTGGTGATCTGGTTGTCAATGAGGAACTGGTCGTCACAACGGGCAATGATATCCACGATTGCGTTGCCGACTGTCAGAACATCGAATCTTGTCATGAAATGGGGAGTCCCGGATTTGTGATAGCCGGGGTTTGGTCTTAGCGAAATTTCTACAGTTTGGAAGGATAAATGGCGGATGGCACATCTATTTCTTCGCAAAACTGCCGCCTATTCGTCATGCCCGTGTCATCTTCAAAATCTAGAAACAGTCGCAAGAAGACCGGCATGAGCAGCTTTCGGTTGCAGCCGGGCGCCCGAGGGATGATCCCTTCGATCTTACCGGCGCGATGCTGACCACGGATGAACTGGCAGCTTCGCGATCGGATATCCGGCAGGTCCGGAGCGGAAAAGCGGGCTGTGCCCGCTTTTTTTGCTCTGCGGATGCTGCCGGATTGGCGATTGGCTTTTCAATCCAGAAGGCTTGCTGCTGTCGCGCCGCTACGCCTTCTTAGACGCGCAGCGCCGTAGAACTTTGAATTGCTGGATAATTTTCTCCTTAAACCGATTCCGATTTGAGGAATTATGCAGTAGAGGTTGATACTCCCCCCGCGCAAAGCAGCCTCCCCCATGTCAGCCATCATTCTCGACGTTCTTCCCATCTTCATCCTGATCCTCATCGGCTGGGTGATCGTCCGCAGCGGCCTGATGGCATCGAATGTCGGCGAAGCGCTCAGCGAATTTGTCTTCAAGATCGCCGTGCCGCTACTGCTGTTTCGCACCATCGCCGAGGCGGATTTTCATGGCGCCTCGCCTTTCCGGCTGTGGATCGTCTATTTCTCAGGCGTTGCCATCACCTGGGCGACCGGCCATATCGCCGCCACGCGGCTCTTCGGCCGCGACGAACGGATCGGCGTGCTGGCCGGCGTTTCCTCCGCCTTCGCCAACAATATCTTCATCGGCCTGCCGCTCGTCGAGCGGACCGTTGGCGATGAGGGGCTGGTGGCGCTGTCGATCCTGCTTGCCGTGCATTTGCCGGTGATGATGGTCGCCGGCACCGTGCTGATGGAGCATGCCGAGCGCAAGATCGCCGGCAAAAGCGATCGCAGCATGATGCTCGTGCTGCGCCAGATCGCCGTCAATCTGGTGCGCAATCCGCTGGTGATCGGGCTTGCGGCCGGCATGGCCATGCATCTTTCCGGTCTCACCATGCCCGTAACCCTGGCAACGGTCGTCAAGCAGATCGCCGGCATTGCCGGTCCGGCGGCGCTGATCTCGCTCGGCATGGCGCTGGAGAAATACGGCATTTCCGGCAATCTCGGCATCGCCAGCGTCACGTCAAGCTTGAAGCTGCTGATGCTGCCCGGCTGCGTATGGGCGGCGAGCCATCTCCTCGGCCTCAGCCCCGAATGGACGGCGGCGATCGTGCTGACCTCCTCGGTGCCCACTGGCGTCAACGCCTGGCTAATCGCCAACCGCTTCGGCGTCGGTCATAGCATCGCTGCCTCGACGATCACGGTGACGACGGCGCTCGGTGCAATCACGGTGTCGCTCTGGGCCTATTTCCTGGGTGCCTGAAAAACTCTTTGCACAACAAAAAGCCCGGCTTCGCGGGCCGGGCTTCTATGACATGCGATTATTCCGTCCGCGTCACTGCGTCGCGGTCGGCAGCGGCACCGGCGAATCGGCGAGCGTGTGCAGGTAGAGGATAACGTTGGCGCGATCCTGATCCTTCGGCAGACCGGCAAAGCCCATCGCCGTGCCGGGAACATCCTTCTTCGGCGCCATCAGGAACTTGTTGAGAAATTCGAAGGTCCACTTCTCGCTGCTGCCCTTGGAAAAATCCTTGATGGCAGCGGAATAGGCAAAGCCCTCATGCGAGGCGATCGGGCGATCCACGACACCAAAGAGGTTGGGACCGACCTTGTTCGGTCCCCCTTTGGTGCCGTCATGACAGGCCTGACACTTCTTGAAGACCGTTTCACCGGCCTTGGCATCGGCAGAAGCGAGCAATTGCGCGATCGGAACGGCAGCAGCGGCAGGCGCAGCTTCGCCACCAGCGGCGGGCGCCTCTTCGGCAACGATCGCGAAACCTTCCTTTTCCGGTGCTTCGGAATGGAAGATCCCTTCGGACGCGATGGAGACCGACATCAGAACGAAAATCGTTCCGAGCAGCGCCCCAACGGCCGTATTGACGTATGAATTCATCTGCAATGCTCCCCTTGCAGCCGGCAGACCATAACCCGACCATCTTGAAATCGCGCGGAACCTATGTCTTTTGGCTGATCGTTGCAACTGTCTAAATGGTCTTGTGCGTGAGACTTTTTGACACTTTTCAGCCCGGAATAGAAGGCCCGACCAATGAGTGATTCAAATTTAGATGACGTGCTTGTATTGATCCCGGCGCGTATGGCCTCCACCCGACTTCCGGGCAAGCCGCTCGCCGATATTTGCGGGCTGCCGATGATCGTCCAGGTGGCGATGCGCGCCAGGGAGGCAGCCATCGGCCGCGTCGTCGTCGCCGTCGACGACGCCCGGGTGTTCGATGCCGTTTCGGCCGCCGGCTTCGAAGTCGTCATGACCAGCAGTGATCATCAATCTGGTTCCGATCGGATCTTCGAGGCGCTGAAGAAAGTCGATCCTGCCGGCAGGGCAAAATTCATCGTCAACGTCCAGGGCGATCTGCCGACGATCGATCCGGAAACCGTGCGCGCGGCTTTGCGCCCTCTCGAGAACGAGGCGGTCGATATCGGCACGCTGACGACCGAAATCGACAATGAAGCTGATAAAACCGCGCCGCATATCGTCAAGGTTGTCGGTTCGCCCGTTTCCGACACCCGACTGCGCGGGCTCTATTTCACGCGTGCGACGGCACCTTACGGCAAGGGCCCGCTCTACCACCATATCGGCCTTTATGCCTATCGGCGCGCGGCGCTGGAACGGTTCGTCGCGCTCGGGCCTTCAACGCTCGAAAGGCGCGAATCGCTGGAGCAGTTGCGGGCGCTGGAGGCCGGCATGCGCATCGACGTTGAGATCGTTGACACGGTTCCGCTCGGTGTCGATACTCCCGCCGACCTCGAAATAGCGCGGCGCATCCTCTCCGCAAAGTCGAACTGACGGAACCATCATGAACATCAAGACCAACAGGATCGCCTTCCAGGGCGAATTCGGCGCCAATTCCGACATGGCCAGCCGGGACATGTTTCCGACCATGGAGCCGCTGCCCTGCCAGACCTTCGAGGATGCGTTCACGGCGGTCGACAACGGCGACGCCGATATCGGGATGATCCCGATCGAGAACACGATCGCCGGGCGCGTCGCGGATATCCATCATCTGCTGCCTGAATCGCGGCTGCACATCATCGGCGAGTATTTCATGCCGATCCGCTTCCAGCTGATGGTGCTGCCGGGGGTGACCAAGGACGAGATCCGCACCGTGCACAGCCACATTCACGCGCTCGGCCAGTGCCGCAAGATCGTTCGGGCCAATGGCTGGAAGCCTGTGATCGCCGGCGATACGGCAGGCGCGGCAAAGCTGGTGAAGGAAACCGGCGACCGCTCGATGGCCGCCCTGGCGCCGCGGCTTGCCGCCGATCTCTACGGGCTCGAGATCATCGCCGAAAATGTCGAGGATACCGAAAACAACGTCACCCGCTTCGTCGTGTTGTCGCGCGACGAGGAATGGGCGCAACGGAATTCGGCGGACGAAAAGGTCGTTACCACCTTCGTCTTCAACGTTCGCAACATTCCGGCCGCGCTCTACAAGGCGCTCGGCGGGTTCGCCACCAACAATATCAACATGACCAAGCTGGAAAGCTATCAGCTCGGCGGAAGATTCGTGGCGACACAGTTCTACGCCGATATCGAAGGCCATCCGAACGATCCAAACGTGCGGCGGGCATTGGAAGAACTGCGGTTCTTCTCCGAGAAGGTGCGCATCCTCGGCGTCTACAAGGGGCATGCGATGCGAGGCCTGCTTTAGTTTTTTGCATATCGCCCGGAACCACCTTCCGGGCGGCATGCATGAGAGGCCTCGCATATCAGCTATTATTTATCCGGCTCACAGACACGCAGGCGATGACCATCCGGATCGAGCACGACGAAGGTCGGGCCGAAGTCCAGTTCGGTTAGTTCCTGGGCGATCGGCAGGCCGCGCTTGCGCCAGTCCTCATAACGGTTGGCGACAGCATTTTCCCCCGCAACCATGAAGGCCACCTCCCCGCGGTTGCCGATGGCGGAGGGCTGCGGTTCGACCTTGCTGCGCCGCCAGAGGCCGAGGGTGAAGCCGCCATCGAGCGGAAAGGCGACGAAATTCGGTGCTTCCACGGTCGGTTCGCGGTTCAGGAGGTTCCGGTAGAAGCTTGCGCTTTCGCCGGGGTCCTTGACGTAGAGGATAATCAGATTGGGGCTGGTCATTTTGGTTCTCCCGGTGGTGTTAAATGGTGGACGAGGAATTACCTGCTGCCAATTTATGGCAGCAGGGCACAAAGGGCGTTGCCGAAGCAACGCCCTCGTCTCCTCGCGGATGCGGATAACGATGAGGTGGCCTAGAGCGGGAAACCATCCTTGTGGCGTGGGTTGCGCCCATCCATGAAGCCGAGGTCGCGCTTCAGATAGTCGGGTGTCGCTTCAACGTCGAGCTTGGAGCGGCTTCCCCCGGGGATCCAGAAAAAGCTGATGGCCAGGCGCAGCAGGCCGGAGCGTGCCGATTGGCGGACGTCGGCGAAAGTTTCGGCCGAAATGATGTCGGCAAAGCTATCAGTGGCGAAGCGGTCGCCGGCCCGCTGAATGACTGGAGGCATTGCCATGATCAGTACTCCTTCCTGTTGAAGTGGTACTGATGATAACCCCGACTGCTGACAGTTTATGGCAGCAGCGTTTCAGTTCTCGAGCGGCACGTCCTGCTCGCGCCATTCCTTGAGAAGAACCGTGCGGCGGCGCGGATAACGCACCTCATGCAGCGTCATGTCGATGATGCGGTCGGTGCGGAAATGGCGGAAGTCCTGGCGCAGTTCGCACCAGGCCATGAGGACGCGTACATGCTCGAAATAGCCGAGTGCGAAAGGCCAGACGCGGCGACGCGAGATCCGGCCCTGCTCGTCGCCATAATGCAGTTCGAGGATCCGCTCCAGGCGGATCGCCCGGCGGATGGCCGAGACATCCGCCTTGTCCTCGTCCCGGCGTTTGGGGCCGACGAAAAGGGCTGCCGAATCGATCATCTCCCGCATATCGGCCGGCAGCACGGCGGCAATCTTGGCGAGCGCATCGGCGCCGGCGCCGGCCAGGCGCGGTTCGGCGGCGCGGGCGACCCAGCGCGAGCCGAGCACCAGTGCTTCCAGCTCCTCTTCGGAAAACATCATCGGCGGCAGCATGAAACCCGGCTTCAGCACGTAGCCGATGCCGGCTTCGCCTTCGATCATCGCACCCTGGGCCTGCAGGCTGGCAATATCGCGATAGAGCGTGCGCAGGCTGACGCCGGTTTCCTCTGCAAGCACGATGCCGGTCACCGGCCGCCGGTAACGCCGGAGCGTCTGGAGCAGCGTCAGCAGCCGTTCCGAGCGGGCGACCGGCATGGCGTTACCGCTTCCACTCCACCCAGTCGCGCATCAGGCGGTGGGCGATCGCCCCTTTCGGCGGAGAGGCCTTGCCTGTCGCGCTCGGGCGTTCCAGCATCTCGATCGTTTCCTCGCGGGTGAACCAGCGGCAATCCTCCAACTCCGTCTCGTCGCGGGTGATTTCGGCGGATCTGGCCTCGGCGTAACAGCCGATCATCAGGGAATGTGGCATCGGCCAGGGCTGCGAGGCGTGGTAGCGGATGCGGCCGGTGCGGATGCCCGATTCCTCCAGCGTTTCGCGGCGCACGGCGTTCTCGATGGTCTCACCAGGTTCAACGAAGCCAGCAAGACAGGAATACATGCCGGGCGCGAAATGCGGACTGCGGCCGAGCAGACAGAGGTCGCGGCTCTCATCGATCGTCAGCATGATGACGACAGGGTCGGTGCGGGGGAAGATCATGTGTTCGCAGGCAGCGCAGACACGTTTGTAGCCGCCGATGTGGATCTCCATCGCCGAGCCGCAACGGCCGCAGAAGCGGTTGTCGCCATTCCAGCGGATGAGGCTCGCGGCCTGGGCGAATTCGCCGAGCAGCACCTCGTCGATCAGCATTTCGCGAAACAGCGTGCGGCCGTCGGCAGGCTTGTATTGGCTGGTGAGATCGTCGACGTCGATACCGACGGGAACCGCAAGGCGCGGCTCGCCTGATTTGCGGTAGCCGAGAAGCACCGTCTCGTCCCAATTCGGCCGAAGCTCCTGAAGCTCATAGCGGGCAAAGAGCGGATCGAGCACCTGGCCGTCATGCTTCAGCACCAGCTTGTCGCCGGCGAAGGCGAAGATATGCGTGCCCTCCTTGGCCAGCGCTTTTTCGACGGAGCGTTCGTCGCGATGTTCGGAATCGCGATTGAGGTCGTTGGCGGCAAAAGCCGTGAGATTGCTGGGCTCCGGATGCGGCACATCCGAATCGAAAAGCGAATGACTCATGATGAAAGGGCTTCCCGCAGCTTCGCTGTGAATTCGTCTCTCTTTTCGTCTTCGTAGGGTTCCGCGCGTCCGAAGCCCCAGACGGGACCCGGCCAGTTGGCATCGCCTTCGAAGCGGGCAATCACATGAACATGAAGCTGGCGGACGATATTGCCAAGAGCCCCGATATTGATTTTTGCGGCACCGGTGATCTGCTTCAGCGCCGTGGCAGTGAGCTCGGTCTCGAAGGCAAGCAGCACTTGGTCGAGCGGCGTCAGCTCGAAGATTTCGGTGATGCCTGCCCGGCGCGGCACGAGAATGAGCCAGGGCCAGCGGGCATCCCTCGACAATCTCAGATCACAGAGGCCCGTGATCATGATGCTGACGCTGTCGTTTTCCAGCCGAGGGTCGAGCATAAAGCCGTTCAAGGGCATTCCTCCTGTCTTTTCCAACGACTAGCAGTTTTTTATCATGTTGGCTTGCTTTTGATGACGATATTGCCGATATGTGCATTCGGGAGGTTGGTGGTGGACGAGCCACTCGCCAACCGGGTCAGGTCCGGAAGGAAGCAGCCCTAACGAGCCCGGCACGGGTCATCGTGCCAGCCTCCCACCTTCTCTCCACGAAGTGCCCGACGATCCGGGCGACAAGCAGGGCGATGAGCGACACCGAGCGACAATCAAAAGATGCCGCCTCGACGGGCACCGGATACCGGGTGCTGGCTCGCAAATACCGCCCCAAGGATTTCACGGACCTGATGGTCGGCCAGGAGCCGATGGTCCGCACCCTTACCAACGCCTTCGAGACCGGCCGCATCGCCCAGGCCTACATGCTGACCGGCGTGCGCGGCGTCGGCAAGACGACGACTGCGCGCATCCTGGCGCGAGCGCTGAATTACAAGACAGCTGATGTCGACAAGCCGACGATCGACCTTCGCACGCCCGGCGAGCACTGCCAGGCGATCATGGAAGGCCGGCATGTCGACGTGATCGAGATGGATGCCGCCTCCCATACCGGCATCGACGATATCCGCGAGATCATCGAGCAGGTGCGCTACCGGCCGGTTTCGGCGCGCTACAAGGTCTACATCATCGACGAAGTGCACATGCTGTCGACGCAGGCCTTCAATGGCCTCTTGAAGACGCTGGAAGAACCGCCGGAGCATGTGAAGTTCATCTTCGCCACGACCGAGATCCGCAAAGTGCCGATCACCGTGCTGTCACGCTGCCAGCGCTTTGACCTGCGCCGCATCAGCGCGTCGGATCTCGTCGGGCTGTTTTCGACGATCGCCGCCAAGGAAGGCATCGAGGCGGAACCGGACGCGCTGGCAATGATCGCGCGTGCCGCCGAAGGCTCGGCGCGCGACGGGCTGTCGCTGCTCGATCAGGCGATCGCCCATGGTGCCGGCGCCGTGCAGGCGGAAGCCGTGCGCGGGATGCTCGGTCTTGCCGACCGCGCCCGGATCGTCGATCTCTTCCAGCATGTCGTCCAGGGCGACGTGGCCGCAGCCCTCGGCGAATTCCAGAGCCAGTACGAGGCCGGCGCCAATCCCGTGGTGGTGCTGACCGATCTTGCCGATTTCACCCATCTGGTGACGCGGCTGAAATATGTGCCGGATGCGGCGAACGACCCCTCGCTCAGCGAAGTCGAGCGCACCAAGGCGGCGGAATTCGCCAAGGGCGTTGCGGTAACGACGCTGTCGCGCATCTGGCAGATGCTGTTGAAGGGCATTCCGGAAACGGAAGGCTCGTCGCGGACGGCAGGTGCGGCCGAAATGGTGCTGATCCGGCTGGCGCATGCCGCGCATCTGCCGGCGCCCGAAGACGCGGCGCGGCGGCTTGCCGAATTTTCCGGCGACAATGCCGGCCCGCGGCCCGCCTCCCCGCCTTCAGGCAGTGGCGGCGGCAACGGCACGCGGGTTCCCTATCAAAGCAGTGTCGCGGCACGCGCGCCGGAAATCGCACCGAGCAAACCACAGGCGTCCGCGCCGGTGGCAATGCTGCGTGCGGTGCCGAGCAGCCAGCCCGAGACGATGCCTATCGGCCGAATCGAGACGAAACCGGCGGAAGCGCTAAAGTCGCTCGTCCAGGTCAACTCGGTCAGCGATATCGTCGATCTTGCCGCCGAGAAGCGCGATCCGAAGTTGAAGGCGATGGTGCGCACCTTCGTGCGCCCGGTCCGGATCGAGCCCGGCCGCCTTGACGTCAGCCTGGCCGAGGGCGCGCCGACGACGCTGCTCAACGAGCTTGCCGTCAAGCTGAAGGAATGGACCGGCATCCACTGGATCGTCAGCCTCAGCCGCGAAGAGGGCAAGCCGACGCTGGTGGAAGCGGAGGCCAGGACCCGGGAACAGCACGTCATCGACGCTCGTCAGGATCCTGACGTGGCAGCGATCCTGGCGCATTTTCCAGGCGCGAAAATCATCGACGTGCGCGTGCGGGCGCCCGAACCGGACGAGGAAGGCGAGGCAACGCCACCGGCCGCCGCCGAATCCGAAGAAGGCGACATCCTGCCTGGCGACGACATAGAGTTCTAGAGTTTCAACAAGGAGCGAGACGATGCGCGACATCATGGGCATGATGGGCAAAGTCAAGGAAATGCAGGCCAAGATGGAGCAGATGCAGGCGGAGATCGCCGAGCTCACGGCCGAAGGCAAGGCGGGCGGCGGCCTCGTTACCGTCATCATCTCCGGCAAGGGCGAGCTGAAGAGCTTGAAGATCGACCCGTCGCTGTTCAAGGAAGACGATGTCGAGATCCTCGAGGACCTGATCGTCGCCGCCCATAAGGATGCGAAGGACAAGGCCGAAGCGCTCGCCGCCGAAAAGACCAAGGCGCTGACCGCCGGCCTGCCCATCCCGCCCGGCTTCAAGCTGCCGTTCTGATAGCAGGCAGTTCGGTCTTTAAGGCATTTCCGTTTTTTTCGAATTGCGGAGATATTCCAAAGCGCGTCGCATCGAATTTGATTCATGCGATGCGCTTTTATTGTTTTGACGCATGTCGTTATCGTGGAGCCTCTGCATACCTTTGTAGTGACATGCATTGCCTCTCTTTTTTTCGAGTAATTCCCGACACAAAACCACGCCATAGTTTTGCTGGAATTGCTCTCATATTTCAGCCAGTAGTTTCAGAGATCTCACAAGGTTTTTCATGAAGATCGCCGGCGTTTTTCGCGTTTTTATTGCTGTTACTATCTTCGCGCCGACGACCGTCAGTGCAAATCAATGCGATCCCAGTAAGCCTGTTTATGTGTTCGACCAATTTGGCGGGGGCGACGACACCAAGGTTTTCTACAGTGAGCGCGATGGCAAACACGAATGGTACCTGACACCAGTCAGGTTTGATACTTGGCGAAAATCCAAACTGGTTTGGTCTATCGATGGTGCCGTAACATGCAGCGATGCTGTCGGCATATGCACGTTAGACTTGGAATCCAACAAAAAGAAGGACTCGAATTCGGCTCTTTACCACTGCTTCAAGGAAAATGAAAAGGATATGAAAGGTGTAACCTCCCTTGCGATCCCCGTCACCGATATTATGACAGGTAACGAATCATCGCACGTTGCATTCGGCTTTCTGACTGCTATTTCAATGGGATGCAGTAATTTCTTGGACATCAAGGTTGAACGGAAGGCATTGCTAACCCCGCAGGAACGGGAAGGTCAGTTCCTCTTGCCGCCTTACTTTCGACGGGTTGCTTGCCCCACGTAGCCGGGCTCCTCATCTCGCCGCGAAACTATTACAAAGCGCGCTGAGAATACGACTCCTAACTTTGAGCAGCCAGCATTGACCGTAATTTGTAATGAATGGGCGCTGACAGATAACGCTGTCGATCTTCAACCGAAAGTTGGCGCCCGAAGGTTTCCATCATTTCCGGCATCGTCACCCGGGCGCCGGAAAAAGGCGCGTACGCGACCGGCAAGCCGGCTTCGACAATTCCGTTGGCGATTACACGGCAATAAATGCCGGGACGGCCTGCCTGGGTATATCGCTTGACGAATTTCGGGTCGTTCATCCTGGCGGCGAATGTGGCGCAGGGAATGCGGCAGGAGGTGACCTCGAGGACCAATTCACCTGTCATGAAGCGGTCGCCAACCGCGACTTGTCGGTTGTCGAGGCCCTCAATTACGAGGTTCTCCCCGAAAGTTCCGAGGTTGATGGGATGGCCGAGTTCCCTCGCCCACCAGTCGAGGCAGACGGAGCCTTCCAGATAGACAGCCTGATCGACGCCGCCATGGTGTTTGCTGTTGCAGATCGCATCACCGACCAGCCCTTCGGCATCGATCATCACCGCGCCGTTGACGGCGTGTTTGAAGATGCCGGTCTTGTAGCTCTTGCCGGCCAGCCTTTCCGGATTGCCGATGCACAGCGCCAGGATTTTCATGGGACGACCGATCCTTCCGCGATTCCGTTTTCGCTGCATATCAGCTAAGAACTGCGCATGGCAAAACGAGTCACTGGCCCCGAAATCGAAAAACTCATCCAGCTTTTGGCGAAGGTGCCGGGCCTCGGGCCGCGCTCGGCGCGCCGGGCGGCACTGCATCTGATCAAGAAGAAGGACCAGTTGCTAGGGCCCCTGTCGAATGCGATGGGCGAGGCCTATGACAAGGTGAAGATCTGCTCGCGCTGCGGCAATGTCGATACGGTCGATCCGTGCACAGTCTGCACCGACACGCAGCGCGATCAATCCATCATCATCGTCGTCGAGGATGTATCGGACCTCTGGGCGCTGGAGCGAGCAGGCGCGATGAACGCCGCCTATCATGTGCTCGGCGGTACGCTGTCGCCGCTCGACGGGATCGGGCCCGACGATCTCAATATTCGCGGGCTGATCGACCGGATCGGCGAAGGCGGCATCCGCGAGCTGATCATCGCCGTCAACGCCACCGTCGAGGGCCAGACGACGGCGCATTACATCACCGATCAGTTGCAGGGGCTTGAGGTGAAGATCACCCGCCTGGCGCACGGTGTGCCGGTCGGCGGAGAGCTCGACTATCTCGACGAGGGCACGCTTGCGGCGGCCCTTCGGGCGCGGACGGTGATATGAGAGGCTTATCTATGCCGCGGATATTCGCACTTGCTTTGACACTCGCCCTCCTCCCCTTCCCCGCCCTCGCAGCCCCATCGAAAGCCGATGTCGAGGTGCAATTCGAAAGCTGGGTGCAGAAGGACCTCTGGCCCGAGGCGAGGGCAAACGGCATTTCGGAGAAGACCTTCCAGGCCGCTTTCTCTGGCATCACGCTGAACTGGAACCTGCCCGATCTCGCGCCGCCCGGCTTCCCGCCGCCGAAGGAGCAGAAGCAGACGCAGGCGGAATTTTCTTCGCCCGGTCCCTATTTCAACGAGGACCATCTGAAGAGGCTTGCCGCAACGGGGCGCGGCTTTGCCACGCAATACGGTTCGACGCTGAAGCGGATCGAGAAGACCTATGGCGTGCCGGGCTCGATCGTGCTTGCCATCTGGGGGCGGGAGACCGGCTTCGGCGCGGCGAAGATCCCGAATTCGGCGATCGAGGTGCTGGCGACCAAGGCTTTCATGTCGACGCGTAAGGAGATGTTCCGCACCGAACTGGTGGCGGCGCTGCATATTCTCGACGGCGGCGACGTGACGCCCGCCGATTTCAAGGGTTCGTCGGCGGGCGCGCTTGGCCAGCCGCAGTTCATGCCGACCAGTTATCTGAAATACGCCGTCGATTTCGACGGCGACGGCCATCGCAACATCTGGACCTCGGTGCCGGATACGCTCGCCTCGATCGCCAATTTCCTGGTCAAGAAGGGTTGGCAGCGCTACCGCGACTGGGGCTTCGAGGTATCGATACCGGAGGCGGTCTCCTGCGCGCAGGAAGGGCCGGATCTCGCAAAGCCGCTGTCGCACTGGGCCTCGCTCGGCATCGACCGCATCTCCGGCAAGGGTTTCCCCTCGGGCGAAATGAAGGCTGAGGGCATGATGCTGGTGCCGGCCGGCCGCGACGGGCCGGAATTCGTCGTCACGCCGAATTTCTACATCATCAAGGAATATAATAATTCCGATCTCTACGCGCTTTACATCGGTAATCTCGCCGACCGGATCGCCGATAATGGCGGCGCCTTCCAAGGCCGATGGGGCGATGTCGGCAAGATGCTGCGCTCGGATGTCGCCGCCATGCAGAAGGCACTGGAACGGGAGGGCTACGATGTCGGCGGTTCCGACGGCCTGCCGGGCTACAAGACCCGGCGTTCGATCGGCCAGTGGCAGGCAAAAAACGGTATGAAGCCGACCTGCTTTCCCGAAGCGACGATGAAGGGCAAGCTGAAGTAGTCCGCTTCAGAACGTGCGCTTCAGCCCTTCATGGCTGGCGACGAAGCCGAGCTTCTCGTAAAAGCGGATCGAATCTGCCCGCGTCTTGTCCGATGTCAGCTGCACGAGGCCACAGCCGCGCGCGGCGCATTGGGCGATCGCCCATTCGATGAATTCTGCGCCGAGGCCCGAGCCGCGACGATCGCTTGCGACACGCACACTTTCGATCTGGCCGCGCCACATGCCTATCCTCGACAGGCCGGGAATAAAGCTCAGTTGCAGGCAGCTGACCACCCGATCGGCCGCATCGATTGCAACGGCCAAAAGCTGATTGGCATCCGCCTCGATCGCGGCAAAGGCCGAGAGATACCGCGCATCGACGGGGTCGGCGACGATTTCCCTGGTGCCGCCAAGATCGTCGTCGGCCAGAAGCCGGACGATGGCGGCGAGATCGGACTGGCGGGCGAGCCTGAAACTGTGCATGCCTGGCCTCAATGATGCAGATCGATCGGCGCCTTGTGGAAGACATCGTCGCCGGGCGGGATCGCCTGGCGTTCGATCATCCGGTGAACATGCAGCGGACCTTCGCCGCGGTGAAGCGCACGCAGCCTGTCGGTGTTTTCGGCATCGGCCTGCGTCCGTCGCTGGTTGTGTCTGATGTATTCCACCCAGGTCGGCGTGTGGTAGGTTTCCGTCCACAGTCCGGGGTTTTCGAGATCGCGCATCAGCGCCCAGTTGCGGGCGCCATCGCGGATGCGGATACGGCGCCGTTCGCCCATCAGCTCCATGAATTCGGCCAGGTCGTCATCTCCGATCTCATAATCGACCTGAATGACGATCGGGCCGCTGCGCGGCGTGATGTCGAGACTGAGGGCCGGCTCGGTGAAGCGGTTCAGCGGATCGAGATTGAGCGAGGCGAAGGCCGGCATGGAAAAACGCATGCCGATCACGATGCCGAGCAGCATGACGGTCGATGACATCAGCAGCGCATCGGCGACGCCGTATCGATCGGCGGCAATACCCCATAGCCAGCTGCCGCCGGCGATGCCGCCGAAGGTGACGGTCTGGTAGAGTGACAGCGCGCGGCCGACCACCCAGCGCGGCGTCGAAAGCTGGACGATGGTGTTGAAGAGCGAAAGTGCGGAAACCCAGCAAGCGCCGGAGACGAGCAGCCCGGCAGAGGTAAGGACAGCGCTTGGGCTGAAGGCGGCGATGACGGCGCTCAGCGCGAAGCCGGCGAAAGACAGGCGGATGATCATCTCGCTGGAAAGCATCTGGCGCAGTCGCGCATTCAGCACCGCCCCGCCGATCGCACCGATGCCGAAGGCGCCGAGCATGAAACCATAGGTCAGCGGGCCACCGCCGACGAGATCGAGCGCGACGATCGGCAGCAGCGCCAGGATCGAGCTGGCGCCGATGCCGAAGAGCAGTCCCCTGAGGAGAACCTTTTCGAGATTGGGCGACATCGAGACATAACGCAGGCCAGCGAAGATGGCGCTGCCGAGCGCCTCCCGCGGCAGAGTCGAGACCGACGTGCTCGGCCGCCAGCGCAGCAGGGCATAGATCAGCGCGAGGTAGCTTACGGTGTTCACTGCGAAAGCTGCAGCGGCGCCGGCTGCGGCAACGATGACGCCGCCGATCGCCGGCCCAACGCTGCGGGTAATGTTGAAACCCATGCTGTTCAGCGTGACGGCGCCCGGCAGATCGGCGCGCGGCACCATGTCGCCGACCGAGGCCTGCCAGGAGGGATTGTTGAGTGCTGTGCCGCAGCCGATCAGGAAGGTGAAGAAGAGCAGCAGCCAGGGGGTGATCCAGCCGAGAAGGGCGAAGATCGTCAGCAGAGCCGAAACCGTCAGCATCATGCATTGCGCCGTCAGCATGACCCGCCGGCGGTCGTAATTGTCGGCGAGCGCACCCGATATCAGCGAAAACAGCATGATCGGCAGCGCCGTCGAGGTCTGCACCAGCGCGACCATATCCTCCGAGGCGCTGATCGTCGTCATCATCCAGGCAGCACCAACCGCCTGGATCAGGCCGCCGAAATTCGAGGACAGGCTGGCGAACCAGATGGTGCGGTAGGTATCGTGCCGAAGGGGCGCCAATGTCGACGAAGTGTAGGCCACGATTTCTCCGCTTTTGTTGTTGCGCCGCAACGGCAATATATGCGCAAGATCGGCGCTGGCCATAGGCCCACCGACGTCACCCGACACGAATTGGCGGAATCAGCCGCAGACCTTGCAATTTCGGAAAAACCCGACTATATGGCTCTCAAATTCTTGATCGCTTGATGAAGAGTGGGCCGCAAGGACCCGCTCTTTTTTATTAGCGCGATCCCTAAAAAGCATGAAATTGCGAGGAGCGCACCGCTTGTCGGACATGACAAACGCAGGCAACGAACTTGAGCCGCGGCTGATTACCGAAACCGGGCTCGACCAGCGTCTTGCCGATATTATCGAACCTGTCCTCATCGGCATCGGCTTCCGGCTTATCCGCGTCCGCATGCTGAACCAGAACGGCGTGACGATGCAGGTGATGGCCGAACGCAACGACGGGACGATGACGGTTCAGGACTGCGAAGAAGTCTCGATGGCGATTTCTCCTGTCCTCGATGTGGAAGATCCGGTCGATAAAGAGTATCATCTCGAAGTGTCTTCGCCCGGCATCGACCGTCCGATGGTGCGGAAATCCGATTTCGTCCGCTGGCAGGGCCACCTTGTGAAATGCGAGACGTCGATCTTGATCGACAATCGCAAGCGCTTCCGCGGCAAGATCGTCGAAGCAGGCGTCGATGGTTTCACGCTCGAGCGTGACCAGGTCGCTTACGGGGAAGAGCAGAAGGTCACCATTCCCTTCACGGCGCTTAGCGATGCGAAGCTCATTCTGACCGACGACCTGATCCGCGACGCGTTGCGCGCCGATAAGCTGGCGAAAGCCGAGGCCGCCAACCAGAACGAAGCGGACGACCAGGAATAACCGATCAACAGACCGCTACAGGGACGGGAACCCTGGAGTAAAGACGGAGAAACAAGACAATGGCAGTCAGTGCGAACCGGCTCGAACTTCTGCAGATCGCAGATGCAGTGGCGCGCGAAAAGGTCATCGACCGCGAGATCGTGCTGGCCGCAATGGCCGACGCCATCCAGAAGGCGGCACGCTCCCGTTACGGCACCGAGTCCAACATCCGGGCCGATATCAATCCGAAGACCGGCGAAATCCGTCTGCAGCGCCTGCTCGAAGTTGTCGACAAGGCTGAGGATTATTCGACGCAGATCCCGCTGGAGCTTGCCCGCGACCGCAACCCGGACGCCGCACTCGGCGATTTCATCGCCGATCCGCTGCCGCCAATGGATTTCGGCCGCATCGCCGCACAGTCCGCCAAGCAGGTGATCGTGCAGAAGGTGCGTGAAGCCGAGCGCGACCGCCAGTTCGACGAATTCAAGGATCGCGTCGGCGAAATCGTCAACGGCACCGTCAAGCGCGTCGAATATGGCAATGTCATCGTCGATCTCGGCCGTGGCGAAGGCATCATCCGCCGCGACGAAATGATCCCGCGCGAAAACGTCCGCTATGGCGATCGCGTCCGTGCCTATGTTTATGATGTCCGTCGCGAGCAGCGCGGCCCGCAGATTTTCCTGTCGCGTACGCATCCGCAGTTCATGGTGAAGCTGTTCACCATGGAAGTGCCCGAGATTTACGACGGCATCATCCAGGTGAAGTCGGTCGCCCGCGATCCGGGCTCGCGCGCCAAGATCGCCGTGATCTCGAACGATAGTTCGATCGATCCGGTCGGCGCCTGCGTCGGTATGCGCGGCTCGCGCGTTCAGGCCGTCGTCGGCGAACTCCAGGGCGAGAAGATCGACATCATTCCGTGGTCGCAGGACCCGGCGACCTTCGTCGTCAATGCCCTGCAGCCGGCCGAAGTCGCCAAGGTCGTTCTCGACGAGGATGCCGAGCGTATCGAAGTCGTCGTTCCCGACGAGCAGCTGTCGCTTGCGATCGGCCGCCGCGGCCAGAACGTCCGGCTCGCCTCGCAGCTGACCGGCTGGGACATCGACATCATGACGGAGGCCGAGGAATCGGAACGCCGCCAGAAGGAATTCAACGAGCGTACCAACCTGTTCATGGATTCGCTCGACGTCGATGAAATGGTCGGCCAGGTTCTGGCCTCTGAAGGCTTTGCAGCGGTCGAAGAACTGGCTTATGTCGATCTCGACGAAATCTCCTCGATCGACGGTTTCGACGAAGAGACGGCGCAGGAAATCCAGCAGCGTGCCCGCGAATTCCTCGAGCGTCTCGAAGCCGAGATGGACGAGAAGCGCAAGGCGCTCGGCGTTCAGGACGAGCTGCGCGAAATCGACGGTATCACCGCCCAGATGATGGTGGCGCTCGGCGAAGACGGCATTAAGTCGATCGAGGACTTTGCCGGTTGTGCCGCCGACGACCTCGTCGGCTGGACGGAACGCAAGAACGGCGAAACGAAGAAGTTCGAAGGCCTGTTCTCGAAGTTCGACGTCTCGCGCGTCGAGGCCGAACAGATGATCGTCCAGGCCCGCCTTTCGGCCGGCTGGATCACGCAAGAGGACCTGGCTAAGGGGACCGAAGAAGAGGTCGCCGAAGCCGAACAGGAAGTATGATGACCGCGCATGAGCCGGACGCTCTCCCTGATGAGGACGACGATCTTGCAGGTTATGACGTGAACGGACGCATGTGCATCGTGACGCGCGAAAGCGGATCGCCGGAAGAGCTGATCCGCTTCGTTGCCGCTCCCGATGGAACTATTGTCGCCGACCTGAAGCGCGAGCTTCCGGGACGCGGATGCTGGGTAAAGATCGACCGGTCGCTGGTCGACAGGGCGGTGGCGAAGAAACTCTTCGCCCGCGCGCTGAAAATGGATGTGAAGGCGGCAGACGATCTCGGCGCGAGCGTCGATCGGCTGCTCGCGGCGCAATTGATGCAGATGATGAACATGGGGCGGAAAGCCGGCCAGTTCGTCAGCGGATCCTCGAAAGTGGATGCCGCAGTTAGAAGCGGGGCAGCGCTTGCGGTGTTCCATGCGACTGATGCAGCGGACGACGGCGTCCGAAAAATCGACCAGGCCCGCAAGGCCTGGCACCTCGGAATGGAGACCGAGGAGGAGATACCTTCCTTCCGTCTCTTCTCGGAGAGCGAAATGGAAGGCCTGATGGGTCAGAATGCTTTTATCCATGCCGCAGTGCTTGCAGGGCAGGCGGGTGAGGGTGTAGTGAAGCGCGCAAAGATGCTCGAACAGTACCGTATTGGCGGTCAGTCCCGGGCAGCAGCGGGCGGCGCTGGCCGGCAAAAACAATGAGGCGGTCACCGGCATCGGCCGGTCGCATCCTCATTGATCGACAGTATTGAACGACAGGGTCTGATCTAGTCATCGCTCCCTGTCCGAAGGAACGGGAACGAATGACCGATAGTAACGACGACAAGACAATCAGCGTGACGGGCAAAAAGACGCTTACCCTGAAACCATCGGGGATGAGCCAGGGCACCGTTCGCCAGGATATGGGTCGAGGTCGCACCAAGGCGGTTGTCGTCGAGACCCGCAAGCGGCGCCCGATGCGCCCGGAAGACGAAAAGCCGATCACACCTGCCGCTCCGGTGGCCCCTGTGCGTGCTGCCGAACCGGCGCCTGCGCCTATGCAGGCGCGCCCGCAGCAGCCGACGCCGGCACCGCGGATCCAGCAGGGCAACAACAACCAGACGAACCAACGTCCGCAGCAGTCCCACCAGGCGCCGCGCCAGAACGATCGTCCGCGTCCGGTAGTGCTGAACCATCTGTCGCCGGAGGAAATGGACGCCCGCCGCCGTGCGCTTGCCGACGCCCAGGCGCGTGACGCCCAGGATGCGATCCGCCGCGCCGAGGACGAAAAGCGCCGTGCCGCCGAAGAGGTTGTCCGTAAGGCAGCCGAAGCAGAAGAAGCTGCCCGCAGGGCCGCTGAAGACGCTATCCGACAGGCTGAGGCGCCCGCCGCCGTTGCTGAACCAGCAGCCGCGGCACCGGCTCCGGCCGAGGCAAGCGCCGACGCCCCACAGCCGCAGCAAACCGCATCGTCGGCACCAGCTGTGCGCCGGCCCGATGCGGCCGGAGCACCGGCTGCTGCCCGTCCGGCAGCGGGCGCTGCCGTTCCCGGCGCCGTTCGCGGCCGTCGCGACGAAAAGGAAGAAGAAGATCGGGGTGCCGCGCGCGGTGGTCCGGTCCGTGGCCGTGTCGTTCGCCCGGAACCGGCAAAGCCGGTCACCACGCGTCCGAAGACGGATGAAGAGCGCCGTCGCGGCAAGCTGACGATCTCCACTGCCAACGTCGACGGCGACGACAATGCCCGCGGGCGTTCGCTCTCGGCGATGCGCCGCCGGCAGGAGAAGTTCCGCCGCGGTCAGATGCAGGAAACCCGCGAGAAGATCTCCCGCGAGGTAGTTCTGCCAGAGACCATCACCATTCAGGAACTGTCGCAGCGCATGTCCGAACGCGCTGTCGACGTCATCAAGTACCTGATGAAGGAAGGCCAGATGATGAAGCCGGGCGACGTCATCGACGCCGACCTTGCCGAACTCATCGCCGGCGAATTCGGCCATACGGTCAGGCGCGTGTCGGAATCCGACGTCGAACTTGGTATCTTCAACGTGTCCGACGAGGATGGCGAACTGGTTTCGCGCCCGCCCGTCGTCACCATCATGGGCCATGTCGACCACGGCAAGACCTCACTGCTCGACGCCATCCGTCATGCCAACGTGGTTTCCGGCGAAGCCGGTGGCATCACGCAGCATATCGGCGCCTATCAGGTGGAGCAGAGCGGTCAGAAGATCACCTTCATCGATACGCCCGGCCACGCCGCCTTCACGGCAATGCGTGCCCGCGGTGCGCAGGCGACCGACATCGCGATCCTGGTCGTCGCAGCCGACGACAGCGTGATGCCGCAGACGATCGAATCGATCAACCACGCCAAAGCGGCCGGTGTTCCGATCATCGTTGCGATCAACAAGGTCGACAAGCACGAAGCCGATCCGCAGAAGGTGCGCAATCAGCTGCTGCAGCACGAAGTCTTCGTGGAATCCATGGGCGGTGAAGTGCTCGACGTCGAAGTTTCGGCAAAGACCGGCAAGAACCTCGACAAGCTGCTCGAGGCGATCCTGCTGCAGGCGGAAATTCTCGATCTCAAGGCCAATGCGAACCGGACTGCTGAAGGTACCGTCATCGAAGCCCAGCTCGATCGCGGCCGTGGTTCGGTCGCGACCGTGCTTGTCCAGAAGGGCACGCTGCGTCCGGGCCAGATCATCGTCGCCGGTGACGTCTGGGGCCGCGTGCGCGCGCTTGTCACCGACAAGGGCGACCATGTGAAGGAAGCAGGTCCGGCAACCCCGGTCGAGGTTCTCGGTCTTTCCGGTACGCCGCAGGCGGGCGACAAGTTCGCCGTCGTCGAAAGCGAAAGCCGCGCCCGCGAAATCTCGGAATATCGCCAGCGTCTTGCCCGTGACAAGGCGGCTGCCCGCCAGTCGGGACAGCGCGGTTCGCTGGAACAGATGATGATGCAGCGCCAGAGCGTCGGCATCAAGGAGTTCCCGCTGGTCATCAAGGGCGACGTGCAGGGCTCGATCGAAGCGATTGCCGGCGCGCTCGAGAAGCTCGGCACCGACGAGGTCCGCGCCCGCATCGTCCATTCGGGCGCCGGTGGCATCACCGAGTCGGATATTTCGCTCGCCGAAGCGTCGAACGCGGCCATCATCGGCTTCAACGTTCGTGCAAATACGCAGGCACGTCAGTTCGCCGAGCGCGAAGGCATCGAAATCCGCTACTACAACATCATCTACGACCTGGTGGATGACGTGAAGGCAGCGATGTCGGGCCTCTTGTCTCCGGAACGACGCGAAACCTTCATCGGCAATGCCGAAATCCTCGAGGTGTTCAACATCACCAAGGTCGGCAAGGTCGCAGGCTGCCGTGTCGTCGAAGGCAAGGTCGAGCGTGGCGCAGGCGTCCGCCTCATCCGCAACGACGTCGTCGTTCACGAAGGCAAGCTCAAGACCCTCAAGCGCTTCAAGGACGAAGTGTCCGAAGTGCCGATGGGCCAGGAGTGCGGCATGGCCTTCGAAAACTACGAGGATATGCGCGCCGGCGACGTCATCGAGTGCTTCCGCGTCGAACATATCACGCGCACGCTCTAAACCGCTGCGGCTGAGCGCAGCATCAGCCTTCCGAAAGCCATTCGCCAGCCGGCGGATGGCTTTCGGGTACCTGCGACTTGACCTTTTCTGCCAAAAGAGTCATGGACGCTCTCCTTTGACGGGTTCGATTCCCAGCCGCATCGGCAAATAGAGATAACAATGACCAGATCGACTTCTTCCGCGCCTTCGCAGCGCATGCTGCGCGTTGGCGAACAGGTTCGCGCCGCGATCACCCAGGTATTGCAGCGCGGCGAAGTGCGCGACGACGTCATCGAAGCGACCGTGATCTCGATCTCGGAAGTGCGCATGTCGCCCGACCTCAAGATGGCCACCGCCTATGTGACACCGCTCGGCGTTTCCGACCACAGCATCGTCATCGAGGCGTTGAACCGTAATGCGAGGTATATCCGCGGCAGGCTCGGGCAACAGCTTCGGCAGATGAAATACATGCCGGAGGTGCGGTTCCGCGACGATACCAGCTTTGACAACTACAAGAAAATCGACGAGCTGCTGCGTTCGCCCGAGGTGCAACGCGACCTCGACGGCGATAATGACGAACAATAAACAGAAGAGACGCATGTCCAAACCACGCAAACCCAAGGGCCGGCCGATTTCCGGCTGGCTGATCCTCGACAAGCCGGTGGATTTCGGCTCGACGGAAGCCGTTTCCAAGATCAAGTGGCTCTTTAAGGCGCAGAAGGCCGGTCATGCCGGCACGCTCGATCCGCTCGCCTCCGGCATGCTGCCGATCGCGCTCGGCGATGCGACCAAGACCGTTCCCTATGTGATGGACGGCCGCAAAATCTATGAATTCACGGTCAGCTGGGGCGAGGAACGCGCGACGGACGATCTCGAGGGCGACGTGACCGAAAGCTCGGACAAACGCCCGAGCGAACAGCAGATCCGCGATATCCTAGCCAGCTATATCGGCACCATCAGCCAGGTGCCGCCGCAGTTTTCGGCGATCAAGATATCGGGTGAACGCGCCTATGATCTGGCGCGCGAAGGCGAAGTTGTCGAGATCCCCTCGCGCGAAGTCGATATCTTCCGGCTGACATTGCTCGCCTGCCCGGATGCCAATACCGCGCATTTCGAAGTCGAATGCGGCAAGGGCACCTATGTCAGGGCGCTCGCCCGCGATTTCGGCCGGGAGCTCGGCTGCTATGGCCACGTGTCCGGGCTGCGGCGCACCTTCGTCGCGCCGTTCGCGGAAGAGGCCATGGTGCCGCTCGCAGACCTTGTGGCGCTGGAGGCAATCGAGGATATGGACGAGCGGCTTGCCGCCCTCGATGCGCTGCTGATCAACACCTGCGAGGCGCTTTCCGCCCTGCCCCATCTCGTCATCAACGACGATCAGGCGCACCGGCTGAAGATGGGCAACCCGATCCTCGTGCGTGGCCGCGATGCGCCGGTTGCCGAAAGCGAAGCCTATGCGACGGCCCGCGGCAGGCTGATTGCGATCGGCGAGATCGGCCAGGGCGAGTTTCGCCCGAAGCGGGTTTTCGGCTGAGTCTGTACAGCTAACGATTGTCAGGCGTTAGCGATGCGATATCTTCCTTTCGGGCCGTGGCGGCCCGAAGGGCCATGGCGGCCCGACAAGGGGATGATTATGCGCGCAACCACTATCGGCATACTGACGTTCTTTTCGATGTTCCTGACTGTTGCCGGCGCTCAATCCGCCGAGCGCTGGGCCGAGCTCCCGGCCTTTCCTGCAATGCCCGTGCCGAAGACGAGCGGCATGGCCGATGTGAACGACATCAAGATGTATTACGCCGAATATGGTGAAGGCGACCCGATCCTCTTCATCCATGGAGGTCTTGGAAATGCCGAGGTCTGGGGTCATCAGATCGCCGATTTTGCCAAGGATCATCTGGTCATCGTTGCCGACAGCCGCGGACATGGGCGCTCGACGCGCAGCCGACAGCCCTTCGGCTACGATCTGATGACATCGGATTATGCCGCGCTTCTCGACCATTTGCAGATCGGCAAGGTGACGCTGGTGGGATGGTCCGACGGCGGCATTATCGGCATCGACATGGCGATGAAACATCCGGAAAAGCTGACGCGCGTCATTGCGCAGGCCGCCAATGTCACCACCGACGGCGTCAAGCCTGACGTCTTGAGAAACAAGACCTTCAACGACTACATCAACGTCGCCGGTGAACAGTACCGGAAGCTGTCGCCGACGCCGAACGAATATGATGCCTTCGTCACCCAGATTTCCGAGATGTGGGCGACACAGCCGGCCTGGACGGCGGCGGACCTTGGAAAGATCACGATACCGGTCACGCTCGCCATCGGCGACCATGATGAAGCCGTGAAGCTCGACCATACGGAGATGATGGCCAAAGAAATTCCGGGCGCAAAGCTCGTGATCCTGAAAGACGCCAGCCATTTCGCCATGCTGCAGGATCCCGCAGGTTACGATGCAATGATCCGGGAGGCCATGGCGGGCCGCTGAAAACCGCCGCGGGAGCTCCCCTCTTTCCATCGCTGCTTATTTGGTTTATAGGCAGCGCCAGCGTCAGGTTCGCCTGCTCGCATTCACGGCCAAAGCTGGACGACATCCCGGCTTTTGGCGACCTTTATCTCCTCTCTTAGAAAGGATCACCCGATGTCGATCACTGCTGAGCGCAAGTCTGCGCTGATCAAGGAATACGCAACCGTCGAAGGCGATACCGGTTCTCCGGAAGTCCAGGTCGCGATCCTGACCGAACGCATCAACAACCTGACCGGACACTTCAAGGACCACAAGAAGGATAACCATTCCCGCCGTGGCCTGTTGACGATGGTTTCGAGCCGCCGCTCGCTTCTTGATTATCTCAAGAAGAAGGATGAAGGCCGCTATTCCAAGCTGATTTCCAGCCTGGGTATCCGCCGCTAAGATTGTCCGGCGGGCGCTTTCCAAGTGCCCGCCGGATCTGTTTCGGGACATGGTTCCCGATGAAATGTTCCAGCCGCGCCCTATCTTCAAGCGGTGGAAAAGACCGGCGGACCCGGATGGGCCGGTTCTGCCAAACCAACCGTTGACCTGTCATGGGGCAGGATTGCCGGATGCTTTCGGCCAAGGCTTCTCGAGGCTTTGGCTTGGTTTTCTCAGGGACCCTCGGATTTATCGAGGAAACCAAGGATGAAAAGCCTCCCGTTGTCTTGCCCGTGATACGTCACATTATTTGCGGTCGACTGTGCGCTGCGCCTTGATATCGGCGATGGCGCGTGCTCCCGCATTGAAGGACAAGTCATGTTTAATACCCACACAGTCGAAATCGAGTGGGCCGGCCGCCCGCTGAAGCTCGAAACCGGCAAGATAGCCCGTCAGGCCGACGGCGCGGTTCTCGCCACCTATGGCGAAACCGTGGTTCTCGCCACCGTCGTTTCCGCCAAGGCTTCGAAGCCCGGCCAGGACTTCTTCCCGCTGACGGTCAACTATCAGGAAAAGACCTACGCAGCCGGCAAGATCCCCGGCGGCTACTTCAAGCGCGAAGGTCGTCCGTCTGAAAAGGAAACGCTGGTTTCCCGCCTGATCGACCGCCCGATCCGCCCGCTGTTCCCGGAAGGCTACAAGAACGACACGCAGGTCGTCGTGACCGTCGTTCAGCACGACCTTGAAAACGATCCCGACGTATTGTCGATGGTTGCTGCGTCTGCAGCGCTCACGCTCTCCGGCATTCCCTTCATGGGCCCGGTCGGCGGCGCGCGCGTCGGCTACATCAACGGCGAATATGTTCTCAACCCGCATCTCGACGAGATGGACGAATCGAGCCTCGACCTCGTCGTCGCCGGCACCTACGACGCCGTGCTGATGGTCGAGTCCGAAGCCAAGGAACTGAACGAAGACGTCATGCTCGGCGCCGTCATGTTCGGCCACAAGGGCTTCCAGCCGGTTCTCGACGCGATCATCAAGCTCGCCGAAGTTGCCGCCAAGGAACCGCGTGATTTCCAGCCGGAAGACCATTCCGAACTCGAAGCCGAAATGCTCAAGCATTTTGAAGCTGAACTGCGCGAAGGCTACAAGATCACCCAGAAGGCTGATCGCTATGCAGCCGTCGACGCCGTCAAGGCAAAGGTTAAGTCTCACTTCTTCCCCGAGGGCGTCGAGCCCAAGTACAGCGCCGAAGTCATCGGCGCCGTCTTCAAGCATCTGCAGGCGAAGATCGTTCGCTGGAACATCCTCGACACCAAGAGCCGCATCGACGGCCGCGACCTCGAAACCGTTCGTCCGATCGTTTCGGAAGTCGGCCTCCTGCCGCGCACACATGGTTCAGCGCTGTTCACCCGCGGTGAAACGCAGGCGATCGTGGTTGCCACGCTTGGCACCGGCGAAGACGAGCAGTATGTCGACAGCCTGACGGGCATGTATAAGGAGCGCTTCCTGCTCCATTACAACTTCCCTCCCTACTCGGTTGGCGAAACCGGCCGCATGGGCTCCCCGGGCCGCCGCGAAATCGGCCACGGCAAGCTCGCATGGCGCGCGATACGTCCGATGCTGCCGACGCCTGAGCAGTTCCCCTACACGCTGCGCGTCGTCTCCGAAATCACCGAGTCGAACGGCTCGTCCTCGATGGCGACCGTCTGCGGTACTTCGCTCGCTCTGATGGACGCCGGCGTTCCGCTGGCAAAGCCGGTTGCCGGTATCGCCATGGGTCTGATCCTGGAAGGCGATCGCTTCGCCGTCCTCTCCGACATTCTCGGTGACGAAGACCACCTCGGCGATATGGACTTCAAGGTTGCAGGGACCGCCGACGGCATCACCTCGCTGCAGATGGACATCAAGATCGCCGGTATCACCGAAGAGATCATGAAGGTCGCCCTTGGCCAGGCCCAGGGCGGTCGCGCCCACATTCTCGGCGAAATGTCCAAGGCCATCACCGAAAGCCGCGGCCAGCTCGGCGAATTCGCTCCGCGCATCGAAGTCATGAACATCCCGGTCGACAAGATCCGTGAAGTCATCGGCTCCGGCGGCAAGGTCATTCGCGAAATCGTCGAAAAGACCGGCGCGAAGATCAACATCGAGGACGACGGCACCGTCAAGATTGCCTCCTCCTCCGGCAAGGAGATCGAAGCGGCGCGCAAGTGGATCCACTCGATCGTTGCCGAGCCCGAGATCGGCCAGGTCTACGAGGGCACGGTCGTCAAGACCGCCGACTTCGGCGCCTTCGTCAACTTCTTCGGCGCCCGCGACGGCCTCGTCCACATCTCGCAGCTCGCTTCCGAGCGTGTTGCCAAGACGCAGGACGTCGTCAAGGAAGGCGACAAGGTCTGGGTCAAGCTGCTCGGCTTTGATGAACGCGGCAAGGTTCGCCTGTCGATGAAGGTTGTCGACCAGGCCACCGGCCAGGAGATCCCGAACGAGAAGAAGAAGGAAGAAGCGGCCGAATAAGCCGCGCCTTCCAGATTTAATTCCGGGCGCGGGAATGCTTCCGCGCCCTTTTTGTATCCTGGTTTTGCGCATGTCGTGGTCGCAAAACCGCTCAACACCTTTGCGCGACATGCTTTTAACGAGACGAGACCCATGAGCCGCGAGACGCTGAAGACCCTGTTCCATCCCTTTGCCAGCGACACAGTCGCGGTGCCCAGTGAGGGCGAGCGCGTGCTCTTCCTCGGCGCCGAGGCCGGCTTTGCGCTGCCGGACGGCTTTGCCGCCTCGCTCAGCGCCGTCCAGGGCTTCCGGCCGCTCTACCGGCAGCTGCTGGCGCAGCGGATCGAAGCAAAGCCCGAGATCGACGGCGAGGACTACGATGCCGCCCTGGTGCTCTGCACGAAGCACAAGGGCGAGAACGAGGCCAATCTCGCCGCGGCAATCGCCCGCACGCGGGTCGGCGGCCTGATCGTCGTTGCCGGCGCCAAGGAAGACGGCATCCAGCCGCTGCGCAAGCGCCTTGAAGGTTTCAACCTCGCAATCGACCATATGCCGAAATATCACGGTGTAGCCTTCTGGTTCGGCCGCCCTGCCGATGGCGACGACATCGTCTCCAAGCTGGTAAAGGCGCCGGTGCGCGTCGACGGCCGATTCCATGCGACCGCCGGCATGTTCTCGCATGACCGGATCGATGCCGGGTCGGAACTGCTCGCCTCGCGGCTGCCGCAGGATTTTACCGGCGACGTTGCGGATTTCGGCGCCGGATGGGGTTATCTCTCCGTCGAGATGGCGCAGAAGTCGCGCGGACTGACCCGCCTCGACCTCTACGAGGCCGATCACGCGGCTCTGGAGGCTGCGAGGGATAATCTGGCGGAGAACTGCCCGAAAGCGCCTGCGCGCTTTTTCTGGCATGATCTGGCGGGAGAGCCGGTCAAGGACAAATACGATCTCGTCATTATGAACCCGCCCTTCCACGAAGGGCACGCCGCCGATCCGGCTCTCGGCCAGGCAATGATCAAGACTGCCGCATCAGCGCTTCGCGGCGGCGGCCGCCTGATGCTCGTCGCCAATCGCGGCCTGCCCTACGAGCCGGTTCTGGCGGCGAACTTCAGGGAAAGCGGTGAAACCTGCCGCAACGCCCGTTTTAAGGTGCTGTGGGCGAAGAAGTAAGGGTTAGGGCTCGAACCGTTCCCCTTTCATCAATCGAAACAAAAAAGGCCGTGCGCACCTGCGCACGGCCTTTTGAGTTTCAAATCGGAGTAGCGTCTATTCGACGTCCGCTCTGCGCAACGTGTCCAGCGTCGGCATGGAGGTGACGTTGAAACCCGCGTCGACGAAATGGATTTCGCCGGTGACGCCGGCGGAAAGGTCGGAGAGCAGGTAGAGAGCCGAACCGCCGACCTGATCGATGGTCACGGACTTGCGCAGCGGCGCATTGCGCTGGTTCCAGGAAAGGATCGCGCGCGCATCGGAGATGCCGGCGCCGGCCAGCGTCCGGATCGGGCCGGCTGATATTGCGTTGACGCGGATGCCCCGCGGACCGTAATCGGCGGCGAGATAACGCACCGAAGCCTCAAGCGCTGCCTTGGCGACGCCCATGACGTTGTAATTCGGGATCACGCGCGTCGAACCGTTATAGGTCAGTGTCAGCATCGCACCGCCGTCTTCCATCAACGGAGCACAGCGCTTGGCGATCTCGGTGAAGGAGAAACAGGAAATGACCATGGTGCGGCTGAAATTCTCCCGCGTCGTATCGGCGTAGAGACCCTTCAGCTCGTTCTTGTCGGAAAAACCGATGGCGTGGACGATGAAATCGAGTTTGCCCCAGCGCTCGCTGATCGCGTCGACCACGGTATCGACCGAGGCGACGTCCTCGACATCGCAGGGCAGCACGAAATCCGAGCCGACTTCGGCAGCCAGCGGCTTGACGCGCTTGCCCAGCGCATCGCCCTGATAGGTGAAGGCGAGTTCCGCACCCTGTGCGGCGAGAGCTTTTGAAATCCCCCAGGCGATCGAATGGTTGTTTGCGACGCCCATGATGAGGCCGCGCTTACCCTGCATGATTCCCGACATGTTGTTATCCGTTATAACGCTGGAAGACCAGCGTGGCGTTGGTGCCGCCGAAGCCGAAGGAGTTGGAGAGGGCGATATCGATCTTCGCATCGTCGATACGCTTGCGCACGATCGGCACGCCTTCGAATTCCGGATCGAGCTCTGAGATATGAGCGCTTTCGCCGATGAAGCCATGTTGCATCATCAACAGGGAATAGATCGATTCCTGCACGCCGGCAGCGCCGAGCGAATGACCGGTCAGCGACTTGGTCGACTGAATATGCGGGATCTTGGCGCCGAATACCTCGCGGATGGCGCCGATTTCCTTGCTGTCGCCGACCGGCGTCGAGGTGCCGTGGGTGTTGACGTAGTCGACATCGCCTTTGACGGTGGCGAGCGCCTGGCGCATGCAGCGGATGGCGCCCTCGCCCGAGGGGGCGACCATGTCGTAGCCATCCGAGGTTGCGCCGTAGCCGACGATTTCGGCGTAGATCTTGGCGCCGCGGGCCTTGGCGTGCTCCAGCTCCTCGAGCACCAGCACGCCGGCGCCGCCGGCGATGACAAAACCGTCGCGGTTGACATCATAGGCGCGCGAAGCGGTATCGGGCGTATCGTTGTACTTGGAGGACATGGCGCCCATGGCGTCGAAGAGGTTGGACATGGTCCAATCGAGATCCTCGTGGCCGCCGGCGAACATCACGTCCTGCTTGCCCCACTGGATCATCTCGGCGGCGTTGCCGATGCAATGCGCCGATGTCGAGCAGGCAGACGAGATCGAATAATTGACGCCGTGGATCTTGAACCAGGTGGCAAGCGTCGCCGATGCGGTCGAGGACATCGCCTTCGGCACGGCGAAGGGGCCGATGCGCTTCGGGCTGTTGTTCTTCACGGTGATCTCGGCCGCCTCGATCAGGGTGCGGGTGGACGGACCGCCGGAGCCCATGATGATGCCGGTGCGCTCGTTCTGAGCGTAGTCCTTCTCTTCCAGCCCGGAATCGGCAAGTGCCTGCTTCATGGCGACATGGTTCCAGGCGCCGCCCTGCGACAGGAAGCGCATGGCGCGGCGATCGACCAGTTCGGCCAGCTCCGCCGAACCGAGCTTGGGGCTGCCCCAGACCTGGCACCTGAAGCCGTGCTCTGCGAAATCGCTGGAGAAGGAGATACCGGACTTTGCCTGCCGCAAGGATTCGGTGACTTCGGCGGCGTCGTTTCCGATCGAGGACACCACACCCAGACCCGTGACAACTACCCGTCTCATCTGATCAAACCTTTTTTGTTTCGTGAGCCGCTTGAGATACGGTTCAGGCCGTCTTGTCTTTCGAGAGACCGACGCGAAGATCGGCCGCCTGGTATATGGTCTCGCCGTCGGCCTTCAGCCAGCCGTTGGCCGTGCCGAGGACCAGACGGCCGCGCATGACACGCTTGAAGTCGATGCCGTATTCGATCAGCTTCGTCTGGGGCCGGACCATGCCCTTGAATTTCACTTCGCCTGTCGACAGGGCCATGCCGCGGCCTGCCTCGCCGAGCCAGCCCAGGAAGAAGCCGGTCAGCTGCCACATGCCATCAAGGCCGAGGCAGCCCGGCATAATCGGATTGCCTTCGAAATGGCAGGGAAAATACCAATCGTCAGGGCGTACGTCGTATTCGGCCCTGAGATAACCCTTGTCGAAAGTCCCGCCCGTTTCGGAAATATCGGTGATGCGGTGAACCATCAGCATGGGCGGCAGGGGAAGCTGCGCATTGCCGGGCCCGAACAGCTCGCCATGTGCGCAGGCGATGAGTTCGTCGTACGAGAAGCTGGACTGTCTTGTCGTCATAAAGTTTCTTTTCCCTCCCGCGTGAGCCCATGGTTATGAACATGTAGTCCAGGTTCTTCAGAAAATGAAGCACGAGCAAGGCAGCTTCATTCAAGGGTCCGGACCAAGCTTGCGCTATTATTTGGTGGTCGCATACAGGAAGGCCAGGGCTGCGACCAGACCTATTTGCGTCAAAAGCCCGTTTTGGCCGCGTTTATCAGGCTCTTGTCCCCATTGAACTATTGAAAGGCTCCGGTGCAAAAGTTATACCGCTTGAAGAAACATGATTGAATTATGCAGGAATAACCGGAGTTGGTTTTGATGACGGGTGCACTCCCGATCGCAATAGAGGTAAGGCTGCGCGGCGCGGGCCTGCGCCCCACCCGCCAGCGTGTCGCGCTCGGCGACCTCCTGTTTGCCAAGGGCGACCGGCATCTGACCGTTGAGGAACTGCATGAGGAGGCGGTTGCAGCCGGCGTTCCGGTGTCGCTGGCAACGGTCTACAACACGCTGCACCAATTCACTGAAGCCGGTCTCATCCGCGTTCTCGCCGTCGAGAGCGCCAGGACCTATTTCGACACCAATGTTTCCGACCACCACCATTTCTTCGTCGAAGGCGAAAACGAGGTACTCGATATTCCGGTCAGCAACCTGACGATCGCCAACCTGCCGGAGCCGCCGGAGGGGATGGAAATCGCCCATGTCGACGTGGTGATCCGTCTGCGGGCGAAGCAGGGCTGACGACACCGCTTCTTCACATCACATCGTCGGGATGCCGGCCGGGCTTGTGTCTGTAAGTCGGGAAGGTCCAGCCGAACCACAGTGCTCCGCCGCGCACCGCAAAGGCCGCCACGACGCCGCAGGCAGACGCCAGATAGAGCGGCATTCCCAGCGCATTGGCGAGCGTGAACACACCGGCGCCGACGAGGGCTGCGGTGACGTATATTTCCGGCCGCAAGAGCACCGAAGGCTCGTTTGCCATCAGATCGCGCAGAATGCCGCCGAAGGTCGCCGTCAGCGTGCCGGTTACGATCGCGATGGTCGGCGAACCGGTGGCGGCAAGGCCCTTGGCGGCGCCGAGCACGCAATAGGCGGCAAGACCGATCGCATCCAGCCAGATCAGCAGGCGATAGCGTGATTCCAGCAGGTGGGCGGTAAAGAAAACGACGATGCCCATGACGCAACAGACGAGGATATAGGCGGGGTTCAGCACCCAGAAAACCGGCACGCGACCGAGCACGATATCGCGCACGGTGCCGCCGCCCGTTCCCGTCACCATGGCGAAAAACAGAAAGCCGATCAGGTCCAGCTGCTTGCGCGAGGCGGCAAGCGCGCCTGTCGCAGCAAACAGCGCAATGCCGGCATAATCGAGATAAACGAGCAAGGACATGCGGCCCCCAGAACCGGCTTATGTTTTTGCCGAAAGAACCATGATGGCAAGGGCGGCGCAAGGCGGCGGCGCCATAAAGCCAAAGTCTTTATACGATGCATGCCGTTGTCCCAAATCCGCTGCACACATTCGGGCGACATGCATCAGGCTGCAGAGCCTTTATCCAAAAGAGGAAAGCCGTGAAAACGCTGGTGCTCGCCGTTCTGAATATCGTCCTGCTGCTTTTCACGCCGGCTGTCGCCTTCGGCCAGCAATCGCTGATTTCCGATCCGGAGATCTACGAGAAGAAACATTTCCAGGAGCAGTGCAAGACGGCCGAGTTCGCCGACGGCTTCATCATCCGGCAGGACATCAACAATGACGGCCTGATCGATGCGGTGGTCAACGAGGGCCAGCTGACCTGCGACGGGCAGAAGGGGCCGCAGTGCAATGACGACGGCTGCACCTATAATTTCTATCTGCAGGTGGCGGAAGGCGGTTATTTCATGATCGCGACGGCGCAGATCTATGGCTACGACTTCGTCCAGCGCTTCGGCAACATGGTGCTGGCAATGAAGATGCATCCGCGTTTCTGCGACCGCACCGAAGGTGATCCCTGCACGGTGACGGCCCGCGTGCGCGGGACGAAATTCGTCACCATTTCAAAAAAGTAACTCAGCCCGGATAAAGCTCCAATGTCCGGCCGGCGAGATAATAGCCGACCAGGCCGTACCATTCGCGGATCGCCGTCGCCATGTTCTGGGCGTTGAGGCTCGGCTGGGTGAAATCCAACCCCGGCCTCACCTCACCGTCGGTGCGATAATCGGTCGGCCAGGGCACGATATCGATGCCGAGCTTGCGGAAGATGCCGACGGAGCGCGGCATATGAAAACCCGAGGTGATCAGCAGGCAATTGGCAAGCCCCTGGCTTGCGAGGAATTCCTTGGTGTTGACGGCGTTTTCGAAGGTGGTGCGCGATTGCTTCTCCTCGATCAGGCGATCCCTGCCGACGCCGAAGAGCGGGAAGAAGCGCTCGGATGCCGCCGCATCGCCTTCGTAGATGCCCGAGAGCGAGCCGTCGCCGCCCGACACCAGAATGTGCGACTGCGGAAATTTCTGTGCGAGCCGCAGGGCTTCGACGAAGCGGTCGGCCGCGGCGTTGAATTCTATGCCATGGCGCGCCGTGTTCACCTCGTTTTCGAAAGCGCCGCCGAGCACGATCATGCATTGCAGGCTATCCGGATCGGCGGCGGGCTTGGCGAAGCGCTGCTCGAGACCCTGCATCATGAGGTTGCCGGCCGTGGTGTAGAGCGTGACGAAGAGGATAAGGGCCGAACCGGCTGCGCCGAGGATACTTAAGGTACGCCAGCGCAAAAGGCCGGCAATGAGGGCAATGATGAGGAGGAAGAATGCCAGCGACAACGGCTGAGCGAAAATCCAGACGAGCTTCGAAATCAGGAACAAGACCTACTCCTTGAGGATGGGCGGCGGTCCTTCCTATCCGATTCGACGGTAACAGGAATGCGACGGCTCTATTTCGCCCGCGCGACGGCCGATCGATGCGGCGCGATCTTCTGGTTGAAGCGCCGCTGAAGCGGCCGGGGGATGAACATGGCGGCAAGCGCAAGCACCATCGCAAAAAGGGAGACCAGCCACAGCGCATACGCGCCGGTCAGTCGCGTCACGAGGGCGCCGGCAATCGCCCCGAGCAGCATGCCGCCCCAGGGCACGATCTGGATCGTCCATTCGATACGGCGATCGCCGATGATCCAGCGGCCGATGCCGCGGCCGAAGCGCGACAGTGCGCCTGTGACATAAGTCAGCCCGATCGGCAGGCCCTCGATTTGCTCGACGGCGGCGTTCACCATGCCCATGGCAAGAACGATCAAATAGAAGCGCGACAGCAGCAAGTTTTGCATCGTCATCATCGAAGCAAGTGCCAGGACGAGGCCGACGCATCCAAGCACCACGAAAATGCGGCGTTGCGAAAAATGGGCGACGACAATGCCGGCCGCATTGCCGAGCACGAAAACCAGAATGGCGGAGATCAGTACCGCCGCGTGATAAAGGTTGCCCTGGCTCAAGGCCAATGCCGCCCGCGTCGTATTGCCGGTCATGAAGGAGACGAAATCGCCGGTCAGCAGCAGGCCGGTCGCATCGGTCATGCCGGCAAGAAACGAAATCGAGCCAACGAGGGCGATCCCGGTCATGGTCCGTCGGGTGCGGATGAGGCGACGGCGTCGTGCTCTGGTCATTGCGGAGGGTCCTGGGGCCGAATCGCTGAGATGCGGCAGAAGGATAATTCCTTTTGTTGAGGAATTGGCAAAGACGACTGCGGTTGGCTGATGCCACGCTCGGAAATGCTACTCTGAGAGACACCAGGAAAGAAGTGGTGATGCCCTGTTTTGCCGACAGGTCGGAGAGAAGCACGGCCGTCAGCTGAGGGAGCATAGGTCGGCTCGCTTGTTCTCACAGAACGACGGCGATCCGTTGCTGGGTACGCACCTTGGGCGCTTTCCTGGGCAATCGCCTTTCCCGTCTTACTATTGGTGCTGCCGGTGATGAAGCCGGTGACAGCGGTTATCGTCGAGATGTGAGGCTCGAGGCGCCGGTGGGCTGTGGGAGCGGCCTGCCGGGGCGACGCGGGGCGGTTAGAGTTTACCTGGATCCGAATGCGGCTGGACCAGTCTCTTGCTGGCAAAAGCCCTGCCGGAATGCGATTTCAGATATGCTTCGAATTCAAGCGCTTTGTGTTTGTCAGGAAAGGCGCAATACCAGAACAAAATCCATGGTGCGAATTTGGCCGTGTGGGTGGATTTTCCGGCATTGTGAGCGGCGAACCGTTGTTTCAGATCTGCGGTAGACCCGGTATATTCCTGATCGAGAAAATCGACGCTGCGGAGAATATAGACATACCACATCAGCGTTTCAGCCCGTCGTCGCCCTTCGGGCTATGCCGGGCACTGCTTCGGCCTAACGGTTTCTCGCGGCTGCGCCACGCGAAGCCCGTAAGGGCGAAGCGTGGTGGAGCTAAGCGGGATCGAACCGCTGACCTCTTGCATGCCATGCAAGCGCTCTCCCAGCTGAGCTATAGCCCCATCAAGGTGGTCCGGCGCAGGGCCGGTCCTGGGATACTCCTCAAGGCGTGCCCTTCGGAGTGGCGGCTTATTACTTCCGGTTTTCGGAGATAGCAAGCCTAAAAAATCCGGCCCGGAGAATTTTTTCCTCACCGGGCCGAAATGCAGTGGTCAGACTTCGTCGTCGTCGCCGGTCACGCCGATGATGTCGCTCATGTCATCGTCGTCATCGTCTTCGTCGGGTGTGAGGAAGGTATCGTCGTCGTCATCGCCTTCGATTTCGACATCGTCATCGCCGATATCGGGGATGTCGTCGCCGCTTGCGGCCTCATCGGCATCTTCCAGCGAAACCAGTTCGACTTCGGTGTTTTCAGTATCGACTTCCGCGACCTCGTCTTCCTCGGCAACCTCGGCGATCGCCGAGGTTTCCTGGAAGAAGGACAGGGGGTAGGACTTGCCGGTATAAGGAGAGACGACCGGATCCCGGTTCAGATCATAAAACTTCTTGCCGGTTTCCGGATCGGTACGCTTGGTTCCAAGTTCCGCTTTCGCCACTATAAGCCTCGTGAGAATGGCCGAATGCGAGATTCGGCAAATGCCGATCAAGCCGGCGTTCCATCGGAATTTATAAGCCGGTCCCCTTAATCGCTGTGGCTTCCCATGTCAAAGCCAAACTTTATGATCAGAGCGCAGGCTATTTCCGCCGCCGCCGGATGACCGGCCGGCGGGTGTATGGTAACGAGCCGCGGCAGCCGCAGAACGTAGCGAAGATTGTCGCCGAAAAGGACGGCCTTGCGAAGGAAATGCTATGCGTTTACAAATGATTACGCCATGCTTGGCTCCAGCCAGAGCCTGTAAGCCCGCTGCTCCAGGATTGATCACATGACAACGAAGACCTTCACCATCGCCATCGATGGCCCGGCGGCGGCCGGCAAGGGCACGCTTTCGCGCCGCATCGCCGAGCGATACGGCTTCCATCATCTGGATACCGGCCTGACCTATCGCGCCACAGCCAAGGCGCTGCTCGACTCCGGCCTGCCGCTCGACGACGAGGCGGTGGCGGAAAAGATCGCGCGGGAGGTTGAACTCGCTGGATTGGATCGCGATATACTTTCCAAACATGAGATCGGCGAAGCCGCCTCGAAGATTGCCGTGATGCCGGCGGTGCGCCGGGCGCTGGTCGAGGCGCAGCGGCGGTTTTCGATAAAGGCGCCGGGAACCGTGCTCGACGGGCGTGATATCGGCACGGTCGTCTGCCCGGATGCGGCGGTCAAATTCTACGTAACGGCGACGCCGGAGGTCCGCGCAAGACGCCGTTACGACGAGATCCTCGGCAAGGGCGCGACGGCGGATTTCGATGCGATTTTCGAAGACGTCAAACGGCGCGACGAACGCGACATGGGACGGGCCGACAGCCCTTTGAAACCAGCTGATGATGCGCACTTGCTTGATACGTCGGAAATGAGTATAGAGGCCGCGTTTCAAGCTGCACAATCGATCATCGATGCGGTCTTGAGCCGAAATGCCTAAATTGAAGCGATTTTGCATGCTCAGGAGCATGGATCGCTGTTAATGCAGCCTGAAATTCCGTCCAAGCGCCGGATTGCCCTCGTGAAAAAGGGCGGACTGGGTTCAGGCCCGTTCAACGCAAACCAACCGGCGCGTACGTGTCCGCTTCGCTATTCAGGACACGCAGGAGATTTTATGTCAGTAGCTACTCCCTCTCGCGAGGATTTCGCGGCCCTTCTCGAAGAGTCTTTTGCCAAGAACGATCTGGCCGAAGGCTATGTTACCAAGGGTATCGTCACGGGCATCGAAAAGGATGTCGCCGTTGTTGACGTCGGCCTGAAGGTCGAAGGCCGCATCGCGCTCAAGGAATTCGGCGCCCGCGCCAAGGACGGCCAGCTCAAGGTTGGCGATGAAGTCGAAGTTTACGTTGAGCGTATCGAAAACGCGCTCGGCGAAGCAGTTCTGTCGCGCGAGAAGGCTCGCCGCGAAGAAAGCTGGGTCAAGCTCGAAGCCAAGTTCGAAGCCGGCGAGCGCGTCGAAGGTGTGATCTTCAACCAGGTCAAGGGTGGCTTCACGGTCGACCTCGACGGTGCGATCGCCTTCCTGCCACGTTCGCAGGTCGATATCCGCCCGATCCGCGACGTCACTCCGCTGATGCATAACCCGCAGCCCTTCGAAATCCTCAAGATGGACAAGCGCCGCGGCAACATCGTGGTTTCGCGCCGTACGGTTCTGGAAGAGTCCCGTGCCGAGCAGCGTTCTGAAATCGTTCAGAACCTCGAAGAAGGCCAGGTTGTCGACGGCGTTGTCAAGAACATCACCGATTACGGTGCGTTCGTCGACCTCGGCGGCATCGACGGCCTGCTGCACGTCACCGACATGGCATGGCGCCGTGTGAACCATCCGTCGGAAATCCTGAACATCGGCCAGCAGGTCAAGGTTCAGATCATCCGCATCAACCAGGAAACCCATCGCATCTCGCTCGGCATGAAGCAGCTCGAGAGCGATCCGTGGGATGGCATCCAGGCCAAGTATCCGGAAGGCAAGAAGATTTCCGGTACCGTTACGAATATCACCGACTACGGTGCGTTCGTCGAGCTGGAGCCGGGCATCGAAGGCCTGATCCATATCTCGGAAATGTCCTGGACCAAGAAGAACGTTCACCCCGGCAAGATCCTGTCGACCACCCAGGAAGTCGAAGTCGTCGTTCTCGAAGTCGATCCGTCCAAGCGCCGTATCTCGCTCGGCCTCAAGCAGACGCTGGAAAACCCGTGGGCAGCATTCGCCCGCAGCCATCCGGCCGGCACTGAAGTCGAAGGCGAAGTCAAGAACAAGACCGAATTCGGCCTGTTCATCGGCCTCGACGGCGATGTCGACGGCATGGTGCACCTCTCCGACCTCGACTGGAACCGTCCGGGCGAACAGGTCATCGAGGAGTTCAACAAGGGTGACGTCGTCAAGGCCGTCGTTCTCGACGTCGATGTCGAGAAGGAACGCATCTCGCTCGGCATCAAGCAGCTCGGCAAGGATGCAGTCGGCGACGCCGCTGCATCAGGCGACCTGCGCAAGAATGCAGTCGTTTCCTGCGAAGTCATCGCAGTCAACGATGGCGGCGTTGAAGTGAAGCTCGTCAACCACGAGGACATCACTTCCTTCATCCGCCGCGCTGACCTTGCCCGCGACCGCGACGAACAGCGCCCTGAGCGCTTCTCGGTCGGCCAGGTCTTCGACGCCCGCGTCACCAACTTCTCCAAGAAGGACCGCAAGATCATGCTGTCCATCAAGGCTCTGGAGATTGCGGAAGAGAAGGAAGCCGTTGCCCAGTTCGGTTCGTCCGACAGCGGCGCTTCGCTCGGCGACATCCTGGGCGCAGCCCTGAAGAACCGCGGCGGCGAATAAGCCTCGCATCCGCCTTTTGAATTGAAGAACCCGCCGGAGCGATCCGGCGGGTTCTTCATTTTCGGGCTAGAGCGCGTCGCATCAAAGTTGATCCAGCGCGGCGCTTTGGTCCTTGGTTTTTATGCATTTCGTTATCCCGGAACCGCTGCACGCTTCCTGATGACTTGGATTATGGAAATTTATTCCCAGCCGACCATGCGCTGATAGAGCGCATAAACAGGGTCTTCGGCCGCGCCTGGCTGATGTGGCGTCGGCTCGGAATCAATCATCCTCGGCGTCCTGCGCTCAGGTGCCGCGTTGGCAGCTTCCAGATCGGGCGTGGCATCCCCGCTGCCCGATTGCGCCTGCTGTTGATCCCCTTGCTGCTGGTCTGGCGGTGCCCCATCGTGGTGGTGCTGATGCTGGTGGCTCGTTTCACCGGCCTTCTCGTTCGACGGAACATCCTTGGCGAACTGATAAGGCAGCTGCGTATAGGCAAGCCCCTCCGGCATTCTTGCGGCCAGCGGCAGATAGGACGCCTCGGCCGTCTCGGAAATCGGCATCATTGGCGGTGGCGCGGCGATCTCTTTCGGCTGACGGGCAGCCGCAGTCACGATCTCGGTATCCATCGGCGAAGGGTGAAGCGCTGCGGACTGGCGCGCATCCGGTGCTGCGAACTCCGCCGGCTGCCTGGTCAAGGTTTCGGTCGCATCGCTGATGACGGCTTCGTCGAGGATCACATCGATCTCAACGGCCGCCTCGACGGGACCATCCTCCACGACGGCTTCAATATCCTGCTCGCCGATGATGGTGACAATCATCGCGGAGACCTCTTCGGTCATCGAAGCGACAATTCCTGCCCAGTTCCTGGGAATGACGGGATCGCCCTTTTCCAACACCGCGCGAGGCTGGATGGCAGACGCCTCCGGCGTTTCCCGCGCGTCCTCGGTCGCTGTGGCTTCGGTCGGCAAGGCCGGCGCGGCTTCGATCTCCTGCGGCGCGGATTTTTCCGGGGCGACCTCGCTTGCCGCCGCCGACGCGGACTGAGCCCGGTTTTGAGGCTGCTGCGTTTCCGGATCTTCTGCGTCCACGGCCTCGGCGACGACCACTTCCTCGGCGGTCGCCAGAGCCGCGGCCTCGATCAGCAAACTGGCCGGCGCGGATAGCTTGTCTGCCGGCTGGCGCGTGGCGGCAGACCCACGATCCTCATGAAGTTGGATCTCAGGACGAGCTTCGGCGCGCATCGGCGAAGCGTCGTTCTGGCCGTAGGAGCGGACGACGGCGCGGGCGGCGAGATCGCGATCCTTGTAGCGGACGATTTCCAGATAGGCGACGATGCGGGCTGCTTCCGGGCCTGTGGGGTTCTTCAGGGCTGCGGCGATCATCCGGAGCGGCAGGCTATGGCCCTCTGCGGTGAATTGGCGCTCGACCTCGTCGATCCTGAGAGCCGGCAGCCGCTGGATGGCATCGGCGAGCCGGGAGGCGAAGGCAAGATTGGTCTCGTCCTCGCCGCGATCCAGCGAGATCGCGCGGCCGGCGGCATCGATGGCATCGAAAAGGGCTTCGACCATGCGCTCACGCGCGGCAAGGAGCAGGATATTGAGCTTGCCGGCAATGGCGGAATTCAGGTCGGCGGCTTCGACGGGATTGACAGGCGCCGGCGCAATCACAGAACGGCCGAGGCCGCCGGCGACGATCGCCGCAGTCTGGCCTTGGGACGAAAAGCTTGCATTGGACGCTGCACGAACGGGAGTCAACATGGCATGCTCCTTTCGCAAAGTGACGATGAAAGCAGGCTCTATAAAAGGACCGCGCTCATCCGGCCCCCTTGCATCCCAGCAGATCCTCCTGTCCGCATGACGCAATAGCCGCGTCATCGAAATGCATAAACATTAATGGGAATTTTAGGAAAGAGGCGTTAACGAATCGCTAACGCCGCGGACACGCCAGTCCACGGCCTTTGTCTGTCTGCGTGTCGCAGGCAATTTAATCAGCTGTGGGCGAAGATATCGGCCTCTTCCCAGCCGAGCAGGTCGAGCTTGGCGCGGGTCGGCAGGAATGCAAAGCAGGCCGTCGCATGGTCGAACCGGCCGTCGCGAAGCAGGCGTTCCGTCAGCTTGTCGCGCAACGCGTGCAGATAGAGCACATCGGACGCGGCATATTCGAGCTGGGCTTGAGATAGCGGCTCGGCCGCCCAATCGGAAGATTGCTGCGCCTTGGAGACATCAACGTCGAGCATCTCCTTGAGATTATCCTTGAGCCCGTGGCGATCGGTATAGGTCCGGATCAGGCGCGAGGCGATCTTGGTGCAGAACACCGGCGTCGTCGTGACGCCGAAAGTATGGAAGAGCACGGCAATATCGAAGCGGCCGTAATGAAAGATCTTCTGATGGGTGGGATCTTCGAGCAGGGCGACGAGATTGGGGGCCTCTTTCTGGCCGGCGGCGATACGGATGACGTCGGCGGTGCCGTTACCCGGCGAAAGCTGGACGACGCAGAGCCGATCCCGGCGCGGCACTAAGCCGAGCGTTTCGGTGTCGATGGCGATTGCGCCGGTGTAACGGGCGGCATCGGCCGCGGAAATATCGCCTTGGTGATAACGTATGGTCGCAGCCATGAGACTATCTTTCGTTCGAATGTCAGGCTGAACCGGCCTGAAATCGTCGTGTTTTAGCGCTATAGCGCAACGCCGCAAAATGCGAAACTGCTTCCTGTACGGGTGGGTCAGAATGTCGGCGGTGTGTTGATCCAGAGAAGCACGGTTTCGCCGTCGTGGCGGTTGCGCCAGGAATGATAGCGGCGGCTTTCGAAATAGAGCGAATCGCCCGGACCGAGATCGAAAAACTGATCGCTGTCGAGCACCAGCTCGAGCCGGCCGGCCAGGACATGCATGAATTCCTCGCCCTCGTGACGATAGGCGCCCTCGCTGGCCGCCCCCGGCGCCAGCACGAAACGATGACAATCCATCATCCTGCGGCCTTCGGCGAGCAACTGCACCGCGACTCCAGGCGTTGTTTCAGGCCAGGTGCGCCACGCCCCGGCACGCACCACAGCCGATCCCTCCTCGCTTTCCTCGCCTGAAAGGCGCGAGACGGTGGTGCCATAATACTCGGCGAGGTCATGTAGGGTCTTGAAGCTCACGCCCTGCGAAGTGCGCTCCAGCGTCGAGAGCGTCGAAGCGGTGATGCCGATGTCGCCAGCCACCTGATCGAGCGTCTTGCCGGCGGCATGGCGCAGGCTGCGCAGCTTGCGGCCGAGGCCCGCGCCCTGGCTTGCCTCCGCACCATCGGCCGGAGGCTCCTCCCCTTCCAACGCCTCACGGATTGCCGCGGGATTGAGGCCACGCTCGACACGAAACCAAGAGATGCGCTTCAACCGCGCCACATCGTCGGCGCTGTATTGCCGATGGCCGGTTTCCGAACGGCCAGGAACCAAAAGGCCCTGGCTTTCCCAGAGGCGCAGCGTCGAGGCCGAAACGCCCGCCAGCCTTGCGGCCTCCGCCACCTTGTAGCGCACAGGTCCGCTATCGTTCATCCAGAAACATCCCGATTCCAATCGCTGCGAGCATTCATCAAAACGCGTGATGTTTGAAGCAAAAAATCCCGCTTGTTTTCTTGCAGGAAAAATGTAGGAGTTTTCTACATAGCTTGCAGAACTTCTGCAAGATAATTCCAGCCCCCTTTCAGCGCAGGAGCACACCCGATGAACGCGACAAGCCTTACCGACCGGAAGAACGCCGCCATCTCCCGCGGCGTCGGCATGACGACCCAGATTTATGCCGATCGCGCAGAAAATGCCGAGATATGGGACAAGGAAGGCCGCCGCTACATCGATTTCGCCGCCGGCATCGCCGTTCTCAACACCGGCCACCGCCATCCGCGGGTGATCGCCGCGGTCAAGGATCAGCTCGACCGTTTCACCCATACCTGCCATCAGGTGGTGCCCTACGAAAGCTACGTGCACCTCGCCGAACGGCTGAACGTGCTCGTGCCTGGTGATTTCGAGAAGAAGACGATTTTTGTTACGACGGGTGCCGAAGCGGTCGAGAACGCCGTCAAGATCGCGCGTGCCGCCACCGGCCGCTCGGCCGTCATCGCCTTCGGCGGCGGCTTCCATGGCCGCACTTTCATGGGCATGGCGCTGACCGGCAAAGTCGTGCCCTACAAGGTGGGCTTCGGCGCAATGCCCGGCGATGTGTTCCATATTCCTTTCCCGGTCGAGCTGCACGGCGTCACCGCCGATCAGTCGCTCACAGCCCTGAAGAAGCTTTTCGCCGCCGATGTTGATCCGCAGCGCGTCGCCGCCATCATCATCGAGCCGGTGCAGGGCGAAGGCGGTTTCTACTCCGCACCCGCCGCCTTCATGAAGGCGTTGCGCGAACTCTGCGACCAGCACGGCATCCTCTTGATCGCCGACGAGGTGCAGACCGGTTTTGCCCGCACCGGCAGGATGTTCGCAATGGATCATCACGAGGTGGCGCCGGACCTGACGACGATGGCAAAGAGCCTTGCTGGCGGCTTTCCGCTCGCCGCCGTCACCGGCCGCGCTGAAATCATGGATGCGCCGGGACCGGGCGGGCTCGGCGGCACCTATGGCGGCAATCCGCTCGGGATCGCTGCCGCCCACGCCGTGCTTGACGTCATCAAGGACGAAGATCTCTGCGGCCGCGCCAACCAGCTTGGCGGACGGCTGAAGCAGCGGCTGGAATCGCTGCGCGAGACGGTGCCCGAGATCGTCGATATCCGCGGACCGGGCTTCATGAACGCCGTCGAATTCAACGACCGGACGACGGGATTGCCAAGTGCGGAATTCGCCAATCGGGTGCGGCTGATCGCGCTCGACAAGGGCCTGATCCTGCTCACCTGCGGCATCCATGGCAACGTCATCCGTTTCCTCGCGCCGATCACCATCCAGGATGAGGTTTTCGGCGAGGCGCTCGACATTCTCGAGGCCTCGATGCTGGAAGCGAGTTCGACCAAGTGACGCGACAGGAACCGGATTTCGACGGCCGTCGGCAACCGGCGGCCGCTCCCAAGGAGATATGAGATGGCTTTTACCACCGCCCTGACCAGACACGTTCCCTTCTCTTCGCCCTTCCTGCGCGCTGCCGGCTATATCAACGGCGTCTGGACATCAGGCGATACCGCAAAGACCTTCGACGTGCTCAACCCGGCAACGGGCGAGCTGCTCGCCTCGCTGCCCGATATGGGTACTGAAGAAACGCGGGCGGCGATCGATGCGGCGCATACCGCCCAGCCGGGCTGGGCTGCCCGTCCGGCCAAGGAGCGCAGCGCCATCCTGCGCAAATGGTTCGACCTGATGGTCGCCAATGCCGACGCGCTCGCCGCGATCCTGACCGCCGAAATGGGCAAGCCCTTCCCGGAAGCGCGCGGTGAGATCCTTTATGCCGCCGCCTATATCGAATGGTATGCCGAAGAGGCCAAGCGCATCTACGGCGAGACGATCCCCGCGCCTTCCGACGACAAACGGATGATCGTCATCAGGCAGCCGGTCGGCGTCGTCGGCACGATCACGCCGTGGAATTTCCCGGCAGCGATGATCACCCGCAAGATAGCGCCGGCACTTGCCGTCGGCTGCACGGTGGTGTCGAAGCCCGCCGAGCAGACGCCGCTGACGGCAATTGCGCTTGCCGTGCTCGCCGAACAGGCGGGTATTCCGGCCGGCGTCTTCAACCTCGTCGTCGGCGTCGACGGCCCGGCGATCGGCCGCGAGCTCTGCGGCAATGACAAGGTGCGCAAGATCAGCTTCACCGGCTCGACGGAGGTCGGCCGCATCCTGATGCGGCAGTGCGCCGACCAGATCAAGAAGGTGAGCCTGGAGCTCGGCGGCAACGCGCCCTTCATCGTCTTCGACGATGCCGATCTCGACGCCGCCGTCGAGGGCGCGATCGCCTCCAAATATCGCAATGCCGGCCAGACTTGCGTCTGCGCCAACCGCCTCTACATTCAGTCGAACGTCTATGACGCCTTTGCGGCCAAGCTTGCTGCGAAGGTCGCCGAAATGTCGGTCGGCGACGGATTCAAGCCGGGCGTCATGATCGGGCCGCTGATCGACGAGCAGGGTCTTGCCAAGGTGGAAGACCATGTCGGCGACGCGCTTGCAAAGGGCGCCAAGGTGCTGACCGGCGGCAAGCGCATCGACAGCGCCGGCACCTTTTTCACGCCGACGGTGCTGACCGGCGTCGCCCGCGGCATGAAGGTGGCCCGCGAAGAAACGTTTGGCCCGGTGGCGCCGCTCTTCCGCTTCGAGACGGTCGAGGATGTCATAGCTGAGGCCAATGACACGGAATTCGGCCTGGCCGCCTATTTCTATGCCGGCGATCTGAAGAAGGTCTGGCGCGTGGCGGAAGCACTGGAATACGGCATGATCGGCATCAATACCGGCATCATGTCGTCCGAGACCGCGCCCTTTGGCGGCATCAAACAATCGGGCCTTGGCCGCGAGGGCTCGCGGCACGGCGCCGACGATTATCTCGAAATGAAATATCTCTGCATCGGCGGCGTCTGATCAGCCAGCCAAGGAAATCCGGCACGCGGTATCCGCCGCGTACCGGCAGCGCGCCGTCAATAATGCGGCGGGCGGGTAATTGCCGGCGCGTCCAGCGACTGCTCCTCGAGCGACAGGAAACGTTCCGTCAGCCGGTCGAGCTTGGTGCGCATCTGCTCCACGATCTTCCATTGCTCGGTCAGCTGATCGGAAAGCTCCTCAATCGTTTTTGCCTGATGGGCCAGCATTTCCTCCAGCCGGGTGATGCGGTTCGTCTCGTCGGACATCGATCTTCCTTTGCCGAAACCGGCAGAATAGATGGTTCTCCCAAAGCGGAAATAGGCCAGCGCGTCAATGCTTTCGATGGCTGGCGGAGCGATGCGCCAAACTGTACCGTTTGGTTACCAAAAGACCTTGCCGTGCCTGATGTTGTGGGGTAGGCCCTTATCCATCAGGGAGGAATACTGATGGATGCAGGAAACGGCTTTCTTCATCCGGACCGGCTCTTTCCGGCCGATCCGGCAACACGGACCATTGCGCGAGATCTCTACGAGACGGTGCGCAATCTTCCAATCGTCAGCCCGCACGGGCACACCGAACCCGCCTGGTTCGCCGACGACAAGCCCTTCGAAGACGCCGCCTCGCTGCTGGTCATTCCCGATCACTATCTCTTCCGGATGCTGCACAGCGTCGGCGTCACCTTGGATGAGCTCGGTGTGCCGCGACTCGATGGCAAGCCGGTGGCTGCGGGACGGGCGATCTGGCGGACCTTTGCCGCGCATTATCACCTCTTCCGCGGAACGCCTTCGAGCCTCTGGGTCGATCACGCGATGTCGGCCGTGCTCGGCTGCACCGAGCCGCTGACACCTGACAATGCCAATGCGCTCTACGACCATATCAATGCCCAGCTCGCCCTTCCCGAATTCCGTCCGCGGGCGCTGCATCAGCGATTCGGGATCGAAACGATCGCGACCACGGACGGCGCGCTCGACCCGCTTGTGCATCACCAGAAGCTGGCGGCGGACGGCTGGATCGGCAAGGTGCGCACCACCTACCGGCCGGACAGCGTCACCGATCCAGAAGCCGTCGGCTTCCGCGACAACATGGTCAAATTCGGCGAGATCACCGGCACTGAGGTGACGCGCTGGGACGGACTGATCGAGGCGCATCGGCGCCGACGCGCCTATTTCCGCCAGTTCGGCGCTACCGCAACCGATCACGGTGTACCCACGGCCTTCACCGCTGATCTGCCGGTTGCGGAAAAACAGGCGCTGCTCGACAAGGCGCTGAGGGGCCCGCTTTCGCCAGAAGAGGCCGAGCTCTTCCGCGGCCAGATGATGACCGAAATGGCCGGGCTTTCGGCCGAAGACGGCATGGTGATGCAGATCCATGCCGGCTCGAGACGCAATACCGACCGCGGGCTCTTTGCGACGCGCGGCCCGAATATGGGCGCCGATATCCCGAAACCCACGGATTGGGTCGGCGGCCTGGATGCGCTGCTTTCGAAATACGGCCATGCGCCGGGCCTGCGGGTGCTGCTGTTCACGCTCGACGAAACGACCTATGCGCGCGAGATGGCGCCAATGGTTGGCCACTGGCCCTGCCTGATGATCGGCCCACCCTGGTGGTTCCACGACAGCCCGCTCGGCATTCGCCGCTATCTCGACCAGGTGGTGGAAACAGCAGGTTTCGCCAATATGGCCGGCTTCAACGACGATACGCGGGCGCTGCTTTCAATCCCGGCGCGGCATGACGTCTGGCGCCGCGAAGTCTGCGGCTTCCTCGCTGGGCTCGCCGCCGAGCATCGGATTTCCAAGAGGGAAGCCGAGATCGTTGCAGGCGAACTCTCCTATGGCAATGCAAAGAAGGCCTACAAGCTGTGACCGAACGACTGCAGACCCTTTCCGGCCTCGCCCCGACGGCGAAGCTTCCGGCCTATGACCGCAGCCAGCTGAAAAGCGGCATTCTGCATCTGGGGCCTGGCGCGTTTTTCCGCGCGCATTTTGCGCCGTTTACGGATGGTGCGCTTGCAGCCGCAGGCGACGACTGGGGTATCGAGGTGGCAAGCTTGCGCACGCCTGATGTCGCCGACAATCTGAGCGCCCAGAATGGGCTCTATACGACGCTGATCCGCGATACATCGGGCACGACGGCTGAGGTGATCGGTTCGATCCTGAAGGCGCATGTGGCGCCGCGCGATCCGGCCGGCCTGCTGGCGCGGCTCGAAGATCCCGCGATCCGCATCGTCAGCATGACGGTGACGGAAAAGGCCTATGGTTTCAATCCGGCAACCGGCGGCCTCGACCTCAAACATCCCGATATCGTCGCCGACCTCGCCAACCGGCATGCGCCGCGCGGCGTCATCGGCTATCTGGTGGAAGGCCTTGCACGCCGCCGGCAGAAGGGAATAGCCCCCTTTACGCCGCTGAGCTGCGACAACCTGCCGAGCAACGGCGCCGTTCTGAAACGCCTCGTGCTCGAATTCACCTCCCGCATCGATGCCGATCTGCATACCTGGATCGAAGCGAATGTGCCCTTCCCGTCGACGATGGTCGACCGCATCACGCCGGCGAGCACCGACGCGACCTATGCCGATGCCGAGCGGCTGACGGGCCGCACCGATTTGGCGGCGATCGAGACGGAGCCCTTTACGCAATGGGTCATCGAAGACCATTTCGCCAATGGCCGGCCGGCCTGGGAAAAGGTGCGCGGCGCACTGATGGTCGAAGACGTCTCGGCCTATGAGAAGATGAAGCTCAGGATGCTGAACGGCGCCCACTCGCTGCTCGCCTACCTCGGTTATATCGGCGGCTATGAATTCATCCGCGACGTGATGGATGATGAAGCCTTGGCAGCCCTTGCCTACCGCCATATGCATGCGGCGGCGAGAACGCTCGATCCGGTTCCCGGCATCGATCTCGACGACTATGCCAATGAATTGATAGCCCGCTTTGCAAACAAGGCGATCGCCCATCGAACCTATCAGATCGCCATGGACGGCACGCAGAAACTGCCGCAGCGGCTACTGGAACCGGCAAGCGAGGCGCTGGCGCATGGCGACAGGGCTGAAACCTACGCCATCGCCGTTGCGGCATGGATGCGCTATGCGATCGGCGAACACGGCAACGGCGATCGCTACGAACTACGCGATCCCCGTGCTCAGGAAATTGTCGCTTTGATCGCCGATGTCCCGCGCACCGGCCCGGCGATTTCGGCGGCGCTTTTCACCCTTCCCGGACTTTTCCCGGCGGCTTTGACCGGACACCGGGCTTGGACGCAGGATGTGTCGGACAAGCTGGAGATCCTGATCCAGGACGATCGGTTGCCGCTATTTTGAGCCTTTCCGACATAGGAGAGGGCGCGCCCTCTCGGAACGCTCGAGCGCACAGGAATTCGACCCGTCACGCCTTCACCCGCGCCATATCGGGATCGTAGAGCGGCGCCAGCGACACCTTGCAGGGGATGCGCTCCCGCGCGACATCGAGCTCATAAGTGCCGGAGAGGATGAAATCCTCCGTGACGCCGTCGGGGCTGCGGACATAACCGTAGCCGATCGGCTTGCCGAGCGTATAACCGAAGCCGCCGCTCGACAGCCAGCCGACGCGCTTACCGTCGCGATAGATCGTTTCGCGGCCGAGCAGCACGGTATCGGGATCGTCGGGAACGAAGCAGGCGAGGCGCTTCTTCACCCCATCCGCCAGCTGCCGCGCGATCGCCTCACGGCCGCGGAAGGCAATGTTCTTCTTGATCTTCACCGCCCAGCCGAGGCCGGCTTCGACCGGCGTATGGTCGGGACCGATATCGGACCCCCAGGCGCGATAACCCTTTTCCAGGCGGCAGCTCTCGATGGCGCGGTAGCCGGCATTGACGAGGCCGAGCTCGGCGCCGGCGGCCATCAACACGTCATAGACCGTGGTGGCATATTCAATCGGGATATGCAGTTCATAGCCGAGTTCGCCGACATAGGTGATGCGCAGCGCCCGCACCGGGCAACCCGATATGCCGACGGTTCTGACCTTGCCGAAGGGAAAGGCCGCATTCGAGACGTCGCTGCCGGTCACCTTTTCCAGCACGGCGCGGGAATTCGGCCCCATCAGCGACAGCACGGAATAGGCTGAGGTGACGTCGACCAGTTCGGCATGCATCTCCGCCGGAATATTGCGAGCGATCCAATTGAAGTCATGGGTGGCGAAACCGGTGCCGGTGACGATGTAATATTCGTCCTCGGCGATGCGGGCGACCGTCACGTCGCATTCGATGCCGCCCTTGTCGTTTAGCATTTGCGTGTAGACGAGCGATCCCACAGGCCTTGCGACATCGTTGGCGGCGATCCAGGAGAGTGCGGCCTCGGCATCCCTGCCCTTCAGCACGAATTTGGCGAATGAGGTTTGGTCGAAGATAACGGCCGCCTCGCGCACGGCCTTGTGCTCGCGGCCGACGGCGTCAAACCAGTTCTGGCGGCCGTAACTATACACATCCCTTGGCTCCTCGTTGGCGAAGAGATCGGCAAACCAGTTCGGCCGCTCCCAGCCGAGCTTTTCACCGAAACAGGCGCCCTGCGCCTTCAGCCGGTCATAGAGCGGCGATTTGCGGCAGGGGCGGCCGGTCGAATGCTCCTCGAACGGCCAGGCCATGGTGTAGTGCTTGCCATAGGCTTCGAGCGTGCGCGTGCGCGCCCAGTCGGTATCGAAATGCGGGCGGCCGAAACGGCGGATGTCGACCGGCCAGAGATCGTAGGGCGGTTCGCCTTTCGTCACCCATTCGGCAAGCGCCATGCCGGCGCCGCCGGCCGAGGCGATGCCGAAGGCGTTGAAGCCGGCGCCGACGAAGAAATTCTTCAGCTCCGGCGCCTCGCCGAGAATGAAATTGCCATCCGGCGTGAAGCTTTCCGGGCCGTTCAGCAGCTGTTTGACGCCGACATTCTCCAGCGCCGGAACGCGGCCGAGCGCCTGTTCCATGATCGGCTCGAAGTGGTCGAAATTACTGTCCAGCAGCGTGTAGTGGAAACCCTCGGGGATACCGTCTTTCGCCCAGGCAATGGGGTTCGGCTCGTAGCCGCCCATGACGATGCCGCCGACCTCCTCCTTGTAATAGGTCAGGCGATCGGGATCGCGCAGCGTCGGCAGATTGGAAGGCACGCCGAAGGATTCGGTGATGATGTATTGATGCTCGACCGAGACCAGCGGCACATTGACGCCGAAACGGGCGGCGAAGGCGCGCGTCCATTGGCCGGCGCAGACGACGACGCGCTCGCATTCGATGCGCCCCTGCGCCGTGACGACGGCGCGGATCCTTCCGTTGTCGATCTCGAGATCGAGAACTTCGGTATCCTCGAAGATCGAAACACCAGACATGCGGGCGCCCTTCGCCAGCGCCTGAGTGATGTCGGAGGGATTGGCCTGGCCGTCGGTGGGAAGGAAAGCGGCCCCGACCAGATCATCGACCGTCATCAACGGCCAGAGATCGAAGGCTTCCTGCGGCGTCAGCAATTGCATTTCCAAGCCGAAGGACTGGGCGGTGGTCGCCTGGCGCCTGACCTCCGTCCAGCGCTCCTCGTTGCAGGCAAGCCGTAGGCCGCCATTCATCTTCCAGCCGGTGCCGAGGCCGGTTTCCTGCTCCAGCCGTTTGTAGAGATCGACGGAATAACCGAGCAGCTGGGTGATGTTGGCGCTGGTGCGCAACTGGCCAACGAGGCCGGCGGCATGGAAAGTGGTTCCCGAGGTGAGCTTCTTACGCTCCAAGAGGACGGTATCGGTCCAGCCGAGTTTGCCGAGATGATAGGCCGTCGAGCAGCCGATGATACCGCCGCCGATGACAACGGCTTTTGCCGTCTTCGGTAATTCCTTCGTCATTTATTGTCCTGCTCAAAAGCTTGATAGGCGCGTTCGAAGCGCGCGAGATTTTCGGCCGTATAGCCGGAATAGTCGAAATCGATGGTGGAATGGATTTCCGAAATCATGCTCCAGAGCGTCTCGCGCAGCAGCGAGGCGCATTTCATCGCGCCATAGCGCCGGGTGAGGTCATCGGTCAGCGGCCGGTCGAAATAGATCTCCAGCATCATGCGCTCGACCGCATCAGGGAGTTCGTTGTTCGAGGCCAGTCCGCCGAGATCGAACAGCGGCGTGTTGAAGCCGGCATAGTCCCAGTCGATCAGCCAGAGCCGCTTGCCGTCATCAAGAAAGTTGGCGGCCAGCAGGTCGTTATGGCCGAAGGCGATCTCGAACGGCCCTGCCGCTGCTTCCAGCGTCTCGGCCTTGCCGATCAGCGCCGACAGCAGCGGGAGATAGGCGCTGCCCGACGCCTTCAGATTGGCGGCGTAGTCGCGAATGACGTGGAAGACCCAGAAGATCATTGCCTGACCACGGAAATGCCGGGCGATATCGCAGTGGCAGGCACGGACCAAGGGGACGATCCGGGTCAGCATTTCCGGTGTCCTGACATCCTCCGGTGAAAGCGCCCGTGCCTCGATATATTCGAGCACCAGCACGCCGGGCGAATGGTGGATGACAGCGGGCGATATGCCGGCGGCATGGGCCGCACGGCTTGCGGCAAGCTCGTTCTGCCGGTTGATGTGGTGGATCGGAATATCGGTGCCGAGCCTCACCACGCAGCGCGCCACGGCATCGCTGACTAGGTAATTCCGGTTGGTAATGCCGCCGGATATCGGCGAAATCTCGATCGGGCCCTGCCAGATGCCAAGGGCATGAATCCTATCTTCAGGCGTCATGCTTGTCCCCCAGAGCATGATGCCGAAAAGTGTGAGCGGTTTTCGGACGACAGCATGCTCTAACTAATTAAGTTAGAACAGGATTCATCCTGTTCCAACGGCCCCATCCGGAAATGATGGGGCAGAGGGGGATCGGCTGTCAAGAAGGGCGGTTAGATCGTTTTGCCGGCGGCGTCGAAGACGTGACAGCGGGCCGGATCGAAGGAAGTCTTCACATTGGCGCCGCGCTCGACCTTCTGCTGGCCGCCGAGCGCAACGGTCAGGAGCTGGCTATCGGGCGTCGTCGTGTAAAGCATGGTGGCGCCGCCGAGATTTTCGACGAGATCGATGTTGACGGTCGACAGTGCGATGGCGCCCTCGGCGAGGGAAAGATGCTCGGGACGGATGCCGAAGGTGACGTCCTGGCCAGCCTCGCCTTTCAGCCGGCGCGGCAGGCGAACCGAATTGCCGCAGACATGGATGCTGGTTTCAGCCTCGCCGACCTGCTCGATGCGGGCCTTGAGAAAGTTCATTTTCGGGCTGCCGATGAAACCGGCGACAAAGCGGTTGGCCGGGTTGTTGTAGAGATCGAGCGGCGCGCCGACCTGCTCGATGCGGCCGGAATTCAACACCACGATCTTGTCGGCCATCGTCATGGCTTCGACCTGGTCATGGGTGACATAGATCATGGTGTTACCCAGGCTGCGGTGCAGGCGGGAGATCTCGACGCGCATCTGCACGCGCAGTTCGGCATCGAGGTTCGACAGCGGTTCGTCGAACAGGAAGATCCGCGGTTCGCGCACGATGGCGCGGCCGATCGCAACACGCTGACGCTGACCGCCGGAGAGCGCTTTCGGCTTGCGCTCCAGCAGCTTCTCGATCTGCAGGATCTCGGCGGCACGCTTCACCTTCGGCTGGATATCGGTCTTCTTGTAACCCGCCGTCTCCAGGCCGAAGGCAAGGTTCTTGTAAACCGACATATGGGGATAGAGGGCATAGGACTGGAAAACCATGGCGATGCCACGTTTGGCGGGCGCCACCTCGTTCATGCGCTCGCTGTCGAGAAGCAGCGCGCCGGCGGTGATCTCCTCGAGACCGGCGATCATGCGCAGAAGGGTCGATTTTCCGCAGCCGGAGGGGCCGACGAAAACGACGAATTCGCCGGGATCGATCGTCAGGTCGATGCCATGGATCACATCCAGCGAGCCGTAGCGCTTCTCGACCTTCTGAAGAACGACACTGGTTGCCATCTTCTCAAAACCCTCTCGTTTTATTTATCGGTTACTTCGTTCTTGCGCGCCAATCGGCGTATTTCGGACTGTCAGGACCGACCGGCAGCGGCACGTCGGCGCCGCTGTCGGAAGACTGGTAAATGGCGGTCACCAGTTCCAGCGCGCGACGAGCATCCACCGTCGTCACCGGCAGCGGCCCCTGGCCGCTGAGGAAGGCGTGGAACTGGCCCATCTGGGTGGTGAAACGCGGCGCGACCGGCTGCCAGTCGGCAATCACCCGGTCGATCTTCTCCCGCACCTCGTCATTCGCAGCGATAATCTTCCAGGGATCCTTGCCTGGTGTGTAGGGTTCGTGGCTGCTTTCGAACGTGACGTTCTCGAAGTGCAGCCTTAGCCGGCTCAATTGTTCCTGCGAACCAAGCGTGCAGGACAGCGAGACAAAGGCGCCGTTTTCCATCAGCAGGCTGGCGGAGGCGCAATCCTCGACCTCGATATCGTTGACGCGGGTGGCGACACGGCCGAAGACCCTTGCTGCCGGGCCCATCAGATGCATCATCATGTCGTGCAGATGCAGCGCATGGGTAACGAGCACGCCGCCGAGTTCGGTCGCCCATTTGCCGCGCCAGGGAACGGCGTAATATTCCGGCTTGCGCAACCAGAAGGTTTCGACCGAAGCCGTATAGGCCTTGCCGGCAATGCCGGCATCGATGATCCGCTTGGCTTTCTGGATACCGTCGCCATAGCGATATTGGAAGATCGGCATCAGTACGCCTTTGGCGGCTTTTTCCGCTTCCATGATGGTATCGACACCGGCCAGCGAGCCGGTCAGCGGCTTTTCGCAGACGACATGTTTGCCGGCGGCGAGCGCCGCGACCACCTGTTCCAGATGAATGCCGGGTGGGGTGCAGATATCGATGATGTCGATCGTGTCGTCGGCCAGCAGTTCTGCAAAAGAGGTGGTGCGGCGTTCGATACCGAACTCGTCGCCGACCGCCGACAAACGCTCTCCGTTCAGGTCGCAGATCGCCACGACCTTGAACTTGTCGGAATGCGGCAGGTAGCCTTCGACGATGTGGGAGCGGCCGATGCCGCAGCCGACGATCGCCACCGTCTTCATGCTCATGTCGCTTTTTCCCGCTATCGCCGTCAACGCTTCATGCCCGTCGTGGCGATGCCCTCGATCAGCAGACGCTGGAAGAACAGGAAGAAGAAGAATACCGGCACCAGCGTCAGGGTCGACATGGCGAACAAACCGCCCCAATCCGATGCGCTGGTGGAGTCCACGAAGGTCCGCAGGCCGAGCTGGATCGTATAGGTGTTCATGTCGTTCAGGTAGATCAGCGGACCGAAGAAATCGTCCCAGGTCCATATGAAGGAGAAGATGGCGGCCGTCGCCAGCACCGGCAGCGACAACGGCAACATGATCTTCCAATAGATGCGCCAGGCGCTGCAACCATCCATCATCGCCGCCTCGTCGAGTTCGCGCGGGATACCGCGGAAGAACTGCACCATCAGGAAGATGAAGAAGGCATCGCTTGCCAGGAACTTCGGCACGACAAGCGGCAGGATGGTGTTGACCCAGCCGAGATCGAGGAAGAGCACATATTGCGGGATCAGCGTCACGTGATAGGGGATCATCAGCGTGCCGAGCATGATCGCGAACCAGAAATTCCGGCCGACGAACCGCAGCCGCGCAAAGGCGAAGGCCGTCAGCGAACAGGCGATGACATTGCCCGTCACCACCAGCAGCGAAATGACCAGCGAATTCCAGAAGAACCGGCCGAAGCTGACATCGAGGCCGACCCAACCGCGCGCATAGGAGGAGAAATCGATCGACGACGGGATGAGCGAGGTCGACGAGAAGATCTCGGTTTCCGGCCTGACCGATGCCGAAACCATCCACAACAGAGGATAGAGCATCAGAAGCGATGCGGCGATCAGCAGGGCGTGGATGATGAGCGACGCCGGCAGACTGCGTTTGGTGATGTCCGATGGCGGCCTGGCCGCAGTGACGGAAGCGGTCATCTCAGTCATCGTAGTGCACCCAATAACGCGAGGTCAGGAAGGAGAAGGCAGTGAAGATCGCGATGATCACCACCAGGATCCAGGCGAGCGCCGAGGCATAGCCCATGCGGAAATTGCCGAAGGCTTCCTGATAGAGGTAGAGCGTGTAAAAGAGCGTCGAGTTGATCGGACCGCCCGTGCCGCCGGAGATGATGAAGGCGGGCGTGAAGGCCTTGAAGGCATCAATCGTCTGGACGACGGCGTTGAAGAAGATCACCGGCGTCAGAAGTGGCAGCGTGATCTTGTAGAATTGCCGGAATTTCGAGGCGCCGTCGAGGCTCGCGGCCTCATACATATCCTGCGGGATCTGGCGCAGGCCGGCCAGGAAGATGATCATCGGCGAGCCGAACTGCCAGACGGACAGCGCCACCAGCGTGTAGATCGAATAGTTCGGATGCGAGATCCAGCTCGGTCCCTCGATGCCGATCTGGGCAAGGGCCGCGTTGATGAGGCCGTCACTGGCGAAAAGCTGGCGCCAGAGCACGGCGATCGCCACGCTGCCACCCAGCAGTGAGGGGAGGTAGAAGATGGCGCGATAGATCGGCAGCCCACGCAGGCCGCGGTTCAGCGCCATGGCGACCAGCAAGGCGAAGGTCAGCTTGAACGGCACCGATAAGACGACATAAGTCAGGGTTACGTGCATGGCGGCCGAGAATTTCGGATCCGCCGTGGCGATGCGCACGTAATTCGCAGCCCCCACCCACCGCGGCGACTGGATCATGTCGAAGTCGGTGAAGGAAAGGTAGAGCGAAATCAGGGCCGGCCCGAGGGTCAACCCGAAAAAGCCGATGAGCCATGGCAAAAGGAAGAGATAGCCGGGAGCATTGGCATTCCAGAGACGCCGGAAGCGTCCTTCGGCCACGGCACCCTGATAGCTTTCCACTGATATGGCCCCTGCGGGCGTGCGCATCGCATTGCTCATACGGGATCAGCCTCGTGCGAGAATCTGCGTGATTTCAGTGACGAGCTGTTTGCCGCCATCGGCGGGAGACAGCTGTCCGAAGCCGACCTGTTCGGCGATGTTGCGCAACATCAGCTCGCCCTCACCGGCGCCGGCCGGCGGCGGCGGCGGCAATTTGCCGGCGAGGTCGCCAAGACCGCTGACATATGCCAGGGCAACCTTGCCGTTCTCATCGAGCTTCGCCGCGACGACCTCGCGCATGGCGGCCGATTCCGGAATGCCGCGTTCGACATCCAGGAGCACCGCCGCCTCGGGGTTCTTGACGAAGAAATTGACGTAGTCGACCGCTTGCTCCACCGATTTCGACTGGGCCGAGACCGAGAAGAACATCGAAGGCTTGCGATAGTGGCCACCCTTCGAATCCGCCTTGATGCGCATGTAGTTGGTGAGCGCCAACTTGTCCTTGCTCATTGCCTGATAGGCGACGAACTGGTTGGAATGGGCAAAGCCGGCCGCAGATTTGCCGAGCGATACCGTGTTGGTTTCGATGTCGTTCTTGTCGAGCGCCTGGACGTCGGCAGGAACGCAGGCGCCGGCCTCACGGAACTTGGCCCACATGTCGTACCATTCCGATGCATCGTCGACGTCGAAGGCGATCTTGCCGTCGGCGGTATAGAGGCCCTTGCCGCGCTGACGCAGCCAGTTTTCGAACAGCGGTTCACCGCCGCTGCCGTCGGCGATGCCGAACATGCCCTTGCGTTTGCCCGCCTTGGTGATCTCGGCGCCCATGCGGCCGAATTCTTCCCAGGTTGTCGCCTGCGTCGGCAGATCGACACCGGCCTCCTTGAAGGCGGTGGTGTTGAGCACCGTCGCGGCCGAGTTCGCCCCGAGGCTGACGCCATAGAGATGGCCGTCGACACTGCCGCCTTCGACCTGCGCCTTGTCGAAATCGTCGAGGTTCAGTTTCGCCGGCATATAGGATTCCAGCGGCGCAAGCGCACCGCGCCGCGCATATTGAACGATATAGCGATAGTCCATCTGGATGATATCAGGCGCATTGCGGCCGGCGACCTGGGTCGCAAGACGCGGCCAGTAATCGCCCCAGCCGAGGAATTCGCCGGTGATCGACGTACCGGCATTCTTTGTCTGGTAAAGTTGGGAGACCTTGTTGGTGCGGTCGGCGCGCGGCTGCGAGCCCCACCACAGGAGACGCAGGCGCGTTTCCTGTGCCAAAGCGCTGGTTCCGAGCGCCGAAAGCGAAAGAAGCGTTGCGCCTCCCGCCACGAAATTACGTCTGCTTACACGTAGGCTCATTTTTTCCTCCTCCTAAGGGGAAGCGCCTCCACACGCTTCCGATGTAGTTACCCTTGCATAAATAACTAATTGGTTACAAGCTACGGGCAAAGCGGCAAGCGTGTCAAGCGGGGTGTCGGTTGTTGCTGGCCGCCCTTCTAAATTCGGTTTTTACAATTTCGCACCGAAGGCTTATGAGCGCAACATCCGAGACGGAGGGGAAACGATGAACGACAACGCGGAAAACGGAGAAAAGAAAAAATCCCGGCGCCCATCTCAGGAACGCACGGCGCAACGCGATCCGGAGCGGACACGCGCCGCGATCCTGGAAGCGGCAACCCGCGAGTTCGCCGAAAACGGCATGGGCGGGGCCCGCGTCGATGCCATCGCCGAACGCGCCGGCACCAACAAGCGCATGCTCTACCATTATTTCGGCGACAAGGAGCAGCTCTACCTCAGAGTGCTCGAAGAAGCCTATGGCGGCATCCGCACGGCCGAGCGCGCGCTTCATATCGGCGACCGTAGCCCGGAAGAAGGCATCGGCGAACTCGCGCTCTTCACCTGGCGTTATTTTCTCCAGCACCCGGAATTCCTGAGCCTGCTCGGCACGGAAAATCTGCATCGCGCCCGCTGGCTGCGCCAGTCCGTTCGGCTAAAAGAACTGCACTCGCATCTGATCGGCGAGCTTTCGGATGTACTCGAGCGGGGAAAGAAGCAGGGCGTCTTCGTCGAGACCGCCGATCCCCTGCACGTCTATCTGACGATCGCCTCGCTCGGCTATTTTTACCTGTCCAACCAGTACACGCTTTCGACGATCTTCGGCCGGGACCTGATCGAGCCGACCCATCTCCATGCCTGGGAAAGGCATATCGTCCACGTGACGCTCGCCTCGATCAAGCGCTGAATCCCGAAAACAGGATTTGACTATTGACAGCCTCGCTGCTCTTCTGCCATCAAGTAACTGTTTAGTTACTGACTTGGGAGGGTCGGGCCGGATGCCCGCTCCCGCCGCAAAAAATTGCAAGGGAGGAAAAATGGCACGCTTGGGGATCATCTTGCACGGCGTTACCGGCCGCATGGGGTACAATCAGCACCTGGTGCGTTCGATCCTCGCCTTCCGCGACCAGGGCGGCATCACGCTGAAATCGGGCGAGAAACTCGAGATCGACCCGATCATCGTCGGCCGCAACGGCGCCAAGATGGAAGAGCTGGCGAAGAAGCATAACATCGGGCGCTGGTCGACCGACCTCGATGCCGCTCTCGCCAATCCCGACGACACGATCTTCTTCGACGCCGGCACGACGCTGATGCGCGCCGAGCTGCTGTCCAGGGCGATCGATGCCGGCAAGCATGTCTATTGCGAAAAGCCGATCTCCGACGATCTGCAAGTGGCACTCGACCTTGCCCGCAAGGCGCGCGGCTCCGGGCTCAAGCACGGCGTCGTGCAGGACAAGCTGTTCCTGCCGGGCCTGCGCAAGCTGGCGCTGCTGAAGGATTCCGGCTTTTTCGGCAAGATCCTCTCGGTGCGCGGCGAATTCGGCTACTGGGTCTTCGAAGGCGATTGGGGCGTGCCCGCCCAGCGTCCGTCCTGGAATTATCGCAAGGGTGATGGCGGCGGCATCATCCTCGACATGCTCTGCCACTGGCGCTACGTGCTCGACAATTTGTTCGGCGAGGTAAAGGCTGTCTCCTGCCTCGGCGCCACCCATATCGGCCAGCGCATCGATGAGCAGGGCAAGCCTTATGATTGCGACACCGATGATGCGGCCTATGCGACCTTCGAGCTCGAGGGCGGCGCCATCGCGCAGATCAACTCCTCCTGGGCCGTTCGCGTTCGCCGCGACGACCTCGTCACCTTCCAGGTCGACGGCACGCATGGTTCGGCTGTCGCCGGCCTGACGAAATGCTGGAGCCAGCACCGCGTCAACACGCCGAAGCCGGTCTGGAACCCCGACCAGCCGCAGACGATCGACTTTTACAAGACCTGGGACGAGGTCCCGGACACGCAGGCTTTCGACAACGGCTTCAAGGCGCAGTGGGAGATGTTCATCCGCCATGTCGTCGAAGATGCGCCGTGGCCCTATGGCTTGGAAGCCGGCGCCAAGGGCGTGCAGCTTGCCGAACTCGGCCTGAAATCCTGGGCAGAGCGCCGCTGGCTCGACGTTCCCGCATTGGAGTTCTGACTGTGACGACGATCAATCTCCCCCTCGACGGCAAGATCGTCCCCTACACACTGACCGGCACGCCGATCGAACTGAAGAAGCGCGACGCCAAGGCCTTCCCGCGCATCGCCTTTGCCGCCGCCCATGTCGTCGCCGATCCGCTCGCCGACAACGACCCGTGGCTGACGCCGGCGATCGACTGGGACCGAACGCTCGCCTTTCGCCACCGGCTCTGGGATCTCGGCCTCGGCGTCGCCGAAGCCATGGATACGGCGCAGCGCGGCATGGGCCTCGGCTGGTCGGAAGCGCGCGACCTCATCCGCCGGGCGCTTGGCGAAGCGGCCGGTCGCAAGGATGCGCTGATTGCCTGCGGTGCCGGCACCGACCATCTAACGCCGGGACCCGACGTGACCGTCGACACGATCCTCAAGGCCTATGAGGAGCAGATCGAAACGGTGGAGGCAGCCGGCGGCCGTATCATCCTTATGGCGAGCCGGGCGCTTGCGGCTGCCGCCAAAGGGCCGGATGACTATATCCGCGTCTACGACCGCATCCTCCGCCAGGTCAAGGAACCGGTCATCATCCATTGGCTGGGCGAGATGTTCGATCCGGCGCTCGAGGGTTATTGGGGCAACGGCGACCACCTCAAGGCGATGTCCACCTGCCTCGAGGTGATCGAGGCACATGCCGACAAGGTCGACGGCATCAAGATCTCGCTGCTTTCCAAGGAGAAAGAAGTGGCGATGCGCCGCCAACTGCCTAAAGCCGTGCGCATGTATACCGGCGACGACTTCAACTATGCCGAACTGATCGCCGGCGACGAAGAGGGTCATTCCGATGCGCTGCTCGGGATTTTCGATGCGATCGCGCCGGCAGCGTCCGCTGCGCTCGACGCGCTCGGCCGCAAGAGTAACCACGAATTCTTCGATCTGCTCGAGCCGACCGTGCCGCTGTCGCGCCACATCTTCAAGGCGCCGACGCGCTTCTACAAGACCGGCGTCGTCTTCCTCGCCTATCTCAACGGCCTACAGGACCATTTCGTCATGGTCGGCGGCCAGCAGAGCACCCGTTCGCTGACGCATCTGGCCGAACTCTTCCGCCTGGCCGACAAGGCGCGGGTTCTCGCCGATCCGGAACTCGCAACGGCGCGCATGAAGCAGGTGCTTGCCGTCCATGGCGTTCACTAAGCGCCGGCACGGCAATGGGAGGGAATGACATGCAAGCCGAAGGACTTTCGATCAATCTGGCGACGATCCGCGAACAATGCGGTTTCGCCGAAGCCGTCGATATCTGCCTGAAACACGGCATCACCTCGATCGCGCCGTGGCGCGACCAGGTCGCCAAGGCCGGTCTCGACGAAGCGGTGCGGATCGTCAAATCGAACGGCATCAAGCTGACCGGACTTTGCCGCGGCGGCTTCTTTCCGGCGGCAAACGATGCCGACTGGCAGAAGAACCTCGACGACAACAGGCGCGCCATCGACGAGGCCGCGGCCTTCGCAGCCGATTGCCTGGTGCTCGTTGTCGGTGGATTGCCCGGCAGCTCGAAGGATATTGTCGCCGCCCGCCAGATGGTGTTTGACGGCATTGCCGCCGTGCTGCCGCATGCGCAGGCTGCCGGCGTCAAGCTCGCCATCGAGCCACTGCACCCGATGTATGCCGCCGACCGGGCCTGCGTGAACACGCTCGGCCAGGCGCTCGACATGTGCGATCAGCTCGGTGAGGATGTCGGCGTTGCGATCGATGTCTACCATGTCTGGTGGGATCCCGATCTTGCCAACCAGATTGCCCGCGCCGGGCGCATGAAACGCATCTTTGCCCATCACATCTGCGACTGGCTGGTGCCGACCAAGGACATGCTGCTTGACCGCGGCATGATGGGCGATGGCGTCATCGACCTCAAGGGCATACGACGGATGGTCGAGGCTGCCGGTTTCTTCGGCGCGCAGGAGGTGGAGATTTTTTCGGCCGAGACCTGGTGGAAACGCCCGGCCGACGAGGTGATCGCCACCTGCGTCGAGCGCTTCCGCAGTTGCTGCCAGATCTGATTTTCAATTCGTTTCATCACGCATGCAGGAGGTTCATTCGATGGAGAAACGCCGTTTTGCCCTGATCGGCACCGGAAACCGCGGCACCACGATGTGGGGCAAGGACCTGCTTGCCGGCTGGCGCGAACATGTCGATCTCATCGCGATCGTCGAGAAGAATTCGCTGCGTGGCGAACGTGCCCGCAATATGATCGGCAGCAACGCGCCGATTTACGACGATATCGACGCGATGCTGGCCGAACAGAAGCCGGATCTGATCATCGTCTGCACGCCTGATCACACCCACGACGACATCGTCGTGCGGGCGCTCGAAGCCGGTATCGACGTCATCACCGAAAAGCCGATGACAACAGCGGTCGACAAGATCAGGCGGATCATCGATGCCGAGAAACGGACCGGCCGGCGCGTCGACGTCTCCTTCAACTACCGCTACGCGCCGACGGCGGCGCGCATTAAGGAACTGTTGAATGCCGGCGAGATCGGCCGGGTGACCTCCGTCGACTTCCATTGGTATCTCAACACCAAACACGGCGCCGACTACTTCCGCCGCTGGCATGCCTATACCGAAAATTCCGGCAGCCTGTTCGTCCACAAGGCGACGCATCATTTCGATCTGTTGAACTGGTATCTCGACAGCGACCCCGAAGCCGTCACCTCCTTTGCCGACCTGCAAAACTACGGCCGCAAGGGCCCATTCCGCGGCCCGCGCTGCAAGCTCTGTCCGCACGCGCATGAATGCGACTATTATCTAGATCTCGAGGCCGATCCGTTCCTCGATCAGCTCTACGAGGATCCCTCGAAGATTGACGGCTATTTCCGCGACGGCTGCGTCTTCCGCGAGGATATCGACATTCCCGACACGATGGTGGTCAGCCTGCGCTATCGCAACAACGTCCATGTCTCCTATTCGCTGAACACCTTTCAACCGATCGAAGGCCATCACCTCGCCTTCAACGGCACCAAGGGGCGCATCGAGCTTCGCCAATATGAGGCCCAGCCCTGGGAAGAGCCGAAGGAAGACACGATCCTGCTGATCCGCAATTTCCCGAACGGCAAGGAGGCGGTCGAGCGCATCGTCGTTCCGCATTTCACCGGCGGCCATTACGGCGGCGACGACCGGATGCGCAATATGATCTTCAAGCCCGACATAGAAGACAGGCTCGCCCAGCGCGCCGGCACGCGGGCCGGCGCCATGTCCGTGCTCTGCGGCATTGCGGCGTTGACAAGCTCGCGCACCGGCAAAGTGGTCAAAATTACCGATCTGATGCCCGAGCTCGCCGATGACGGTTCGCCCAATTCGCTGCGGACATCACGCTGATATCTCGTCGCCTGGGTCGCTCGACGCGCCTCAGGCGATGTTTTCGAGATTCGCCTGGTGGATCTGGTAAAGCAGCGGCCGGCCGATCATGAAGCGCTCGACCTCGTCCACCGCCATCTCGCCGAGGCGCGCCCGTTCCAGCCCGATGGCGCCGGCAATATGTGGCGTCAGAAAGACATTCGGCAGATCGTAGAATACCGAGCCGGGGTCCGGGATCTCCGGATCGGTGACGTCGATGACCGCATCGATGCGGCCGGTCTTCAGCTGCGAAAGCAGCGCCACCTCATCGACGAGGATGCCGCGCGCGGTGTTGATCAGCGTTGCGCCCTCCTTCATCAGCGACAATCTTCGCGCATCGATCATATGCCGGGTCGAGGGCAGCGACGGCGCGTGCAGGGAAACGATATCGGCGCGGCGCATCAATTCGTCGAGATCGACCTTCTCCGCGCCGAGTCCGGCGGCCTCGGCAGCATCGAGCATGGGGTCGAACAGCAGCAGCCTGTAGCCGAAGGGTTTCAAGAGCTCGATTACCCGCCGGCCGATGCGCGAGGCGCCGACGATGCCGACGATGCGGCCATAGTTTCCGATCGCTTCGCGCTGCATCGGATAGGTCCGGTCGCGGTTGCGGTCGGCGACATAGAGATCACGGAAACGGAAGGCCCGCTTGCCGGCGAAGATGATCGCCGCCAGCGTGAATTCGGCGACCGGCACGGCATTGGCCTCGGCCGAATGGCTGACCACTATGCCGGCTTCGAAGATGCTGTCGTCGATGACGCCCTTTACCGTGCCCGCCGCATGAACGATGAGGCGAAGGTGCGTTGCTGCGGCGGGAATGTCAGGCCCGACATAGGGCGCGCCCCAGCCGGTGATCAGGATTTCGGCTTCGGCCAGCAGGCGTCTGGCCCGCTCGTCGTTGAAATGCTGCAGCGGCTTGGAATCCAGCAGGTGACCGACGGTGTCGAGCCGTTGCAGCAAACCCTCCGGCAGGACGTGTTCCGTGCGCGAGGGCTCCATCGCAAGAACAATGGCCGGGCGGCTCATGGCATCTGTCCCGGCGCTTCGATGGCGCTGACGGTCACGCCTTTTTCCCGCACCAGGGCCTCCAGCATCGCAATATCGGGCGCTTTCGGCGGCTTCGTCCAGGCAGAGGAGACGGCGGCGGGATCGTCGAGCGCCAGCACTGCCGTCACCAGGATGGTTTCACCGGCCGGGATCTGGCCGCGCAGCTGCGGCACGATGGTTTTCGCAACGATCACATTGGTGTTGGGTTGCGCCTTCTGGGCAAGGCCGGCGCGCCTGACCGAAGAACCGAGATCTACAATGCCGGTGAAATCGGCTTCGCCGATCGCGTAGGCAGCCCCATCGGACGCCGAGAGCCTGTCCAGCTCGAAATCCCGGCGGCCGATGGCAAAGCCGCCTTCGGCGATGCGTAACGGCCGGTCAGACCTGATCCGGTGGAGGCGGATATGCCAGGGGGCTTGAGGCAGCAGCCAGGTTTCGACAGCGACAGCGGGGAAAGGCGACCATTTCGCATAGAGCACCTCGCCTGCAAGCTTTGCTTGCTCATTCGTTTCGCGCACGCGGTAATGCAGGCCGTCATCGCTGAAGGCCAGCATCGAATCAAAGGCGGCAAGCGCGAAGCCACGCTCATCGGACTCGACACTGAAGCCGTAGCGGGTGGAATAAGCGAACTTCGCGTATTTTTCCGTGCCGAAACGCATCTGCAGATTTTCCTGGCCCGCAGACAGTGCCACGACATCGCCGCCTGCCCGCATCATCACCATGCCGGGATGACGCTGGGGGACGATAGAGGGTGCCTGCTCCGGCGCCTTTTCCTCAGCGGTCCAGAACGGATGATCCTCGGCGATGGCGAGCGGCAGGAAGGCCTTGAGCGCCCAATAGGGCGAGCCCGCGGAATTGTAGCTTTCCGACATCAGCAGGTTCGGATAGCCAAAACCAATCGACAGCACGCCGTCGCGATCGGCAATCGGCTTATCTTTCCACCAGCGTAGATGCTGCAGGCAGAGATGCTTGACCTCGCCCCAGGGCAAAGCCTCGACATCGGCAAAGGCGAGCGCCGACCAGAAGCCGGCACAGGCAAAGCGATAGGTCAGGCTGCGGCCGAATGGGATCGTCGCGCCGTCGGCGGCAAACCAGTGGCGGAAGTCCCGGGCAAAGAGGATGGCGCGCTCCCGGTAGCGTTTTGCATAATCGTCGTCGACGAGCTTGGAATAGATCAGACCATAGAAATGCATGGCGAACGGAATGTAGTGGTCGATGCGGCGCACGTTGCCGTCGCGATACCAGCCATCGCCGATATAGAAGCCTTCGAGCTCCTGCAGATATTGCCGGGTCAGGCTGCGATCGAAATCGGCGCCGAGACGATCGAGCGCAATATCGACAAGGATCCGGAAGAATTTCCAGTTATTGTCGGCATAGTCGAACTGCCTGGCATGCTTGAGATAGGCGACGACATTGCCGCGGGCGCGCTGATCGAGCGGCTCCCAGATCTTTTCCGGCACCAGCGCCAGGGCAAAACCGAGAGCGGCAAGCTCGACCATCCGCTGATCGCGGCCATTGACCGTTCCCCAATATTCCGGATGGGCGGGATCGGTGCCGTTTGCGAGACCTTCGGCAAAACGATGCCAGTGGGCGAAGTCGCCGTTGCCGGCGCCAAGCGGCGCCAATCCCCAGAGCGGGCGGGCGAAGCCTTCGAGATCGGCTGCCGCCCGGTCGAAATGGGCGGCGCCGCCGCTCAGCCTGACGCGGGCATTGCCTTTTGAAAAACAGACAAGAAGCGGATCGAAGAGATCAAGCAGAGCCCGGCTCATATCGGCGCGGGTTTCGAGCGGATTGCCTGCAAGCGGGTTGGCGCTGGCGGGATCATAGGTCATCAGCATCACTCACGGTTTTTCGGCATTCGGAACGGTCCCTCCCGCAACGGCAACGACCGCCTGGCAGATGTGGCGCGCCGCCGCCGTCCTGTTGCGGAAACGGGACAGCATCAGGAAGACGGCCTCGCGCCCGAGGGCGGCGCGGTCGACGCGCATGGTGGAAAGCCGCGGATTGGTCATCAGCGCGCAGGGCAGATCATCGAAGCCGACGATCGCGAAATCCTCCGGCACACGCATACCGGCTTCGGTGACGGCCTCGAGCACGCCGACGGCGATGAAATCATTCATGCAGAAGGCGGCGGTGAAACCGGCATTTTCGGCAAGGACCGCGGCAGTGCGTTCATGCGCCTCGCGGCTGGCGCTGCCCTCCAGCACCAGAGGCACGAAACGACCCTCGGCGTCGGGGACGGCGGCCACCGCAGCCTCAAAACCGCGGATACGCTCCCGGATAGTATAGCGGTGCGAGCCGCTCAGATGCAGGATGCGGCGATGGCCGGCCTTGATCATTCGGCTGGTCGCTTCATAGGCGCCGAAAAAATTAGCCGGCGAAACGCCATCAAACTGCATTCTGGGATCGGTGCCGTTGACGAGCACGGCCGGCGTCATGGTGCCCTGCAGCCAGTCACGCAGCATCTCGTTCGGGTCGATGCCGACCAGAAAGAGACCCTCGGCATCTGCTGCCTGCATATAGTCGCGCACGGCGTCCGGCGTGATGCGATCCTCGCGAACCATCCGGATCTCGAAGGGCATGCCGGCTTCGGCGGCTCCGGCGCGCAGGCCCTCGACGATCGCTTCATAAAAGACGCTGAGACCGCCGGTGACGCCGTCGCTGGCAATGAGCGCCAGCCCGCCGGCAACGGCTTCGGTCGCAGATTTCACCGGATAGCCGTGCTCGGCCGCCACCTTCAAGATCTGGCGGCGCACGGTTTCGCTGATGCCGGGTTCGTTGGCGAGCACACGCGACACCGTGGAGACGGAGACGCCGGCCAATGTAGCGATATCGGCCTGACGCGGCCGTCTGATTTTTTGGTCGTTGGTTTCTTGGTCGTTGGTTTTTTGTTCATTCATGGGCAAACCTTATGCAAATTATGCAAATTTGCAAGATAAACGTTATTTATTGCAATAATTATTTTTTTGCGTACTCTATTGCAAAATGCACGCCAACGCCGTTGGAGGATGGTAGCGGGCATGTTGCGACAAGGAGGAGGATATCATGCAGGTCAACCGCCGTTCATTTCTGATGGGTTCAGCCGGAGCAGCCGCCGGCCTCGCCTTCGGCGCGGGAAGCGCAATTCCGGCTTTTGCCGAGGACGCGTCGCTGCGCGCCATGTGGTGGGGGTCGAACGACCGCGCCAAGCGCACGCTCGAAGTCGCCAAGCTCTACCAAGCGAAGACGCCCGGCGTCACGATCGTCGGTGAATCGCTTTCGGGCGACGGCTACTGGACCAAACTCGCAACGCAGATGGCCGGCCGCTCGATCGCCGACGTCTTCCAGCTCGAGCCGGGAACGATCTCCGACTATTCCAAGCGCGGCGCGTGCATGCCGCTTGACGAATTCCTGCCTTCGACCCTGAACGTCCAGTCCTTCGGCGCCGACATGCTGAAACTGACCACCATCGACGGCAAACTCTATGGTGTCGGCCTCGGCCTCAACTCCTTCTCGATGTTCTTCGACACGGTCGAATTCGAAAAGGCGGGCATCCCGTTGCCGACACCCGACCTCACCTGGGACGAGTATGCCAAGCTCGCCGTAGAACTCGCCAAGTCCTCCGGCAAGAGCGGCGGCCCCTATGCCGCACGCTATGCCTATGTGTTCGACGCCTGGCTGCGCCAGCGCGGCAAGAGCCTCTTTGCGAAGGAAAGCGTCGGGCTCGGCTTCACAGCCGACGATGCCACCGAATGGTTCGACTACTGGGAGAAGCTTCGCAAAGCGGGGGGCACCGTTGCTGCCGACGTCCAGACGCTCGATCAGAACACCATCGACACCAATTGCCTCGGTATCGGCAAATCGGTGATCGGCATGGCCTATTCCAATCAAATGGTCGGCTATCAGCTGATCATCAAGAACAAGCTCGGCATCACCATGCTGCCGCGGGAAAAGAAGGGTGGGCCGTCGGGCCACTACTACCGTCCCGCGCTTATCTGGAGCCTCGGCGCCACGACAAAGAACGGCGAGGCAGCCGCGAAATTCATCAACTTCTTCGTCAACGATATCGAGGCCGGCAAGATTCTCGGCGTCGAGCGCGGCGTGCCGATGTCCCCGTCCGTGCGCGAAGCCATTCTACCGCAGCTCAACCCGACGGAGCAGGAAACAGTCAAATACGTCAATCTTCTCAAGGATCAGGTCGGCGAATATCCGCCGCCGGTGCCGATGGGCGCAACCCAGTTCGACCAGCGCGTGCTGCGCCCGATCTGTGACGAACTCGCCTTCGAACGGATTTTGCCCGCCGATGCGGCAAGCCGGCTCATCGAAGAGGGTAAGGCGACGATCAAAGGATGATCGATCGCCCGACATGAGAGGAGAGGCCCGCAAACCCCGGCGGGCCTCTCTCCTTTCCGGGCGGTCAGTTGGCCAGGCCTTCGACGACGCGCCAGTCCGGCCGGCCGAGATCGAACGGCCAGGCATGCACATCCCGGTCGTTGAAATAGACGACTTCCTGAAGGTTCGGAAAGGCGCTCTGCTTCAGCGTCGCGGTTTCGATCCAGGGCCTGACATAGGCGTCGCCGCCTTGATAGCCGAGCTCCGCCACCCAGATCGGCTTTCCGTAGCCGGCGACGAGATCGTAACCCTGCTTCAGCGCTTCCGAAAACGTCCGATGCTTGGTGTAGGCAAGCTCGTCGTAGCGTTCCAGGCCAAAGACCGAGAGCCCGACGAGATCGACATAATCATCACCGGGATAGTAGTCCTGCAAGCCTGGCTCGCCCTTCGGCGACCACATCAGCTTAGTGCCCGGCGCCTCTTGGCGGACGATATCCATCATGCGCTTGTAGGCCGTGATATAGTCCCGCGGGTTCCATCCGGACCACGAAAACCGCCCGGACTTGTCCTCCATCTCCTGGCCCCAGCGAATGATCACCGGACTTTTCAGCTGGGATATCATCTGCGCGATCGCACGCATGTTGACATCGTAATCGCCGCGCAGGACCTTTTGACGAAGCTGGCCGGAGGTCAGCCGCCAGTCGACATCCCAGGACCACGGCTCAACCGATATCAGCAGATTGCGGCCTCTGGCCTGCGCGTAGGCATCGGCAACGCGTAGCGTCTCCAGATCGACGTCCTCCCAAGGCAGGAACAGGGCTTCGGTCGCGACATTCGATTGTGCGCCAAAATCACCATTTGGATCATAGGCGCCGAACTTGATGCCGTCGGCATGAAGAACGGGGCGTTTGTCGATGATCGTCTGGACGCCTGCAGCCGGGTTCGGGGCAATGCCCGCATATTGCATCTCGCTTCGGCCCGGCATATCGGCGACACACAGCAGCAGCACCGCTATCGCTGCAGTCGAGAGGTTTTTTTTCAGTAGCTTCTTCATGGCTCACCCTCCTTTTCGGGCTACTTCCTGGCTCAGCAGGACCTGCTTCAGGTCACGCGCTTTCGCACTGACCGAATCCATGGGAACGAGCTTGCCAAACTCGTCATCGCCGCGCACCGACGCATGACGGAAGACATACCAATTGCCGTCCGGCTGGCGCCGCTGATAGATCGTGTTGCCGATTTTGCGATGGCCGAAACAGGTGCTGGCGCGGGCCGCACCTTCTGCATTCGTCCAGGTGGCGCGCATGCAGAGCTGGCCGAGATCGTCGACCACCCACGTGCCTTCGGCGAAGGACTGTTTGCCCTTGTCATTGGTCCAGGCGACGAACCGCCGGCCGTCATCGACGAAACGACCGCCGCCGGTGTTCCAGATCCAGGTCTTGTCGCCGTAGATGCGGTAGAGCTCATAGGCGCTGAGCGGCGTCGGCGCCTTCTTGCCAGCTGCCTCGGCGCAATGTGCCGCCACCGGCAGACACAGGCTGAGAGCAAGGGCTGCTCCATAAAGTTTCGATCCGATACACATTACATCCTCCTGTTCGACACTTGCCGGACTGCCGGCTACACACCCTGTTCGTCCCGTCCCATGTTGCCGAACCCATTCCATTTGAGACGAAATTTGGTGATCCTGGTCTTGCCGCCGCCGAGGCCGGCACCGGCGACGGCAAATTGTGATTCGGTGAAACTGATGAATGGCTGGCCATGGGAAAGAGCTTCGAGGCTGCTGAGGCCATGGCTGCCCAGCTGCATGCCGCCGGTAACCCAGATCGCAAGCCCCATGGCAGTCGCAAGCCGTAGCCCGTGCGATTGCGGCAGCAGCGGCAGACTGCTCTCAATCGCATGGCGAACGACGATCAGTATCGCTAGCAACAGATAGATCGAGAGGTTCATCGCGGCGAAAATGTAAAAGCCCTGAGCGGCAGCGACCTCGCTGGCAAGCGCCATGGCGACGGCGCAAAGCCCGGCGAGCGCGATATAAGGGGCGACGACGCGCAGCGGCAAAGAATGCTGCTGCTGTTTTCCCTTCGGGGTGATGCGGAAGTCGACGAAGGAGCCGGAGATATGATCGCGAACGGCCGCAAGGCTGCCGGCGAGCGACCACGGCCAGCGCAGGAAGATGAAGGCCAGCCCCTCCCAGCCGAAAAGTTTCGCATCATGCGGCCTGAAGGTTCCCGTCGCCCGCCAGAATACGGAAAACAGCGTCAGTACCACCGATATGGGTAGGAAATGCAGCAGGAAATCCGGGTAGGTGACGTCGACGAAGACGTGGCCCGTCAGCAAGGCGGCAACCGGCAGCAGGAACATTACGGCCATGAAGGCGGAAAACAGCGGGTACCACAGCTGCGAGAACACGAACTGAAATTTCAGTCGCCATGGCAGATGGACGACATAGCGGCTGGAATGTTGCAGCAGAATGGTGACGAGGCTGCGCGACCACTGAAATTCCTGGACGACGAGATCGGCAAAATTCGCCGGGCCGTCGCCATGGGCGATCGCATCGACGGCATGGACGCCGCGCCAGCCGCCGGCATTCATCATCAGCGTCGTCGAATGGTCTTCGGCGAGTTCCGGGCCGAGGCCGCCGATCTGGCGAAGTGCGGCGGTGCGAACGGCATAGTGGGAACCGATGCAGAGCGGCGCCCAGCCATTGTTGTAACCTGTCTGCAGCGAACCGTGCAGGCTGGCCTCGGCATAGAGCCTGCCGCGCGCGGCCCAACTCGTACCGACATTCGCATCGCAGATGCTCGGCGCGGAGACATAACCGATTTCAGGGTCGGTGAAGGGGCGCAGGATTTCACGGAGATAGGTCGGCGTCGGCACATGATCGGCGTCGAACTGGGCGACGAAATCATAACGCTCATAGCCGAAATGGTCGTAGAAATAGGCAAGGTTGCCTTCCTTGCATCGCGTCCGGCGCGGCCAGCTTGCGCGATGATATTCCGCCACCCCCTTTCGGGTGGAGATCAGCACGCCGTGCTGCGCGCACCAGCGCCTGGTCTCCTCGGAAGGATCCTCGTCGGCCAGCCAGACATCGAACTCGACGCCGGTCTGGTCGAGCATTGCCTGAAGCGTGGCGCGAACGACGGCAAAAGGCTCGGACGGCGCCTTGGTGACGACCATCGCCACTCGCCCTTCCGGCAGCGGAGCGCGGGGGCTGATCGTCCTCGCATCGAGAAAGATCAGGATGAAATAGGCCGGCACGAGCGTGATCCAGCCCAGTACGAGGGTAATGAGCACAAAGGCGGTCCAGGAAATGATATGGGCGGACTGGCACCACCAGATCCAGAAAAACCCAAGTGCGGCCAGCCAGCAAAGGATGCCGAAACCATAGGCGACGCGGTTCCAGCCGGTAAAAACAGGCTCGAATGCATCCGCGGTGGCGGCTTTAGCCGTACTGACGCCGTGGCCGATTTGCGAAACGTTGCTCACGCTGTCATCTCCAGTCCAAAGGTCGGGCCGGCGGTACGGATGATCGTATCGATATCCGAGAGGGTGGGAGCGAAGCCGAGTTCCGCCTTCGCTCTCGCCGTGTTGGCAAAGAGGATCGGCGGATCGCCGGCCCGGCGGGGGCGATAGCGGACGGGGACTTCACGGCCGGTCGCGCGATAGATGGCTTCGAGGATCTCGAGCACCGAGGTGCCGCGACCGGAGCCGAGATTGACGCTGAGCGAGCCGCCGTCGGCCATCAGATGATTGACGGCGGCAAGATGCGCCTGCGCGAGATCGCTGACGTGAATATAGTCGCGCACGCAGGTTCCGTCCTCGGTCGCATAGTCGGTGCCGAAGATATCCAGCCTCTCCAGCCTGCCGGCGGCAGCGAGAAGGGCGCGGGGGATTAGGTGGGTTTCCGGCTGGTGGCGCTCGGCAAGCTCACCCTCCGGATCGGCGCCGGCCGCGTTGAAATAACGCAGGGCGGCGAAGCGGATGCCATAGGCGGCGGCAAAATCCTCGAGCGCCATCTCGAAGATCAGTTTTGTGCGACCATAGGGGTTGACCGGCAGCTGCGGGCTTTCCTCGCGTATCGGCAACGAGGCGGGAACGCCATAGGTGGCGCAGCTGCTCGAAAAGACGATCCGGTTGATATCCTGGTCGAGGCAGGCCTCGAGCAGCGTCAGACTGCCGACGACGTTGTTTCGGTAATACTTCCTGGGCATCTCGACGGATTCGCCGACGTAGGCATTGGCACCGCAATGAATGACGCAATCAGGCGAAAACTCGGCAAGGGTCCGGCGCAGCGTGGCGGCGTCGGCTAGCTCGGCCCGAATAAGCGGCCCCCAGCGGACGCTGTCGGCATGTCCCGTCGAGAGATTGTCGTAGGTAACCGGGATCATGCCGGCGCGCGACAACGCTTTGCAGATATGACTGCCTATGAAACCGGCGCCGCCGGTAACCAGAATGTAGCGGGGCATCTCATACGACCTCCGCCTTCTCGGTTTCGGCGAGCAGCCCGTCGAAATAATCGACGGTGCGCGCCAGGCCGGCTTCGAGGCCGATGCGGGGTTGCCAGCCAAGATCGGCCAAGGCTCGGGAAATATCCGGCCGGCGCTGACGGGGGTCGTCGGTGACCGCAGGCAGGTGAACGATCCGGGAACGGGAATTTGTCAGGTCGCGGATGATTTCCGCCAGGCGGCGAACGGTGATCTCAGCGGGGTTGCCGAGGTTGATTGGACCGTGGCAGGCGTTGCCGGCGGCCGAGAAACGCAGGAATCCCTCGACGAGATCGTCGACATAGCAGAAAGAGCGGGTCTGCTGACCATCGCCGTAGATCGTCAGGTCTGCATTGCGCAGGGCCTGCACGATGAAATTGGAGACCACCCGGCCGTCATCCAGACGCATGCGCGGCCCATAGGTGTTGAAGATGCGGCCGACCTTGATGTCGACGCCGTAGGTCCTGTGATAGTCGAAGAACAGGGTTTCGGCGCTGCGTTTGCCTTCGTCGTAACAGGCGCGCGGTCCGATCGGGTTGACATTGCCGCAATAGGATTCCTGCTGCGGGCTCTGGCTCGGGTCGCCATAGACTTCCGATGTCGACGACTGAACGACGACAGCACCGGTCTTGCGGGCGCAATCCAAGGTGTTGACGGCGCCGAGCACATTGGTGAGCAATGTTCCCACAGGATCCCGCTGATAATCGGGCGGGGAGGCGGGCGAGGCAAAGTTGAAGATGAGCGACGCTTCGATATCGAAAGGCTGGCGAACGTCGTGCTCGACCATGTGAAAACGGGCGTTCGCGGCGAGGTGATCGACATTCACTCGGCGGCCGGTCGAAAAATTATCGAGGCAGATGACGCGGTGGCCACGCTGCAGCAGCCTTTCGCAGAGATGTGAACCGAGGAAGCCGGCCCCACCATTGACAAGAGCGGTGCCCAGTTGCCTGAGCACCGGTATACGAGTTACCTCAGAATTTCCTTCGCTGGGAACGAAACTACGCATTACAAACTCCTTCCCATGTATTTAGTCTTTTGATTTAGTTATGCACTGCATGTCTCCTCATCCGGCTGGATATTCATTGTATCGACTATCTCAATACGAATAACTTTTTAGTTATTCTTCGGATGACTGAATTACTATTTAAACAATAAGACGATTACAGCTGACGTCAACTTCAAAAATTCTGATTATCCAAAATAACTACGCAACTATTCTTCAGAATAATAAATGATTAATCATTTTATTCCTGCTTCTCACGCGCCACGGGTAGCCTGAGGTCGCTTAAGCCTCACTCAATACAGCAGATGTAGAAGAAAGGAGTAAGGTTGGCCGCGCCGGATTGCGCGACCGGTCTTGCATCCGGAAGCGCCATGTGCGAGGGGTTTTGCTATGTTGAAAAAACAAGATGCAGCGCAGCCGAAAGGCTGGCGTCTATTTCGTTTTGCGATGTTCGCCTGGGGAACGACGCTTATGGCGATCGGACCGAGTGCCTGTGCGGTCGCTGACGACGACATAGCCGTCGTCGCGAAAAAAAGTGTCGTCGTGGTCGAGGCGCCGCGTGTCTCGAAAGACTATACCTATCCGGCAGATCGGCCCGAGCGCCCTGCTGCGGCAACGGTTCACGTCGCCTATCACGGCTCAGCGCCTTATATCTGCTCGCCAAGCGGCTTCGGACAGAAGTCGCACTGCTTCGCGCGCCCCTCGATCTGAAGCGACAGCGTTAAAGCATGTCGCCCAACATCGCGATACGCGTTTCGATCAGTTGCGCCACCGGCCGGACATGTCGTCATCGCCGGCGGGATGCTCATTGAAGAAGCGGGACGCAGCTTCCGTGCGGTTTCGCACGTTCATCTTTTTGTAGATATTGCGGACGTGAACCTTCACGGTGTTTTCTGATAGATGCAGCTTGTCGGCGATGATCTTGTTTTGCGTGCCCTTGCAGATGAGATCCAGTATCTGAACCTCCCGGGTGGTCAAACTGGAGATGCTGTCGCGTCTCAGCTTCAGCGCATTGCTGCGTGCCGCATCGACCGACTTTGTCTGATAGAGGGAGGGCTCCAGTTGGGCGTTCTTGTTGGTGAGGCGATTGAGAAGTGCTGAGGGAAAATGTTCGCCGCCCTTCATCAGTAGATCCACTGCGGCCATGAAGACATCGAGACGCAGGTTGAGCGGCAGGACGCCATCGATGATCCTTGCCTCCACCAGCCGGCTGACATAGGGTTCGAGCATATCGATCGCCTCGACGACGAGTCCGACGGAGGTCTCCGGATGGTTTTCGCGGGCAGCCTGCAGTGCTTCATGAAGCTCCGGCGCCGGTATATGATAGAATAAAACGAGCTTTATATCGCTGGTATCCTTTTCCAGCATCGGCTTTGTGCTCGTTATGCTTGCCACTTCACAGTTCGGAAATTTCTTTGCCAGAGCTTCTACCATGCATTCCGAAAACAGATCCGCCTTGGCAACCACCAGTATAGTATTTCCAGATGAATCCAACTTCCGTCCCTGGTCAGTATTCTCCATCCCTGAGCCTGTCATGAACATATACGCCTCCCGTAGCGTTACACTTTACTCAAACTTGGAGCGATGGCGGGTATTAAATAGTATGAAATGCCGGCCCTTGATGTCACCGCTTTATTTTTTAGACATTTCTTAATTATGTTAATACGGATTGAGAGGGAAGGAAATGGCCCAAAGTGATTAGTTTTAGCGGGCAAAAAACGATAATATACTAAGCTTTGGTTGTATTTTTACTGTGATGGGTACTTCGAGGTTATATCTGCTCCCAATATAGATCAGAGCTTGATGTAATATTTCAGTACAGATTGTTATATTTTCGTCCTGCATGGAGTGTCGTGTACGAGGCGGGCAGCCATCGAATGGTTGCTCTCAGCCCAGCGGCGAGCGCTTGCCCTGCATCAAGATGACCTGGCCGCCGAAACTTTCCGCCAGGTCGGAGAGATCGGGCCACATCTCATCCAGGCGCATTACAAACGGGGCATTGCCCTTGCGGCCAACAAGCGATTGGGCGAAGCGGAGGCAGTCTTCGCTGCGATCCAGGATGTGCATTCGGACGATCCGGCCGCACTCGACTATGCGGCCAAGGCAAGTGCAGCCCTCGAACGGATCCGCACGAGCGTCGAGCCAGCTCCTCATAAGACCGACGTCGCGCAGGAGACTGTCCTCCGCTGGAATCGGGGACGGCAGCTCAGCAAGCGACGCCGGCCGCGTCTGCATTGACGGGATTTTCGCCGGTTGCGCAAAAATGCGTTTGGGCGCTTCCTGAATGCGCAGTCGCCATGGTCTTTGATTTTGAGCTGCGATCGTTGCTAAAAGAGGTGCAAGCCTATTTTGCAACTCCTCAGTAGGAACTCATGCAGACCAATGCAGATGGCGCCGAAAGAGAACGGCTTCTGGCCATTCTCGATTTCTGGCACAAGATCGAGTTCTTCATTCCCTATGATCTATCCAGTCGTGTCGTCACAGGTGAGGGCCGAAGTGTCTTCTGGCTGCATGCAAGGACGCTTGAAGATGACGGTGCATCACTCCGCCGTCCCGCGATCCCCGAGGGGAAGCAGATCACGGGTTTTACGCTGTTCCTCGGCGTCTTCAGCAAATCCGAAGTCACCGACATCCGCAGGCGCTTCGATAGCGTTGCAGCCGATATCGCCGAATATGAGGATGCCGAGCGCGGCGATCTCGATGGCGATACCTGCTTTGCCAGCCTGCAGCTCACGCCCTTGGGACAGCCGATCTTCGAGACATTTTCGGTCTCCACGCTTCCTTGGGCTCTGGGTCGCGTGCAGAAATCCGGCCTCTCCTCGCTCAGCTACGAGGCATTTGCCGACTGCAAGCGGCAGCTATCGGAACTGCTTCAAAATTTTCGGGCGCAGCGGCATTTGAGATCGCCATCCTTCGGGGACACAGACGATCAACCGATCGACGCCGGCGAGATTCTGACGCTGCATGAATTGCTCTGCGATTGGGCCGGCTTTGCCTCGCCTCGGGAGATGCCCATCGCCGCCGTTGAGATACGCTACAAAGACAAGGCGGAAAGGCCTGAAGTCCTGTCGCTGCCGCCTCAGCAGGAGAGCCATGCGCCCGATGCCGAGGATGAGGAGGATGACAGTGCAAGCGTTGAAGAAGAGATCGGTATCCTGAACAGCTTCTTCATCGAGGATATCGAGCGGGCGATGATGCGCGTCAAACACGGCGATATTCCCGAGCCGCTCAGGCGATATCTCACCCCGCTTGCGCAGGAGAAGCGGATCGACCTCTATACGGCGGACGGACGCCAGGCGATCGTTCGGGCCTTGCATCCGGGAAATATCAACCGCGGACGCTGGCTCAGCGAACCTTATCACGCGATGAGCCTCATGCAGCAGTTCGCGATCAATTCGGCCATCGGCGAGCTTTCGAAAACCGGACTGTTTTCGGTCAACGGCCCGCCGGGGACGGGAAAGACGACGCTGCTTCGCGATCTGTTCGCGGATAATATCGTTCGGCGCGCCCGCGTGCTCTCCTCCTTGAAGACGGCGCGCGATGCCTTCGACGGACCAGCGCGCCGCGCCATCTTCGCAGACCGGAGCACCGCCACGATATCGGCACTGATCCCGGCCCTTACCGGTTTCGAAATGGTCGTCGCCTCCTCCAACAATGCCGCCGTGGATAATATTTCGCGCGACCTTCCCAAGCGAAGCTCGATCGCCAGGGCGTCTTCCTTCCACTATCTGCAGACGGTCGCGCACAAGGTCGCTTGTCAGAAGGACAATGGTGCCGCCGTCAAGCTTTCCGACGGCGACCGTCCGTGGGGGCTGATCGCCTGCGCGCTCGGCAACTCCAGGAACCGTCGCGCCTTCAAGGAACGTTTCGCCTTCATGGAAATCACCGAAAGGCCGAATCCCGGCTGGTCCGGCGCGGCCAGGCCGCAGACCATCTGGGAATGGCTTAAGAGTTACGAGGGGCCGAGTTTCGCCGAAGCATCAACGGCCTTTGATGACGCCGATGCCCTGGTTCTTGACAAGATCGGTCAATATGCACGCTATGCCGATCTCTATGACGACATCGCCGGGGTGTCAGAGGATACGTTCTGCAGCGAGACGCTTAAAGGGGTCGGGGAAGCCGCCGCCGAACTCCGGGGCGTGCAGGGCCGTTGCGACACGGCGGCGGCCGAAATGCTGCGTCTCCGCGAAGGATTGTCGGGTCTGAAGGAGGAAGAACAGCTGCTCGACCGCAGCGCGCCTGCGTGGTGGGAGCGAGCGCTGCCGAGCAACTCTACCCGGCAGCATCGGCAAGACGTCGGCGCCAATGCGCGTCGGCAGCTGGAATTGCGCAAGGCACTGGCAGAATGCGAGGACCATCTTGCGAAAATCCATGAACCTCAGCTGGAACAGGCGTTGCTCAAGCATGAACGGGCCGAACAGGCACTGCGGTCTCGGCGGAAAATCTGGTCCAGGAAAAGAAGTGAATTCGACCGTCTGGGGGAAATTTTCAATCATCCTGCCGCACCCGACCGTCTCGCCGATCTCGAGACCGACCAGTTCCAGATCGACGGCCTGTGGCATCAGGACGAACTGGCAGGTCTGCGCTCGGCATTGTTGGAAGCAGCATTGACGCTGCATGAAGCATGGCTGGCGGAGGTTGGCAGGAAGGGCGGGGGTTTTGGTGGAAACATTGTCGCCATCAGCAAACTGCTTTCCAACAATAGCCCCGTCGATGGGGAGCACATTGTGTCGATCTGGCAAAGCCTTTTCATGATCGTTCCTATCGTCTCGACAACATTTGCCTCCTTCGCCCGGCAATTCCGCGGGCTCGAAGCTGGTTCGATCGGCTGGGTCTTTATCGATGAAGCGGGTCAGGCGGTGCCGCAAGCGGCGGTCGGAGCCCTGCTGCGGGGGCGCCGTGTCATGGCGATCGGCGATCCCCAGCAGATCGAGCCGGTCTTTACACTTCCGAGCGCGCTGATCACCGCCGCTTCGTCTCTCTCAGCCCACACGGCGACAGGACAATATTCACCGAACCGGGCGTCGGTGCAGATGCTGGCCGATGCCGCAAACCGCTACGGAACGACAGTCCCCGGCGAGGAAGCGGATGGACTCTGGATCGGCTGTCCTCTCCGGGTGCACCGGCGCTGCATCGATCCGATGTTCGGCCTTGCCAACCGGATCGCCTATCAGAACAAGATGGTATTCGGGCTGGAGAAGCGCCGCCCTGCTGGCGACGCACCGCCGTTTTATGGCGACAGCGCCTGGATCGACGTCAGGGGTAGGGTCGCGGGCAAACAGACCGTTGCAGAACAGACGGACTTCATCGTCAACGTCCTCACTGCCACATATCGCCGGAATGGCGCATTGCCGGATCTCTATATCATCTCGCCGTTCAAGGAGGTCAAGAACAGCCTGAGGCAGGCTCTGGCCCATGCAGCATGGATGGACCGGAACGGAAATATGCGGTCCCCTCCATCGAGACTGTCCAGGTGGCTGCGGGAAAGGATAGGCACGGTGCATACCTTCCAGGGCAAGGAGGAAGACATCGTTTTCATGGTTCTCGGCGCCGATGCCGATCATAGCGGAGCCGCAGCCTGGGCCGCATCCAAGCCGAACCTGTTGAACGTGGCGCTGACACGCGCGAAGCGCCGCTTCTATATCGTCGGCGACCGCACTCTCTGGCAAACCTTGCCGTACTTCAGGGAGACGGCGGATGCCTTGGAGACAATTCAAGCAGGGGAATTCCTGGCTCGGAATGGTTTGGACTGACAATCTTGCTGTCGTGTGCTGATTTCACCGTCGCCCCGTAAACGCAAAAGCCCGCCATGAGGCGGGTTTTTGGGTATTGTGTGTTTGATCATGGAAGGATTGGTTGCGGGGGCAGGATTTGAACCTGCGGCCTTCAGGTTATGAGCCTGACGAGCTACCGG